>NZ_JBIVXF010000006.1:0-477605 GCF_044769045.1 Streptomyces sp. NPDC090741 | reverse complement strand
TCAGGCCTTCCTGGAGGCCGACCAGCGCGGTGGCGTGCGTCAGGTTCGGGAAGTACCCGATACGGACCTCGGACGCGGACAGCTTCTTGGTGCCGGTGGCCGCGACGTTGGCCTTGTCGTCGTCCTTCTTCGCCTCGGAACCGTAGCCGCAGGCGGTGAGCAGCAGGGGAAGAGCCGCTGTGACGGCGATGGCGCGCAGGGTGGTGAGCGGTCTGGCGGCAGACACGGAGGTGTCCTTTCACGGGATGGTGTTCAGGGAGGTACGGAGAGATGGGCGACACGAAGCCATCGGCACACACAGCACCCGAATGGGTGGGTGTCGGACGCCCGCGCTCGAAAGCAGGCGGTCGGTGAGGTCGGCCGAGAGGCCTGCCCGGCCGGAGGAGAGCGCAGTGGGACAGAGCTCAGTGGTGCGCAACGCGCGGAACCGGACCGGCGAAGGGTGTCAGCCGGACTGACAGATGGCGCTGGAGGTGCGGACCAGGTCGATGTGTCGGCGGGAGGTCAGAGGCAGCATCCGGCCTGCGTGGTGCAGTGTTCGCATGGCCGCCTCCCTTGATTCCTAGTTTTCCCACCTGGTTGGTAGGCATATTGGCAGAGCCGGACACCCGCCCCAAGAGGCTGACCGCATGATGGACGCCGATATCTCGCGATGCGAGAAAGTGCAGGTGGGGCGGGGGTCGGGAAGTCAGGGGGTCAGGGGTTGGTCCAGGCCCCGGGGGTATCGGCCAGTGCCGATACGCCGGAGGGCAGATCGGCGGACGCGACGTCGGCCAGGCTCACGCCGTCGAGGATCTCGCGCACATTGGCCCGCAGCGCGATCCAGAGGGGGAGCAGCGACTGGGCGGGGCCGGTGTAGGACAGGTCCGGTGGGCGGACCCCGCGCACCGAGACGAGCGGCCCGTCCACGACGCGGATGACGTCCGCGATGCTGATGGACCGGGCGGGCTTGGCCAGCCGGTAGCCGCCGTTGCCGCCGCGCTGGCTGAGTACGAGACCGCCTCGGCGCATGTCGTTCAGGATGCCCTCGAGGAACTTGTGCGGGATGTCCTGGGCGTCGGCGATGGCTTCGGCCTTCACCGGCCCGTCATCCTGTGCCGCGGCAAGCTGCAGTGCGGCACGTACCGCGTAGTCCGCCCTGGCTGAGATCCGCATAGGGCCATTATCCGGCATGGATCAGGCCGGCGTCCGCCGTGGGCGGCCGCCGGCTGCCGGGCGGGTACGCGTGCCCGCCCGGCAGTCGAGGGGGCCTGGGGGAGAGCAGCGGCGCCCTGCGTCAATGGAAGGCCGACGCCACCGCGCGGTGGGAGCCGTTGAGGTAGTGCTCGCCGATGGAGCGCAGGCGGTGCGCGACCGGGCGGTGGGCCGTCAGGACTCGGGCGTTGCGCCAGAACCGGTCCAGTCCGGGCGCGTCGGCGAGTTCCAGCACCCGGGCGGTGATGTGCAGGGCGGCCTTCGAGGTCACGGCCTCGGCAGTCGCGACCAGGGCGGCGACGCCCGCCGGTACCTCGGAATCGAGCTGCGCACCCTTGGCGAGAGCCTGCGCCATGACCTCCGTCGCCCGGTCGACCACGGCGGTGGCCGTCTGAGCGGCAGAGGCGAGTTCCCCGTACGTCAGGAAGAGGTCCGGGTCCTCACCGGGCAGCCGGTGTGCGCGGCCGCCCCTGCTGAGGTCGCGTGCTTCGGTGAGGGCCCCCTCGGCGATGCCGAGGCCGACGTGGCACAGGGCGAGCCGGAGCGCCGGTTCCGCGAGCGCGGTGACGGGTGAGGTCGACTCCTCGTCGTGCGGCCGGCGGCCCAGCACCTGCTCCGGCGTGATGGCGACCCGGTCCAGGACGACCTGACCCGCGCCGGCGACCCGCTGCCCGAGGCGATCGTGGGCGGGTTCGACGGTCACGCCCCGTGCGCCGGGTGGGATCCGTACGACCAGTACGTCGCCGGTCGCGGCGCAGACGGCGTCCACCACGATCTGGTCGGCAGCGGCCACCGCCGTGTCCACCGACCGGCGCCCGTTCAGCAGGTAGCCGGTGGTGCGCGGCCTCAGGCTGAGGTCCGGTCCCTCGGTGTCGTCGTTGGACGCGGGAGTGCGGACCGCCCCGGTCCACAGCCACCGCTCGCGCACCGACTCCTCTTCGAGGGCGGTGGCGTGCTCGTGATCCGCGTAGAAGCGTCCGCTCCAGGCGTGTACGTAGTGACGGGCGAGCAGGTCGCCGACAGAGCTGTCCGCTGCGGCGATCTCCCGTATGACGGCGCATCCGGTACGCCAGTCCGCCCCGCGACCGGGTCCGGGCGGGGTGAGGGCCGACGGCAGGCCGGCCTCGCGCAGCCGGGCCGTCTCGTCGGTCGGCGGCTTACCGGCCTGGTCGCGGGCGATGGCGTCCGCGGCGAGGTCGTCCGCCACATCGCGGGCGGTACGCAGGAGTGCGCGGTGCCGCTCGTCGGTGCCATGGGGGCTGGCGGTGGTCATGTCGGCTACTCCGGAACGTTGTTGGGCGGCAGACGGTGGGTGTGCGAGCCGGCCGCGACCGGGCAGGGCGGCCATCCCCACCTTTCCCATCGGATTGATAGGGATACTCGCCCGAAGCGACCTTCCCGGCAAGGGCGTGACCGAATGATGGACAGTCCGATCTCGGGATGAAAGACGATGCAGGTCGGCGGCCGGTTGGTGGGGATCGCGGCCGGATCCCCTGTCAGGGAGTGCGTGGAGTCGGGGAGTTCCGTTCCGGGCCCTCCTGGTGGCGGGGCCCCTCCATCCGGCGATTTCCTATGTAATCAGTAGGGAAGTATTGACGCGCGTCCGCCGCGCACCCCACGATGTGACCATGTCCCCGTCGCAGCCGTTGCTCGTACGCCGCAGGCACGTTGACCTCCGTCGCGTGGCCAGCGCCGTCTGCCGACCCGTCTAGGGCTTCTTCGTCAGGGCATTTCCTCGATGCGCGCCGGTATTCCGGCTGCCGCTTCTCTCTGTGCGTCGCTCCGTTCGTGACCCCGGCCCTTCGGGGCCTGCGGATCGGTCCGGCGTGCGACGCGCCGATCCTCCTGGTCGACTCCTTCACGGAGACACCGCGCCCTGTCGTGCCCGAACACCCGGCCTCCGTACCTCACTCCGCGCAGCCGAAGGGGCTCATCGTGACCACCGCCATTCCCGCACCCGCACCAGCCGTCCGCCGTTCCCCGGCCCCGCGCCTCCAGCTGGTCGGCGACCGTCCGCCCGCCGTCCCCGCCGGCGGGACCGACGGCGGTCGCGTCGGATACCTCGTGTTCCTGCCGGCGGACGTCGACCCGGTGGCGCTGATGCAAGCGCACGGCATACGCCCGGAAATCCATCCCCTCGGGCCCGGGTTGCCTCGGGCTCCCGGGTCGGAGCCGGCCCCGCACCGCGACTCCGTCCGGCTCGACGACGCGATCCGGGTGGACCGGGCACGTCGGCTGGTCGAGCTCGACGGGCGCGAACTGGATCTCACCTACCTGGAGTTCGACCTCCTGGCCCACCTCGTGGCCCACCCGTACACGGTTCACACGCGTGATGCCCTCATCTCGGGCATCTGGGGGTACGGGCACATCGGCGACGGCCGTACGGTCGATGTCCACGTAGCCCGGCTGCGCCGCAAGCTCGGACCCGCCTACCGGGACCGCATCTCGACCGTGCGCCGCGTCGGCTACAAGTACGTTCCCGACCAGCAGTAGCCCAGGGGCCGGGGCCGGCCGGGAGGAATCTGGCTGTCCCGTACCGGCCCCAGGCGCCCCGCCGGCGCTTCGGGGCACGCGCCCTCGGGCGCAGTCCCCGCGCTACCTGAACAGGCGGTCACCAGGGGTGGCCATGCGGTGGGTGCCGCTGTGGCGGTTCACCCAGTCACGGACGAGGCCGATGGCATTGGCGCACTGCCAGCTGTCGTCGTACTCGCGCACTCCGGTGAAGGCCCCGTAGCCCGCGATGATCCCGTCCACGCGCCCGTCGCCCAGCAGTTTGTCGACGTACCACGGATCGTTGTACGTGGTCGTCCAGGACAGGGTGGCCGCGAGCTGTCCCGCGTCACGGTCCCCGGAGCCCTTCTTCAGTTCCGCGCACGTGTTGTAGGTGGCTTCCGTGCAGTTGCCGAACCCCTTGGTGATGTCGCTGTCGCCGTAGTCCATCGCCCGGTGTCCGGCCGGGAATCCGGCACCGGACCGGTTGAAAGCACCTCGGACCTGGTCGCGGGTTCCGGTCGTCGTGATGCCCTCCAGGCTGCCGAGCCTGCCTTCCAGGCTCTTCCAGCCCCGGCCGCCGACGTCCGGGGTACTGCCGCCGTGGTACTCGTAGAACCCGTAGAGCACCTGGATCCCGGCAGCCGTCAGCCGCTGTGCCTTGTCGCGCAGTCCGGCGACGCTGCACCCGCGGTTCTCCTGCTCTCCGCAGTAGTTCGGGTCCTTGATGTCCAGCCAGACCATCGCCAGCCGGCGTCCTGCGTCGGCGTTCGAGAGAATGCGGTCGATCATGCTGTCGAAGCTGGGGCCCAGCCGGTTGTCACCGGCCGAGGAACAGTCGTGATAGGCCCGCCATTCGTTCGGGTTCCACCAGGCGCAGACGTCTATCTCGATGCTGTTGGCGCCGTGCTTGAGTGCGGCGTCCACGCCGCCCAGGGTGTCGACGCGGTGCGCGATGGCGTAGATCGGGTGACGCTGATCGGCTGCTGCCGCCTGGGTCGTGCCGAGCGCGGTGGTGCCGATGATTGCGCACAGGGCCGTGATCAGCGCCAGTAACAGCCGTGGGCCGGCAGCACGCTTGAGGTGAGTGGGCAAGAAGGTGCTCCTTCATGTCTCTGTCCTGAACCGGACAATTGATCTCACCCGTCACATGTTGACGCACGATAAATGCATGATGAACGCAGTCGCCTTTGGGCCTGCCGCACCGAAACTGCCGATCGGCTGTCAGGAGCGGGCGGCGCGGCGGGAGCGCAGCAGCTCCAGGGCGACCGGGATCAGAGACACGGCGACGATGACCGCGATGATCGGCAGCAGGTAGCGGTCGACGTTGGGCACGGAGGCGCCGAGCGCGTATCCGGCCAGGACCAGGCCGATGGTCCACAGCAGACCACCCAGGACCTGCCAGAGGGTGAACGTGCGCGCCGGTACGTTCAGGACCCCGGCGAGCGGGTTCAGCACGGTCCGCACGATGGGCAGGAAACGGGCCAGGACGATGGCCTTCGCGTACCCGTAGCGTTCGAGGATCTCCGCCGCCCGGGCGGCGCCTTCGCCGATCTTGCGGGACTTCGCCCGGGTCAGGAACGCGGGCCCGGCCTTTCGGCCCAGCAGATAGCCGGTCTGTGCGCCGGCGAGGGCGCCGGCCGCGGAGGCGAGGAGGACCCAGGGCAGCGACAGGTGCCCCGGGGAGGCCGCCGAGCCAGCGCACAGCAGTCCGGCCGTGAACAGCAGCGAGTCCCCGGGCAGGAAGAAGCCGACGAGCAGGCCCGTCTCGGCGAACAGGACGACCGCGATGCCGATCGTCCCGAACGTGGCGAGGAGGGATTGGGCGTCGAGCAGGTTCACGGCGAGGTGCACCGGCGGCGCTGCGGCGAGCTGTGTCAGGGGCATCGGCACGGTCCCATCGATAATGGTGGTCGGGGTGGGGTTCACCGCCGCAGACAAGGGGCTGCCGGACTGTCGGGCTGCCGGACGGCACGGGTGCCGTCCGCCCCTCCATGTCTACAAGACAGTAGTCCGTCTACCTCACTGTAGACGATCTCTCCGAGGGGCAGGTTCCATGACGGGCAGCGCGAGCGAACGTCGGCCGGCGGGCGAGCTGGAGTCCAGCGTTCTGGCGGCATTGTGGGCTGCGGGAAAACCGCAGTCCGCCGCTCAGGTGCGAGCGGCGATACCGCAGCCGCTGGCCCGGACCACGGTGGCGACGCTGCTCGCCCGGCTGCACGAGAAGGGCGTCATCGACCGCAATCCCGGCGGGCGGGGCTTCCTGTACTTCCCGGTGGAGGACGCGCACGGCCTCACCGCCCGCCGGATGCATCGTGAGCTCGACCAGGACGGCGACCGCAGCGTCGTCCTGGCGCGGTTCGTCGAAGGGCTCAGCCCCGGTGACGAGGCGGAGCTCAGGCGTCTGCTGGAGGGAGGCGGTCAGTGATCGTCCTGCTGCTCGTCCCCCTCCTGCTGCCCTGGGCCCTGCCGCCGCTCGCCCGGCGCGTGGCCGCCCGGGTGAGGCCCGACGTCGCGCTGTGGACGATCACCACCGCCTCCGGGGCACTCGCCGTCGGGGTCGTGGCGTGCCTGGGTGTCCTGCTGTTGCCCCTCGCGCTGGCGATACCGCCCCTGGCCGCCCTCATACACCTGGTCCAACCGCTCCGGGCCGGGCCGGCGCCGCTGACCCTCGGGATGTCCGCGCTGTCCGCGGGGGTCGCCGTGGTCACCGGCGTCACCGTGGTCCGGCACGGATGGTCCGAGGTGAAGCGCCTGCGCAGCGCCCATGGCGATGTCGCCCACCTTCCGAACGTCGGAGGGGTGTGCGTACTGGATGATTCCCGCCCGGACGCCTACGCCCTGCCCGGACTGACGGGCACGGGCCGGGTCGTGGTGACCAGCGGCATGCTGCGCTCCCTGGATCCGCACGAGCGCGAGGTGCTTCTGGCCCACGAGCGCGCTCACCTCGCCTCGCGCCACCACCTCTTCCTCGCCGCCGCCCAGCTCGCAGGATGGTGCCACCCGGCACTGGCCGCGGTCGTTCCCCAGGTGTCGTTCGCCGCCGAACGCGCCGCGGACGAGGCCGCCGCCCGCGCCACCGGCGACCGATTGCTCACCGCGCAGGCCGTGGGGCGCGCGGCGCTGGCCACCACCCGTGGCAGCAGGCGGTCCGAGCGGTCAGTGCTGGCGGCGGGCGCTGTCACCGGACCCGTCCCCGCCCGCGTGAAGGCCCTGCTGGCCCATGCGCCCACCCGGCGCATCGCCCCCGCGGTGCTGGCCATGGCCCTGCTGTGCGCCACGGCGGGCGCTTCCTCCCTGGCCGGGGCGATCTGGCTGCACCGCGGGGTCGAAATCGCCCAGGGGGAGCACCCCTCCGACTGAACTTCGACCGTCCCCGAGGCCTACTCGGACCGCAGCTCCCGTTGACCGTCCTCGACGAGGATGCGCTGCCGCACGTCAGCCGTCAGCCGCCGGCCGTGGGCCGTGGGCCGGTCGCCGGTGCGCGACAGGCCAGTCCGCTGTCGCCGGGCGGGGGCGCGCGATCGGCATCGTGATCGCGTAGCGCAGGGTCTGGCCCGCACCGAGGCACAGCAGCAGCGCGGCGGCCGTGACGGCCCGCTGCCGGATGGTGTGGCCGGCGTACAGGCCTGCCAGTACGAGCAGGACGTACGGGATGAACCCGGTGCCGGTGTAGGTGACGATGCGGGCGAGGGCCGAGGGGACGGCCGGGCGGTGCTCCATGGACCAGCGGTGCAGGGCCGCATCGGCGGGCAGCGGATGATCCGGGGTGCGTACGACCCTTAGCGCCAGCAGGGCGAAGAGCGCGCCGGCGCTCAGGGCCGGCCAACCGGCTCGGCGTGCGAGTCGGGCGCGGGTCATGTGGAGACCGGCAGCGGACGCGTCGGGCCGGCCTTCAGCCGGTCCGCCACCGTGAGCTCGACGGCGTTCCCGTACTTCCCCAGCGGTTCCTCCGCGCGTCGGGCGCCCTCGCGCGGCGGGGCGTACGGGTTGACCGCGAGGTGGGTCGCTGTGTGCACGGATGCGGCCATGCAAGGTGGGGCCTCTCAAGGGAGCCGGGCCAAAGGCGACCGGGCGCAGCACCCGGGCGACTGCCTTGCCGTAGGTGGTCTACTGCGCTGTGGACGACCTACGGGGTAAGGGTGAGGTCAATGGCCCGGGCCGCCGGCCGATCACAGACCGGCCGGCGAACCGGCTCGGCCGGGGCTCCCGTTTCCGAGGAGCCGGAGTCCGCGGGGTCCGCCGTCAGGCGGTGAGGACCCCGGTCCCGAGCAGGCCGAAGAGCAGGACTCCGATGACGATCCGGTAGACGACGAAGGCGTTGAAGGAGTGCTTGGCGACGAACTTCAGGAGCCAGGCGATCGAGGCGTAGGCGACGGCGAAGGAGACCGCGGTGCCGACGGCCAGCGGAAGGGTGTCCACGCCGGCGCCGATGGCGTCCTTGAGCTCGTACAGGCCCGCACCGGTCAGGGCGGGAATGCCCAGGAAGAACGAGAGACGGGTGGCGGCGACGCGTTCGAGGTCGAGGATGAGGCCGGTGGACATGGTGGCGCCGGAGCGGGAGAAGCCGGGGAAGAGCAGGGCGAGGATCTGGGAGCAGCCCACCAGCATGGCGTCCCTGAGGTCGGTGTCGTCCTCGCCGCGCTTGTGGCGGCCCATCTGGTCGGCGGCCCACATGAGGCCGCTGCCGACGATGAGGGAGCCGGCGACCACCCACAGGGAGGCCAGGGTGCTCTCGATCAGGGGTTTGGCGGCCAGTCCCACGACGACGATGGGGATGGTGGCGTAGATGACCCACCACGCGAACTTGTAGTCGTGGTGGTACCGCTCTTCGCGGTTGGCCAGGCCGCGTCCCCACGCGGTCATGATCCGCACGATGTCCTTGAAGAAGTACACCAGGACCGCGGCGATGGCGCCGACCTGGATGACCGCGGTGAAGGCGACGACGGCCTTGTCGTCCACCGGGATGCCCATCAGCCCCTCGGTGATCTTCAGGTGGCCGGTGGAGGAGACCGGCAGGAATTCGGTGACCCCTTCGACGATGCCGAGGACCGCTGCCTGTCCGATGCCGATGGTGCTCAATTCGTCCGTCCCTGGGGTTGGTCCGATGTGTTGGTGGTGAAGCGCCGACCGGGCCCTGGGCCCTGGGCGCCGGGCCCCGGGCGCCGGCCTGTGCCGAGCCGGTCACCGCGATGGCGGCGGGTGTCATGGGGGGAGGGCGGGCATGGCGGGCATGGCACACTCGGGGCAGACCCTCACCGTCTACACGCGTGTAGAAGACGAGGGTGACTGTAGAGGATGGACAAGGAGGCGGCCAACATTGGACGGGCATGACCACGCCGGTCCCGCGAACGAAGCGGACCGCCGCCTGGCCAACGGGAGGCGGGAGGCCGAGGTGCTTGCCGTACTCCGTTCGGCCTCCGTACCGCTCACGCCCCGGCAGGTGTTGGACCGCATCGGCGGCGACCTGGCTTACAGCACGGTGGTGACGATTCTGACCCGCCTGTACGACAAGGACGTGCTCACCCGGGCGGCGCACGGGCGGGCCTTCGCCTATGCCCCCGCCACGGACGAACAGGGGTTCGCCGCACGGAAGATGCACCGTGCGATGGAGGAGGTGCAGGACCGCGAAGGGGTTCTCACGCGCTTCGTCGACGACCTTTCCAGCGGAGACGAGGCCTTGCTGCGCCGGCTGCTGGGCGGCGACTTGGACGCGGGCCGGTAGGCGCGAGGTCTGCCATGCATCTGGCCGTCTATCTCCCGCTGCTCTTCCCCCTGTTCGCTGCTCCAGGGGCCCGTCGGCTGGCGGATCGCCTGGAGCCGCGTCTGGCCACGTTGCTCCTGACGGCGGGTGCGGTGGTGCTCGCCGCCGGCAGTACCACGGTGCTGGGACTGCTGGCCCTGGCGGGCCTGGTCCGCATTCCGCTGATCGCCCGGCTGGCCGAGCTGTCACCGGCGGTGCTGCAGCGCGACGATCCCGCGTGGATCCCGGTTGCCGTGGTGGCCGCGCTGCTGCTGCCGGCCGTCGTGACGGCCGGCTCACGCTTTGCGTTCCGGCGGGTGCGGGCGGTGTGCGCGGCAGTCCTGGAAGCCGCCTGTTTCCCCGGAGACGATCCGGTGGTCGTTCTGGAGGAACGGGCTGCCGACGCGTTCGCGATGCCGGGGCTGCCCGGCCGCATCGTGGTGTCCACCGGCATGCTGCGGTCCCTCGACGCCGGCGAGCGGGAGATCCTGCTCGCCCATGAGCGGGCCCATCTGCGGGGCCACCACTACCTCTTCACCGCGGCCGTTCAACTGGCCGCCGCCGTGAATCCGTTGCTGCGTTCGACGGCCGACGAGGTGGCGTACACCGTGGAGCGCTGGGCGGACGAGGCCGCGGTCCGGGTGACCGGAGACCGGCGTCGGGTGGCCGTCACCGTAGGGAAGGCCGCGCTGGCGGCGAAGAACTCCGGCGGCCGGCACAGACTGCCCGCGGCGGCCCTGGGCCTGCTCGGGCGGCCCCGGCGCGGCGAGACGCCGGGGCCCGTTCCCCGGCGCGTCGCCGCACTGCTCTCGCCCCGGCCGACGGGCGGGGGGTGGCGGGGAGTTGCCGCGGCCGTCTATGTCGCGGCTGCCGCTCTGTGCACCGCGGACGCGGTCCAAGACCTCCACGAGGTGGTGCGGCGGGCCAAGGGGGGTTGAGTCCGCCTCCCGGGGAGCCCGGTGTGTTGGCCCGCGGACTTGGCCCGGGTCAGGCCGCGATCGAAGGCGTCCGTCGGGCGAGGGCGTCGGACGTCCTGACGGTGACGTAGAGGGAGGCCGCCAGGGTGAGTACCAGCAGGGCGCCCACGGTGAAGATGCTGCCGTCCGAGACGGCGGGCGGGCTACCGGCCTCGGAGCGGGCCGAGCCGCTGAGGAAGGGGACCACGGCCAGGACGGCGATCCCGAGGACGACCTCGCCCCAGACGACCTTGGGGAAGTGCCGCAAGGTCAGGTGCAGGAGCGAGGAGGTGTCGTCCTCGGAGCGTGCCTTGACGATGCGGGGCATGAGCCAGAACTGGTTGACGGCGCCTGCCGTCACCATGCCGAGGACCAGGAGGATCTTGACGAGGACGAAGAGCCCGTAGGTCGTCGTCCACAGCTGGCTGATGGAGCCGATGTGCTTCCAGCCCAGCCACAGTCCGGAGGTGAGCACCGCGCCGACGCTGACGAGGGCGACGAGGGCGAAGCGGCGCCAGATGTCCGCCCAGAGCAGGCCCGCACTGTCGCCGAGGCGGCGGCGGGAGGTGGCGAGTCCGGCGAGGAAGGCCAGGCCGCCGACCCAGACCACACCGCTGATGATGTGGGTCTGGCCGAACGCGAGGTCCAGCACCTTGTCCGCATCCTTCGGCTTGGCGGCCGGCACCGCCCCGATGAGCGTCACCGCAAGGCTCAGGGGCAGGGCGGTCAGCGCGAGGGTGTTCAGGTGTCGGCGTACCCGGGGAACGAACAGCGCGATCAAGGCGGCTGCGGCGAGTACCAGAACGACGCTCTGCACCAGGTATATCGTGCCCTGCGCGATCCAGGCGCCCTTGCCCGCCGGTGCGAGGAGGAAGTCCCGGATCCGGCCGGGCGAGAGGGCGTCACCGAACGGCATGCCCTTTCCGGCCCGGGCCAGGCGGGCGGCGAGCTGGAAATAGCCGGCGACGAGGAGGATTACCCCGGACCAGGCCAAGTAGCCTGCCGTTCTTCGTCTCATGACCTCCACGTCACTGCTATGGCTCTCCGGTGCGCGCAGCGCGGGGCGTACTGACGCTGCGTAGGTGACCGTGGCGCCGATGGCTCCGGAGAGGCCGATGAAGTAGCCGGCCTTGGTGAGGACGCGCCAGAGCGGAGGTGCGGTGTAGCCGGAGTCGGCAGCCAGATGTATGAGGTGCATAAGGAGAGGCTAACCTAAATAAGGTTACCCTTGTCTACTCCCTGTGAACGCGACTCGACTACGCCGCGTCAGACGTCGTGTGCCCGGGGGAAGCAGTCGGACCCCATTCGCCCCATTCACCCGTTTGCTGCTTGAGGGCGGGTGCTGCCCTCGTACGCACCTGTTGCCGCGGCAACGGTGACGTGGCCCCGGTGGTCGGCTGTGAAACTCGGCGGCCCCGGTGTCGGGTCGACGGGCGCGCGGCTGACCCGACGATGGCCGTCTGACCTCGATGGTTACAGTCGGCGGATGGAACTGCGGCAGCTGAGGTACTTCGTCACCGTCGCCGAGGAACTGCACTTCGGTCGGGCCGCCGACCGGCTGCACATCGTGCAGTCGGCGGTCAGCCAGCAAGTGCAGCGGCTGGAAAGGGAGCTGGGGGCCGATCTGTTCGACCGATCGCCACGCCACGTCCGGCTCACCGGCGCGGGGGAGCGGCTGCTGCCCGAGGCGCGGGCCGTGCTCGCCGCCGCCGAACGGGCCAGGGCCGCCGTCCGGGAACAGGTCGGCCTGCGCCTGGGCACCAGCACCGGCCTCGGTGAACACTTGGACCGGCTGCTCGGGGGCCTGGCCGTCCTTGCCCCCGACACCTCGGTCCAGCTGGTTTCGGCCCCGACTCATGACCGCCTGGAACAGGTGGCCGACGGCCGCCTCGACGCCGCGTTCGTACGTTCCCTGGAGCCCGCCCCGGGCGTGCGGATCCTGCCTCTGTGGAAAGACCCCCTGGTGGCCGTCCTCCCGGCGGCCCATCCACTCGCCCGCGAGACGGAGCTGGCCATCTCCGACCTGGCCGGGCTGCGACTCTGTATCACCGCCCGCCGCAACAACCCGGCCCTGGTCGATCTGGTCGTCGGAGCCTGCCATTCGGCCGGCTTCGAGCCGCTGCCCGGACCGGTCAGCGGCTCGCTGCAGAACACCCTCGCCACCATCGGTGCCGGCTCCATACCGATGTGGACCGTGGTGTACGCGGCCCACGCACGCGTGCTGCTCAGCCCCCGGGTCGCCTTCCGCCCGTTCCGTGCTCCCGGCCTGGCCCTGCCCATCGGGCTGGCCGTCCGCCGCGAGACCCCGCCCGCTGCTCTCGAGGTACTTCTGCGGGCGCTCACAGCCCTCCCGGCCGGCAACGATCACGAGAGCTGATCGCTGCGGTCGCCGTCTGCTTCTTGGTCGGTCGGTACGGATCCGATGGACTGGGGTCACGCCGGAGAGCGACCCGGAAAGGCCGGGAAGCCGCCGCCGGCAAGGGAGTTCAGCCATGCCCATCGTCACCATCCAGCAGGGTCCCCGCGACGTCGAGTTGAAGCGCGAGCTCGTCAAGCGGGTCACGGACGCCTTCGTCGACGCGTACAAGATCCCGGCCGAGACCGTCCAGGTGTGGATCCACGAGGTCCCGGCGGACAGCTGGGGCGCGGCCGGCACGCTCATCGCCGACAAGTAGGACCACCCGCGTCGGTGACGTCCAGGGCGCGGACCTCGGCCTCGATCCGGTCGGCGGCCCATTCCTGCTCCGGGGTCAGGTCCGCGATCCGCGTCGCTGCCGTGAACACCTCGACGGTCTCGGCCGGGATGGCATCCACGAGTCGAACTTGTCTGCCGTACCGGGGGCCGCGGACAGCCGTCGGCCTTGGTGGCGATGCAGGACCGCAAGGCGCGGCCGGAGCTTCGCGCTCGCCTTGTCGGCTCTCGAAGTCAGGGGCGGCCCCGCCGGACGAGAGCGCCCGATGTGCGGCTTGCGCCGTGTCATCAAGGGCGCCCGGTGGCCGCACGATTGACGGAATGTCACGCCCCATAGGGTGGCGGCTGTGACGAACGGCAGCGACGACATACTCACCCCGCTCAACCCCCTCGACCCGCGCGAGACGGCCGGCTACCGGCTGCTGGCCCGGCTCGGCGAGGGCGGCATGGGCACCGTGTACCTCTCGCACACCCGGGGCGGGCAGCCGGTGGCATTCAAGGTGATCCGCCGCGAGTACGGCCAGGACCCGGACTTCCGGCGCCGCTTCGAACACGAGGTACAGGCCGCCCGCCGGGTGCAGGGCTACCACCTGGTGCCGGTCGTCGACCACGACACCGCCGGGCCGCTTCCCTGGATCGCCTCGGCGTACGTGCCCGGCCTGTCGCTCGCCGACGCGCTCGCCGCCCACGGGCCGCTTCCCCTGCCCGCGGTCTTCCAGCTGGTCGCTTGCACGGCTCGGGCTCTTGTCTCCATCCACGGGGCGGACGTCGTCCATCGTGATCTCAAGCCCGCCAACATCCTGCTCAGCTCGACCGGGCCGTACGTCATCGACTTCGGCATCGCGCGGGCGGCCGACGTCACACAGCTGACGCGCAGCGGTGGCGTGATCGGCACCCCGCAGTACATGTCGCCCGAACAGGCGCTGGGCGAGCGCGTCACCGGGGCCGCCGACGTGTTCTCCCTCGGCCTGATCGCTGCGGTCGCGGCCACCGGTCGGCATCCGTACGGCGAGGGCGGCGCGACCGCCCTGGCCGTACGGATCGCCAACACCGCGCGGACGGCGCCGGATCTGAGCGGATACCCGGCGCCGCTGCGGACCCTGCTGGAACGGACCCTCACCGCCGATCCGGCGGCGCGCATCACGACGGACGAACTGGCAGTACTGAGCGAACGGGCGGCGGGGCGGGCGCTGCGTACCTTCGACGGCTGGTTGCCGGCACCGCTCATGGATCGGATCGCCCGCCGGGAGGCGGCTGCCGCACGCCCCCCGGAGCCCACGACGACGCCGGCCGCCACGCCGGCCGCCACGCCGGCCGCCACGCCGCCCACCGAGCCCGATGCCCACTGGTCCGGGCAGCCCACGGTGTCGGCTCCGCCGCGGCCTGCCACGCCGCCCTCCGGTCCGGCTCCCACACCGCAGCCGGCGACAGCGCCCACTCCTCGGTCCGCCCAGCGCAGCCGGCCCGCGCTGCTGGCCGGCGGCGGTGCGCTCGCCGTGGCCCTCACCGCGGTCGTGACCTGGGCGCTCGTGAGCCCGGACGGCGGAGCGGGCGCCGCCGCCGACGACGGGGCGGACCGCAAACACGCCGGGGCCTCCGACCCGGCCTCCTCGCCGTCTTCCCCGTCCCCGTCCCCGTCCAAGCAGGCCGCGTACACGCTCGTGTTCGAGGACAAGCCCTTCACGCTGCGCGCACCGGCCTTCAACACCGGCACGCACGTCGACCTGGACGCGCCGAAGGTGTTTCCCAGCGGCAAGATCGGCCAGGCCGCCGGCATGGAGCTCACGTACCAGGACTGGGGCGACGCGGACCTGCGCTTCCTCACCCCCACGGGCAGGAGCAGCGGCAGCACACCCGAGGCGTGCAGGGCTGCTGTGGACACCGACACATTGCCGGCCGCGGTTCCCAAGAAGGACCTGAACCTGGGCGCGACGCTCGCCAAGGGCACGGTGCTGTGCACCGTCACCGGCGACAACAACCTGGCGATGCTGCGGATCACCGACGTCCTGCCCCATGCCACGGGCGGCGCATCCTCGGATATGCCGGACTATGTCACGACGCTGACCCTCTGGAAGATCGCCAAATAAGAGGACGTGCCTGTGCCTTCAGGGGCGCAGGCCGGCTTGCCTGAGCGCCACCTGCGACAGGTCGCTGATGACCCGATCGTCCGCCCGGCGCCAGGCATCGGCGAGACCCCCCGGCGGGACGGAGACCGATGCGAGGTCTCTCACCGGCCCGGTCAGGGCGCGTAGGGCAAGCAGATCGGCACCGCCGGGAGCGTCGAGAAGGCCGCGGATCCGAGCACTGCGCCGGATCCAGCGCACGCGCGGGGGAAGCCAGAGTGCCAGCACGATCGCCACCGAGGTGACGATCAGGACCAATGCGGTCAGGTCGGCCACACGGCCCACCACGTCCTGCATCGACTGCCCGGCGTCGGAGAGCCCGTTGCTGGCCTCGGCGGCGGACTGCAGCGGCTTCTTCAGGATGCCCCCGACCAGCGGTACGTTCGAGGCCGCGTCCCCCGCATCGCCGAGGCCGGAGGCAAGGCTGCCGCCCGCGTCCTCCACCTTCCGCCCCGGCTCGGCCAGAAGCATGATCCCGTCGTGGACGGCGAGCGCGAACCACACCGCGGCCGCCAGCAGTGCCATGGCGATCAGGTCGGCGAGCACCTGGCGGCAACGACGTGCTCGAGTCTGGGCGTAAAGACGCATCGGCGTACTCCTGTTCCGGCGCCATCAACGGACGAGACCGGTCCCCAACCGGATGAGGGGCGACAGCCGTGACGGCAAGCCACGGCCCACCGCCGACCGTACGCGGCACCCGCCCCGTCCGGTCGTCTTCACATGCCGACTTCACTCCACGGTCCCGTCATCCACGGGTCGTCCTCGTCCTGGGGGCCGTCGGGCCGGGAACCGGGGAGGCCGGCCACACGGTCGTCTCCTCGACCGGATCCACTTGCCGATGCCGCACCGGAGCAGGGGGCGGGCGTCCGGCCGCGGGGCCGCCCCCTGCCCAACCGGCTGTCGCCCGGAGGTCGGTTAGAAGGTGTCACGCAACCTATTGCCCCTCCCCACCGTTGAGTTATAGCCTCTAATTGCAGCTTGATGCTCTGCCGCTCGGCGATGCCCACCCACCGAACATCAAAGGAGAACCCCATGCCCGGCATCCACCGCGCCGACGTCCGCGCCCTGTTCGCCATCCCGCTCGCCATCGGCCTCCTAGGTACCGCCGCGTTACCCGCCGGCGCCGCCAGCTCCCTCAGCCCCCGCCCCGCCAAGTCCCTCACCTGCCGTGGCGCCGGCGTCGACCCCGCCGCCCGCGTCCGTCACCGGGCCGAGATCCGCATCAACGCTCCGCTGCGCACGGTCTGGAAGCTGCAGACCGACGTCGAGCGCTGGCCGTCCTGGCAGGCTGCCGTGACCACCGCGGAACGCCTCGACCGCGGCCCCCTCCGCCAGAGTTCGGCCTTCCGGTGGACAACCCCGGTACCCCCCAACCCGACTCCGGCCACCAGCCTGGAGATCACCTCGACCGTCGCAGTCGAACAGCTCGGGTACCACTCCTGCATCCGCTGGACGGGCTCGGCAATCGGCGAGGGACTGCACATCGACGGCGTCCACGTGTGGAACTTCACCGAGATCCCCGGCGGCGGCAGGGTGAGCACCGAGGAGACCCATACCGGCCCTCAGGTCGACGCGGACGTCCCCACCGCGACCGCCATCCTCCGTCAGGGACTCGAAGCATGGCTGGGCGACCTCAAGGTCACCGCCGAGGCTCGCGCCCAACACCGGCCCCTCGCCCTCTCTTGTCGGTCGTTGGGAGTAGGACCGATGTCCGATGCGCGCTGCGATGCCGCTGCCTAGGGTCGGTACTCATGCAGAACACGGAATTCGTACGTCGCCCGGTGGCGGAACGTAGGCGCGACTCTCTGGAACGGCTCGCCACGGAGCGGGACATATGGGTAGCCACAGCTCATCCTGATCACGGACCGCATCAGGTGCCGCTGTGGTTTTCGTGGGACGGCCGAGCCGTGTGGATGTGCACCGGCGCGGCTTCCGCGACCGCGCGGAACATCCGCAGGGAACCGCGGTTGCGCCTGTCGCTGCCGGACACGTTCGATGTGCTGCTTCTGCAGGGCGAGGCGGAGTGCTTCACCGACCAGGACGTGCCCGCAGACGCAGCGGATGCGTTCGCCGGCAAGTTCGGGTGGGACCCGCGTACGGAGGACGGCCCCTTCCTGTACGTGCGTGCAGTACCGAAGACCGTGCGCGCCTGGAGAGGTACACCAGAGCTGCAAGGCAGAGTCATCATGCGCGACGGAACGTGGCTCGCGTAGAGGCCGTACCGTCATACGGCCTTGCCGGTCTGCGAACGGGCGGGCGACGAGGTCCAGCCGGACGACACCGCAGAGGGCTACGACTTCGGAGGCGAGTACCATCTCCTTCGACAAGACGTGCTAGCTCAGGCCGCGGAGCGCCGGAAGAGCCCGGATGCGGCGGCAGGTCGTTGACACCTGCCGAATGGCGTGCGACAAAGGCCCCATGGGTTCTGCCGGTCTCCTCGTCTGAGGTGCGGTTCTCCGCATGACCGGGCTACCGGTAGGGGGCCCGTGTCGACGCCGGGGCCGCGTGAAAATTCACTGTCGCCACGCGCGAGACTGTCGAACAGTGGGCACACCACCGCGCTTATGTGAACGGACAACTCTGCTTTGACCATGATTCCCGGATCCCGTGTCCCGGGGCGGACCTGGACGGTCCGTCTGACCGGCCACGGTGACCACACCGTCTCCGTCGCCTGCACCACCGAGGCATGCCGCATGCCGCCCCGGTCCAAGGACACGGCGGCCATGCGACGGTTCGCCGCCGAGCACGCCCGCGCGCACGCCCGCCTCGCCACTGTGCGCCCCAACGCGGCATGTGCGTGCCAGGCCGCCGAGTGCGGATTCCACGAGGACACCAGAGCCTCCTGTATGGGTGCCCCGCTGCTCGTCCTCATCCACAACCCGGCCGTCGGCCAGGTCTGGACCCTCGCCGAGATCTGCCAGGCCTGCGCACCCCTGATCTCCCACACCGCCGTCCTCGGACGGGCCCAGCAGTCGGCGCGTCCTCGTCCTTCCGCAGCATCGGCCCCTGCATCGCCCCTCCCCGCCTCACCGGCTCCGGCACGAGTGGCGGTCGCCGGCGGCTTCTCGTCCCCCGAGGCCGCTCCCGAAGCCGTCTCCCGCCGCCGCCCGTTCCGCGGCGGCCCCCGACGCACCCGCTGACGGCCGCGACACGAGGCAGGAGCGAGCCCCGGCTGTGACGCGTAGTCGGCCGGCCGGCCGGCGCCGGCTGTGTCGTCAGCCGGCGATCTGGTCCCCGTCAGGTACATCCTCGACCGTGACAAGGCTGCGGGGCAGTTCGAGTCCCTGTGACACCGCATCGGCAAGTCCTTCGGGGTCCGGACGTGCCGGGTACGGCGGCTGTTCCTCCTCGCCGTAACTCTCGATCGCCTTCACGAAGTAGCTCGGGTGCCAGGCGCCGACGGCCCCCTTGACTTGGACCGCGGTCACGGGGCGGTTGCCGATGAGGTGCTTGAGCGCGGCCGGAATCTCATCGGATCGCAGTTCACCCGCTACCTGGAACAGGCTGGCGTGAGCACCGACGAGACCGCCGTCCCGCAAGCGCACGGTCACGGTGAGACAGCTGGTGACGCTCGGATAGGTGATCACGCCCCCGGGCGAGACCTCCTTGACCTGCCCTTCCGTTATCGTCGCTCTGTCGGGTTCCGCAAGGCTGATCGCCGCGCGCGGTCCTCCGTGGGTGGGCTCGTAGAGCGTGTTGTCAGCGGCTGTACTGGGTGAGGCCAGGGCCACGGTGCCCGCAAGGGCAACTGCGAGGGTGGCGACGCCGCGCTTGAGTTCGATCACAACTCGGCATTCTCCGTCATCAGCTTCCTTGGCCGGTATCACCTTCACCACCGATTCGAGTGGCGGCACGTGTCATCGAGTCTTGATCATTGCCATCGAGCCATGATGATCATTAGCTTTGTGTCATCGGAGTTTGAGTGGCCCAGGGTGCCTGTGTGTCGGGGTGACGGCGGGGGAGCAGTTGCGACGCGGGTGCCGCCGATGCCGCAGGATGCCAGAAGGTGAGTAGACAGATGCAACCGACGTTCGTACTGGTTCACGGAGCCTTTTCGAACTCTTTCTCGTTCGCGCCGCTCCAGGCCGAACTCGGCCTCCTCGGGCACCGTTCGGTCGCGGTGGACCTGCCCGGCCATGGTTTCGGGGCGACCTACACGCGGTCCTACCAGGTGCCACAAGACCTCGCCGGGCTCGCCACGGAACCCGGCTCGATCAAGGGCGTCACGCTCGCCGACAATGCGGCGCACCTGATCGGGATCCTCGAAAGGGCCAAGCAGAACGGCCCGGTGATCCTCGTCTCCCACAGCCGCGGCGGCATGACGGCCACCGCGGCGGCCAACGCACGGCCGGACCTGATCGACCGCGTCGTCTACGTCTCGGCCTGGTGCCCTGTCGACCTCGACGTCAGCGACTACTACGCAGAGCCGGAGATGGCCACGGTTGACGCCGCCTCCCTGGGCCTGGCGCTGGCCGGGAACCCGGCCGAACTCGGTCTGCTCCGCGTCAACTTCCGCACCGCGAATCCGGAGGCCCTCGCGGCCTTCAAGGCGGGATTCCTCGCTGACGGCACCGACGAGGAGTTCCTGACCTTCCTGAACACCTTCCAGCCCGACGAGAACCTGGACGTCGGCACCTCGGCCGACCGGGCACAGGCCGAGACCTGGGGCCGTATCCCGAAGACCTACCTCCGCCTGGCCGACGACACGAGCCTGCCGCTCGCCATACAGGACCGGCTGATCCGCGAGGGAAACGCGCTGACGCCGGACAACCCCTACGACGTCCACACCCTTGCGGGCAGCCACCTGAAGTGGCTGGTCGACCCGGCACCAGCGGCCCGAGTCCTGGGCGAACTCGCGGCACTGGCGCGAGACCGCGAAGCGGAGTTCGCCGCTGATCGCCATGTGCGCTGACGGCATGCTCCTGGTCGACACGGATGGGCCGGGCGCTTCGCTCCGGGACGAAGCGCGAAAGCGTTGGGTGGGTGGGCACTGGCTCGGCTGAGGGAGGGGGTTGTCGCGGCGGCCCGGCTGCGGCCGACGCCGGGGTGCACCGCGCACTGTCCGAGGCTGCCGCGCATGCGGGCGATCGCCGGGGACGCGACGCGCTTCGCCGCGGTGGTGGCAGAGTGCTGGACCTGTCCGGCGGCCCGCTGCGGGACGGGTACTCCATCCGGTGAGTCGATCCCCATGGGGTTTCGCCCCGTCGGGGCGGGCGGTGCTGCCCGGGAGGGGCGCCCTGCCGCCCGTGCCCGCCCGTCCGGCGGACGTCCCGATGCGCTCTTTCGATCGGGCCGGGGGTCGGGCAGGATGCCCGGTGCACCGGGAACTCCCGGGCGCCGGTCGCGAGACGGAGGCCGTGTGTCAGCAGGGCACGAGCAAGCGGAGCAGGCGGAGCAAGTGCTTCGGGACGCGTTCTACCGGGATCCCTACTCCCGCTACGCCCTCGCCCGCCGAGCCGAGGGGCTGACCTGGATACCGGAGGTCGACGCCTGGTTGGTCGCGCGCGAGGGCGACGTACGGGAAGTCCTGCGGCGCGCCGAGGACTTCTCCTCCGCGAACGCGTTGCTGCCGGACGTCCCGCTGTCGGAGGCTGCGCTCGGCGTCCTCCCGCGCGGTTTCGGGCCGCGGCCGACCGTGGTCTCCTCGGACGGCGCCGCCCACCTGCGCTACCGGGCCCCGTTGAACCGGGGCCTGTCCTCCGGCCGGATCGCGGCGCTGATGCCGTACGCGCGAGAGCAGGCGCGCGAGCTGGTGGACGCCTTCGCCGCGGACGGATCGGCCGAGCTGGTGGAGGCGTACGCCCGGCGGCTGCCGGGACTGGTCATCGGGCGGCTCATCGGACTGGATCGCGCCGACGTCCCTTCGGCGGTGCACGGCGGCTACCGCGCCGAGGAGCTGTTCTTCCGCCCGTTGTCGCCACCCGGGCAGGCGGCCGCCGCGCAGGACGTCGTGGCGCTCCAGCACTTGCTGGACGGCTACGTCCGCGACCGCCGGGCCCACCCCCGTGAGGACCTGTGCTCGGACCTCGTGGCCGGCTTGGCCCCCGGGGAAGGCGAGTTGACCCTCGAACAGCGTCACGAGCTCGTGGCCAATCTGCAGAACCTGCTGATCGCCGGTTTCCTGACGACGAGCGCGCTGATCTCCACCGCCCTGCTGCACCTGCTCAGCGACCGGGAGCAGTGGCTGCTGCTGTGTTCCGATCCGACGCTGATCGGCGCCGCCGTCGAGGAATGCGCCCGCTTCGACACGGCCATCCAGGGCTTTCGCCGGGTCACGACGCGGCCCGTGACGCTGGGCGGGACGAAGCTGCCGGCCGGGGCCACCCTGCTCGTGGCCTACGCCTCCGCCAACCGTGACGAGCACCGACGCGCGCGGGCCGACCGGTTCGACATCCGCCGTCCCGCGGACCGGCGTCACCTCGCCTTCGGCCAGGGGCCGCACAACTGCCCGGGCTCCCGCCTGGCCCGGGCCCAGCTCCACCTGACGCTGGAGCTGTTCTCGCACACCCTGCCCGCTCTGCGGCTGGACCGACGCCGCCCGCCGCCATCCATGCGTCCCACCCTCATCCACCGTTCACCCGAGACCCTGCACGTGGCCTGGTGAGCGCCGGTACCAGCCGTAACATCGGCTGACCGCGGCCCCAACTACCCCTGGAATCAAACCTGTTCACGATCCCTCCCGAACGTCTCACAGGGCTGCGGCACAGTTGCGAAGTTGTATGTGCAACGACCGCCGAGGGGGAAGGGGGACGCATGCCCGAGTACGCAGGTTCCGACGAGGAAGCGGAGAAGGACCTCATCGCGTACTGCGAGAAGATCGATTTCGAACCCGGAGTGGGTGGGCCGCGGACACGTGGGCCTCGTCCAAGGCCGCTCTCGGCAAGGGCCAGATCGGCGACACCCTTGCCAAGTGCCAAGTGCCAAGTGCCAAGTGCCAAGTGCCAAGTGCCAAGTGCCAGGTGCCAAGTGCCAGGTCCAGGGCAACCTCCTCGCCGCTGTGGCGGTAGCGGTAGCGGTAGTCGCGCTCGGAGCCGCGGGCTGCGGCACGAGCGACGCCGGCACCGGGGAGGCCGCCGCCGCGGTGCCGGTATCGCCCCGGCCTGCGGGCACCGGGCCGCTCACGAAGGACGTCGTGCGCACGGACCTCGACGCCTCGGCCGCGGCCGCGGGAGTCCCGGCGAACGCAGAGGAATACGCCCAGGCCGCCTCGGCCGGCGGGCCGTCGTCGTGCGCCGTCGGCTTCAAGGGCTTCGGGAGCAAGTCCGCTCCGGTCGACGCCGCCCGCCTGGATGCGGTGGTTCGCGGGCTGCGTGCGCGCGACTGGCAGCAGCCTCAGGAGCGGACGGAGCGCAAGGGCAAGGACGGCGCGATCGGCGAGGCGAGGGTGCTCCTCGAGCAGCGCGGCTGGAACATGGTCGCGGAGTACCGGGCCTTCGGGGAAGGGGGCGTGATCACCCTGACGGCCTTTGATGACGCATGCATGAAGGAGAGCGGCTCCGGCGCGACTCCGGCCGGCTGACCGCGGGCTTCCCCGCCGGTTCGACCTCCGCACGTCGGCGCGAGCCGACTGCCGTGCCGTCCGACGCCGGGTTCCGGCACGACTCCTGTGATGACGACCCCTCGATCGGCCGATCGGTTCGACGAGCGCGCAGAACCAGCAGCTCTTCTCGCGGGGTCGTCTTGCAGCATGGACGCTCTTCGGCAAGGCGCTTCGAAGTGCTACGTGGCGGCGGGGGTGATGCCCACGGGGCCCGCACCCGGCGCTCGGTTCGTGTAGCGGTCACGCATGGCGTCGCTCGCCGCAGGGCCCGCCGTGAAGACGTACGCGTCGCTGTCGTCGAGCCGCCGTCCGGATCCGGCGTCGACGACCACGGGCTCGACCGGCCGGCCGCTGCCGGCGTCGACGAGGATCATGCTGCGTTCCTCGGGTGCGAGGCGGGAGTTGCCCCACGCGGCCAGCGTGACGATTACAGGACGGAGGGACCGCCCCAGGGGAGTCAGTACGTATTCATGGCGGACGGGGTTGGTCTGGTAGGGCCGGCGCTCCAGCAGCCCGTCGGTGACGAGGGACTTCAGGCGGGTGGTGAGCATGCTGGAGGAGATGCCCAGGTTCTCCTGGAACTGGTCGAAGCGGGTGTATCCGTCGAAGGCGTCGTGGAGGATCAGCAGCGTCCACCACTCGCCGACGTGCTGCACCGTCGTGGACAGCGGGCACTCCCGGTCCTCCAGCCTGATCCGGCTCGCCATCGCGGCACTCTCCTCGGTTGGTGCTAAAGTGAAAGTAACTGGCTTCCATTTTAGCACTCACGCGGTGGGCGGCGGCGCCGGACCGGCTCGTGGACTCCTTCGGCGGCACAACCCACCGTCCGGACCCGACACCACCCCGAGGACCTGCCATGCACGACAACCAGACCCGCGCCGCGCGCACCGTGATCGACCCCGACGCCCTGCCCGAGACGATCACCCGCTACCTCAACGCCCACCGAGCGCACGACACCGCCACCGCCCTGTCCTCCTTCACCCCCGACGCCACCGTCACCGACGACGGCGCCACCCACCAGGGCACCGAGGCGATCGAACAGTGGCTGAGCCGGTCCGCCACCGAGTTCACCTACACCATCGAACTCACCGGCGCGCAGAAGACCGACGCCACCCACTACACCGCCACGCACCACCTCGAAGGCGACTTCCCCGGTGGCACCGTCGACCTGCGCTACGAATTCGCCCTCCGCGACCACGACCACCTCATCGAAGGCCTCGTCATCGCTCCCTGACCCGCTCCGCACCCCCGGCATACGCGCGAGGGCGCCCCCACCCGACGCACGGCGCGGGACCTTCACCGCGGTTCCGCCCAGCCGTTTCGGACGGCGTGAGCGCCGAGCTGTATCCGGGTCCGGACGCCGGCCATGTCCATGAGGTGGCGCAGGCGCCGCTGCAGCGTGCGCGGTGACACGCCGAGCTGGGTCGCGACCGCCTGGTCGGTCAGACCGGCCAGGAGGAGCGCGAGGATCCTGCGATCCAGATCGGTCGGGCCTTCCGGCCCGCGCTCCACGGTGGATTCGCCGGCCCCGCCGGTGCCCGACAGCTCCAGGGGGTGCGCGGTGAGCCAAACCGTCTCGAACAGCGCGTCCAACGCGTCCAGCAGACCGCTGCGGTGCAGCAGCACGGCCCCGGGCTCCCCGTCCGGTGTGACCGCGAGCGGCACGAGGCCGAGGTCGGCGTCGGCCAGTACGAGTTTCATCGGCAGCTGGTCGGCGACGCGCAGGTGCACCCCGATGCGCAGGGACCGGATCGCATCGGTCACGATGCCCGGCTCTGCCAGCGCGGCCCGGTCCAAAATGGCCCGGAACTGCACGCCGCGGCCGAGGGCCGCGGGCTCGGCCGTGTTCTCGTCCGGTGGCACGGCCACGAACGGTGCGGTGATGAAGGTGCGGACCTGTGTACGGGCCGCGTGCTGTACCTGCAGGAAGCGGTGACCGATGGCGTCGACGCCCGTGACGACCTCGATCAGATCGTTGATGCTGCTCCCGGTCATCGCCGCCCGGTGCTCCTCGGCGAAGGTCACCAGGGCGTGCTCGGCCATGCGCAGCCCGTCCCGGCGCTGGCTGATGAGAGAGCCGAGCGCCATGGCCGGCGGCGCGGCGGTGAACTGCTCGGCCGCCGACCTGATCACCAGTCCCCACCCGACCAGGCGGGACAGGGCCTTGTCCACGTCGGCTCGCGGTACGAGGAGCCGGTCGGACAGCAGCGTCGCGGTGGAGTTCGGCAGTCCGAGGAGCACCCGGTAGACGCGCTCGTCATCGGGTTCGAGGCCCAGCACATCCAGCATCGACGACCGACTCCGTTCCGCTTGCCACAGCGGGGAGAGTATGCGCCACGGCGGCAGGACATGAGTAGTCCCTGCCGCCAGCAACTCCGCCGGGAAGGGCCCCGGGGAGTCGCCTCCCCGGGGCCCGACAGCGCGGTTCATCGCAGGCCGTACGCCCGGATGATCTCGTTCTTGACGCTGTAGCCGCTGTTCGTCTCGGCGCCCGCGCGCACCGAGATGAAGCCGCCGGGCTTCTTCGCCGTCCTGAACGAACCCTTCCAGTAGCCGTCGGCGCCCTTGGCCAGGGCCACCTTCTGCCAGGTGGCGCCGTCGTCGTACGAGACGTCCAGCTTCACCGACTTGACGGTGCCCGGCAGGGTGCCGCCGTCCATCGACACCGGCTTGAGCGCGATCTGCTGGTTCGCATTGGCCCTGACGTCGCCGTGCAGGTCCGACTCCAGCTTGTAGTCCAGGTTCAGCACCGAGAACCGCTCGAAGAAGTCGGAGTCGACGGTGTCGGACATGAACGTCCACTCGGTGTGGGTGCGCGTCGAGAGCCGGAAGACGTCCCCGGGCCGCTCCGCGTCGAGGACGGCGCGGTAGGGCAGGTTGCCCTTCGGCACCTCGATCCACTGCATGTCCGTGCTGTACGGATTGTCGTGGATCAGCGTGTTGCCCTGGAAGACCTGCAGGTGGGTCGGCGTCTCACCCCACTGCAGGTAGCCGCCCAGCCGCATGGTGTCGCTGGAGGAGGCCCACGCCTGCACGTTCCACGTCATCTGGTTCTGCCAGCGGGAGTTGTAGACGCCGAAGGACTCGCCCTGGCCGGGGCGGATCGCCGGGGCGAACCAGTCCAGACGGGTGGTCCTGCCCTTCGCGTACGTGTTGTCGCCCGACACCATCACCCACGGCATGGCGCTTTGGACGCCCTGCGCATGGAACTCCCTCCAGACCTGGCCGGGGGTCACCCATTCGGTACGGGTGCCCGGGTGCCACTCGCGCTCGGGGAGGTTGAACGACGGGTTGAGGGTGAAGTCGGAACGGTAGCCTTCCGCCGCCCCGCCCTCCGTGGCCGAGTAGTAGCGGGCATCGATCCGGGCGAGATCACCGTGGGTCGGCTTGTAGACCAGGGCCCGGTCCGGCACCTGTCCGGGGTAGTCCCGGGTGAGGTCGTAGACGAACGGTGTGTACTCGGTCTGCTTCGCGGTCAGTTCGAAGGTGCCGGCCTTGGCCATCGCGATGAGGGTCTTGCCCGCGTCGCGGTGCACGGTGGCGACCGGGATGGCCGACTCGCCGACGTACTCCATCAGGGCACCGACACCGTCGTTGACCACGATCAGCGCCTTCGCACCGGCCGCGACCGCCGCCTCGGCGCGCGCCTGCGACGAGACCTCGTCGCTGCGCTCGACGACGACGGCCTTGCCCTTGGCGCCGACCTTCTCGTATGCGGCCGCCGCGCCGTTGCCCGCGTAGACCGCGTCCAGCTTGTCCGTGGCGGTGCTCAGCGCGCTGCCGGCCTGCACCAGTGCCTCGAAGCCGAGCCGGCCGCCCAGCGCGCTCAGAGTGAGCAGCGGCTCGCCCTTGCGCCAGCGGGTGATCAGCATGAACTCGCCCTGCGTCATCGGCTCCGTCGGTGAGACGTAGACGTCGTCGTACGTCGGCGGCACCACGTACCCGCTGCGGAAGTCCGTGAAGGGGTCGAGGCCCTTGTAGTGGACGTTGAAGTCGACCTTGCGCTGGCGGTCCTCGGTGCGCTGCGGCGCCTCGGTCCGCAGCAGGCGCGCCTTGCGGGCATCCAGCACCACGTCCGCGGAACGGTCCTTGAGCAGGGTCTCCGGGTCGACCATCACGGCCAGGCCCGAGCGGTCCGCGTACTCGCCGGCCACGTCGAGGTACGCCGCGACGGTGTACGTACCGGGCGCCATGCGCATGGTGGTCCGGCCGTCGACGTACACGGACCACGGCCAGAGGTCACCGGCCAGGTTGATCGTGGCCCAGCCGGCGGCGGGCTTGCCGTCCCGGCCGACCAGCTTGATGTTCAGGTCGTAGCGCTCCTCCTCCTTGAGCAGTGCCACGGAGGTGCGGGTCACCGGCTTCCCGGTGGTCGCATCGGTGCCTGTCACGTAGCCGACGTCCCGGCCGGCCGGGGCGGTTCGCGGGTCACCGGTCACCGGGACGGCGGCGGTGCCGCCCGCCGGGACGGTCACCGTGGTGGCTCCCAGCCTGAACGGGCCGCCGTCGTTCGTCAGAGCCAGGTTCAGCCTGACGTCGGAAGAACCGGAGTTGGTGAAGGTCAGGTCCTTGGTGACGGCGGCGTCGCTCGGCTCGTGCGGCCACGTGTAGTTGCCGAAGAAGAGCGATCCGGTGCTGCGGACCGTGGTGCGCACGGCGGCGGCCACGTCGAGACGGCCGGTGCCGACCTCGTACGGCGAGTACCGGTCGCCCAGCCCGTTCGCGGTGCTCATCAGGTGTTCCTTGAGCCGGGCGCCGGTCCAGTCCGGGTGCTGCTGGGCGAGGATCGCCGCCGCGCCGACCACGTGCGGGGTGGCCATGGAGGTGCCGCTGAGGGTGCGGTAGAGGCCCTCGCCGCCGCCGCTCATCTCCTGCGAGCGGGCCGCGGTGATGTCCACGCCGGGCGCCGCGATGTCCGGCTTCATGGCGCCGGAGTAGGCCAGCGGGCCGGTGCTGGAGAAGGACGCGAGCCGGTCCTGCTTGTCCGTGGCGGCCACGGTCAGCGCCGAGGCGGCCGCGCCCGGGGCGGAGATGCTCTCGGGGCCCGCGTTGCCGGCGGCTATGACGAACAGCGTGCCGTACTGCGCGGACAGCGCGTCGACCGCCTGCGACATCGGGTCGCTGCCGTCCGTCGGATAGGAGTCGCCGAGGCTCATGTTGACGACGTCCGCACCGGACTCGGCGGCCCACTGCATGCCGGCCATGACCCAGGAGTCCTGGCCGGAGCCCTCCGGACCGCCGAGCACCTTGCCGACGACCAGGTCGGCGCCGGGGGCGACGCCCTTGTTGGCACCGCCGGAGGCGGCTCCCGAGCCGACGATCGTACTGGCCACGTGGGTGCCGTGCCCGTTGACGTCGGTGACGGACTCACCCGGGACGAAGCTGGCCGTGCCGTCGATCAGGCCGGCGAAGTCGGGGTGGTTGACGTCGATGCCGGTGTCGAGCACCGCGACCTTGACGCCCTTGCCGGTGTACCCGGCCGCCCAGGCCTCGGGTGCGCCGATCAGCGGCACGCTCTCCTTCAGGTCGGCCTTCACACGACCGTCGAGCCACAGCTTCGCCACACCCGCGCCCAGCGTCGTGCCGCCCCGCGGCGCGACGTCGGTCCAGAAGGTACGGGCCTGCCGCTTCTCGGTGCTGAGCGCGGCACCGCGGATGCCCTTGAGGTCGCGGGTGAGCTTGCTGCCGCGGGGTGCCGTCGGCTCGCCCGCCGAGCGGGACTTCGACTGGGCGTACGTCGCGATCAGCGGCAGCGCGGCCGACTTCGCGTCGTCGTAGCCCATCTCGATCAGATCGGTGACGTTGAACAGCCGCCGGTCCAGCTTGTCGGTGCCCAGCAGCGGCACCGCCTCGTCCGGGATGACGAACAAGTCACCCTTGAACTGCTGGACCTTGACGCCGCCGACGGCGCTCGCGGGCCGTTTGACGTCGGCCGTCTGCCGGCCGTCGGCCATCGTGGTGACCGTGACGACATCGCCGGTGACCAGGGTGACCTTGTGGGTCGCCGAGGACTGGGCGGGGATGGTGGGCTTGCTCGGGGCGGCTTGAGCGGGCGCCTGCAGAACGGCGAGCCCGGACGCCAGCAGCGGAACCGCGATGGCGGCCGAGATCAGCTGCCGGCGCCGGCGCCGGCGCCAGCAGTTGTGCACGTGCCGGAAGGCAGAAGCCTGAGAGGGGGAGGACATGCCATGGGTCTATCGGCCCCGTAACACCGACGTGAAGGCCTGACGACGGCAAGTCCTCGCCATGGCAAGGACTCGCCAGCCGTGAACCACGCGAATCCGGGCAAGGCGAACCCGGCCCTGGCGAGCGAGAGTTGATCCAGCCGTTGCTGCTGGTCGGAGCCGCCCAAGCCGCTGTCCGCGCCGAAGACGACCCCCGGCCCGCAGCAGGGGACCGGCGGATCTGCGGGCCCGGCCGGTGGCCGAACCGGAGCCGAAGGCCCGGGCGATGCTTGCCCAATGGCGGACGCAGGCACCCGAACCGGTGCGCCTGCTCCTGCTGACGGATCCCGACGACTCGGTACGCGCGGCAGCCTGTTCGACCTACTACCGGCGGATTCCCCATCCCCGGCTTCCGGCGGAGGACCTGACGCGGCTGCTGGCCGTGCTTGACCTGGCGTGGGTACTGGGTTTGTGGCCCGTTCCGCGGCCGGGCGGGTCGGGTCTGGCGGCCGGATCGAGGGCGTTGACGTGAACGCGGGGATGCTCGCGGCGGCTGCCGCACGTACCGGTACCGTCCGGGCCCGGATCGTGTGGCGGGAGGCGAGCGCGGATGGGCGGGTGGGCGGGTGGGCGCGACGGTGTGGGCGCAGCTTGGGCGATCCCCGTACTTCGGCCCGCCCCCCGGCTCTGTGGCGGTCGAGCATGTCTGGCCGGCGCGAGAGCCGCGACCCTGTAGCCGAGTCTGAAAATGATGGATTGGACCGGTTCAGGGGTTTTGTTTGGTCTGGGGGTGGGTGGGGGAGGATCGGCGTGCTGCTGGGCGCGATCATGTGGCTGGCTCTTGTTACGGAAGGCTTGGGTATGGATCAGGGGACTGTGAAGTGGTTCAACGCGGAGAAGGGGTTCGGGTTCATCGCGCCGGATGACGGTACTCCGGACGTGTTCGTTCATTTCTCTGCGATCGACAGTTCGGGTTACCGATCGTTGGAGGAGAACCAGCGCGTGGAGTTCACCACCTCGCAGGGCCCCAAGGGTCCGCAGGCCGAGCAGGTTCGCCCCGTCTGACGGCGAGGATCCGGGTGACCCCGTGAAACGGGGTCATCTCCCGTGTGCAGCGCGCGAGTCGGTCCGAAGCGCGGTGAAGGACTCCAGCCCCCAAGGGCCGGCTGTGATCTCCCGGTTTTGGGACAGTGGTTGCGGGAGACGCTGATCTGTTCGCATAGCGGCGGGCCTTCGGGGCTGCGATGTCACTGCAGACGAGGACAGGACGGAAGAGAGCCCGTCGAGCACCAAGCGCCAAGGCCGCTGTCGCACCCCGACGATCAGCCACCGGGCCGGGCCCGGCGCCCTCGCCGGTGCCGCCCGGCCCGGCCCGGTATGGCGGAGGACGGGTTGGTTTCCGTACGGCCGGTCGCGTGAGTCGAACGGGATATAGGAGCGGAAGATGGTGAAAATGGTGCACTGAACGGTCCCTGCCTGCCGCGTGCCTCGGGTATCTGGAGGGGCCCTGGAAGGTGAGGTGTCCGCCGTGGTGGAGTCTTCTTCCGATGCCGAGGACGATGCGGGGTCCGTCGAGGCCGGGGGCTACCGGCAGGAGCTGAAGCGGACGCTCGGCTCCTTCCAGGTGTTCGCGATCTCGTTCGCGTTCATCTCGGTGGCAGTCGGCATCTTCGCGACCTTCGACGAAGTCCTGCAGACTGCCGGGCCGGTCGGGATCTGGTTGTGGGTCGTCGCGGCGGTGGGGCAGACCTTGGTGGCGCTGGTGGTCGCGCAGTTCGCGGCTCGCATTCCGCTCAGCGGTTCCTCCTACCAATGGGCCTCGCGGCTGGCCACTCCGAAGATCGGGTGGTGGTTCGGGTGGCTGACCTTCTGTTACCTGGCGATCGGTGTCGTGGCGGTCGACAACGCGCTCGCGAGCCAGGCGTTCATGCCGCTTGCCGGCATCACACCGGACGAGGACACCGCGCGCCTGATCACACTGGTGGTACTGCTCGTCCAGACGGTGCTGGCCGTGGCCTCCACGCGCCTCGTCAGCCTGATCAACACCGTCGCGGTGGGGCTCGAACTGGCGCTCGTCGTGGTGGTGGCGATCGCGCTCGTCATCGCTGTCGCGGTCACGGGCGACGGCGCGGTCGGCAACCTCACCTCGCGCGGTGTCGTCGAACACGCCCCCGACTACTTCGCGGTCGGCGGTGGCTTGATGCTTGCGATGATCATGGGACTCGCCACACTCGTAGGCTTCGACTCGGCGGCGAACCTGGCCGAGGAGGCCAAGGATCCGTTCCGCACCGTCCCGCGCGCGATCGTGGGTTCGGTCGTGGCGGCCGGCGTCCTGGGAATGCTGTTTCTGATCACGCTCACCATCGCGATCGACGACATCCCCCGTATCAGCGCCAACGGCTCACCGGTCGCGGCCATCTTGCGTGACCAGCTCGGTCCGGTGATGGAGAGGGTGTTGCTGGTCGCGATCACCATCGCGTTCTTCGGCGCCGGGATCGTGGTGATGGTCGCGTGCTCGCGCCTCGTCTTTGCGATGTCGCGCGACGGGCGCTTCCCCGCCCACCGCCTGATGCGGCGGGTGAACCCCCACACCAGGACACCGATCCCCGCAACCGTGCTGGTCTTCGCCCTGGGCATCGTTCTGATGCTGGCCCTGCCGGGCGCCGCGCTACTGGAACTGGTCACGGCCTCGACCATCCTCCCCGCGGTCACCTACGGCTCGACGATCGTGCTCTACCTGACGGTGCGCAGACGCCTGAGCCGCAAAAAGGGTGCCTTCGACCTCGGGCGCTTCGAACTTCCGGTCGCTGTCTGCGCTCTGGGGTGGACACTCATCGCGTTGTTCGTTCTGGTGACGCCGAACGAGGCGTTCGTCTCCGTCGTGATCGTGGCGGGCCTCCTCCTCCTGGGCGGCCTGTTCTTCATGGCCGTGCTGAGGTTCGACCGCCGGGCCATGGAGACCGAGCCGGGTGAGGTGGACTCTTTCGTCGGCTGACCAGGTGAGGGTGAATCGCGGTCTCCGCCGTCTCCAACCTGTCCAAGACCGACAAGGACCCGGCGGAGCGGCTGCCGACGGACGGCTCGTATCGCTGCACCCATGCCGAGACGTGGACGGGTACGACGCTTCGCCGGGATTCGGGGTGGACGAGACCGGGCGCCAGGCCCTCCTCGGGCGCACGGAGGACTGCCCGACGACGACCGTCGTTTTACGAAGCTGCCTCCCGACCCTCGCTTGCAGCCCCGCTCGCTTGGTCAGCGGCCTGAGCCTTGTCCCGGCTTCGGGGCGGGGCGCGACCCTGCCGGCCGCTGGGATCGCGGTGTGGTCGTCCGCCACGCGCGTCGGGCTGGGGCGTGTTGGGAGTTGCGATCAGTCTGGTCTGATCCGGGGCTTGGGGCCGCGCCGGGCTGCTGAATCGTTCATGTGACGTGACGTAAACCGAGTGACAGCGAGCGGGAGTTGGTCGAGCCAGCTGCTCGGCGGTACGGCGCCTGCCCGCAGGACGAGGCCGCCCCCGTCGTCCGCGCCGCCCCCGACTCGCTAGGCTGGCGGCCGACCGAACGGGGGGTGGTGCGGATGCTGGTTGCCCAGTGGATGCCGCGTAACGGGGAGCACTTCGGACCCATCTCGACTGGGCCTGCTGTGGCCCTGCTCGGGGTCGGCGGGGTGGTCGTCCTGGCAGCCGCCGTGGCGGCCGCGCTGTCGCGGCGGGAGCGCGGTTCCGAACGCTTGACCGGCTGGCTGTTCGGGCTCGGACTGACGATGTGCGTGCTGGGCGGGCTCGGGCTGCTGGTCCGTCACTCCGAGGACCAGCAGGCGAGCGACGGGCTGCACGCGGCTGGTCGGCAAGTCATCAGCGCGGCACTGGACTCGGCCCGGAGCTGCGCCACTGCCGCGCCGGAACCCACCTACGTCTACCCGAGCGGACTGCTGCCCGGCGGCGCGGCCACGTACGCTCCGCCGCCGTGCAGCGCCTCGCCGCGCCACGCACTCCTAGGCTCGACGGTGCTGACCTCCCTGGGCCTGTACCGGGCGCAGGCGGCGGCCTCCTTCGACACGCGCGGGCAGGTGACCGTGACCGACCCGAACAGCGGGAAGCAGGTCTGCGCCACCGTCCCGGACACCGCGGACGGCACCGGCGCTGTTGCCGACGGCCCATGCGGGGGCTAGGTGTATTGCCCAGTGAGGTTGGGGACGCGGCTGGCGGGTGGTTTGCCTGCGAGCGCGGTGTGTCCGCGGTGGTGATTGTAGGTGTGCAGCCACCGGGGGAACGCGTCGCGTCGTTGCTGTTCTGACTGGTAGGGGCGGCTACGCCCGAGCGGCAGCTCAGATGGCAGGCAGGTGCTGGTCACGCCGTCTATCGCCGTGTGTGCCTGGGCGTTGCGGATGACCGTCTGGGCCGCGGATACGGCAAGGCGCCCCGCACCGTTTGTGTCTGGGTGCGGGGCGCCGAGGTGTTCCGTCAGGCGGGGGTGACGTTCTCCGCCTGCGGGCCCTTGGGGCCCTGGGTGACGTCAAAGTTGACCTGCTGGTTTTCCTGGAGCTCGCGGAAGCCGCTGGAGTTGATCGCGGAGTAGTGGACGAAGACGTCCGGACCGCCACCGTCCTGCGCGATGAAACCGAAGCCCTTTTCCGCGTTGAACCACTTCACGGTGCCCGTAGCCATGTGTTTCCCCTGTCGAGGATCGTGGGGTACTGGCTTGTCAGTACCCCTGGGTGAGGTGATCGCCCTGGTCCTCGGACACTGCTGCACAGTACGACGCCCGCGATGCGAACCGCGGGCGCTGAGACTTCGGAGCCACGACTACTAGCAGGGACGTTAGCCGATCCGCAGTCGCCTGGCTACAGAACGCAGCGAATGCGGTGGACTGGGGGAAGGCGAACGTGGGCGTGGTCCGGGTCCGACCAGGAGTCCGCGGACAGGCTGATCGCGGTGTCCGTCGCCTCGAACGGACGCAAGGCGGACAGGGATCCGGTGGCCCGACGCCGTCAGGCGGCCGGCGCCGGTGACAACAGGCGCGAGCACACTTTCACTCTCCGGGGGGACTGCTGAGCTGGCGCACGCACCTTCCGGTGACTCTAGCTGGACAGGCAAGGGCGCTGATGGGGCATCCGGCATGGCCGGCGATGGGGGTGTGTCACGCGACCGCCGAAGAGGCAACCGCTCGCGGGCCGGTGCGGGCAGGTCCGGAGTCCTGGCAGACCTTCCGGTTTGCCGTTTGCCCCACGCCAAGCCCGCGGCGTACCAGGAAACCGTAGGAACCGGCCGGCGTCTGTGGATCGGGCTGTTCGGGTGGAGCGAAATCCGGGCCGGGCCGGGCCGGGCCGGACCGGAGCGTAGACCTTCGGTCCGAGAGGCAGGCTGCCGGCCCGGTGCGGGTGCCGGGGAGCGTGCGGCGGTGCTGGAGGCGTACGGGGCGCTGACGGCGGCGGAGGAGCGCTCGTACGCCGCGGCGAGGAGCTCCAGGTACGCACGAGCTCGGCTTCGCGCGCGAGGTCGCCGACACCGTCGTATCCATGGACGCCGGAGCCGTCCTCAAACAGGGGCCGCCCGCGGCCGTCCTGGACGACCCGCAGGACGCCCGCACGCACGCCGTCCTCTCCAAGGTGCTCTGACCGCGCGCGTTCCTCGTCATTCGAACGCAGCGGCCGCCTCTCGCAGCGGGCCGGCCACGAGTGCCGGTCGTAGGGAGCCCGTGCGCCGGGGGAGTAGGTTCCGACCTCCATGCCCTAACCGGGGAATCCGGGCTCGAAATCGACGACCGTCGACCGGCCGACCCGGTGCGGGTTGCTCGTGAGTAGGGCGGTCCGGGCCGGGAGTGCAGGGGTGGTCACGCGAGAGGCTCCTTGGGGGTGATGGACGGGAACGAGTTGTCCAGGAGCGCCTTCCCCCGCTGGTTGTAGGGAAGTCTGCCGAGTACGACCGCCATGCCGCAGGTGTTGCTGAGGGCGGAGAAGACCAGGCCGGCCGCGATCCCCGCGGACAGCAGCCGGAAGGCCGGGTGGACGAGAAGGCCGAGAACCAGGCCGAGGAGTACGACGGAGCCCGCGGTGAATCGGACTTGGCGCTCCATGGCCCAGACGGCCCGGGGACGGCCTTCGGGATGGGCGAGCCGGTGTCCCTCGGCCGCCCAGGCGGTGGTGCCGCCGGCGAGGCTCGACGCGTCGACGCCGTGGGAGGCCAGGGTGGCGACGGCGTTCTGCGCCCGGGCCCCGGAGGCGCACACCACCAGCAGGGGCCTGTGCTCGGCGGCCTGCCGGAGATCCGGCAGCGCCCGCCCGATGCGGTCGAGGGGGATGTTGACGGCCTCCGGCAGATGGCCGGACGCGAACTCGGCCGGAGTGCGGACATCGACGAAGGTCAGTTCGTGGCGGCGGGAGAACGCCTCGCTCACGCTCAGGGCGGCGGAAACACTCATGGCAGATCGCGGTCCTTGGCAGAGGGGGGAGGGCCTGCGCGGAAGGCCGGAGGCACGTGCCGGGGATCCTAGACATCGCAGCGCCCTTGCGGCCCCTACCCGCCACGACTGCCATACGGTTGCCATGCTGCGGCAACAACGGACGGCACTCGGCGTACGAGCGCCGTCTGCCGTGGGATCCCCGGCTCGGCGGATCCCCCCGGACCGCTGACGGCGATCGGCGCCGTCTCCCGTACCCGGGCCCCGTCAGTGTTCCTTCGGGGCGATGGCCATGAGCAGCCGGACGTACGGGGACCAGCGGGCGCGCCGGGCCGGGTGCTCGGCACGGTCGAGGCTGTCCTCCAGCAAGGCGTCGTGCAGCCAGCGGAAGGCCAGTGGCCAGCTCAGCCGGGCGATTCCGGTGACCCGCATCGACAGCGTGTGCCGCAACACCGTGTGCTCGTCGTCGACCGGCAGCACGGCGTACTCGTGGAAGCCGTGGAAGCCGCGGGGGCCGCTGAAGGCGAAGCGGACCCAGGTTCCCGGGACGTACGCGGCGACCGTGTAGCGGACCGGGCCGTGCCCGCCTTTCGCGCCCGCCGACAGCGGGCGGTCGAACTCCATGGGAGACCAGGTCCGGTGCGGCCAGAGCAGGTCGGCCGGTCCGTCGGAGAGCGAGTCGAGGAGGGCGCCGGCCTCGGCCGCCTTCATCGGCAGCAGGCGTTCGTGGACGTTGTGGACGGGCATGGAGCTCCTTCAATTGGAGAGGAACCTCTAATTGAAGTGGAGAGTACTCTCTGATTCATGCCGAGACCACCCCGCTTCGACGTCGGCGAGCTCCTCGACGCCGCCGTCCTCCTCGCGGCCGCCGGCGGCCCGGCCGCAGTCACCATGTCCGCCGTCGCCCAGGCGGTCGGCGCGCCCAGCGGATCCGTGTACCACCGGTTCCCCGGGCGCCCCGCACTGCTCGCCGAGGTGTGGCTGCGTACCGTCGAGGGTTTCCAGGAGGGCTACCTCGCCGCCCTCGACGGCGACCCCGAGCCCCGCACGGCCGCCCGCGCCGGCGCCCGGCACGTCGTGGCCTGGAGCCGGGCCCACCCGCGGGAGGCGGCGCTGCTCCTGTACGGCGCCGAGGAGTTCGGCCGGGCCGGCTGGTCCGAGGAGCACCGGGAACGCGCGGACCGGGGCAACGAGAGGGTGTTCGCGCGCCTCGGCGTGGTCGGCGCGGCCCTCGGCCTGACCGGGCCCGAGGGCCGGGACCGGATCGTCCTGGCCCTGATCGACCTTCCGCTCGGAGTGGTCCGCCGCCCCTTGCGGGCAGGCCACCCGCTGCCCCCGCACGCCGAGGACCTCGCCGAGGAGTCCGCGGCTGCCGTGCTCGGCTGACGGGGTGTTGCAGAGGGCTGGGCTCGGGCCGAGTCGAGTCGCCGCTGACCTGCTGATGTACGAAGTTGTGGACGAAAGCGGGTGGGGTGCCTCGGCCGATGCCCGACTGCCGATGCCCGACTGCCGATGCCCGACTGCCCATGCTCGACTGCCGGTGTCCGCTCAAGGGCCTGTACCGGGGGATCGACGGCGGTGCACCTGACTCCGGTGGCTACTCTCGTCTCTTCGTCGATGTCGACTGCAGGGGAGCAGACCGTGCGCAGTGCCGCCGTGACGCCCGAGGGTGACCAGATCCGCTGGGTTGAGCTGCCGGGGCAGGAGCCGTCACGCGTCTACGTGCATGGTTTGGGCGCCACTTCGCCCGCCTACTTCACGGAGGTTGCGGTCCACCCTCTGCTGGCCGGCCGCCGTTCGCTGCTGATCGACCTGCTCGGTCATGGCATCAGCGACCGGCCGGCAGGTTTCGACTACACACTGGAATCCCACGCGGATGCACTCGCGGTGGCCCTGACCTCCGCAGGCGTCACCGGCGCCGAGCTGATCGCCCACAGTATGGGAGGCTCGGTGGCGATCGTCCTGGCTGCCCGGCATCCACGCCTGGTCTCCCGATTGGTACTGGTCGACGCCAACCTCGACCCGATCTCTCCCCTGCCCGCCTCTTCGGGCAGCAGCGGCATCGCCGCGTATTCCGAGCAGGAATTTCTGGCGTACGGCTGGGAAGAGGTCCGCGACCGGGCCGGCTCCCACTGGTGGTCCACGATGCGCCTGGCCGGCCGTGAGGCCCTGTATCGCAGCGCGGTGCACCTCACCCGCGGCACGGTTCCCACCATGCGTGAGCTTCTCCTGGACCTGAAGATCCCCCGCACCTTCCTGCTGCCCGAGGCCGACGGCCCGCTCCCGGGTGCGGACGCACTCGCCGAGGCGGGGGTGTCCGTAGTCGCGATCCCGGACTGCGGGCACAACATCATGCTGGACAACCCGGAAGCCTTCGCCCGCGCCTGCGCGGCGGCGCTCGCGGACCGAGACCAGGAATAGTCGGCAGGAATGGTCGGGCCCGCGCCCCACCGGATCAGAGGGATGCCAGCCAGGCTGCCGTCTCCTGGGGGTGGCCGAAGCGACAGGTGTGGAGGGGCGCGAAGCGGGGATCGTGGACACGACGCTCGACTTCGCGGCGGCGGGCCCCGTGTTGGGACCAGGCCCACCAGGCGGGGTGTTCCCGGCTCAGCCAGTCCGTCCAGGTTTCCCTGTTGCCGCCGAACAGGACCTCGCGCGTGACGGTGCGCCGGAAGGACCGGCGCAGAATGCGGGGCATGACGACGCGCTTGGGGTAGTCCAGCCAGATCACGGTGTCGGCCCGGTCCCACAGCAGTTCACGGACTTCCGGATAGCCGTAGGAGTCGATGATCCAGCGAGGGCCGGCGGTGAGCTTCGACACGTCCTCGGCCAAGTTGCTGTTGATGGCCCAGTTGGGGCCGTTGAAGTACAACGCGTCCATCTCGTGGCAGGGCAGGCCCAGACGACTGCTCAAGGTTTGGGCGAGCGTGGATTTGCCTGCACCGGTGACACCCACCACCAAGATCCGTTCCACGGTCGCACCCTATCTCGGCACCATGGGAGGAACGCTCCCGTGCTGATCGCGGGCAGCGCCGCTCAGGCGCCGGCCGGGCTGTCACACGCTTTTAATGCCAGGTGCATGGCCATCAGGCCGGCGCTCTCCGCATGATCGAACTCCCGTCCGCGAGAGCCGAGGAGCCCCTGATGTCCACCCGCCGCCACTTCATCGCCGGGTCCGCGGCCACCCTCGGCCTCGCCGCGCTCCCTGCCGCGCCGGAGGCCCGGGCGGAAGCTCAGGCAACCCAGGCAACCCAGGCAACCCAAGCCGCCACGACCGCCGCAACCGCCACGACCGCCGGTACGGCGACTCCGAACCTCGTGGTGATCCTTGCCGACGACCTCGGCTACGGCGACCTCGGCGCGTACGGCCAGAAGCTGATCACCACACCGCGCATCGACCGGCTCGCCGCCGAAGGCCTGAGGTTCACCGACGCCTACTCCACTGCCGCGGTCTGCGCGCCCTCCCGCTGCTCGCTGCTGACCGGCCTGCACACCGGGCACTCCGCAGTCCGCGCCAATCCCGACGGCGCCCCCGGCGCGCTGAAGGCCGGGGACACCACCTTCGCCGAGGTGCTGCGCGCCCGCGGCTACCGCACCGCGGTGATCGGGAAGTGGGGCTTCGGGCCGGAGGAGGGGAACCAGCCCAGCCACCCCAACTCCCGTGGTTTCGAGGAGTTCTACGGATACATCGACCACGGGCACGCGCACGAGTACTACCCGCAGTACCTGTGGCACAACGGTGCGAAGGAGACGATCGCCGCCAACGCGGGCGGCGCGAAGGGCGCCTACGCCCCCCAGCTCATCGAGCAGCGCGCACTGGACTTCATCGGCGACCACGCGGCCGAACCCTTCCTGCTCTTCCTCGCGCCGACCGTGCCGCACGCACCGAGCGACATCCCCGACGTCGGCGCTTACGCCTCCCGTACCTGGACCCAGCAGAACAAGGGTCACGCCGCCCAGATCACCTACTTCGACTCGCTCGTCGGGAAGGTCACCGACCGGCTGCGCGCGCTGGGCATTGCCGAGAACACCGTCGTCCTCGTCACCAGCGACAACGGCCCGCACGAGGAAGGCGGGGTCGACCCCGACCTGTTCGATGCGAACGGCCCGCTGCGCGGCTACAAGCGCAACCTCTACGAGGGCGGCATCCGCGTCCCGCTGATCGCCTGGTCCCCGGGCCGGATCGGGGCGGGGACCAGCGACCGTCCCACCCCGCTCACCGATGTGCTGCCGACTCTGGCCGAGCTGGGCGGCGCACCCGCACCCGCCGACATCGACGGACTGTCGGCCGCCACGCTGCTCGCCGGAAGCCCGAACGCCGCACGCCACAACCACCTGTACTGGTACCGGGACGAACGCGGCGTCACCAGCCGCGCCAACACCGAGGACGGCGGCCGCGCCGGCTGGCTCGCCGAGGCCGTACGCAAGGACAACTGGAAGGCCGTGCGGTTCGCGCCCGTCAGGGACCACGCGCTGCCCGACGCACAGTGGCAGGTCGAGCTGTACGACCTCGCCTCCGACGCCGGTGAGCAGCGCGACGTCGCGGCCGTCAACCCGTCCGTGGTGACAGGCCTCGTCGCCCTCATGCGCTCCTCATGGGTGGACACCTACGTCCGCAAGCCCTTCGGAGTCCGCGCGCAGATCCAGGGGCCGGCCGTGCCCGGTCAGGCCTTCACGGTGACGGCGACCCTGGGAAACGGGTCGGGCAAGCCCTGGACCCGCGCACTCCTCGCGCTCCGCGCCCCCGCGGGCTGGCAGGTGCAGGCGACCGCCGCGACCGGCCAGGACCTGCTGGCCGCCGGAGCGGCGCTGAACACGTCCTGGCGGGTCACCCCGCCGGCGACGGCCGCCCCCGGCACGCAGTGGCCGCTCGCCGTCGACGGCACGGCGCAATCGCCGACCGGGCCGCTGCGCTACTCCGCCACGGAACAGGTCTCCACGGTGCCGGCGGCGCCGGTCGCCGATGCCTACCTGAGCGATCTCGTGTGGGTGTCGGCCACCAACGGATGGGGTCCGGTGGAACGCGACCGGTCCAACGGGCGAAACGCGGCCGGGGACGGTACGCCGATCTCGTTCGGCGGAGTGACCTACGCCAAGGGCCTCGGCGTCCATGCACCCTCCGAGATCGTCTACCACCTCGGCGGAACGGCGGACCGTTTCACCGCGCTCGTCGGCATCGACGACTTCTCCACGAACCAGGCCGCCACCGGCGCGACGAAGGCCTCGGTACGGGGCGACGGCAAGGTGCTGTTCACCACCGGCAAGCTGACCGGCGCGGGCGGACCCGTGCAGGTGGATCTGGACGTACGCGGGGTGAAGCTGCTGCACCTGGTCGTCGAGGACGCCAATGCCAATTCGGCGTTCGACCACACCTCGTGGGCCCTCGCCCGGGTGACCGTGCTCTGAGCGGCAGAGCCGGGCGTCCGCCAGACCTTCCGAGAGCGCGGCACCGGTGTCGAAGAGGGGACTGGGGGTTTGCGGCCCGCTGCGGATCAGGAGCCGAGTACCAGGGCCGCGGCGACCACCGGGCCGAAGGCGCCGCCGAGCTGGTAGCAGAGGGCGAACAGGCCGATGGCGGTGGGCCGTTGGGCCTCGGGGGCGCCGGCCGCGGCGTGCATCGAGAGGCAGGCGTTGGCGCCGGTGGCGGCGAAGACCCCGCCGACGGTGGCCGCGAGCAGGAGCGGGCCCCAGTCGGAGAACGCAGCGGCGGCAGCGGCCAGGGCTCCGACGCCGATCAGGACGGCCAGCACGGCCGGGCGGCCCATCCGGACCGAGGCCGCGGCGAGCAGCCAGGACAGTGCCGAGCCGACGAGCAGTGCGACCAGCTGGCCGGCCCCGGCGGCGCCGGTGTCCCAGCCGGCGCGGTCGCCGAGCAGCCGCGGCACCGCGAAGAGCAGCGTGAAGTACGACCCCGACAGGACGAGCGCCAGCAGGCCCGAGGTCAGGAAGACCGGAGTGCGCAGCAGGGCGGCCGGGACGAACCCCTCCGGGCGGCGGCGGATGTGCAGGGCGAGCAGGACCGCGGCGACGAGAGCCGCGCCGATTGCGGCCAGCGGGGCGTGCGGGAGCGTGACAAGGGCGGTGGCCAGCACGGTCAGCAGGGTGGCGCCGCGGCCGTCGAAGCGGTCGGAGGAGGGCGTGATGGCTCCGGCGTACCGGATCACAGCGGGCACGGCGAGCACCGCGACCACCGACACGGAGAGGGAGAGCCGCCACGAGACGGAGTGCGCGAGCTGTTCACCGAGGAGTGGGCCGGCCGCGCCGAGCATGCCGAATCCGGCGCTGATGACGCCCATCCGGCGGGCCGTGCCGGCCAGGCTCATCGCCGACGCGACCAGTCCCGCACCCCCCGCGGCCTGGGCCGCCCGGCCGGCCAGGGTGAGCGGGAGCCAGGGGGAGACCGCGACGAGGAGGGTGCCGACGAGGACGAGGGCGGAGGCGAGGCGCAGCACGGGCCGCAGACCGGTGCGGCGCAGGAGTCCGGCGAGGAGCGGGGTGCCGACGGCCATGGCCCAGGCGAAGGCGGAGACCAACCAGGACGCGGTGGAGGTGGACACCCCGAGGGAGCGGGCCATGTCCGGGAGGATCAGGACCGGGGCGTTGGCACCGGCGGCGATAGGGGTCGCGAGCAGCGCGAGCCAGAAGGCGGGGACGGGCCCGCGGGTCGCCGGACGGCCGGGGGCGGCCGGGGCTCCCGGTGCGCGGGTGGCGGATGTGCCGGTGTCGGCACCGATGCCGGCGGCTGTGCTTGCGGGCGCGGTGGTCATGGCGCCGCTCCAATCCATCTGAAGGCTAACAATCTGAACGTTAAGATAAAATCATCAGAAGCCCCTGAACGTCAAGTGTCTTAACGTTGAGGTATCTGGGTTATGCTGGGTCCGGCGCGAGCGAGTGACCGAGGCGGAGGACCTGATGAGTGACGCGGTGGACGTGATCGTCGGCCAGTGGGTGGCGCAGCGGCCGGACCTGGCGGACGAGCTGTGGCCCATCGAGGTACTGGCACGGATCCAGCGGATGAACCGCATCATCGAGAAGCAGCTCAAGGCCTTCGTGGCCGAACGCGACCTCGAGGTCGGCGAGCTGGACATCCTTACGACGCTGCGGCGTTCGGGCCCGCCGTACACGCTCACCGCCGGGGCGCTCATCCCGGCCGCGATGGTCACCTCGGGGGCCATCACCAACCGCATCGACCGGATGGAGGCCAAGGGCCTGGTCGAGCGGATCCGCGACGGCCAGGACCGCCGCTCGGTCCGCATTGGCCTGACCGACCGGGGCCGCGAGGTCGCGGAGAAGGTGATGGCGGAACACCTGGATCATTTCGCCTCCCTCCTCGCTCCCCTGGACCGCGACACCTGCGACGCGGTGGCCTCGGCGCTGCGTACCCTCCTGGAATCCCACGGGGACGGCTCGGTCGGCTAGGGCCCTCCGGGCGCTGTGTCAGGTCGCCCCCACATATCCGGCCACGCCGCGTTCGCACCACTCCGGCGAGGCGAGGGGCATGGGGGAGCCCGCTCACGTCACTCCCCGGTCAAGCCAGGAGGCCGTCCATCAGGGCTCGGAGCCCGTCCAGGTGGGTGTCCTCGGCGGTCAGTGGTGACCAGCGGTCAGCGACCTGATGTCGATCAGGTCGACGTAACCGCTGACCGTGCCGGCCCCCACGTACAGGGTGCGCGTTCCGCGGATGGCGTCCGGCAGGAACGCCGCGTCCTTCTCCAGGTCCACGACCACCACCAGAACGGCCGCGATCCGCCCCCACCACGGGCGCCGCGAGCCGCCCTCGGGTCAGCGGGCGGTGGGCCTGCCCGAGGTCAGCCGCGATGCCTCGATCTCGGCCCAGACGGCCTTGCCGTGCTCGTGGGTGTGGGTGCCCCAGCGGTCGGAGAGGCGCTGCACGATGTAGAGGCCGTGTCCGCCCGGGAGTCCGCGCTGCGGGGACGGGTGGCGGCGCGGCAGTGCCGTCGAGCCGTCGAAGACCTCGATCCGCAGGACCTCACCGGCCGAGACCACGAGTTCGATGCAACCACCGGCGTGCAGCGACGCGTTGGTCAGCAGCTCGGACACGAGGAGCAGGGCGTCCTCGGAGGTGTCGGTGCCGTCCCAGCCCCAGTCCAGCAAGGCATGGCGCGTGAAATCGCGGCCCTTGGCGACGTGGCCGCGGACGCCGGACAGGGCGAGGCGACGGCGCTGCACCACGGCTGAGGGCGGCCCGACGTGCAGTGGTTCGCCGGTTCCCGGTCCGATGGTTTCCACTGTGGTACCTCACCCCCACCGTTGACTCTGGTCTCTCCGCTCGCGGGGACCCTTGTTGCCCCGCCCGAGCATGGCCGTGACAGTTTAGGGGACCCGCCGGTCTCAGGAACATGTCATGTGCATCCTCAGAGTGAGGCCGCTGTCCGAGGCGCGGATCTCGACCAGGTCGCACAGCTGATGGATCATCCACAGACCGCGGCCACCGTCGACCGATGCCAGGGAGGGGCGGCGGCGCCCCGCCAGCGGATCGGGCAGGTGGCCGTCGTCGCGGATCTCGGCGACGACACCTGCACCGGCGGTGTTCCACAGCCGCAGGGAGCCGCTCCCGCCGCCGTGGGCGAGGGAGTTGGCGGCGGCCTCGCTCACCGCGAGGATCAGATCGCCGCGCCGGCCCGTGCTCAGGGCCGTGCCGCGGGCCCAGGTCTCGGTGTACGCGCGTACCTCGCCCAGCTCCCCGCAGGCGTACGCGAACCGGGGCACACCCCCGTCGGGCTCGGGAAGCGGGCCGTCGCAGCCGGCGCAGACGGCAGAGGCGTCGGCGTACTCCGGGCTGAGCCGGTTCTCGCCCTCCGCCATCACGGTGGGATGGGTGCGCCGGGCATCGGACACCACCGCGGCCGGCAGGCCCAGGACGTCGTACGGGCACAGGATGGTGGCGCGCCGCCCCGCGAAGGCGGTGTTGATGAGGGCCTCGTGACGCGTGGCCTCCAGCACCTCGGCCTGTGAGCGGCCGGGCCAGATCGGCTCGCCCACGATCCGGGCCGCCCGGCCCGCGTGCCGGTCGGCGAAATCCTGCAGGGCGGCCAGGATGCGACCGGGATTGCGGCCCAGCCGTGTCATGTCCGCCCAGGTGACCTCGGCCGCGACGACGTCGAGGCTCTCGCGCAGGGCGTCCAGCCGCGGGCCGGGCACGGCCACGAGCACCGGCTCGCCGGCCGCGAGGGCGGCCCGTACGAACCCGCCCACTCCTGCCAGGTATTCCGCCCGGCCCCGGTAGAAGAGGGCGGGGTGGACGAAGCCCCCGGGCGCGGTGGGCGCAGATACGTTCATCATGCTGCGACCTCCAGCGCGGCACATTCGTCCGGGAACATCTCCACTACCTTGCGGAGCGAGTACGGCGGGTGGTGGAGAAGCAGACGGCGGCCCTGTCCCTTGACGGTGGCGTTCGCCCGTACCAGGGCGGCGACGGCCGCGGCATCGAGGAAGGCCACGCCGGAGAGGTCGAGATGGACGACCGGGCCGGGGATCCGGGTGACGACGCCGAGCGCCGCGGACAGGACGGGCCGGGTGTCGAGGTCGCAGCTGCCGCACAGCAGGGCGCCGGGACGGTCGCGCAGCGGCTGGGCGGTGAGCGGCCGCCGCGTACCCGTCCCGGCGTTCGCGGCGTTCGCGCACCGTACGACGGCGTCCGCCCACGTCACATCGTCGTACAGCGCCTGCGCGCCGACGGGCGGGACGGACCCGTCGTTCCGGTGAGCCTGGGGCATGTGGCTGCCTACACCGAGAGCATTCCGGCGCGCAGCCGGGCCAGCGTCCGCGACAGCAGGCGCGAGACCTGCATCTGCGATATGCCCAGTTCGGCACCGATCTCGGCCTGCGTCCTGTCCTGGCCGAAACGCAACTGCAGGATCAGCCGGTCGCGTTCGTCGAGCTGCTCCAGCAGGGGCGCGAGGGTGTGGAACTCCTCGAAGAGCTCCATGGCGGGGTCGACGTCACCGAGACGGTCCGCCAGGGGCCGTGTCGTCCGGCTCGTCGAGGTCGCGGGCTCGTCCCCGTCGGCGCCGGTGGTGTCCAGGGAGCCGCTGGTGTAGCCGTTCGCGGCGACCAGCCCGTCGATGACCTCCTCCTCGGTCAGTTCGAGGTGGTGGGCGACCTCCCTGACCGTCGGCGCCCGCCCCAGGACGTCGGTCAGGGACTCCTGGGCCTTGGCGAGCTCCGTACGAAGTTCCTGGAGCCGGCGCGGTACGTGCACGGCCCAGGTGGTGTCGCGGAAGTAGCGCTTGATCTCACCGGTGATGTACGGCAGGGCGAGCGTGGAGAACTCGACCTCGCGCTCGGGGTCGTAGCGGTCGATGGCCTTGATGAGACCGATGGTGCCCACCTGGATGATGTCCTCGATGTCCAGACCCCCGCCCAGCACCCGGGCGCGGAAGCGCCGCGCGGCGAACTGCACGAGGGAGAGGTTCATCTCGATCAGGGTGTTGCGGGTGTACTGGTACTCGCGCGTGCCTTCCTCCACGCTGCGGAGCCTGACGAAGAAGAGCCTCGAAAGCTCGCGAGCGTCGCCGGGCGCCACCTCCCGGGGGTTGTCCACCTCGGGCAGCGCCACGTCCTGCGGTGGGGCCCCCACGGTCCTGTCGGCGGGTACAGAGGGCGTGATCTGCACGTCTGTTGCACGAATGGGGCCTACGGCGCTGGCCGAGCGAGACATGGTGGCCGTTCCCTCCCGATTGACTGACCGCTGCCCGGGCGCTCATGCCCCGGCTTCTCGTTCTTACACGGCCCGCGCGAGATCTTTCTTCCGGAAGCCCGCCGGGGCGGCCGAGCCGGCCACCGGGTGCGGTGTGCCGCGGTCCCGGCGCTTCCGTACGGCCGCTGGGCAGGCATACTCCCTAGCGGAGGACGTAGAGGTGACGATCCGGGGAGGCGGACATGACCGGAGCAGGGGACACGCACCACGAAGGCGTGGTCGGGGACGGCTACCCGGCCGGGGCGGCGTGGGTGGTGGCCGCGTACGGGGAGCTCGACCAGGACACGCTGGCCCCTCTGGAGGAGGCCCTCGCCGCCGCCGCGGACCGGCACCGGCTGGTGGTGCTGGACGCCCGCTCCGTCACCTTCGGCGACTCGTCGTTCCTGAACCTGCTGCTGCGGGTGCACCGATTGACCGCCCTGCGCATCGCCGCCCCCGGGGATCAGCTGCGCCGCCTCTTCGCCCTGACGGGCGCGGACACGGTCCTGTCCCTGTACCCCGGCGTCGAAGACGCCGTCGCCGGGTCGGCCGGCGGGTCATGACCGACGCGGTGGTGCCATAGGGTCCTTCGGGTCGGCGTCAACCTTCGCCGACCGGTCGTGTGGCGAGGGGTTGACGGATGTCTGAGCGGACGAGCCCGGAGTCACCGAGCAGTTCGCCGGGGTTCGAGGGCGGGGACGGGATCGGCGAAGCGGAGCTGCGCCGGCTGCTGGCCGGCCTGACAGCCGTACGGGACGGGGATTTCCGTACCCGGCTGCCCGATACGTCGGACGGACTGCTCGGCGAGATCGCCACGGTCTTCAACGGGATGGCCGACCAGTTGTCGCTGGTCACGTCGGAAGTGACGCGGGTGGCCCGCGAAGTGGGCACCGAGGGCACTCTGGGCGGCCAGGCCGACGTACCCGGAGTCGGCGGCGCCTGGCTGGATCTCACGGATTCGGTCAATTTCATGGCCGGAAACCTCACCGACCAGGTGCGCTCCATCGCCCAGGTCGCCACCGCCGTGGCCAAGGGCGACCTCTCCCAGAAGATCACCGTCACCGCGCGCGGGGAGATCCTGGAGCTGAAGGAGACCATCAACACGATGGTCGACCAGCTCTCCGCCTTCGCCGGGGAGGTCACGCGTGTGGCCCGCGAGGTCGGTACCGAGGGCCGGCTCGGCGGCCAGGCCGACGTCAAGGGCGTCTCCGGTACGTGGAAGGACCTCACGGAATCGGTCAACGTCATGGCCGACAACCTGACCGCACAGGTCCGTTCGATCGCACAGGTCACCACCGCGGTGGCCCAGGGCGACCTGACCCAGAAGATCCGGGTGGACGCGCGCGGGGAGATCCTGGAGCTGAAGGAGACCATCAACACGATGGTCGACCAGCTCTCCGCCTTCGCCGCCGAGGTCACGCGCGTGGCCCGCGAGGTGGGCAGCGAGGGCCGGCTCGGCGGCCAGGCCGAGGTGGAGGGCGTCTCCGGCACGTGGAAGCGACTGACGCAGAACGTCAACGGACTGGCCGGGAACCTCACCCGCCAGGTACGGGCCATCGCCGAGGTCGCCAGCGCGGTCGCCGAGGGCGACCTGACCCGCTCGATCACGGTCGACGCCTCGGGCGAGGTCGCCGAACTCAAGGACAACATCAACTCGATGGTCGGTTCCCTGCGGGAGACCACCCGGGCCAACCAGGAACAGGACTGGCTCAAGTCCAACCTGGCCCGGATCTCGGGACTGATGCAGGGCCACCGGGACCTTTCCGTCGTCGCCGCACTCGTCATGGACGAGCTGACACCGCTGGTCTCCGCCCAGTACGGCGCCTTCTACCTCGCCGAAGACCGCCCCGGCGGTACCGTGCTGACCCTCGTCGGCTCGTACGGCCGCCCCGCCGGCACCGGCGAGGCCACCGGCTTCGCCCTCGGCGAGTCCTTGGTCGGACAGGCCGCGCGCAATCACCGGATCATCGCCACGGACCAGGTCCCCGGCGACTACGTCATCTCCTCGGGGCTGGGCCGCGCCACACCGGGCAGCCTGATCATCCTGCCGATCGCGGCGGACGAGCAGGTCCTCGGAGTGATCGAGCTCGCCTCCTTCACCGCCTTCACCCCCGTACACCGGGACTTCCTCGGCCAGTTGACGGAGACCATCGGCGTCAACGTCAACACGATCGTCGCCAACGCCCGCACCGACGAGCTCCTCGGGGAGTCCCAGCGGCTGACCGGCGAACTCCAGGCACGTTCGGCGGAACTCCAGGTGCAGCAGGAGGAACTCCAGCGCTCCAACGCGGAGCTGGAGGAGAAGGCGGCCCTCCTCGCCAGCCAGAACCGCGACATCGAGGCCAAGAACCTGGAGATCGAGCAGGCACGGCAGGAACTGGAGGACCGGGCCCAGCAGTTGTCGCTCGCCTCCAAGTACAAGTCCGAGTTCCTCGCCAACATGAGCCACGAGCTGCGCACTCCGCTCAACAGCCTCCTCATCCTCGCCCAGCTGCTCGCCCAGAACCCCACCCGCAACCTCAGCCCGAAGCAGGTCGAGTACGCGGGCGTCATCCACTCGGCGGGATCCGACCTGCTCCAGCTCATCAACGACATCCTGGACCTGTCGAAGGTCGAGGCCGGAAAGATGGACATCAACCCCGAGGCGGTGTCCCTGCCGCAGCTGCTGGAATACGTCGACGCCACCTTCCGCCCCATGACCACGCAGAAGAGCCTCGACTTCACCGTCACCACCGCCCCCGACGCCCCGGACGCCCTGCGCACCGACGACTCGCGGCTGCGCCAGGTCCTGCGCAACCTGCTGTCGAACGCAGTCAAGTTCACCGAGCGCGGCGGCGTCGAGCTCCGGATCGAACAGGCGACCGCGCCCGAGGTACCCGCCGGGCTGCGCGGCCACGGACCCGTGGTGGCCTTCCGCGTACGGGACACGGGCATCGGCATCCCCGAGCAGCAGCTGGCCTCCGTCTTCGGCGCCTTCCAGCAGGCCGACGGCACCACCAGCCGCAAGTACGGCGGCACCGGCCTCGGCCTCTCCATCAGCCGCGAGATCGCCCAGCTCCTCGGCGGCGCCGTCACCGCGGAGAGCACACCGGGACAGGGCAGCACCTTCACCCTCTACCTGCCGGTCAAGGGGGCGGAGCACGAGAAGGACCCCCTCCCCGACGCTCCGGCGCCCGCCCCGCACGGCGCCGCCGCCGGGTCCGCGGAGCCAGGTCACGCGGGCACTCCGGTACTGCCGCGGCAGCGGCAGGCCCGCCGCCTGCTGGTGATCGAGGAACGCCAGGGCGGACTGCTCTCCCTCGTCGCCGAGAGCGCCGACCGGGACTTCGCCCCCAGCCACCGCCCGGCCGGGGACCTCGGAGGCATCCAGGTCGTCGGCGTCACGAGCTCACGGGAAGCCGCCGCCGCCCTCGCATCGGATTCCTTCCACTGCGTCGTCCTCGAACTCGACATGCCCGACGGCGAGGCACTGCGCTTCCTCGACGCCCTCGACGGAGACCCGGCGCTCTCCTCCCTCCCCGTCCTCGCCCACAACAACCCCCGTCTGAACACGGGCCAGGAGACGGCGCTGCGGGAACGGGCCGCGTCGCGCCGCCTGGAGCTGCTGTCCAGTCTGGACGAGCTCCGTGAACGCATCGTGCTGCACCTGTCCGCGGACCAGCCCGGGGACGTACTGCCCTTCGCCCACGCGGGAGCGGATGGAGCGCAGACCCCCGCCCACGTGCCCGACGACGGCCTGCCCGGACGCACCGTCCTCGTCGTCGACGACGACGCGCGCAACCTGTACGCCCTCAGCGGCGTGCTCGAACTGCACGGAATCCGCGTGCTCCACGCGGAAGACGGGCGCAAGGGCATCGAGACGCTCATCCGCAACGAGGGCGTCGACCTCATCCTGATGGACGTGATGATGCCCGAACTGGACGGGTACGCGGCGACCGCCGAGATCCGGCGCATGCCGGCGCACGCCGGCCTTCCCATCATCGCGGTCACCGCCAAGGCGATGCCCGGCGACCGGGAGAAGAGCCTCGCCGCGGGAGCCAGCGACTACGTGACCAAGCCGGTCGACGCCGACGACCTCATAGCCCGCGTCCGGCACTGGCTCACGCGATGACCGCAGACCCGCCGACCCCGTCCGCCCGCGCAGCCACCCCACGGCCCGGCCATCACGAGCGGGACCGTCCCAGCAAGGAGCCGGAAGCACCGTGAGCACCCCCGACACACAGCCGCACGGCGATGCGCGGGCACCGGAAGCGGTCACCGAGGAGCCTTGCCGCAAGACGATCCCGCACCAGGCCCCGACCCCCTTGGGCCGCCTCGTCGCCACCGTCGAACGGCTGCGCGGCGAGGTGCAGGCGGCGCACGCCGCCGCGGACGGCAGGGCCCTGGTCGAACTGGCCAAGGGCATCCTGATCGGACAACTCAGCTGCACCCCCGCCGCGGCGGCACGGCAGCTGGACGAACTGTCCCGCGAGACCGGGCTGTCCCCGCTCGACCTCGCCGCCGACATCGTCAACCAGGCCGCCCGCGACCACGTCAGCGAGGTCGCCGCCGAGTTCGTCGAGCGGACCGGCACGCTCGGCCCGGCCAAGCCGTCCACCAGGGTGGCGGTCCGGCTGCGCACCGCCGAGAGCGGGATGCTGGCCGCCGCCGACGACACCCAGGCGGTCGCCGAATCCCTCCTGACGAACGCCTTCAAACCCCTGGGAGCGATCGCCGTCGCCGTGTGGACCGCGGCGCCCGACGGCTCCTTGGCCCTCGCCGGGTACGCCGGATTCCCGCCCGGGGAAGCCGCGCGCTGGCGCCACGTCCCTCCGGGCGTCTCCACCGTCGCCCGCCTCGCCCTGCGCGAGCGCCGACTGGTCACGCTCGCCCGCCTGCAACGCGAAGGACTGCCCTCGATCGCGCACCTGCACTGGCCCGACGGCGGACGGATGGCCGTACCGGCCGGGACGGGCGGCCGCATCCACGGCGTCCTCGAAATCTGCTGGCCACAACCCCTGGCGCCGCAGCCCCCGCAGATCGAGCGCCAGGTCGAGGCCCTCGCCGAACTCTTCGCCCGCACCATGGACGCCTCGGCCCCGGGCGATCCCGACCTCCCCGAAGCGGTACTCCCGGACGTCTCGGAGCTGACCGACCTCGCCGAGGGACTGCACGACCCCGCCGTCATCCTCACCCCCGTGCTCGATCCCGAGGGCCGGCTGACCGACTTCCGCATCCGCCACGCCAGCAGCCGCTTCGTCGACCCCGCCGGACGGCAGCGCGCCGACGTGAACGGCGCCCTGCTGCTGGAGGCCTATCCGATGGCCGCCGGCGAGAACGGGCTGTTCGACATCATCGAGCGCGTGCACGCGACCGGCGAACCCTTCAGGGCCGAACGCATGAGCCTGACCGCGCTCGTCGACCAGATCCCGCTGACCTCGGTCGCGGACATCAGCGTCAGCCGGCACGGCGCGGCCGTACTGCTGATCTGGCGGATCGAGGACGAGACGGCACGCCTGGCCGACCTCCTCCAGCACGCCCAGCGCCTGGGCCGGATCGGCGGCTTCGAGGAGAACCTCGTCACCGGCGAGATCACCTGGAACGCCCAGCTGTACGCGCTGCACGGCCTGCCGGCCGGCGCCCCGCCCGTACCGCTGCGGGAACTGCCCGGCTACGCCCATCCCGACGACTCCGCCGCCCTGGGCCGCTTCCTGCGGGCCGTCCTGAGCTACCGCCGCCCCGCATCCGTCGATCTCCGCCTGCGCAGGTCCGACGGGATCACCCGCCACATCCGCGTCGTCGCCGAGCCCGTCCTCGACGCCGACCGGCGCCTGCACGCCGTCCGCGGCGCCTACCAGGACATCTCCGCCCAGCACTGGACCGAAGTCGCCCTGGCCGCCACCCGGGACCAGCTCGCCCACACCGCGGCCGAGTCCGCCGAACGCAACCGCCTCACCCTTCAACTCCAGCACGCCATCATGCCGCCCACCCCGCCGGCCGTCGAAGCCCCGGGCCTGCGCGTGGCCGTCCGCTACCGGCCCGCGGAGTCCGAGTCGCTCGTCGGCGGCGACTGGTACGACACCGTGGTCCTGCCCTCCGGGCTGATCATGCTCTCCGTGGGAGACGTCGCCGGACACGGCATCGAGGCCGCCACCGGCATGGTCGTCCTGCGCAACGCCCTGCGGGGCCTCGCCGTGACCGGCGCGGGCCCCGCCCAACTGCTGTCCTGGCTCAACACGGTCACCCACCACCTGGCGAAGCACGTGACGGCCACCGCCGTCTGCGGGCTCTTCGACCCCCGTACCCGGGTGATGCGCTGGGCGCGCGCCGGCCACCTGCCACCCGTGCTCGTCCGCGGCGGCGAGCCCGAAGTCTTCCCGCTCATCGAGGGCCTGCTCCTCGGAGCCCTGCCGGACGTCACCTACATCGAACGGGAGATCCAGCTGGAGCCGGACGACACCCTGCTGATGTTCACGGACGGGCTGGTGGAGCGGCGGGACTCCTCGGTGGAGGACTCCCTGGGACACCTCGTGAGCGCGGCGGCCTCCGGGGTCGGCGACCTGGACGACCAGTTGGACCGCCTCCTCGCCGAGAGCCGCTCCGACACGGACGACGACACCTGCGTCATCGGAATCCAGGTCGGCTGACCCCGCCGGCGCGACGCGTCAGAGGCCCGCCACCTTGGCGCTCGCCGAAAGCTCGTAGACCAGGGTGACCGTGCGCCGGCCGCCGGGCGGGAGCGCGACGTCCCAGCGCGCGATGCCCTCGGCGTCGACCGCGGCGGGCGCGGGGGAGCAGGCCTCCTTGCGCAGGCGTACCTCCACCGCCGAGACCTCCGAGACCGGGATCCGCTCCCGTACGACGACCACCCGTTCGCCGTGCTCCGCCGGCGCGGAGAACCGGGACAGGTGCAGGCGGACCGTGCGGGTCACCACGGTCCGCTGGCTGATTCCGGCGGTGGTCCGGGACTCCTCGGCCTCCCGGACCACGCTGTGGTCGTCGCAGCTGCCGAAGGCCAGTACGACCGGGGCGCCGGGCGCGGTGAAGTCCAGCGTGCCGCGGCCACCGAACCCGCCGGCCCGGACCAGGTCCACGGGACCGGCGAGCAGCGCGTGGCCGGACCCGTTGTCGAACCGCACCGCCTGGGAGACCAGCGGGGACAGCTCGGGCGAGCAGGCGTACTCGCTGCTCGCGGGCGCGGTGAACGCGGACAGCGGCACCCGGTGGGCGCGCCCGTCACCGGGTACGGAGACCGCTGCGGGCGAGCCCAGCACCCGCGCCTCACCGCCGTCTTCCACCCCCGGCAGGCCGAGCACCGGGGCCGGGCCGATGTCCCCGATCGCCTCCTCGCGCAACTCGACGTCGACCGAACGGCGTTCGGCGGCAGTGCGGTCGCCCAGCATCAGCCGGTCCTCGCCGAGCCGCGGCGGATCGGTCGCCAGCGCCGACCGGGCCGTCGACAACGTCAGCCGTACGTCGGACCAGTCCTCGCCGGTGCGCTGCCAGACCATCGCATCGGTCTCCAGCGTGAGCCGGTCGCCGTCGAGTACGGCCCGGTAGGCGGGCCGCCACAGCGCACACGGGGTGAGGTGGCTCAGGCGCAGCCGGACCGGCCCGGCGGCCGAGGCGTCCACGGTCAGCTCGACATGGCCGACCAGCTCGGCGGGTTCCGTCCCGGAGCGGGCCATGGCCCGCCGGACCGCATCGAGTTCGGTATCGAGCGAGACCAAGCGAGCCTGGACCGAGCGGAGTTCCTCGCCGAACTCGTCGCGCTCACCGTCCACCCGGTCCAGTTCGCGGGCCCAGCGGGGCCCGTCGCTCTCCCCGGAGCCGGCACCCTCACCGATGTCCCGCAGCAGATCGGCGGCGAGGCGGCCGAGCACGTCGAGACGGGCGTGCAGCCGGTCGCGCCGCTGCTCCACGGCGTGCCGCTCGTCTTCCAGCTCGTGCACGCGGCGGCGCAGGGCGGAGTCGTCGGTGGACGGCAGCGGTCCGCTGGGCGTCCAGGTGCGGACCATCCGTACGTCGAGCACGGCCGCCGGGTGATCGGCGGTCAGCTCGGCATGGAGGGTACGGTCGACGGCCAGTGCAGTGACCGGTCCGAGACGCAGCCGCTGGACTCCGGCCTCCAGGTCGAGCACGGCGGTGCGCTCGACGTGGGCCCGGTCCTCCAGACAGGTGACCGCGGTGACGGGGAGGGCGATCGGCGTGGGGGCCGTGGACATGGCTGTGTCAGCTCCTGCGGTTGCCGCCGACCAGGCCCTTGCCGGCCGGGATGCGGATCTCGTAGCCGCCGTCGAGGGCGGTGGTGGCGCCGGCGGGCAGGTCCACCCGCCAGATGCGGGTTCCCGGTGCGTGGTGCTCGGGCCCCGCACCCTCCTCGGGTGCCGTCCAGTCGGCCCGTTCCTCGATCCGGACGTCCGGATCGGTGGTGACCGGCACCCGCTCGCGGACCTCGACCGTGACGGGCCCGGCGAGCCGGTTGGCCAGCTCGACGTGGACGCGGTGGTCGAGCACGGTGGTGTTGCCCCGCAGGCCCGCGGTCGACTCGTGCAGGTTCGTACGGCGACTGACTGCGATGCCCTCGGCCGGCCCGAGCCCCACCCGGCGGACACCGCCGGGGGCGAGCGTGGGCAGGGCGGCGGTCAGCAGGAACTCGCCGTCGACGGTGACCTCCACCGGGCCGGCCAGCAGGGCCTGGTCGGTGGCGTTGGAGAGCACCAGCGTCGCGTACACGGTCTGCTCGACGGACGGCACGCAGAGGTACTCGGTGCGCAGACCGATGGGGATCTCGCCGACGGTGACGGTGTGCCAGGTGCCGTCCGAGGGAATGTCGGCGCGGGCGGCGGCATCGAAGCGGTGGTCGAAGGATCCCGCCGACTCGCGGGGACGCACGGCGTGTCCGGGCAGCGGCAGCGCGGCCACCGCCTCGGCGCGGCGCCGGTGTCCGGCCGCGACCGGGTCGAAGGGGGCGTCCGGGAACAGCCGGCCCCGGCGACCGCCCTGCTCGTCGGGGCCGCACAGGACGAGGGCGGCGTAGTCGAGTTCGGCGCCGCTCGGCCGCGGCGGACCGGCCGGCGGCGTGGGCGGTGGCGGTGGCGGTGCCCCGCCGGGAGCCGCGGGGGCCATCGGTGCGGATGCCATCGCGGCGGGGGCGGGCCCGGCGAAGCCCGCGCCGCCACCGCCCGGCCTGCCGGCGGCTCGTGAGCGGGCCGGTGGTGCGGGGGCGGGCACGGCGGCGCCGAAGCCGGAGGCGCCGTCCGCGCCGCCGGGTACCGGGAACGCGGCGGGCGGCGCACCGTAACCCTGCGGTGCCGGCGGCGGTACGGGAACGGGGGGCGGCGGTGGAACGGGACCGGGCGTGGAGCCGGCCCCCACAGCCGGACGCGCGCCGGCCGCGGGTACGGGGGCCGGGGCCGGACGGGGGCCGGCCGCCTCGTACCCGGCGAACAGGCCGGCGAGCCCCGCCGGAGGCTCGCGCCAGCCGGACGGTGCGGGGGCGGGCTGACGGCGTCCGATCCGGAGCGAGCGCAGCTTCGGGAGGTCGGTGCGGCGCCGGAGGTCGGCGGTGGCCAGGGCGATGCGTACGCCGCTCCAGTCCTCGCCGGTGCGCTGGGCGACCGAGGCGCGCAGCAGGAGACGGCCGGCGCCGTCGCCCTGACGGTGGGTGAGACGGTAGGCCGGCACCCAGACGGCGCCGGGCACCGCGTACTCCAGTTCCAGTTCCAGCTCCAGCTCCGGTTCCTCCGCGTCCGTGGCGCCGTCGAGGGTCAGCACCGCGCAGACCGTGGTCTCCACATGCGCCGACGGTGCGTCGGTGGAGGCGCGGGCGAGCCTGTCCGCAGCGACGGAGAGCTCGTGCTCGACGAGGCGCTGCGCCTCCTCCAGTTCGACGAGACGCGCGTGCAGCCGTGTCAGCCGGGCATCGACGAACTCGGCGAGCTCCAGCCACGCGTCGACCGGAGTGCGGCGGTGCGGGTCCCCGCGCCTGCGCTCCGGCGGCACCGGGTGCAGACCCCTGACCTCCTCGATCAGGCCCAGTTGGCGCTCCCGGCGGCCCTGCGCCGCCGCGCACTCCTCGCGCAACCGCACGACCTCGCGCCGCAACGCGTCGGGTGTGCCGGCGCCGAGGGGCTCGGCCTCGACCTCCACCCGGGCCTCGGTGACGCGTACTCCGGGGGTGTTCAGGACGCGGGCCCGCAGGGATCCCGGGTCCAGCGAGCGGGGCAGTCCCGTCACCCGCAGCCGGGCGTCGGGCGCCATGCTGCCGCGGACCAGGCGGCGGCAGACCGCCCCCTGTGCGTACACCACGACCGAATCGAGGGTCGAACCCCACGTCCGTGCCGTCTTGTTCGTCATGTGCCCCGCCCCGCCCCCGTCGCGCCCGTGCTCAGCGAAGCCTACGCCCGATGGCTGCCCGCGCCGGTTGCCGGAACCCTTGACGGCCGTCCGGGGCCCTCACATACTGACGGCCAAATCGATTTGGCCAAATCGATTTGGCTCCCCGTCCAGGGCCGGATCGCGGCTGAACTCATGCGTGTCGAACGCCGATCGGAGCTCGAACGTGTCAAGTCCCCGCCACACCATTCCCGGTACCCACCAGCCCCCGACGCCGCAGCCGCCCGACTCCCACACCGGCGACCCCGAAGGCGGCCACCCCGTCGACGAGTCCCGCCCCCTCGCCCGGATCCTCCTCTTCGGCATCCAGCACGTCCTCGTCATGGCGGCCACACCGATCTCGGCGATCTTCCTGATGAGCGCCACCCTCCGCCTCGACCCGCACCTGACCGTCAACCTGCTCTCCGCGGCCTTCGTTCTCTCCGGCGTCGGCTCCCTCATCCAGTCGCTCGGGCCCTGGAAGTTCGGGCCCCGGCTCCCGTTCGTGATGCTGCCGGGCGGCGCGCCCCTCGTGCTCTTCCTCGCCATCGCCGAGCAGCACGGCCTGCGCACGGCCACCGGGGCGGTCATCCTCACCGCGCTCTTCTCCTTCGTCGTCCTCCCCGTCTTCTCGCGGCTGCTGGCCTTCTTCCCCACCCTCGTCATCGGCACGATGATCGTCATCGTGGGCGTCAACCTGGTGAAGGTCGGCGCCCTCCTCGTCACCGGCCGTCCCGGCGAGCCGGGATTCGCCGATCCCGCGCATCTCGGGCTCGGCATGGCCACGATCGGGTTCACCGTCGTCTTCTACCTGGTGTCCACCGGCATCGTGCGCCGGCTGGCCGTCATGCTCGGCCTGCTCGCCGGCACCGTACTCGCGGCAGTCCTCGGCGCCGTGGACCTCGGCCGCGCAGCCGGCGGCGGCGTGTTCAACGCCCCGCAGCTGCTGCCGTTCGGCTCGCCGCGGTTCGACCTCGTCGCCGCACTGCCGCTGATGCTGTACAGCCTCGCCTCCATGGCAGAGGCAACCGGGCAGACCGTCATCAACGCCGAGGCCGTCGGCAAGGAGATCGACCGGCGCACCGCCGTCCCGAAGACCATCAGGGGCGACGCGCTCACCTCCCTCGCCGGCGGATTCCTCGGACTGCCACTGATGGTGACGAGCGGCGAGAACATCGGGATCGTCCGCGTCACCGGCGTGCGCAGCCGCTTCGTCACCGCCGCGGCCGGCATCGTCCTCATCGTCATCGGCTTCCTCGCACCCGTGACCCGCGCCGTCAGCGTCATCCCGTCCGCGGTCATCGGCGGCACCGCCATGGTCGTCTTCGCCGTCATCACGGTGCTCGGCGTGCAGATGCTCGGCCGCTCGGACCTCGACCAGCACACCAACACCTTCGTCTGCGCCGTCGCCCTCGCGCTCGGCCTGCTGCCCATCCTCATCCCCGGCGTGTACGCGGGCCTCCCGCCGAACCTCCGCATCCTCCTGGAGAGCGGCGTCGCCGTCGGCGCGTTCGTGGCCGCCCTGCTCCATTTCCTCTTCCACCACATCAGGCCCGGCGTCGCCGCGCGCGTCGCCGCAGCCCGTACGGAAAGCGACCGATGAACCAGCTCATCCACGACCCCCGCGACCTCCACGCCCCCCGCGACGTACTTGAAGGCCCCGGCCCGTTCCTCCTCGTACCCGACGCCGTGCTGCTGCCCGAAGGCCCCTCCGACGGCACGGCGGTCATCGTCGCCGACGGCACCTTCCGGGCCGTCGGACCCGCCGAGGAGCTGGGGCGCACGCACCCGCGGCTCGACCCCGTACGGCTGCCCGGCCACCTCCTGATGCCCGGCTTCGTCGATGCCCACCACCACCTCACGCAGAGCTTCGGCTCCGCGCTCGCCTACGGGGAGCCGTCGGAGATCTTCCGCCGGGTCTGGGTGCCGCTGGAGGGCGCCCTGGACGAGGAGTCGGCGTACACCGCGGCGAAGCTGGCGGCGCTCGAAGCGCTGCGCGGCGGGTTCACCACCGTCGCCGACGCCGGCAACCGCACCGGCGTGGACGTCGACGTCGTGGCCTCGGCCACCCGCGACGCGGGCATCCGCTGCGTCCTGGGACTCGTCTGCGACGACGCCGACGCCGACGCCGCGACGGACGGCCCCTCCGTGCTCGACGGCGCGGGCGAGCACCTGGCCCGGTACGACGGCGACCCGCTCGTCCACGCCTCCCTCGCCGTCTCCGTCCCCGAGGCGGCCACCGACGCCACCCTCCGGGGCACCGCCCGGCTCGCCGCGGAAGCCGGGGCCACCGTGCAGATCCACGTCAACGAGCACCTGGCCGGCGTCGAACGCTCGCTGGTACGCCACGGCATGCGCCCGATCGAGTACCTGCACCACATCGGCGCGCTCGGCCCGCAGCTGCTCGCCGCACACGCCACCCTGCTCACCCCCCGCGAGATGACCCTGCTCGCCGACACGGCCACCGCCGTCAGCTACAACCCCGTCGCCAGCGCCTGGAAGGGCAACGCCGTCGCCCCGGCCACCGCCATGGCCGAGCGCGGCATCCGCTTCGGGCTCGGCACCGACGGCACCCGGGGCGACGGGTTCCGGCTCGCCGACGCGGCCGAGTTCGCCCAGCGGATCGCATACGGCCTGGCCACCGGCGACTCCTCGTGCGGCGCGGGATGGACCTGGCTCGAACACGCCACGCGCGGCGGCGCCGACGCCGTCGGCCTCGCCTCCCGTACCGGCACCGTCGCGGCGGGCCTGGCCGCCGACTTCCTCCTCGTCGACGTCACCAACCCCGAACTCGCGCTGTCCTGGGACCTGCCGTGGGAGCTGGTACGACGTGGCAACCGCGACCAGATCACCGCCGTGTTCGTCGAGGGCCGGATGCGCCTGTGGCGCGGCCGGCCCACCGGATGGGACGGTCCCGCACTCGTACGGCGAGCCGCCGAACTGGCCCGCGTCGCCGTGGAACGGGCCCCCATCACCCGGGCCCACCCCACCTCCACGGCGGCCCGCGAGCGGAGCACTTCGCGATGAACCCCGCGACGCTGACGGTGCTCGCCCTCACCGTGGCCCTCGCCGCCTTCGTCCAGGGCAGCAGCGGGCTCGGCTTCGCCCTGATCGTCGCCCCCGTGGCGGGGATCCTCGATCCGGGCCTGCTCCCGGTGTTCGTCCTGGCGTCGATGATCCCGCTGAATCTGTACGTCGCCTGGCGCGAGCGGGCCGCGCTGGATCTGCGGGGCGCCGGCTGGATCACCGCCGCCCGGCTCGCCGCGACCCCCGGCGGGCTGGCACTGCTCTGGCTGATACCGGACCGCAGCCTCGGCCTGTTCGTGGGCATCGCCACCGTCCTGGCGGCGGCGGTGAGCCTCGCCGCACCCGCGTTCACCCCCGGCCGCGCCGCCTACGTCGGGGCGGGCGCGGTGACGGGGCTGACGGAGACCGCGACCGGCGTGGGCGGCCCGCCGCTCGCCCTGGTCTACCAGCACCGGCCGCCCGCGGAGCTGCGCGCCACCGTCGCCGTCTGCTTCCTCATCGGTGAAGTGGCTTCGCTGGTCCTGCTGTTCGCCACCGGGCAGGGCCGTGTTCAGGACCTGGGCTCGGCCGTCCTGCTGCTTCCGGCGATCGCCGCCGGGGCGTGGCTGAGCCGGCTGGTGCACCACCGCTTGGACGCCCGCAGGATGCGCCTGTTCGTCCTGCTGTTCGCCCTGGTCTCCGGTGTGGTCCTCATGCTGGGGGTGTGACCCGCAGCGAGGAGGCGCGTACGACCAGCCGGGGCGCGGGCGCCGCCGCCACCGACACGGCGGGCGCCGCCCCGCCCCGCAGTCGTCCCAGCAGCAGCTCCACCGCGTCGGCCGCCGCCCGGTCCAGGTGCAGGTCGACGGCGGTGAGCAGCGGATCGCAGGTACGGGCGCGCAGTCCGTCGTACCGGGTGACGACCATGACGTCGTCCGGTACGGTCCGCCCGCTGTCCCGGATCGCCCGGACCGCACCGACCGCGAAGGCGTCCACCAGCGCGCAGACGGCGTCGATGCCGGGATGCTCGGCGAGCAGGGCCGCGCAGCGCTCGTATCCGGCCTGCTCGCCGCCCGCCTCGGGGGCGGTCGCCACGACCGGCGGCCAGCCGTGCTCCGCGGCCATGCGCCCGTAGGCTTCGCGCGCGTCGACGGAGGAGTGCCGCTCGCCGGACCCGATGATCAGCGCGGGCCGCTCGGCACCCTGCTCGCGCAGGTGGGCGAGGAGCATCCCGGCGACGAGCCCGCCGCGCAGGTCCACGTACGGAGCCTGCTCGTCCGGGGAGACGGGCCTGCCGAGCGCCACGTACGGCAGCCCGCGCTCCCGCAGCCGGGCCGCCGCGGGGTCGTTCACGTCCGGCTCGACGACGATGGCCCCGTCGATGTCGACGGAGTGCAGCCCGGAACCCGACTGGACGGGCGGTACGAGTACGAGGGCGTAGTCGTGCAGCAGGGCGCTCTCGGCCGCGGCGGCGGCGATCTCCATGTAGAACCCGAGCCGGGAGGGCCCGCCGGCCACCGCGAACGGCATCGAGGAGGCGAGCGCGATGGCCTTGGCCTGCCCGTGCCGCAGCCGCTGGGCCCGAAGGTTGGGCCGGTATCCGAGCTCGGCGGCAACCTGCTTGATCCGCTCCCGGGTGCGGGGGTCGACCTTGCCGAGCCCGTTGAGGGCGTGCGAGACCGTCGTGCGCGACACCCCGGCGACGCGCGCGACATCGGCGATCGTCGGAGGCTTGGGGCCGGGACCGGACGCGGGCATCTGCGCGGACTCCTCACGTGTTGCGGACGGGTGACCCCGCCATCCTCGCCGACCCGCACGACGAAAGCGCCTCCCGGGTCGGCCAATGATCCCCCAGGACCCGCGCCTTCGGCCCGCATGCCGGGCGGGTCCTCTGTCGCGGCGGGGGCCCACACGCCACACTGGAGACTCCGGGGCGAAACGCCCCGTCACGAGGAGGCGGTGCGGTGTTGTCGGGGACCCCTGCAGAACAGCCCGCTCCGGTCGTGCGGCCCGAGGTGTGGGAGACGTACGGGCCGGCCGATCTCAGCGCCGTGCCGGTGTTCGCCGGAGGGTTCATCAACTTCGGCTACTGGCAGGCGGTCGATCTCGAACGGCCGCTGTCCCAGGGTGACCGGATCCGCAGCGAGCAGGACCTCTACCGGCACGTACTCGACGCGGTCGGACCCGCGGGCGGTCGGGCCGTGGAGATCGGCTGCGGTCTCGGCCTCGGGTGCGCCCTCGCCCTGGAGGAGTACGGGCCCACGGAGATGACCGGGGTGGACATCCACCCCCAGCAGCTCAGGCGGGCCCGCGAAGCGAACTCCCTTCTCCTCGAAGCCCGGCCGTCCCGGCTGCGCTTCGTGCTCGGGGCGGCGGAGAGCCTGCCGCTCGGCGAGGCCGAGTTCGACTGCCTGTACAGCGTCGAGGCCGCCCAGCACTTCCCGGACCTGTCCGCGTTCGCCCGGGAGGCGGCGCGGGTACTGCGCCCCGGCGGGCGGGTGGCGGTCGCCAGCTTCTTCAGCGTCGAAGGTGCGCCCGCGCCGGCGGAACGGCTCGCGGGGCTGCTCGATTCGTTCGCCAGCGGCCTGGACATCGCCCGGCCCGTTTCCCGGCTCGACGAGGCCCTGACGGACGCCGGTTTCGTCGACGTACGGATCGCCTCGATCGGTCCGCAGGTCTGGCCCGGCTGGGACCGCTGGCTCGCGCGCCTCTGGGAGCCGGGCACCTGGCCCCGGAACTTCCTGGCCGCCTGGGAGCAGCAGATCCTGGACTACTACCTGGTCACCGCCACCCGTCCGTAAGACACCCCCTGGCCCACACATCAGACAGGCGAGCAACTCTGACCGCAGGCACTTCCTTTGGGCCCGGTACCGCTCAAACTCACACACCTCACAGGTCACCTGAGTAGAGTCCGCACCCAACACCGTCCATCGAAGGAGCCCGTATGTCCGTTCAGGAGATTCCCACTCTCAAGTCCCAGTACGCAGAGAAGGTCGCCGCCGACCTCGACCTGAACACCGGCGAGCAGGAGCGCATCCGAGAGGAGATCGCCTCCCTCCAGGAGCGCCTGGCCGGTCTGGAGCAGGACCACGCACTCCTCGTCGGGATGCGGGCGGCCCTCGGTGACATCGCGACTGCGGTGCCCGCCCCGCGCACCGGCAAGAAGGCCGCGACGACCGCCACCGCGACGACCACCACCGCGAAGAAGGCGACCGCGAAGAAGGCGACCGGCAGGAAGACGACCGCCGTGAAGGCCGCGGCGAAGGAGCCCGCGAAGGCGAAGGCCGTCGCGCCGAAGGAGAAGCCTGCCGCTCCCAAGGAGAAGGCCGTCGCGTCCAAGGAGAAGCAGGTCCCGCTGACCGAGCTGATCCACCGGCACCTGAGCGGCCAGGCGGAGCCGAAGACGGCCCGCGAGATCGCCCAGGCCCTGAAGACCGCGCAGCCGGACCGCAGCGTCAGCGACAACCTGGTGCGCACGACCACCGAGCGTCTGGTGGCCCGCAGCCTGGCGGAGCGCGTCAAGCAGGGCACCACCGTCTACTACACGGCCCTCCCGCACCACGGCGAGGCGGGCGGGGCCCCGGCCGCCGCCGAAGAGGCGGTGGCCGGGAAGGAGACGGAAAACACTCCGGTGCCGGCCACCACCTGACCGTCCCGTACGGAGGGCGCCACCACGCGGTGCTTCCCCGGGCCTGCCGGCTCCGCCTCCGGCCCGGGGTGCCGGACGGGCCGATCGGAGGCTACTCGTCAGGCGCTGCGGATGGCCGTCAGCAGGCGGGCGCAGCGGGTGCTCATGTCCTGGGCGGACTGTTCGGGGTGGGCGATCCACCAGCCCATGAGGGCGCTGACGGTGCCCGTCCACACGTGCTTGAGGGCGTCGGCGTCGAGGGGGTCCTCGTTGCCGCGGCCGCTGAGCAGCGCCGCGGTGCCCGTCGCGGCGAGCACGTCGACGGCCTCGCGGTGCCGCTGGGCGGCGAGGCGCAGTTCGGAGCCGGGCGGCAAGGTCCTGTCGTAGAGGACGAACCAGGCGTGCCGCCGTTCTTCGAGGGCGGTGAAGAGCCCGGTGAGGACGGAGTGGGGGAGCCGCTCCTCGGCGGTGGCGGTCGGTCCGCCGGACATCGCCTCGTCGATGGCCGCGATGACGCGGGCGGCGATGTGTTCGAGGCAGGCGAGGTAGAGCCCGTCCTTCGAGTCGAAGTAGGCGTAGAGCATCGGCTTCGTCACGCCCACCCGCCCGGCGATCGCGGCCATCGACGCGGAGGCGTGCCCGTGCCGGCCGAACTCCTCCATCGCGGCGGCGAGGATCTGCTCCTCGCGCTCGGCGCGCGGTACGCCCTTCGTCCCCGCCGGTCTGCCCCGGCGCCTGCCCGGCGGCGGCGACGTGGTCGGTGGGCTGCCCGGTGCGGCGCCGGCGCTTGTGGAGTCCATGAAGCGAACTATACGGTGGAGTAAATTACCAAGCGGTAAATTGCCGAAGGGTTATATCGCCATGGCCGAGACCGTGCCCGCCGCCCCGCTCGCCTCGCCCGGGCGCCGCCGCTCCTGGTGGGGCTGGGGCACCGACGACAAGGCCCTGCCCGACAGCGAGTGCGTCGCCCTCGGCGCGCTCGTCCCCGGGGCGGCCGACACCCCGCTGCCGGTACCCGACATCCGGTCCGTCGATCTGCCCACGGCCCGGGTCACCCCACCGTCCTCCCTCGCCCACTTGATGTCCGACACCCCGCCGGACCGGGCCTCCCACACCTACGGCAAGGCCTACCGCGACGTCGTACGGGCCCTGCGGGGCGAACTCGGGGCGGCTCCGGACCAGGTCGCCTTCCCCCGTAGCGAGCAGGACGTCGTGGACGTCCTGGACTGGGCCGAGGGCGCGGACGTGGTCGTCGTGCCCTACGGGGGCGGCAGTTCGGTGGTCGGGGGAGTGGAGTACCGCGGGGACCGGCGGCGGGGTGTGGTGTCCCTGGACCTCGCCGCCCTCGACCGCGTACTCGACATCGACACCGCGAGCAGGGCGGCACGGATCCAGGCGGGCGTGCTCGGACCCGACCTGGAAGCCCAACTGCGGCCGCACGGACTGACACTGCGCCACTTTCCGCAGAGCTTCGAGTTCTCCACCCTCGGCGGCTGGCTGGCCACCCGGGCCGGCGGCCACTACGCCACGCTCCTCACCCACATCGACGACCTGACCGAGTCCCTGCGCGTGGTCACCCCGGTAGGCGTCAACGAGTCGCTGCGCGTTCCCGGTTCGGGTGCGGGCCCGTCCCCCGACCGGCTGTTCCTGGGATCGGAGGGCACGCTGGGAGTGATCACCGAGGCATGGATGCGGCTCCAGGACCGGCCCCGTCACAAGGCGTCCGCCTCGGTCCTGTTCGACGACTTCGAGGCCGCGGCCGGTGCGGTCCGCGCCATCGCGCAGTCGGGCCTGCACCCGGCCAACTGCCGGCTGCTCGACCCGGGGGAGGCGGCGCTCGCGGGCGTGGCCGGCGGCGGCCGGAGCGTAGTCGTCCTCGGGGTGGAGTCCGCGCACTTCCCCGTCGCCGACCGGCTCGCCGAACTGGTCGCCCTGGCGCGGGATCACGGCGGTTCGCCGTCCGTGACCCCGTCCGTGACCCCGGCCGCGGCCGGTGGTCCCGCCGATGACTCCGCGGCCGGCGCGTGGCGCTCCGCGTTCCTGCGCATGCCCTACCTGCGCGACGGACTCGCGCGGATGAGCGTGATCAGCGAAACCTTCGAGACGGCCTGTACCTGGGACCGTGCCGGGGCCCTGTACGAGGCCGTGCACCGGGACCTGGGCGCCGTCGTACGCAGGGTCACCGGCGCCGAGGGGATGATCAACTGCCGTTTCACCCACGTCTACCCCGACGGCCCCGCCCCCTACTTCACCGTCATAGCCCCGGCGAGGCGCGGCTCGGAGGTCGCGATGTGGGACGAGATCAAGGCCGCCGCGATGGACGTGCTCGGCGCACACGGGGCGACCGTCACCCACCACCACGCCGTCGGCCGCGACCACCGGCCCGGATACGACCGGCAGCGCCCGGAGCCGTTCGCCCGGGCGCTGCGGGCCGCGAAACACGCACTCGACCCGGCAGGGATCCTGAACCCCGGAGTTCTCTTCGACGGTGAGCGGAGCTGAGCGGACGGCGCATCCGCGGCGGGCGGTCGCAACGCCGCCCGTCGCCGACCCCGCACCATTTACGGGGGCGAGCGTGCCGGAGCCGGTGCCGGGCGCCGAAGCGGCACCGCGGGGCATCGCGGGGCATCGCCGCCGCGAGAGCGGACCGGTGCCGGCCGGCCCACCGCTGCGGGCCGCGCCTGTGTGCCCTGCCGGTCCGGCTCCGCCGAATCCTCGTCCGCCGGCGGAAGGACTGCACGGGCGGGAGAGGGGTAGGCGCGGCCCATGAACCGAGCCGCCTTGTTCGACGTCGACGGGACGCTCGCCGACACCAATCATCTGCATGTGGTGTGCTGGTGGGAAGCGCTGCGCCAGGCCGGCCACGACGTCTCCATGCACGCCATCCACCGGGCGATCGGCCTGCCGGGCGAGGACCTGCTCGCCCACCTGCTGGGCGACGGCCGGGACACCGGCGAGGACGATGCGCTCAGCACCGCGCACGACACCCTCTACGGCACGTTCTTCGACCGGCTGCCCCGCATCGAGGCGGCGGACGAACTGCTGCGCACCCTGGACCGGCGCGGCTGGCGGGTCGTCCTCGTCACCTCAGCCGGCAGTGAGGAACTCGGCGCCCTCAGGCGGGCCGTCGACGCCGACGACGCCATCAACGCCACCGCCAGCTCCGACGACGTCGACGAGGGCAAGCCCGCGCCCGACCCCATCCACCACGCCCTCGAACTCGCCGAGGCGCCCGCGGACGGCGCTGTTTTCGTCGGCGACACCGTCTGGGACATGAAGGCCGGCGTGCGGGCCGGGGTCACGAGCGTGGGCCTGCTCTGTGGCGGTATCCCACGCCTAGACCTGGAAGACGCCGGAGCCCGAGCGGTGTACCGGGACCCCGCCGACCTCCTCGAACAGCTGGACCGCAGCCCCTTCACCGACGCGCCCGAGGGCACGGACCGGTGACCCGGCGTGTGCGATTCCCGCGGCCGGCCGTCAGTCGCGCCGCCGCCATTCCTCCGCCAGCAGCCGGTAGGAGAGGACCCGGTCCGCGTGCCGGTGGGTGATCGTCGTGATCAGCAGTTCGTCGGCGCCCGTCGCCTCCCGCAGCCGTTCCAGATGGTCGGCGACGGTGCGGGGCGAGCCCACGAACCGGGTCTCCACCCGGTCCGCCACGAGCCTGCGGTCCTCCTCCGGCCAGGGAAGGGCGCGCGCCTCGGCGGGCGTCGGATAGGGGATCGCACCCTCGGCCGTGCGGATGCTGCGTACCCACGGCCCGTACCCGGTGGCCAGCTCGCGGGCCGTCTCGTCGTCCTCGGCGACCACCACGTCGGCGGAGACCGTCACGTACGGCCGGTCCAGCTCGGCGGACGGCTTGAACGCGGCCCGGTATCCTTCGGCGGCTTCCAGCACCGTGGCCGGGCTGACGTGGTAGTTCGCCGCGAAGCGCAGCCCGTTGCGGCCCGCCGTCTCGGCGCTCACTCCACCGCTGCTGCCCAGGATCCACACCTGTACGTCGGCCCCCTCGCCGGGAACGGCGTGCGCCTCCACACCCTCCGGCGTGCGGTACTCGCCGCGCAGCAGCGCGAGGACGTCGTCGACCTGCTCGGAGTAGTCCTGCGGCTGCGCGCCGGGCAGGTTGAGCAGCTTCTGCTGGAGCGCCACCCGCGGATGGCCCAGCAGGTGGGCGAAGGAGAACCGGTCCGGGATGCGCAGCCCGTTCGGGGTGTACCCCCCGATGACCGGGGTGGCCGTGGCCGGTACGGGCGGTGGTGCGCCCCCGCCCCCGTCCTCCACCGGGCGGCGGTGCTGCGGCGGCCCCGCCGAGCGGCCCAGCCCCAGGTCCAGGCGGCCGGGGTGCAGCGCGTCGATCAGGCCGAACTCCTCCACCGTCGACAGCGCGGTGCGGTGCCCGAGCTGGACGGCGCCGGAACCGAGCCGGATGGTGCTGGTGGCGGACGCGGTCAGGGCCAGGACCACCGCCGGGGAGGTCCCGGCGACGCCCGGATTGAGGTGGTGCTCGGCGAACCAGTAGCGCGTGTAGCCGAACTCCTCGGTACGGCGGGCCAGGTCGATGCTGTTGGTGAGGGCCTCGGCGGCGGTCGAGCCGGACGCGACCGGGACGAGGTCGAGGACCCCGAGGGGGATTCCGGACATGGCCTGGCTCCTTACAGGTCGGGGAAGGACGGGTCGGGTATCTCCCGGCGCAGCACCGGGGCGATCTCCGACTGGAAGAGTTCGAGGGAGGCGCGGTGCTCCGCCTCCCGGAGCCCGCCCGCCTCGGCCTGCAGGTGCAGGACGGTGTGGCCGAACTCCGCGTGGTAGCGGTGGACCTTCTCGATCACCTGCTGGGGGCTGCCGATCAGCGCCGAGCTGCGCTCGACGAAGTCCTCCAGGGTCGCGAAGACAGGCTCCACGCCCTGCGCGCGGTGCGCCGCGAGGTACCGGGCGAAAGCCGGCCGGTACGCGGCGACGGCCCGCTGCGAGGTGCGCGCCGCGTGGTAGCCGGCCGTGCCCGCGCCGACGACGGCACGGGCCGGGTCGTGCCCGTGGTGCTCCCAGCGCTCCCGGTAATGCCGGACCAGCTCCGCGTACGGGCCGATGGGATGGGTGACGTTCGCCGAGAACAGCGGGTCCCCGTACCGTGCCGCCAGGTCCACCGACTCCCGGCTCGTCGCACTGCCGTGCCAGACGCGCAGGGTGCGCTGGTACGGCCGCGGCAGCACCTCCGCGCCGGTCAGCGCGGGGCGGAAGCGCGGCTCGGCGCTCACCTTGTCCTCGCGCCAGATCCGCCTGAACAGCTCGTAGCTCTCGGCGTTGCGCTCCCACTGCTCCTCGGGGGTCACGTGGAACAGCTCGCGCTGGGCCGTGCCGTTGCCCTTGCCGATCATCAGTTCGAGGCGGCCGTCGGAGAGGTGGTCCAGGGTCGCGTAGTCCTCGTACGCCCGGACCGGGTCCAGCAGGCTCAGCGTGGTGACGGCGGTGAACAGGCGGATCCTCCGCGTCAGCGCCGCGATGTGGCTGAGCACCACGGGCGGCGAGGACGACAGGAACGGCCGTTCGTGGCGCTCGCCGACGCCGAACCCGTCGAAGCCGAGCTCCTCCGCGAGCAGCGCGCTCGCGACGACCTCGCGGAACCGTTCCCGGGTGGGGGCGGCAGCGCCCGTCACCGGGTCCGTGTTGTCGGTGATCAGGGTGATGGCCAGGAACTTCACGAGGCCGCTGCCCGCCGGCCGGAGGCCGCCTGCGGCACCGTGAGGCCGAGGTGGTCGCGCAGGGTGGTGCCTTCGTACTCGCTGCGGAACACCCCGCGCTCCTGGAGCAGCGGGACGACGGTGTCGGCGAAGGTGTCGAGGCCGCCCGGGGTGATGTGCGGGACCAGGATGAAGCCGTCGGCCGCGTCCGCCTGCACCAGTGTGTTGATCTGCTCGGCGACGGTCGCGGCGGAGCCGACGAAGGTCTGGCCGGAAGTCGTGGCGATCACCAGTTCCCGGATCGAGAGGTTCTTGGCCTCGGCGAGCGCGCGCCACTGCCGGGCGGTCTCCAGCGGGTCGCGGAACTGGCGCACGCTCGCCCGGCCGAGGGCGATGGTGTTCTCGCCGGTCACGGGGTCGATGTCGGGCAGGGGGCCGTCGGGGTCGTAGCCGGACAGGTCGCGGTTCCAGACGTGTTCGAGGTACTTGATCGCGGTCTGCCCGCTGACCTGGAGGCGGCGCACCTCGTGGGCGGCCTCGCGGGCCTCGGCGTCGGTGTCGCCGAGGACGAAGGTGGCCGCGGGCAGGATCTTCAACTGGTCGTGCGTGCGCCCGTACTTCGCGAGGCGGCGTTTGACGTCGGAGTAGAACGCCCTGCCCTCGTCGAGGGTCCCGTACCGGCCGAAGATCGCGTCGGCGTCGGAGGCGGCGAACTCGCGGCCCTCGTCGGAGTCACCCGCCTGGAAGATCACCGGGCGGCCCTGTGGGCTGCGCGGCACGTTGAACCGGCCCTCGATGTCGAACTGCGGGCCCTTGTGGGCGAAGGCCCCGGCCCGGGCGTCGCGCAGGAAGGTGCCGGATCCGGCGTCGGCGACGATCTCGCCGCCGTCCCAGGAGTCGAACAGCTCGTGCGCGGTGGCCAGGAACTCCTTGGCCCGGCTGTAGCGCTCCTCCCGGGGCAGGAAGCCCCCGCGCCGGAAGTTCTCGCCGGTGAAGGCGTCCCAGGAGGTGACCACGTTCCAGGCGGCCCTGCCGTCCGAGAGATGGTCCAGGGAGGCGAACTGGCGGGCCACCTCGTAGGGCTCGTTGAAGGTGGAGTTGATGGTGCCGGTCAGCCCGAGGCGGTCGGTGACGGCCGCGAGGGCGGCCAGCACGGTGAAGGTGTCGGGCCGGCCGACGACGTCCAGGTCGTAGATCTGCCCGCCCTGTTCGCGCAGTCGCAGCCCCTCGGCGAGGAAGAGGAAGTCGAACTTCGCGCGCTCCGCGGTCCGGGCGAAGTGGACGAAGGAATCGAAGTCGATGTGGCTGCCGGCCGCCGGGTCGCTCCAGACGGTGGTGTTGTTGACGCCCGGGAAGTGGGCCGCGAGGTGGATCTGCTTGAGCGGCTCGGTGGTCATGGTGCGTCCTTCCGGAGGCGAGGCGAGGCGAGGCGAGGCGATGCGTGGCGATGCGTGGCGATGCAGGGCGAGGTGAGGCGAGGCGTGCGTCAGGCGGCCGGGAGCGGGGCCGCGGCGTAGCGGTTGACGGGCCGGTCGAGTCCCAGCAGACCGCGCAGGGTGTCGGCCTCGTACTCCCGGCGGAACAGGCCCCGCCGCTGGAGCTCCGGCACCAGGGCGCGGGAGATGGCGGGCAGGTCGTGGGCGATGACCGCGGGCCGCAGCAGGAAGCCCGACAGACCCGCCTCCCGGCGCTCCTGGAGCAGATCGGCCAACTGGCCCGACGTACCGGTGAACACGGCGGTGTCACCGTCGTACGGGTCGCGCGCGGCCTCGTCGAGGCGGCCGCGGCGGTCGGCCGCCGCTCCGGCGGTCTCGTCGAGGAACACGGTCAGCTCCCCGAAGAGGTGCAGCGGCCGCTCGCCGAGCCCCGCCGAGGCGCGCAGCCCGCGGACGGCGGTGACGGCCACCCGCGCCTCTTCGGTGTCGCGGGCCACGAGGTGGCCGATGTCGGCGGACCGGGCGATGAGCCCGTACGCCGCGCTGTCGGTGGCGCGCGCGCTCACGACGGGCTGGCCCTGGGGCGGGCGCGGGGTGATCGAAGGGCCCCGGACGCTGAAGTGGCGGCCCTCGAAGTCGATGTGGTGGAGCTTGTCGCGGTCCACGAACCGGCCCGTGGCCACGTCCCGGATCTCCGCGCCGTCCTCCCAGCTGTCCCACAGACGCCGGACCACCTCGACGTGGTCGGCGGCCTCCTCGTGCAGCTCGTCCTCCGCGAGCGGTGCGGGGCGCCGGCCGAAGTGCCGCTCCTCGTACGGGAGTCCGGAGACCTGTACGTGCAGGCCGGCGCGGCCGCGGCTGACGTGGTCGAGGGTGGCCACGGCCTTGGAGATGTGGAAGGGCTCGGTATGGGTGGCGGTCACGGCCCCCACGAGCCCGATGCGGCGGGTCAGCGGCGCCACCCGGGCGGCGGTGAGGACCGCGTCGAGCCGGCCGCGGACCCGGTCCGTGCGCTCGTCGTGGCCACCGGGGGAGGAGGACTGGAGGGCGAGCCCGTCCTCGAAGGTGACGAAGTCGAGCAGCCCGGCCTCGGCCTCCGCGACGAGGCCGGCCCAGTAGCGGGCGGTGAACAGCTCGGCGGGCCGTGCCCCCGGCTCGCGCCAGGCGGCCGCGTGCGCGCCCGCGCCGTCCAGCGAGACGGCGAGGTGCAGTGGTGCGGAATCGGAAGCGGGCATGGTGAATGACGCCTTCCTGATCGGCATGCGGAAGTGGGAGGCCGATGCGGGGTGGGCGGATTCAACCCGTCATCAAATTCTCCCGAAAAACGCTACGCCGGGCGGCGGCGCCACTCAATGACCGGAGTATTAAGAGGACTTGGCAGTCGTGTTGCCCGGCCCGCCGGATGCCGACGCGCGGGGCCGGAAGCGGATCGGGGCCTGGAAGCGGGCCTTGCGGGCGGCGCGGCGGAAGACCGTGAGGACGGCGGGGCCGGCCATCAGCGCCTTCGCTCGGCGAGGGCAAGATCCAGGGCGGCGCGAACCGCGTCCCGCAGGCGCTGACCGACTCGATGGTCACTCGAATCAGGGCCAACCGGCACGTGGACGGCGGCTGGACGTACCAGAAGGGCGAGGGCAACCCCACCGTCCTGAACTCCGCGAGCGACGTCGACATGACCGGCGCCGTCCGACACCGTGCCGTCCGCCTACTCGTCCATCGACGCGCTGCGCGCGGTCGGCGGCGGCTTCACCACGGCTCCGCCGGTCCCGGTCACCCCGGGTGCCCCGCAGTGGGTGGCCCGGTCCACCTTCACCGCCGGTACCGCCGCCAAGCTGGCGCTGACCGTCGACGACGGCGCGGGCAACCTCAAGGTCTGCTCGGTCGCGTTCACCCCCACCGGTACGACCACCACCCTCGGTGAGGTGCTGGCCGCCGCCACCAGCGGCGCCACCCCGTCCGGCTGCGTCACGAGCGTGACCCCGTCCTCCGGCACCGGGACGATCACCAACGTGAACGGCAAGGCCAACAGCGGCTCGAACACGTGTGGCCCCCGCTCGCAGGGGCCCACGGCGCGACCCGTCGGTGTCAGCCGTGGCCCGCAGCGGATGGGCCCGCCACGGGATAGGGGACGAAGGTGCTGCTGTTCTCGTCGACGGCCAGCACCCGGCCGAGCGGTGGCACCGCACGCTGCGGGCAGTCCAGGCGTTCGCAGAGCCGGCAGCCCATCCCGATCGGGGTCGCGCCCGCCGAGTTGTCGAGGTCGAGCCCGTCCGCGTAGACGAGCCGCGACGCGTGCCGGATCTCGCAGCCCAGCCCGATGGCGAAGGTCTTGCCGGGCTCGCCCCAGCCGCCGCGGTGCCGGGTGACGGCGCGCGCGGTCCACAGGTACCGCTGCCCGTCGGGCATGGCGGCGACCTGGACGTGGATGCGGCCGGGGGCGGTGAAGGCCTCGTACACGTTCCACAGCGGGCAGGTGCCTCCCGCCCGGGAGAAGTGGAACCCCGTGGCCGACTGCCGTTTGGACATGTTCCCGGCCCGGTCCACCCGGACGAAGGAGAACGGAACCCCGCGCAGCCTGGGGCGTTGCAGGGTGCTGAGGCGGTGGCAGACCGTCTCGTAGCCGATGCCGAAGTGGTCGGTGAGCCGCTCGATGTCGTACCGGAACTCCTCGGCGGCCGTGTGGAAGGCCGTGTACGGGAGGATCAGCGCGGCGGCGAAGTAGTTGGCGATGCCGATCCGGGCCAACGGGTGCGCAGCCGACCCGGCCGGGAAGTCCTCGGCGGCCAGCCGGTCCAGTTCGTCCCCGTACTCCAGGAGGGCCAGCTGCGTGGCCATCCGGAAGGCCTGCTGGCCCGGCCGGAGCCGGTTCGAGAGGTGCAGGACCCGGGCGTCGGCGTCGTAGTGGTGCAGCCGGTCGCAGTCCGCGGCGATCCTGACCCCGTGCCGGCCGGTCAGGCGCTGGGTCAGGGCGCGGATGACGTCCCCGGGGCGAATACCGATCTCACGGGCCAGCTCCTCGGCGGCGAGATCGGTGTCGTGAAGGTAGTTCTGCCGCCGGTAGAAGAACTCGCGGATCTCCTCGTGCGGCGAGCGCGGCGCCTCGGTCACACCTCCACGGCCCTCGGCAGCGTCGGTGAGCCGCTCCGCGAGGAGCTGGCTGCGCCGGCCCAGGTCCAGCAGGACCGAGGCGACCGCCGGCATCCGGGTGGCGAGCTCGGCCAGATCGGAGGCGGAGACGCGGGCTTCGGCGACCTCGTTGGCGAGCGCCTCGCGCAGGTCCGCGACCATGCGGCTGGTGTCCCGCTCCGAGAAGAACCCCGGATCCACCCCGAAAGCCTCGGTGAGGCGCAGCAGCACCGGAACGGTCAGCGGGCGGGAGTCGTGCTCCATCTGGTTCAGGTAGCTGGGCGAGATCCCCAGCACCCTGGCCAGGTCGGCCTGCGTCATCCGGCGCTCCTCGCGCAGCCGCCGCAGCCGCGCGCCCGCGTACGTCTTGCTCACCGGACTCCTCCACCGTCGGACAGGCTCCGCAGCATACGTGGACCTCGTTCACCACGGGCCTTCGCAAACTTGGCAATTTCAGCCTCGAAGATTCGCAAAGCTTGGCAGATGTACCTCCTTGATGGCACCCAGTGCCAATGCCAGAGTCAGTCCTGCGGCCAGCCGGAACCGGTGGCCGGGACGGACCTCGGATCTCCGACTCACGCCCTGATTTCGGCGATCCGAACGTCCTGATCCCGGCAGATCGGCAGCATTGCTCAGCTCCGGCCCATGGGCGGATTCGGCGGCTGCACCCTCCTTCTCGGGTTTCTCAGGCACAGAGTGTCAATGCGTGGATCCCTGCTGGGGGCATTGGCAAGACAAGCGACGGATGGAAACGGTGACGGTCATGGCAGAGGCGAACACGACGGCGGCGGCCGAGCAGCTCAAGCAGCGCTGGGCCGAGGACCCGCGGTGGGCGGGCATCGAGCGCACCTACACGGCCGAGGACGTGGTCCGGCTGTCCGGCAGCGTCCGCGAGGAGCACACCCTGGCCCGGCGCGGCGCCGAGCGCCTGTGGCGGCAGCTGCACGAGCAGGACTACATCCACGCGCTCGGCGCGCTGACCGGCGGCCAGGCCGTCCAGCAGGTGCGGGCCGGGCTCCAGGCGATCTACCTGTCCGGCTGGCAGGTGGCGGCCGACGCCAACCAGGCCGGGCACACCTACCCGGACCAGAGCCTCTACCCGGTCAACTCCGTTCCCCAGGTGGTGCGTCGGATCAACAACGCGCTGCTGCGCGCCGACCAGATCGCCACCGCCGAGGGCGGCGCCGACACCACGGACTGGCTGGCCCCGATCGTCGCGGACGCGGAGGCCGGCTTCGGCGGCCCGCTGAACGCCTTCGAGCTGACCAAGGCGATGATCGCGGCGGGTGCGGCCGGCATCCACTACGAGGACCAGCTCGCCTCCGAGAAGAAGTGCGGTCACCTCGGCGGCAAGGTCCTCGTCCCGACCTCGCAGCACATCCGCACCCTCAACGCGGCCCGCCTGGCGGCCGACATCGCGGACACCCCGACCCTGATCATCGCCCGTACGGACGCCCTCGCCGCGACCCTGCTGACCAGCGACGTCGACGAGCGCGACGCCGAGTTCTGCACCGGCGAGCGGACCGCCGAGGGCTTCTACCACGTTCTGGGCGGCATGGCCCCGGTCATCGCCCGCGGGCTCGCGTACGCCCCGTACGCGGACCTGATCTGGGTGGAGACCGGCACCCCGGACCTGGAGCAGGCCCGCGAGTTCGCCGAGGCGATCCACGCCCAGTACCCGGACCAGATGCTCGCCTACAACTGCTCGCCGTCCTTCAACTGGAAGGCGGCCCTGGACGACGACCAGATCGCCAAGTTCCAGCGGGAGTTGGGCGCCATGGGATACCGCTTCCAGTTCATCACGCTGGCCGGCTTCCACTCGCTCAACCACGGGATGTTCGACCTGGCCCGCGGCTACGCCGAGCACGGCATGACCGCGTACGTCGACCTCCAGGAGCGGGAGTTCGCCGCCCAGGCGCAGGGCTTCACCGCGGTCAAGCACCAGCGCGAGGTCGGCACCGGCTACTTCGACCTGGTCTCCACCGCCGTCAACCCGGCCTCCTCCACCACCGCGCTCGCCGGCTCCACGGAAGAAGAGCAGTTCCACTAGGAGCGGGGCGCCGATCCCACCCGGCGCCTTGCGCCCGCCGTCCGACGGCGCCCGGGGCCGCTGCGGCCCCGGGCGGCGACCACCCCACGCCGAGGAGCAGAACCGCATGTCACTCAAGCCCCTGACCCGCAGTGTCCAGGTCCTCGGTGCGCCGGGTGAGCGCCACGAGGAGATCCTGACCCCCGAGGCCCTGGAGTTCATCAGCCGGCTCGACGCCGCGTTCGCGGAGCGCCGCCTGGAGATCCTCAAGGAACGCCGGCGCCGCTCGGCCCACCTGGCCTCCGGTTCACCGCTGGACTTCTCCCGCGCCACCGCCGCCGTCCGCGCGGACACCGACTGGCGCGTGGCCCCGCCCGCCCCCGGTCTGAACGACCGCAGGGTCGAGATCACCGGACCGCCCGAACGCCGCATGGCGATCAATGCCCTCAACTCCGGTGCGAGGGTGTGGATGGCGGACTTCGAGGACGCCACCGCCCCCACCTGGAACAACGTCATCGGCGGCCAGATCAACCTGATCGACGCCATCGACCGGCGCATCGACTTCACCACCCCCGAGGGCAAGGAGTACCGCCTCGGGCCGGACCTCGCCACGATCATGGTGCGCCCGCGGGGCTGGCACCTCCTCGAAGAGCACCTGGAGATCGACGGCCGGCCCGTGTCCGCCTCCCTCGTCGACTTCGGCCTGTACTTCTTCCACTGCGCGCAGCGGCAGATCGACGCCGGGTACGGCCCGTACTTCTACCTCCCCAAGCTGGAGAACCGGTACGAGGCCCGCCTGTGGAACGACATCTTCGTGTACGCCCAGGACCTCCTCGGAATCCCGCGAGGCACCGTCCGCGCGACCGTCCTGATCGAGACGATCACGGCCGCGTTCGAGATGGAGGAGATCCTCCACGAGCTGCGCGAGCACAGCGCGGGGCTGAACGCCGGCCGCTGGGACTACCTCTTCAGCCTGATCAAGACGTTCGGTCACCGCACCGACTTCCAGCTCCCCGACCGCGCCGAGGTCACCATGACCGCCCCCTTCATGCGCGCCTACACCGAACTCCTCGTACGGACCTGCCACCGGCGCGGCGCCCACGCCATCGGCGGCATGGCCGCACACGTCCCCAGCCGGGACGCGGACGCCAACTCCGCCGCCCTCGCCAAGGTGCGGCTCGACAAGGAACGGGAGGCGGAGGGCGGCTTCGACGGCTCATGGGCCGCCCACCCCGGGCTCGTCCCCGTCTGCCGCGAGGTCTTCGGCAGCGTCCTGGGAGACCGTCCGAACCAGCTGGAGCGGACCCGCGAGGACGTCGAGGTCACGGCTGCCGACCTGTTGTCCGTACGCCGGATCGCCGCACCGCCCACGCAGGAGGGCATCCGTTCCAACGTGGCCGTGGCCCTGCGCTACTTCGACGCCTGGCTGCGCGGCAGCGGAGCGGTCGCCCTGAACGGGCTGATGGAGGACGCCGCGACCGCAGAGATCGCCCGCGTCCAGATCTGGCAGTGGCTCCGCCACGACCGGGTGGACCGGGCGGTGGTCACCGACCTCCTCGACGCCGAATGCGCGGCCCTGGAAGCGGAGGACCCGCGGGCCCTCGTTCCCGAGGCGCGGGAGGTCTTCGTGGACAGTGCGCTCTCGGTGCAGCTGCCCGCCTTCTTCACCCCCGAGGCCTACACCCGCCACCTCGTCCGTCGCACCGCCGTGCAGGTGAGCGCGTGAACGCCGGCGTGCGGCCGGCCCGGATCCGGCGCGTCGGAGTCGTCGGCGGGGGTCGGATGGGCGCGGGCATCGCCGAGGTGTGCGCGCGTGCCGGACTCGACACGGTCGTCGCCGAGGTGGACGCCACCGCAGCCCGCGCCGCCGGTCAGCGCGTCGCCGTCTCCCTGGAGCGCGCCGTTCAGCGCGGGAAGCTCGACCGGATCTCCGCCGAGGACGCCCTCACCCGGCTGGTGTTCACGGGGGACCTGGAGGACCTCGCCGACCGGCAGCTCGTCATCGAAGCGGTGACCGAGAACCCGGATGCCAAGACGGGGGTCTTCACCGCGCTCGACAAGATCGTCGAGGACCCGGAGGCGATACTCGCCACCAATACGTCGGCCATCCCGGTCATGCGGCTGGGCATGGCCACGAGCCGGGCGGACCGGGTGGTGGGCCTGCACTTCTTCAACCCCGTGCCCGTCCTGCCGCTCGTCGAGGTCGTGTCCTGCCTCCACACGTCGGCGGACACCCTCGCCGCGGTCGAGGACTTCGCCCGCGACACCCTGGGCAAGACCGTGGTCCGCTCCCGGGACCGGGCCGGGTTCGTCGTCAACGCGCTGCTGATCCCCTACCTCCTGTCGGCCGTCCGGATGGCGGAATCCGGCTTCGCGAGCGCCGCGGACGTGGACGCGGGGATGGAGCTGGGCTGCGCCCACCCGATGGGACCGCTCAAGCTCGCCGACCTGATCGGCCTCGACACGGTCGCGGCGATCGCCGAGTCCCTCTACGAAGAGTTCAAGGAACCGCTCTACGCCCCGCCCCCGCTGCTCCGGCGGATGGTGCAGGCGGGACTGCTGGGCCGTAAGACCGGCCGCGGGTTCCACACGTACGGCCGGGGCTGAGCGCCCCGGCACGGTCTCCGGGCCGAGGGTGCTCCGGAGGCACGCGGGAGCGGTGGGGGTGTGGCGAGTGGTGTCGCCGCACCCCCGCCGTGTCTCATTTCAGCGTCCGGCATGTGGAAAGCGGTGTTCATTCCCCGGTCATCGACCTACTGTGGGCCTCGCAGCTGGTTCGCCCCGTCCGCCAGGCGGGATGCGTCGTAAGAGGGAACCCGGTGGGAATCCGGGACTGCCCCGCAGCGGTGAGCGGGAACGACCGCCGTCATACGCACTGGGACCGGAACCGATTCTGGGAAGCGACGGCCAGTAGGAGTCTCGTACGACGAGACGTGCCCGCGAGTCCGAAGACCTGCCCGTTGCCCGTGCGCGAACGACCGCGCCCGGTTTCCCGGTGACCTCGTGGGCGGGTCGGCGTGCTCCAGGCGGATCTTCCCCGTCGCGTACCCGTCGTACGTGACCCCGGGGGTCCGCCCGCTGCGGCACCCTTCGCGTCCTCGGCCCTCACCGGGTCCATGGAGACACGCTCGCGAAGGAGAGTTCCGTGACCACCCAGTCCGCAGCCGCGGCAGTACAGGCCACCGTGTACGGCTACCCCCGGCAAGGCCACGACCGCGCGCTGAAGAAGGCCGTCGAGGGCTACTGGAAGGGCCGCGTCACCGCGGAGACCCTCCGGGAGACCGCCCGCGACCTGCGCCGGGCCAACTGGGCCCAGCTGGCAGGGGCCGGCATCACCGAGGTTCCGACCGGCGACTTCTCGTACTACGACCACGTCCTGGACACCACGGTCATGGTCGGCGCGATCCCCGACCGCCACCGGGCGGCCGTCACGGCCGACCCGCTCGACGGGTACTTCGCGATGGCGCGCGGCACCCAGGACGTGGCCCCGCTGGAGATGACCAAGTGGTTCGACACCAACTACCACTACCTCGTACCGGAGTTGGGGCCGGACACCGTCTTCACGGCCGACTCCGCCAAGCAGGTCGCCGAGCTGAAGGAGGCCCTGACGCTCGGTCATGCGGGCCGCCCGGTCCTCGTCGGCCCGGTCACCTACCTCCTCCTCGCCAAGCCCGCCCCCGGCGTGGCCGCCGACTTCGAGCCGATCACCCTCCTGGACCGGCTGCTGCCCGTCTACGCCCGGGTGCTCGCCGACCTGCGCGCGGCGGGCGCCGAGTGGGTGCAGCTCGACGAGCCGGCCCTGGTCCAGGACCGCACCCCGGCCGAGCTGAACGTCGCCGCGCGCACCTACCGGGAGCTCGGCGCCCTGACCGAGCGCCCCAAACTGCTCGTCGCCTCCTACTTCGACCGCCTCGGCGAGGCCCTGCCCGTCCTGGCGAAGGCACCCGTCGAAGGCCTGGCCCTCGACTTCACCGACAGGGCCGCCGCCAACCTCGCCGACCTCGCCGCCGTCGGCGGGCTTCCGGGCAAGCGCCTGGTCGCGGGCGTGGTCAACGGCCGCAACATCTGGATCAACGACTACCACAAGTCGCTGTCCCTCCTCGGTACCCTCCTCGCTCTCGCCGACCGCGTCGACGTCGCCGCCTCCTGCTCCCTCCTCCACGTCCCGCTGGACGCGGCTCTTGAGCGCGACATCGATCCGCAGGTCCGTCGCTGGCTGGCCTTCGCCCGCCAGAAGACGAACGAGATCACCACGCTGGCCCGCGGACTCGCCCGGGGCGCCGACGCCATCACCGCCGAACTGGCCGCGAACCGCGCCGACCTGGCCTCCCGTGCCACCTCCCCGATCACCCGCGACCCCGCGGTCCGGGCCCGCACCGCGGCGATCACCGACGCGGACGGCCGCCGGGCCCAGCCGTACGCCGACCGGGCGGCCGCCCAGCGGGCCCACCTGGGCCTGCCGCTGCTGCCCACGACGACCATCGGATCCTTCCCGCAGACCGGTGAACTGCGGGTGGCCCGAGCCGACCTGCGGGCCGGCCGCATCGACACCATCGGCTACGAGAAGCGCATCAAGGACGAGATCCGCGAGGTCATCGCCTTCCAGGAGAAGGCCGGCATCGACGTCCTCGTACACGGCGAGCCCGAACGCAACGACATGGTCCAGTACTTCGCCGAACAGCTGACGGGCTACCTCGCCACCCAGCACGGCTGGGTGCAGTCCTACGGCACGCGCTACGTGCGCCCGCCCGTCCTGGCCGGGGACATCTCCCGGCCGGATCCGATGACCGTGCGCTGGACGACGTACGCCCAGGCGCAGACGGCCAAGCCGGTCAAGGGCATGCTGACCGGCCCGGTCACGATGCTCGCCTGGTCCTTCGTACGCGACGACCAGCCGCTCGGCGAGACCGCCCGCCAGGTCGGACTTGCCCTGCGGGACGAGGTCAACGACCTGCAATCCGCCGGTACTTCGGTCATCCAGGTCGACGAACCCGCACTGCGTGAGACGCTCCCGCTGCGCACCGACGGCCATGCCGACTACCTGGCGTGGGCCACGGAGGCCTTCCGGCTGACGACCTCGGGCGTGCGTCCCGAGACCCAGATCCACACGCACATGTGCTACGCGGAGTTCGGCGACATCGTCCAGGCCATCGACGATCTCGACGCCGACGTCATCAGCCTGGAGGCAGCCCGCTCCCACATGCAGGTCGCGACCGAGCTCGCCGAGCACGGCTACCCGCGGGAGGCCGGCCCCGGCGTGTGGGACATCCACTCGCCGCGCGTCCCCTCCGCCGCCGAGGCGGCGGCCCTGCTCCGCAAGGGCCTGGAGGCCATCCCGGCCGAACGCCTCTGGGTCAACCCCGACTGCGGTCTGAAGACCCGCGGTTGGCCCGAGACCCGCGCATCCCTGCAGAACCTGGTGGCCGCGGCCCACGAAGTCCGCGCGGAAACCGCCGGCGCAACCGTCTGATCTCCATCCGGGCCGGAACGTCAGCCTCCCGACGTTCCGGCCCGAATGCCGCCCGATCCAGAGCCACCCGTACTCGCGAGGACCATCGCGCGTCACAGACCGGTCACAGCCCTCACGCAGCGGCTCCATCCCGGCGAATATGACGCGATGCACACACACCGAATCGCCTCCGTGTCAGCGGCAGTTGCCGCCCTCGCCCTCACTGCGTGCAACCCGCAGAGCGCCCCGGCCCCGGACCGGCCCGCCGGCGGCCCGAGCGCGGCACGTTCCACTCCCTCCGCGCCCGCGACCAACGGGCCCGCCGCCAAGGCCGCAGCCCTTCCCAACCTCGTCGGCAAGGGCCTCCAAACGGCCCAAGACGAGGCGCAGGCCGCCGGGTTTCTCATTCTGAAGTCCCACGACGCGCTCGGCCGCGACCGACTCCAGGCCCTCGATCGGAACTGGAAGGTGTGCTCGCAGACCCCCGCCGCCGGTGCGAGCATCGACACCAGCACCACCGTCGACTTCGGCGCGGTCAAGCTCGAAGAGACCTGCCCTGCGGCTGAGGCGCCGGCCCCGAAGCCCGCCGGGGACACCATGCCGAACTTCGTCGGTCAGGGGATGAAGGCCGTCCGTGGCGCCCTGCCCACGAACGCGAGTGTCACCGTGAAGGATGCGGTGCAGAGCCGCATGGTGCTTCAGGAGTCGAACTGGAAGGTGTGCACGCAGGAGCCGAAGGCCGGCGTGGCGCTAACCGGCCAGCCCGTCGCCTTCACTGTCGCCAAGACCGAGGAGACATGCCCCTGATTTCCGGAACCTCGGGCCGGCAGGCCGCTGCGCTCGCCGCCTCAGGCTGAGACGGACCACCTGGTCTCATCTCTGGTGGGCGAATCGGTCGAGGGCCTGGAGTACGTGGGCGCGTGTCGTGTTGCTGCCCAGGTGACCGGCATTGGCGACGACAGTCAGTTCCGCGTCGGGCCAGGCCCGGGCGAGTTCCCACGCGGTGTCGAGCGGTCCGCCCATGTCGAGCCTGCCGTGGACCAGCACCCCCGGGATACCGGCCAGGCGATGTGCATCGCGCAGCAGGGCGCCCTCCTCCAGCCATGCGCCGTGGGAGAAGTAGTGCGAGCAGATGCGGACCAGGGCCAGTTGCGCGGATGCGGGGCGGTCGCCGTACGGGTTGGAGGCGCCGTTCGTTTCCCCGGACAGGACCGCGTCCTCCCAGCGACACCAGTCTGCGGTCGCCTTCTCCCGTACCGCGGCGTCCGGGTGTTCCGTGAGGCGCGCGTAGGCCGCGACGACGTCACCGTCTCGCGGTGTGCCCGGGGCTCCGGCGAGGAAGCGTTCCCACTGCTCGGGGAAGTACCGGCCGACCCCGCGGTAGAGCCAGTCGATCTCGGAGCGTCGCGTGGTGGTCACGGCGGCGATGACGATCTCCGACACCTGCTGGGGGTGTGCCTGGGCGTAGGCCAGGATCAGTGTGGAGCCCCACGAGCCGCCGTACAGCAGCCAGCGGTCCACACCCAGGTGCTCACGTAGCCGCTCCATGTCGGCGATCAGGTGCTGGGTGGTGTTGTGCCGCATGTCGGTCGTGGGGTCGCTCGCGTGCGGTGAGCTGCGGCCGCAGCCGCGCTGGTCGAACAGGACCACCCGGTACCGGTCCGGGTCGAAGTACCGGCGCGCCTCGGTCCCGCATCCGGATCCCGGACCGCCGTGAACGACGAGTGCCGGCTTGCCGTCGGGGTTGCCGCAGGCCTCCCAGTACACGAGGTTGCCGTCGCCGACGTCGAGCATCCCCGTCTCGTACGGCTCGATCGGCGGGTACAGCTCATCCATTTCCAGACCTCCTGAGAACCGGATGCAACAGGGACAAGGCCTTGTAGTAGACAACACGGCGGGCTGACCCCGGCTCGCTGCCTGCCGATTGGGTCCGGGCCGCCTCACTGGCTCCAGACGTATTCCATCTGGCGGGCCGTGCTGTGGGCGAGTTCGGCACCGTAGAGGCGCCCGACGATGTAGAGGCTGGCATCGATGCCCGCGCTGATTCCTGCGGAGGTGACGATGTCACCGTCGTCGACCCACCGCACGTCACGGCGCACCCGGATGTCCGGCCAGCGCGCGGCCAGTTCGTCCTGGTCCTCCCAGTGGGTCGTGGCCGGGCGGCCGTTCAGAGCGCCGGTGGCGGCGAGCAGGAAGGCACCGGTGCAGATGCTGAAGGTCAGCGCGGAGGTCTTGTGGCGCCGGGCCAGCCAGTCGATGACCTGCGCGTCCTCCTCGACGGCCGTGGTGACCCCGCCCGGGATCACCAGGACGTCGAAGGGCGGGTCCTCGTCGAGCGTGTGGTCCGGCACGACCCTCAGTCCGCCCCGGGCGCGGACCGGCCGGGCGGCCGCCGCGACCGTGACGACGCGCAGCAGGGGCTCGTCGGCGGCGGTACGGGCCAGTCGGCCGGCCGTGCTGAAGACCTCGAAGGGGCCTCCCATGTCGAGGACTTCGACCTCGTCGAAGACGAGCATGCCGAAGGTGAGCGGAGCGAGGGTGAGCGGGGCGAGGGTGTCAGGGTTCATGGCACCAGGCTCCGGGTGTACGGGCTGCGGTGACAGTGACGTAAACGGCGGGCACCGCTAGGATCCCGTCATGCGTCATCACCAGGTCACCTGCCTCGCCTTCGACGGGATGGCGCCGTTCGAGCTCGCCACCGTCGCCGAGGTCTTCGCGGTCCCACGGCCGGAGCTGGACGTGGACGGCTGGTACCGGTTCGAGCTGTGTGCCGAGACACCCGGACCGCACCGGGTCGTCGGCGGCTTCGACATCGTGGTGCACCACCCCCTGGACCGGCTCCGGCTTGCCGACACCGTCATCGTCCCGGGAGTGGCGGACGTACGCCATGAGGTCTCTCCCGCGGTTCTGGACGCGCTGCGCGCCGCGTACGCGCGAGGGGCGCGGGTGATGTCGATCTGCAGCGGGGCGTTCGCCCTGGCCGCCGCGGGTCTGCTGGACGGCAGGGAGGCGACCACGCACTGGCGGCACGCCGGGCTGCTCCAGGCGCGCCATCCGCAGGTCAGGGTCAACGCCTCCGTGCTCTACATCGACGACGGCTCGGTCATCACGGCGGCCGGCACCGCCGCAGGCATCGACGCCTGCCTGCACCTCGTGCGCAAGGACCACGGCTCCGCCGTCGCCGCCCGCGTGGCGCGCCGTATGGTCGTGGCGGCGCACCGCGAGGGCGGCCAGGCCCAGTTCGCGGAGCATCCCGTGGTGGGCGAGGCCCTCGCGGACGACCCCATCGGCAGTGCCATGAGCCATGCCCTGGACAACCTCCACCGGCGTCTCGCCGTCGTCGAACTGGCCGGCGTCGCACACCTGTCGGTACGGCAGTTCGAACGCCGCTTCGTCGACACGACCGGTCTGCCGCCCGGACGCTGGCTCACGGACCAGCGGATCCGGGCCGGCGCCGTACTGCTGGAATCCGCGGACCATCCGGTCGACGTGGTAGCCGGCCGGGTGGGCCTGACGGTCGCCGGCTTCCGCCACCACTTCCGGAAGACGATGGGCGTCAGCCCCTCGACCTACCGGAGCCAGTTCCGGCAGGCACCGGGCCGGACCGTCCGCCCCGAGCCGAAGAGGTCGCGGTAGAAGCGTGAAGCGCGGCTCAGAACCGGTACAGCTCGTTCCTGGCGGCGTCCAGGACCAGGACCAGACGGCCGTTGGGCCGGACCACCAACTGGTCCGGGTAGCAGTCCAGTTCGACGGGCTCATCGGGCGCGGTGGTTCCCGACCACGGCCGTACCGCGTCCGCCTCGCCCACCGTCACCACCGTGACCTTGGCGCCCGGCTCCAGCCACTCGCTCCAGCAGTACGGTTCGAGGACGAGCTCCAGCGGGTTCTGCCCGCCGTTGGTGACCGGGAGCCGGGCGACCGGAGCCGCCGGTCCCAAGGCTCCGGCGGTGTGAGCACCACCGGAGCCACCTCCTCGGCCGACGGGGCGCGTTCCCCGTCCGCGACGGCGCTCTCGTGCGCCGCCGGACCCCGTTCCCCCAGACGTCTCCAGAACATCCGGGGAGACTACCCGCCGGCCTCCGGGGTACAGCTGTCGGGCAGGACCCGGCCGTCCTCGTCGAGAGGGGGATGGAGCCGTGTGGGTTCCTGGGTGTTGACGTCGGACGGGCGCGGGCCCTCGGGGCCGTCGGGGCCCCAGCGCACCAGGCGGCGGGTGCGGGCGATCTCGTACGCGCTGCCCTGGAATTCCAGCCGGTTGACGCGGCTGCCGGCCCGGAGCGTGTCCGCGGCCGCGGCGTACTCGGTCAGCTCCGCGGCTGCCGGTCCGGCAAAGGCCGCGCCGGCGGCGGCCAGGGTGCGGGCGTCGGCGTGCATGTCGGCGTCGTACGGGATGAGGCCGCGCATCCGGGGCCACATCCACGTCAGGGAGAAGTCCAGCGCCTTGCGGGCGGCGTGCGCGCTCGCGTGTGGGCCGTTGACCGGTGTCCAGCCGCCCGCCGACCGCTCGACGATCGTGAACGACGGCGGCAGCAGGAGTACGTCCGGATGGCTGTCCAGTGCCCGCTGCGAATCGGAGCGTACGTCCTTGGGGAACCGGCCGCCGGAGTAGGACAGGCCGCGCAGCGCCAGCTGTTCGATCGCCTGGGCCGGGGTGACCGGAGCGTCGGGGTCCAGTACCAGGTCGTCGTCGACGTCCGGGCCCGTGTTGCCGTGGGACCAGTCCGGGACGGGTGGTTCCGGATCGGTCGGGCGCGGCCCTTCGATGCCGTCCGGGCCCGTGACGGCGTACTCCTCGGCGCGCACGATCCGGTACCGGCTCCCGGCCACCGCGACTTCGTCGACCCGTTCGCTCTCCAGGCGGGCGACCGCCGCGAGCAGGGCGCGGCGCTCCGCCCTGTCGTACGCATCATCCTTCGCGCGGAACCACAACAGGGAGTTCAGGCCGTCGCGGGCCTGCTGCGGGCAGCCGTCGGTCACGGCGCTCGCCACCCGCCAGCGGTGCTCGTCCCCGGCGCCCTGCACCGCCACCCCGAACACCGGGCCGCGTACGACCACGTCGCCCGCACGGGCATTGGCATCGGCCGCATCGGCTTCCGCCGCGGCCTCCACCGGCTCCACGGGCACCCGTACCACCATCGGCCGCGATCCGGCCGACCGCCCCACATCCCCACGGTCCATGCCCCCATCCTGCCGATCAGTGCACGCCCGCGCCCCGGATTCGCCGATTCCGCCCCATTGGGTGGCCGCATGTGGCAGGGTGCGGGCGCCCTGCGGTGATCGCGAGGTGAGTGACGTGATGGTGGCATGGCACTGGCCATCCCTACCGGGGGTGCGGCGGCGGCGGGGGCGGGACGGTGTCGGGTGCCGTCTCGGGCCAGACCAGCAGGACGGGGCACGGCGCGTGGTCGACGATGAAACGGCCGGCGGGTCCGAGGCTGCGGGGTCCGAGGTGCGCGCGGTCGCCGTCACGGGCGAGGATCAGCAGGTCGGAATCCGCGGCGGCGGCGACGATTTCCCGCTCGGCACGGCCGGTGCGCTCCCGCCGGGTGCACGGGCGGTCCAGCCGCCGCGCGGCGATCGCCTCGATGAGCTTGGCGATCGCTTCGGCCCGCCGGCCGAGCAGTCCCAGACACTCGCCGACGCGGGCCGGCGCGATCGGCCGGGTGAACGCCGCCACGCTCGGTGTCACCCCCGACCCCGCGTCGTTCAGCAGGGTCCACAAGTCGAGGTACCGCTCCAGGGCCTCGGAGTGGTGCCCGGCGTCGCGTTGGCAGGTGGCGAGGGAGCCGAGACACTGGCAGTACGCGTCCATGTCGCCGATGGCCTTGAGTATCTCCGCCGCCAGGGTCTCCGACGCGACGGCCTCGTCGAGCCGTCCGAGCCTGCGAAGCGCGCCTCCCGCGTGGTGGTGGGCGGAGGCGAGGTGCGCCGTGGAGCCACTGCGCGTGGCGAGGTCCATCGCCTCGGTGGCGTACCGCAGCGCGGCCTCCGGGTCGTCTCGCGGACGGGAGTTCACACAGACCGGTCGGACGGGTCCAGTGATCCCGCAGACGGCCGTCGCGTGCCAACTCGACGAGCTGTCTGCGGTCGCCCTCTTCCAGCGCGAGTGCGTCTGCCAGGGCGGCGACGGTGCGGTGCTGAGGCCCCTTGCTGCGTCCCCGCTCCATGTCCGACAGGGTGCGGGCACTGACGCCGGACGCTTCGGCGAGTTGCTCCAGCGTCAGGCGTGCCGCGTGCCGATGGCGGCGCAGCAATTCCGCGAAGCTGGGCGAGGCAGTGATGCGGAGCACTCCTTCTGCGCTGCACCAACGTGATCCGCCGCGGACGGCCGCAAGGTTACTCGGTGGACCGGGAAGATCCGGGAGTCATGGGCTGCAAGCCCCGCCCGGTCATCACCCGCGGTCGAGGCCCTCCCACTCCTTGCGCAGCATGGCGTACACGAGGTCGTCGCGCCATGCCCCCTTGAAGAACTCCGTACCGATGAAACGGGCCTCCGGGCGCATGCCCAGGCGTTCGAGGAGTCCGGCGGAGGCGGTGTTGTCCGCGTGGCAGCGGCCGATCACCCGGTGCAGCCCCAGTACGTCGAATCCCAGACCCAGAACGGCGAGCGCGGCCTCGGTGGCGAAGCCCTTGCCCTGCCGGGCGGGGTGGAAGACACAGCCGAGCTCGCCCTGGCGGTGTTCCGCGCTGAGCAGGACCAGCTCGATCTGCCCGACGACCGTCCCCGTGCCCGGTTCGACGACCGCCAGGCTGAGGCAGTCCCCGTCCGCGGCCAGCTCGGTCTCCCGGGCCATCTGCTCCACCGCCACCCGGACCTCCTCCGGCCCGCGCGGCTCCCACCGCATGAAGCGGGCGACGTCGGGCCGGCGCTGGTAGTCGCAGACGTCCCCGGCGTCCTCGGGCCGGAACGGACGGAGCGTCAGCCGGGCGGTGGCGATGGGCGATTCGATGCGCAGCACCGGGCGAACGTACCCCGGCCGCTCCGCCGCCCGGTCGGCCGGTACCCGTGCCGGGCACGGGATCCGAACTGCACGCGCCGCCTGCCTCCGGCCCGAGCATCGGTCCGGACCTTGACCCGGACCCGACGCGGACCCGCGAGAATTGCCTCGTATCGCAGATCGGCTCTCGGCAGGCAGGTCACAGCCGTCACAGCCGTCACAGCCGCCAGTACGTACCCGCACGGGAATCCACGTGCACCACGTGCCGGCCGACGCGCACCACGTGGTGCCCCGGGCCGGACCAGGAGCCGGCGGCCCCGTCGGCGCCGGGCAGCGGGTCCCAGATCTCCAGGAAGGTACTGCCGTCCGGGTTGGTGCCCCACTCGACGAGATGGTCACCCTCCCACCGGAAGGCGCCGACGTCTTCGCCGGGCTCGCCCGTGAGGTGGTGGAAGTGCACCCGGGAACCGTCGAAGGACGTCGTTCCCGCGAAGCCCCGGCTGTCGGCGTAGTACGGGCCGGCCTGCAGCCACACCGCTTCACGTTCCGCGAGGAGGGGTCCGCCGTTGCGGCTGATACCGCGCCGCAGCCAGGCGCCGTGCTCGGGCACCGGCACGCCGGGGCGGTCCGGGAAGCGGACCTCCGCCCCCGGCTCAGGCAAGGTCATCGGAGGCCGGGTCGTCCACGGCCAGAAGCGTCAGCGGTACGTTGCCGCGCACTGCCTGCGAGTAGGGGCAGACCGCGTCCGCCCGGTGCAGCAGGGGCTGGAGGTCGGCAGCCCGCCACCCCGGCAGGCTTACGGTGAGGGCCACCGCGAGGCCGTAGCCCGCGGGCGTGTCCGTGGTGCCGAGCTGCACCTCGCAGGCGACGCGCGCGGCCGAGGCGTCCGCTCCGAACTCGGCGGTGACCTCCGCGAGCGCCGAGGTGAAGCAGGCTGCGAAACCGGCCGCGAACAGCTGCTCGGGGTTGGTGGTGCCGGGCACCTTCTTGCGCGGCGGGGCGAGGCGGACGTCCAGCCGCCCGTCGTCCGTACGGACGGATCCGGTACGGCCCCCGGCGGCATGCGCGGTCGTCCGGTACAGGCTGCGGGTGAGTGGCACGGTCATGGGGTTCGGCCCATCTTGCTCGACGAGGAGGCTGCCCGGGTGCGGACAGCGTATGGCGCTGCTCGTGCAGCACCTCGCGCGTCGTCGTGCGTAACCGGGTACGGCGCATCTCGTCCGGGGCCGTGAATCCGACCGCCCGACAAGCTAGCAACGGAGGCGGCCGATTGGGGCCCGCCCCACGGTGACGTTCCTCACCCGCTCCCGGCCTCGCGGGGATCCGGAGGATCGGGGACAGGTCATCGAGCCGACGGACAGGAGCCGTCGAGGACGAGGTCGACCAGACGTACGGCCAGGGCTTCTTCGAGGGGTTCGCCGGTGAGGAGGACCCTGGCGAGGAGGGGGCCCGTGATGGCTTCCACGACGAGGTGCGGGTCGGTGTCGGCGGCCAGTTCGCCGCGGTCGATGCCGCGCTGGACCAGCGTTTCGGCGCGTTCGAGGCGGGCCTGCCAGTACGCGCGCCGTCCCTCCTCCAATGCGCCTTCCTCGCGGATCGTTCCCAGGAGCAGCAGCGCGGCGCCGGCGGGTGTGGCGAAGAAGCGGGTCAGCGCCGTGAACAGCTCGTACAGGTCCTCGCGGACGGCGCCGGTGTCGGGTGTGGGCAGGGCCTGCTCGGTACGCGTGGCGAGCGCGTCGAAGATGAGGTTCTCGCGGGTTTTCCAGCGCCGGTACACCGAGGTCTCGTGGACGCCTGCCGCGCGGGCGACGGAGGCGACGGTGGTGGCCGCCAGCCCCTGAGAGGTGAGCAGGTCGACCGTGGCGGCCAGGACGGCCTGCCGCATGCGTTCCCCGCGCCGCCTCAGCGGCGGTGCTTGCCGCCCGCCCGGCTCCTTGTCGATCGTCACCCGGCCACACTATCGCAAGTCTCCTTGCGATATGAAGCGGTCGGCGTTACGTTGGAAAGCAAGTCGACTTGCGTTAGCTCGTCGGCCGGCTCCTGAGCAGACCCGCCGGGCCCCGCCACGCCTCGCCTCGCAAGCCCCCAGGCGTCGCCTCGCCGGCCCGACACGGCCCAGCCCGTCCATGCCACAGACCGGAAGTGGATCACCCGCAATGGAACTCATGCGTGCCGCGCGCCTGCACATCCCCTCGCGCACCCTGACCGTCGAAGAGGTCCCCGTGCCCGCCCCCGGACCCGGGCAGGTGCTGGTCAAAGTGGAGGCCGCGGGCGTCTGCCTGTCCGACGTGCACCTCATCGACGGCACACTCACCCCCGCCCACCTGCCGGGCGACACCGTCACCCTGGGACACGAGGTCGCCGGCATCATCGTCGAGCGCGGACCGAACGTCACGGACTGGCCCGCGGGCCGACGTGTCGTCCTGCAGGCGGGTGAGGTGCGCGACGGCCGGGTCCTGACGCGTGGTGTCGACTACGACGGCGGCTGGGCCGCGTACGCACTCGCCTCCGTCGACACCCTCGTCACCCTGCCCGACTCGATCCCCTTCGAGCAGGGCGCGATCATCCCGGACGCCGTCTCCACTCCCTGGGGTGCCATCACGACGACCGCAGACATACGCGCAGGCCAGGCAGTCGGCGTGTGGGGCATCGGAGGTCTCGGCGTCCACGCCGTCCAGCTGCTGCGCACCATCGGCGCCTACCCGATCGTCGCCGTGGACCCCGCCCCGGCCGCCCGCCGCCGCGCACTCGACTTCGGCGCCGACCTCGCGCTGGACCCTGCCGACCCCAGCCTGGTCGACCGGATCCTGGCCACCACCGGTGGCCGCGGACTCGAGGCCGCATTCGACCTCGCCGGAGTCGCCGCGGTACGAGAGCAGGCCCTGAGCGTGCTCGGGCCGAAGGGGCGGCTGGTCCTGGCCGGCCTGACCGACCAGCCGCTGACTGTCACCGACGGCACCCGCTTCAGTTATCTCCAGCACCAGATCCTCGGCCACTACGGATCAGCGGAGGACGCCGTGGCGCAGCTGATAGCCCTGGCCGGAGGCGGCAGGCTGGATTTCTCCCGCTCCATCACCGACGTACTCCTGCTGTCCGACGCGGCCAAAGCCGTCGAGCGCCTGCGCAGCAAGCAAGGCGATCCCATCCGCCTCATCCTGCGCCCCTGAGCCCGTCACCCAGCCGCTTCGCCCGTCAGGCGCGCACCCCCACCCGACCGCGTGCGATGCACGAGAACGGGTACGCCGTGTTCCCTCACCGGCGCACCGCCCACACGCACCGCCCACACGCACCGCCCACACGCACCGCCCACACGCACCGCCCACGTACGAAAGGCCCCCGCCATGCCCGTGGACCCGGCCCTCGCGGCCCTGCTCGATCAGCTCAACGGCACGCCCGCCCCACGCATCCTCGACACCGACCCGAACGTGTTGCGCGACGCGAACCGGCAACTGGGCGCCGGCACGGCCGCGGCGGAGCCGATCCCGGTCGGCTCGGTGGAGGACAGCACGGTCCCCGGCCCCGCCGGGAACATCCCCGTCCGCGTCTACCGGCCGGCGGCAGACGGCCCCGTGCCCACCGTGGTGTTCTTCCACGGCGGCGGCTGGCTCACCGGTGACCTCGACACGCACGACGACGTCACCCGCCGGCTGTGCCGCGACGTGGAGGCCGTGGTCGTCGCCGTCGACTACCGCCTGGCCCCCGAGCACCCCTTCCCGGCCGCCTACGACGACTGCCTCGCCGCGGCCCGCCACATCGCCGACCACATCGACGACTACGGTGCCCGCCCCTACCGGCTCGCCCTGGCCGGAGACAGCGCCGGCGGAAACCTGGCCGCCGCGGTCGCCCTCGCCTTCCGCGACGAACACCGGCCGCTGGCAGCCCAACTCCTCGCCTACCCCGCCACCGACTTCGACGGCGACTATCCCTCCCGCACCCAGAACGCCACCGGATACGTCCTGCGCCACCAGGACGTCCTCGACCTGCAACACCTCTACGCCGGCGACGACCCCGCCGTACGCGCCTCAGCCCCCGTCTCCCCGCTGCGCGCGGACAGTCACGCCGGCCTCGCCCCCGCGGTCATCGGCACCGCCCAGTACGACCCCCTGCGCGACGAGGGCAACGCCTACGCCGCCGCCCTCACCAAAGCGGGGGTGGACGTCTTCGCCCGCACGTACGACGGGCTGATCCACGCCTTCCTCAACCTCTTCCACATCTCCCCGGCAGCCGACGCGGCCGTCACCGAACTGAATGCCCAGCTCAAGAAGCGGCTCGCCTGATCCTCGAAAGAGCCCAAGGAGATCTCCTACCAGGTGACCGGCAGGGCCACCGGTCCGCGGATGAGGACGTCCTTCTGCCAGGCAACGTGGCCCGGATCGATGGCCAGCCGCAGGTCGGGGAGGCGTGTGATGAGGGTGGTCAGCAGCAGTTCGGCTTCCATGCGGGCCAGCGAGGGTGCCACACAGTGGTGGGGGCCGTAGCCGAAGGCCAGGTGGGGCGGGCCTTTGCGGTCGATGTCGATCCGGTGTGGCGCGGGGTAGCACCGTTCGTCCCAGTTCGCCGCCACGTACGAGACGTAGACGGCCTCGCCGCGCCGGATCAGGACGCCTCCCACTTCGACGTCCTCGGTGGCGATGCGGGCCTGTCCCACGCCGTGCTTGTGGGGGATCCAGCGCAGCAGTTCCTCCACGGCCGCTGGTACGGCGTGCGGGTCGGACCGCAGCCGGCGCATCAGGCTGTCGTCGGTCAGTAGGAGGTAGACCATGTTGGAGGTGTGGTTGCGTACCGCGTGCCAGCCGTTGATCCCCATCAGCGTGGCCAGGGCGAGGAGTTCTTCTTCCTCGATCCTTCCGCTTTCGACTGCGGCTCCCAGCTCGCTGATGAGGTCGTCCTGCGGTTGGAGCCGGCGTGCACGGGCCAGTTCACGAAAGCAGGCGCGTGCTTCTTCCTTGGCCTGCCGGGCGCGCTCGACTCCCGCTTCGTCTTTCGCCCGGGTCAGGATGGTGTCCGCCCACGTGCGCAGGCGCGGCCGGTCGGCCTCCGGCACACCCAGCACAGTGCCGATGACATGCATGGGGAAGGGGGAGGTCACGTGCTGGACGAGGTCGGCGGGCGGTCCGGCCGCGACCATCGCGTCGATGTGTTCGTCGAGTACGGCCTGGGTGCGAGGGCGCAGGGCTGCCAGGCCGAAGCGATTGAACGCCGAGGAGACCACGGAGCGGACGCGCGTGTGGTCGGGCGGGTCGACGAAGCTGACCGCGCGGTCCAGCGGAACGAGGTACCTGTTCATGCTGGGCAACGGCCGGCCGACGATGTCGCGACTGAACCGGCGATCGGAGGTGACGAACCGGACGGCGTCGTGCCGTGTCGCCAGCCAGCACTCGCCGGGGGCTCCGTGCGGCAGTCGGATCCGGATGACCGGTCCGGCCTGCAGCGCCTCGCGGAGAAACGGGTCGAAGTCGAGGGCAGCCAAGTCCGACGCCTCGTACAAGGGGGTGGTGCCGTCGTGCATCACTGGCTCCTCTCCGGCTCGTCATGGCGCAGCGGGGTGAGCTGCTCGATGTCGTAGCGCCGGCGCAGTGCGGCGATGGCCCCGTGGTCCACGGGGCCGCCGCGGGAAAGGATCTCCAGGAGTTCCTCGAAATAGCGCTCGTGGTCCGGGGGCGGGGAGGACTGGAAGAACATCCGGGCCGGGACGCCGGTGGGGTTGGCGAAGGCGTGCGGACAGCCGGGCGGGACCAGGATGACCGTCCCGGGCGTGGCGCGGACCACCCGTTCACCCTTCGGCGACCGCCATCCCCGCCAACCGTCCGGGGTGCGCACAAGCGGCTCGAAGGCGAGAACGTCGAGTTCACCCTCAAGGACGTAGAACAGCTCTTCGCTGCGCGCGTGGACGTGCGCACCGACGTCGAAGCCCGGTGGCACGAGCACCTCGAAGCTCGACGCGAGGCGCGACTGCGCGCCGGTCACCTTGAACGTCACGTGCTGGGCGGCGGCACGAAGGGTACGGCCTTCGCCGGGGGGCACGATCAGACCGGCCTCCGCCGTTGGGGTGGCGGTGGGGGAGCAGCCGGTCATCGGGCTTCCTTCTGCAAGGGTCACGGCGTACGGCTCCAGCGGCCCAGTGCCATCTCGGCCGTGATGCCGGGGCCGAACCCGGCGAGAAGGCCACGCGCCTGGTCGGCGGCGCCCCCCTCGTCGAACAGTCGGCGTAACGCGTCCAGTACGACGGCGCTCGCGATGTTCCCGTACTCGGTGAGCGTGGCCCGGCTGTGGCGGAACGCCTCCGGCTTGACGTGGAGGAACGTGCCCAGGTCGTCGAGGATCCGCGGCCCACCGGCATGCACGATGTAGAAGTCGAGGTCTGCGACATCCCAGCCGTGCCCGTCGGCGAGGCTGCGCAGTGCAGGGGCGAGCGGTTCCATGGTGCCGGGCACACGCTTGTCCAGCAGGAAGTGGAAGCCGGTGGCCCGTACGTCGTACGCGATCCAGTCCTCCGTCCCCGGGACGAGGTACGAGCCGTTGCGCTCCAGGCGGATACCGTGGCCACCCGTCCCGCGGACGACCGCGGCGGCCACCCCGTCGCCGAACAGACCATTGGACAGTAGCGACCCGATGCCGATGTCGGTGGGCTGGTAGCACAGTGAGCAGAACTCGCATGCCACGATCAGCGCGTTCGCCTCCGGATAGGCCGTGCAGAAGTCATGCGCACGGTTGATCGCGGCCCCACCCGCCGCGCAGCCCAGCTGAGCGATCGGCAACTGCCGTGTAGTGGAGGGGAATCCCATCGTATTGATCAGCCAGGCCGTGAGCGAAGGCATCATGAACCCGGTGCAGGACACGTAGATGATCACATCGATCTCCGCGGCCGTCAGCTCGCCGTCCTCCAGCGCGCGCCGGACGACCAGCGGTACACGGGCCTTCGCCTCCGCCGCATACAACCTGTTGCGCTCCCCGAAGCCCGGGTGCGCGAGGGTCTCACCGACCGGCTGAACGAGATGCCGGGTCCGCACCCCGGTGTTTTCGATCAGACGTAACGCGAGGCCCAGTTGGGGGTGGCCGGCATGGCGCGAGCGTGCGAGCTCGAGCGTCTCCTCCATGGTGATGACGTATTCCGGAACCGACACGGCCGGCCGACACAACGTCGCCATACAACACCCTTACCCCACCGGCACGAGAGCGCCTTCGTTGACCCGGACGCCTCCTTAACGATCAACATTCGTGCTGGTCACCCATTTGCACCGGCGGGTCGTATAAGCGGGCCGGGCCGCCGCGTGAGCCGGTCCCGCTTCGATCCGGCACGGCGCCGGGTGGGTCAGTCCGTCCTGGTCTGGGTGCGGCGGGCGTAGGCGCGGGCCGCGCGGGCGCGATCGCCGCAGCGGGTGGAGCACCAGTGGCGGCGGCCGTGGCGAAGGAGGTAGCGGCTACAGGGGATGGAGCCGCAGGCCGTGAGGCGCTCGGCGTCGGGTCCGGTGAGCAGGTCGGCCGCGTTCGCCGCGAGGACGGCGAGGGCGTGCTCGACGATCTGGGTGACGGGGTGGGCTGCCTCGCGGTGCAGGCCGCGGTCCGGGTCCCACTGGAGCAGGGAGGCGGCGGGGGCCCGCGTGAGGGCGTCGTTGACGGCGGCCAGGGCGGTGGCGGGGGCGGGCAGCCCGGCGACGTGGGCGGCGAGCAGGGCGCGGACCTGCTCGCGCAGGGTGCGCAGCCGGGTGGCGCACATCTCGATCAGGCCGGTGTCGGCCGGGGCGAGACCCCGGTCGACGAGCCACTGTTCAGCGGCGCCGGGGGTGGCGAGGAGATCGACGGAGTGCCCGCCGGGGAGGGTGACGGCGCTGTTGGCGAGGTCGAGAGCGGGGTACTGCTCGGCGCCCGGCGCCGGCGGCGGTTCGGCGGTCGCGATCTCTTCCATGGCCCTCATGGTACAACCCCGCTCTTTCCATGATGCTCACGTTAGATCTTGCTTTTATCCGTGAGAACCGCCTACCGTGACTCACGGATAAACCACTGCCTATCCGTGAGGTGCATGTTCCGTGACTGCCACCAGCGCCACCCCCGAACCGTTCTCCGTCCGTGTCTTCGGCGGCCCTACCGCCCTTTTCGAGTACGGCGGCCTGCGGTTCCTGACCGACCCGACCTTCGACGCTCCCGGCGACTACCAGGTGCCCGGAGGTCCGCTCCTGGTCAAGACCGCCCCTTCCGCCGGCGCCCCCGATGACCTGGGCCGCATCGACGTCGTCCTGCTCTCCCACGACCAGCACGCCGACAACCTCGACACCTCCGGCCGGGCCCTGCTCGCCGACGTCCCCCTCACCCTCACCACCCCCGGCGGCGGACAGCGCCTGGGAGGCAACGCCAAGGGCCTGGCCGACTGGGAGTCCATCGAGCTGGACCGCCCCGGCGGGGGCACCGTCACCGTCACCGGCGTGCCCGCCATCCACGGCCCCGGACCGCGCGAAGAGATCGAGCCGATCGCCGGGCAGGTCGTCGGCTTCGTCCTGACCGGCGAGGGACTGCCCACCGTCTACGTCAGCGGCGACAACGCCTCCCTAGGCCTCGTCAAGGAGATCGCCGCGCGCTTCGCCCCCATGGACACCGCCGTCCTCTTCGCCGGCGCTCCCCGCTTCCCCGTCCTCTTCAACGGCGAACCGGTCGTCCTGGACAGCGCCCAGGCAGCCGAAGCCGCCGAGATCCTCGGCGCCCGCCGGGTCGTCCCCGTCCACTACGACAGCTGGGCCCACTTCACCGAAGGCGTTGACCAGCTGGTCGCGGCCTTCGCCGCAGCCGGCCTCGCCGACCGCCTGGACCTGGGCCACCGGGACTGACCGGCCCCGGGCCGGAGGCCGCGCGTCCCGGGTCGCAGACCCGACCCGGAGCTCGGTCCCGGCCGTGACCGGTCAGAATCCGCAGGGCGTTCGCGCGTCCTGGAAGCGCTCCGGGTGCCGCCGCCGGTACTCGACCAGGGACTGGGCCACTGCGGCTCCTTCGCCCACGGCGGCGCCGACCCGCTTGACCGATCCGCACCGTACGTCGCCCACGGCGAACACACCGGGCCGGCTGGTCTCCATCGGCAGCGTGGCCGGGCCGGCTCCGCCGCTGCCGGTCAGGACGTACCCGCGGTCGTCGAGCTTCAGGGTGCCGCCGAGCCACTCGGTCGACGGGCGGCCGCCGATCAGGACGTACAGGCAGTGCGCGGCGACGGTTCGCTCGTCGCCCTGGCGGTCCCGCAGCCTGAGTCCGTTGAGCGTGGACCCGCCGAGGCAGCCGGCCACTTCGGTGCCCAGCAGGACCTTCAGGCCCGGGGTCCGCTCGATGCGCTGCACCAGGTAGCTCGACATGGACGCACTGAGGTCCGTGCCCCGGACCAGCAAGGTGACGGAGCGGGCGTAGCGCGCGAAGTGGAGGGCGGCCTGTCCGGCGGAATTGCCCGCGCCCACCATGTACACGTCCTCCCCGGCCGTCGACGGGGCGTCGGACAGACAAGACCCGTAATACACGCCGGAGTTGAGGAGGCGGTCGACCCCGGGAGCCGTCAGCCGGTTCCAGTCCACGCCCGTGGCGACCACCACCGCGGCCGCGGTCACCGAGGCCGTCTCATCGGTGCCGGCCTTGACGAACTCGACGGTATGGCCGCCCGTGCCGATCGGGGTCACCCGACTGGCCACCCGGGTGGGCTGCCACTCGACGCGGGCCCTGCGCGCCTGTTGCAAGGCGCGCTGGGCCAGGTCACCACCCGTCAGCCCGACCGGAAATCCGAGGTAGTTCTCGATCCGCGAGGTCGATCCCGCCTGCCCGCCGGGCGCGTCGTCCTCGATGACGACCACGCTCATGCCCTCCGCGGCGGCGTACACCGCCGCGGACAGGCCCCCGGGGCCACCGCCGATCACCGCGACGTCGTAGTGGTCCTGCTCGGCCGGCCGGATGAGGCCGAGCCGCTCGGCCAACTCGCTGATCGAGGGGTCCACCATCTCGGTGCCGTCGCCGAGCCGGACGGTCACCGGGGCCTCCCGGACGTCCTCGTCGGGCAGCCACCGGAAGAGCACGCCGCTGCGGCCGAGGAAGTCGCGTACCGCGTACGCGGCGGGGGAGAAGCGGCTGCCGCGCACCTCGGCGGTGGACAGATCCCCCTGGCAGTCGGCATTCCACGTGCACAGGGAGTCGTCGAGCGCGTCCCGAAGGTGCTCGGCCGGGCTCTCGTCGCCCCGGACCGCCCCGGAACGGGCGCCGGGCACGGAGTCGGAGTGCCCGGCCAGCGACAGCCAGCGCACGCCGGGATGCGCGGCACCGGGGCCGGGGGCCTCATCGGCGAGCACGGCTGCGACGGGTACCTTCCGGTCGGCCAGCGACGCCAGCGCCCGGACCACCTCCGCCGGTCCTCCGACCTGCAGCACACGGAACGACGTCCGGTACCAGCTCTGCACCAGCTCGGCCGTCTCGTGCCGGCGGAGCGGATCGGAGTCGGAGAGAACGATCACCGGCAGTGCGGCATCGGCCATCAAGAGGTCCTCCAGGTAGGTCTCGGGGGATCGGCTTCCCTCCGAGGTCAACGAGCGGGGGCGCGATACGCATCGGCTCACGAAGGGCCACTGCGGGCGCGCGGGGCAGAGGGGGCGCGCGGGTCCCCTCTGCGCTGCTCAGAGACGGCCGAAGAACTGGTTTCCGCGTGCCGAATGCTTCTCGCTCGTGTAGTACTCCTTCATCGCGGAGCTGATCTCGTCACGGCTCAACTGCCCGTCACCGTCGACGTCCAGCTGGTTGAAGGCCTCGTCGAAGGTCTCCCGGGGCAGGCGGAACATGCCGTGCAGCAGAGAGGTGTACTCCTCGCGCGTCAGCATGCCGTCGCCATCGCGGTCACCGAGCTCGGTCCAGGCGTTGCTCATGTTCCGGATCCGTTCCCAGATCCTGTTCTGGTCCGTGACGATCCGTGCTCGGAACGCCGCCCGGAACTCCTGCCGGTCGACCGCTCCGTCGTCGTTCTTGTCCATCTTGTGGAAGACGGTGTCCCAGAGGTCCGCCAGCGAATTCCGGAGTCCGGCCACAGCGTCCGGGGCGTAGCCGAGTGACTCGGCGAGCCTGTCCGAGAGGCCGATGACGTCCGACTTCTGAAGCCGCCCGTCGCGGTCCGAGTCGAATACGTCGAACGCCCGCTCCAGCTTGATGTCCAGAAGGCTCACAGCACCATCCATTCGCTCCGCGTAGTCACACCATCACGGTGTGAGGCGGGGCTCAGGAAACCACACGCCCCGGCCTTCGCGCATGGAAAGACCGGGGCGACTGGGCCTTCCGGGTGACGGCCTGTCGCCCCGGCCCTCGGCACGGTGACGAACCCCGCCGTCGCGGAGGCTTCCGACCCGTCCCACAGGACGGGCCGGTCCGGAGCGAAGGCGGGGTTCTCCTGCCCGGCTACCGCGACGCCGCAACCGCGGCGGGCGAGCGGCGCGACGGGGTGTCGGACCCGAGCGCCCCGAGGATGTCCTCCATCCTCTGCTTGGCGTCGCCGAAGAGCATCTGGGTGTTGTCACGGTAGAAGAGGGGGTTGGGAACGCCCGCGTATCCGGTTGCCATCGAGCGCTTGAAGACGACGACGTTCTCCGCTTCCCACACCCGCAGGACCGGCATACCGGCGATCGGGCTGGCGGGGTCTTCGGCGGCAGCCGGGTTGACGGTGTCGTTGGCGCCGATGACGAGCACGACCGTGGTGCCGGAGAGTTCGTCATTGATCTCGTCCATTTCCAGGACGATGTCGTACGGTACTTTCGCCTCCGCCAGCAGCACGTTCATGTGCCCCGGCAGCCGCCCGGCCACGGGGTGGATCCCGAAGCGCACGTCCACCCCTCGCTCGCGCAGCTTGCGGGTCAGCTCGGCGACCGGGTACTGGGCCTGCGCGACGGCCATTCCGTAGCCCGGAGCGATCACGACGGACGAGGCGTTCGCGAGCAGTTCGGCGGTGGCTTCGGCGGTGATCTCCTGGTGCTCACCGAGGTCGGTGTCGTCGCTCGCGGCGGCCTCGACACCGAAGCCGCCCGCGATCACGGAGATGAACGAGCGGTTCATCGCCTGGCACATGATGTAGGAGAGGTACGCGCCGGAGGAGCCGACCAGCGCTCCGGTGACGATGAGCAGGTTGTTGTTCAGCAGGAACCCGGACGCTGCCGCGGCCCAGCCGGAGTAACTGTTGAGCATCGACACCACGACCGGCATGTCGCCGCCGCCGATCGAGGCGACCAGGTGCACACCGAGGGCGAGCGCCACCGCGGTGACCGCGATGAGCAGACCGAGGCTCGGGCTGATGACGAAGAAGACGGTCAGGGCCGCGAACGCGACGAGGGCCCCGAGGTTGATCAGGTTCTTGCCGGGCAGCACCAGCGGGCTGGACTTGATGCGTGCCGACAGCTTCAGGTAGGCGATGATCGATCCGCTGAAGGTGACGGCGCCGATGAATATCCCGATGAACACTTCGGCGTGGTGGATGCCGAGCAGGTCCTGAGCCACCGCGACATGCCCGGGACCCTCCGCCTCGACCTCGAAGTAGCCGTTCCAGCCGACGAGTACGGCGGCCAGCCCGACGAAGCTGTGCAGGAGGGCGATGAGCTCGGGCATACCGGTCATCTCGACGACCCGGGCACGCCAGATTCCGATACCCGCGCCGATCAGCACGGCGACGACGAGCAGGGTCAGCCCCGTCGCGGCGATGCTGCGCGAGGCCAGGCCGATGGTGGCGGCGAGGGCGATCGCCATTCCGGAGGTGCCGAACACGAGCCCCGAACGGGAACTTTCGTGCCGTGAGAGCCCGGCGAGGCTGAGGATGAACAGGAGTGCGGCGACGATGTAGGCGGCCTGCGCGGCCGTGGCGGCAGTCATGTGGGTTCAGCCTCTCGAGAACATGGCGAGCATGCGGCGGGTGACCGCGAATCCGCCGAAAATGTTGATGCTGGCCAGCAGGATCGCGGCGAACGACAGCACGGTGATCGTGGTGTCCGCACGGCCGATCTGCAGGAGGGCGCCCACGACGACGATTCCGGAGATGGCGTTCGTGACCGACATGAGTGGCGTGTGCAGGGCGTGGTGGACCTTGCCGATGACGTAGTAGCCGATGACGATCGCGAGGACGAAGACGGTGAAGTTGCCGATCAGCTGGGACGGGGAGAACGCGGTCAGCAGGAAGAGCCCGGCCATTCCGGTACCGGCGAGCGCGTACTTCGCCGCCGCGGACATGGGCTTCTTGGCAGGTGCGACCGGCTTCACGGCCACCGGTGCCTGCGCCACCGGAGCGGCGGACACCTGTACGGGTGGCGGCGGCCAGGTCGTCTCGCCGTCACGGACCACGGTCATGGACCGCTGTACGACGTCTTCGAAGTCGATCCGGTGCTGGCCGTCCTTGGCCGGCGTGAGCAGCTTCATCAGGTTGACGAGGTTCGTGCCGTACAGCTGCGATGCCTGGGCCGGCAGACGGCTGGGCAGGTCGGTGTAACCGATGATCGTGACACCGTTCTCGGTGACGACCACCTCTCCCGCGACCGTGCCGGCGACGTTCCCGCCCTGCGCCGCGGCCATGTCGACGATCACGCTGCCGGGCCGCATGCTCGCGACGTCCTGCGCGGTGAGCAGCTTCGGCGCCGGGCGTCCGGGGATGAGCGCGGTGGTGATGACGATGTCGACGTCGGCGGCCTGCTCGCTGTAGATTTCCGCGGCCCGACGGTCGTACTCCTCCGAGGTCGCCTTGGCGTACCCGTCGGTGCCGGCCGCCTGCTCCACCTCGACGCCGAGGAACTCGCCGCCGAGCGAACGGACCTGCTCCGCCACCTCCGGCCGCGGATCGGTCGCGCGAACGATCGCTCCCAGGCTGCTGGCGGCGCCGATGGCGGCGAGTCCCGCCACGCCGGCGCCCGCGACGAGCACCTTCGCCGGCGGAACCTTTCCGGCCGCGGTCACCTGGCCGGTGAAGAACCGGCCGAACACGTGTGCCGCCTCGATGACCGCGCGGTAGCCGGCGATGTTGGCCATGGAGCTGAGCACGTCCAAGGACTGGGCCCGCGAGATCCGCGGGACGGCGTCCATGGCGAGCACCGTGATCGGACGCTGCGCGAGCTCCTCGATCAGGTCGGGGTTGTGCGCCGGGCCGATCAGGCTGACCAGCGTCGCCCCGTCGCCCAGACTCCGGATCTCCTCGCCGGACGGTGCGTTGACCTTCAGTACGACGTCGGCGCTCCAGGCGTCACCGACCTTCGCGCTCTGCGCCACGTACGCGTCGTCGGAGAAGCCGGAGGCCGTACCCGCTCCCGACTCGACGACGACCTCGTAGCCCAGCGCGACCAACTGGCGCACAGTCGCCGGCGTGGCCGCCACGCGCGTCTCTCCCGGGCTTGTCTCGGCTGCGACACCGATCCGCTGCGGTGCGGCATGACCCATGGTTCTACCTCCCTTGTGATTGAACGTGAATGTGGAACGGAGCCGACAGTGGCCGCAGTCCGAGGTCGCGGCCGATCAGTGACTTCATGACCTCGTTCGAGCCCGCCCAGATCTTGGCCACGCGGGCACTGATCCGGGCACGTGAGACCCGGTACTCCGTCATGTATCCGTGCCCGCCGAGGATCTGGACGCAGAAGTCGATGACCTCGTTGTGCACCTGCGCGCTCACTATTCCGTCTTGCTGAGTACCGGTAGTCAGCGTTACGGTGTACCAGTACTCAGCAACGCTGAATAGTTCACGGGGGAGGTGTTCCATGACCAAGCTTGAGACGGAGATGCTCAAGGGCACGCTGGAGGGCGTCATCCTCGCGTCCCTGTCCGGCCGGCCCGCCTACGGCTACGAGATCACGGCGCGGCTGCGAGAGCAGGGTTTCTCCGACATCGCCGAAGGGACCGTCTACGCGCTGCTCCTCAGGATCGAGAAGCGCGGTCTCGTCGACGTGGAGAAGGTCCCCTCCGAGATGGGGCCGCCGCGCAAGGTGCACTCCCTCAACGCGCAGGGACGGGAGTACCTCGAAGAGTTCTGGAGGGCATGGAGCTTCCTCACGGAACGACTGGAACAGCTCCGCGAAGGGGGTAAGTGACCATGTCCGAGGGTGAGAAGACCGGCTTCATCGCGAAGATGATCGGGCCCAAGAAGCGCTGGAGGGCGTACAAGGCGCGCGTCAAGGAGCTTCCCGAGGGCTACCGCACGGCGGTCGAAGCGATCGAGCGGTACCTGATGCACTTCGTGCCGACCGACGGCGACAGCAACGCGGCGATGTTCGAAGACCTCGCCGACCTGTTCGAGCAGGCGGTGGCGGACGGAACGCCGATCCGCGCGATTGTCGGAGAGGACCCGGTGGAGTTCGTCGACACCTTCGCCCAGAACTACTCCGAGGGTGGCTACGTCCCCGCCCGCGCCCGGAAGCGGCTGACCGACGACATCGAGCGTGCAGCCGGCAACGAAACCGGAAAGGACGACACGGCGGTCTGAACACGCGTCAGCACATCCCCCTCTCGCCGCATGCCCGCGGCACCGTCGAGACCGGCCAATGCGTCCAAGGAGATTCACCATGGGAAACGGCAACAACGGCTTATCCGAAGCAGGGCTGCGCCGCCTGCGCGAGGTACTGGAACGGCATGTGGAGTCCAAGAAGATCCCCGGACTCGTCGCCCTGGTCGGCCGGGGCGAGGAGACCCACGTCGAAGCGATCGGGACGATGCGCCATGACGGCGGCGCACCGATGCGCCGGGACACCATCTTCCGGATGGCCTCGACGACCAAGCCGGTCGCGGTCGCCGCGACGATGGTCCTGCTGGACGAGTGCCGGCTGAGGCTTGACGACCCGGTAGACCAGTGGCTGCCGGAACTGGCCGACCGGCGGGTGCTCAAGCGGCCCGACAGCCCGCTGGACGACACCGTCCCGGCGCGGCGTCCGATCACCGTGCGGGACCTGCTCACCTCCACCTGCGGGCTCGGGCTGGACACGACGGCGATGGGCTCCCCGATGATGAGCGCCTACGTCGAGCGGAAGGTCTACGGCGAGAACGGGTGGATGCTGCCGGCAGTCGAGCCGGACGAGTGGATGCGCCGCCTGGGCGCGCTTCCGCTGATGCACCAGCCCGGAGAGCGGTGGCTGTACAACGTTAGCGACGACCTGCTCGGGGTGCTGGTGGCCAGGGTCACCGGCCGGTCGTTCGAGGCGTTCCTGCGCGAGCGCGTCTTCGATCCGCTGGGGATGAAGGACACCGGGTTCCACGTGCCCGCCGACAAGATCCACCGGCTGCCGCCCCTGTACGCCCCCGATCCGCAGACCGGAGAGTTCCACGTGGAGGACCCGGCCGAGGGCGGGCACCACAGCAAGCCCCCGGCGTTCCAGTCCGGCGGCGGCGGACTCGACTCCACCGTCGACGACTACCACGCCTACTTCCGAATGCTGCTCAACCACGGGAAGCACGGCACCGAGCGGATCCTGTCCCGGCCGGCCGTCGAGCTGATGACCACCAACCGTCTCACGCCCGAGCAGACCGCCGACCTTCAGGCCTGGGCGCGCAGCGTCGTCCATCTGTCACACGGTCAGGGGCAGACCGGCGGCTGGGGCTTCGGGATGACGGTGCGCACCTACCGAGGTGACTACGCGCCCATCGGCCAGTTCGGCTGGGACGGCGGAGCCGGCACCACGACCTACGCCGACCCGGACAACCGGCTCGTCGGCATCCTTCTCACCCAGACCGGGATGTCCACCCCGGACTCGGCACGGGCCATGCAGGACTTCTGGACCACCCTCTACCAGGCGATCGACGACTGACCCGCCTACCCGGTCGAGGTCGGTCCGGCAGAAGACCTCGGCCAGGCTCCGCCCTTCTACGCCTTCACGGTCTGCGGTGTCCAGTTCGGATCGCGGCCGCTCAGCCCGACTGCCCGGTCGAGCAGCGGGGCGTCGTCCCGTACGGGTACGACGGCTCCGAAGGCGCCCCCGCCGCGTCCCTCGTCCTCGGCGGCTTGCAGCAGGAACGCATGCGAGGCGCGCAGCGCCGCGTGGTCGGGTGTGTACTTCTGGCCGGTGGCCCTGGCCAGGTCCCAGCCGTGGATGACCAGTTCGTCGGCAGCGACCGTAACCGCGATTTCGGCGGGGAGGTCCACGCCTCCCGCGCGGGTCATACCGGTCCAGGCGGCCGGCTTCCTCCAGGCTTCGGCCAGTTCGCCGAGGGCCCGGGGCAGTTCCTCGCGCCAGTCGGCGGGCAGGGAGGGGGTGGTGGAGCCGGGGGGAGTGTCCGTCGTGGGGCCCAGGTCCTTGCGGGCGGCGTCGCGGAATGCGACGGCGAGGCCGGTGAGGTGGCCCAGCAGGTCGCGGACCGTGTAGCCGGGGCAGGGCGTCCGGTCGGCGAGCGCCGCGTCAGGGACGTCCGTCGCGAGCCGGGCTACGAGCCGGGCCTGTGGTCCGAGGTCGACAGCCGTCGTGTCGGTCATCTGCCGCTCCCTCCGAGTGCTGGGCCTGAACGGTAGACCGGTGATGAAGCCGGGACTCATCGCCACACGGGCCCGAGATTTCACGTAAGCACAACGGCGTACAGTGCCCGCGCTGCGGCTTCGGCAGCACGGGGCTGACGATCCGACGCTCCTGCGCACAGTCGTCCAAAATTGCAGGCGCTCTCGCGCTCGCGGTGGGGATCGCGGTCGGGCACCTCGCAGACAGGCGCGGCGCAAGGGGGGTTTACGCCGCCACCCTCGTCGTCCAGGCGCCGGCCACGGCAGGCTTCATGCTGGCAGAGAGCTTCTGGCCGTTCGTGATCGCGGTGTGTGCGGCCACTGCGGCGAAAGGGGCCGGGCTGGCCGCGCGCAGCCCGATCATCCGGTACCACGGAGGAGACCGGCCGCAGGAGTTCCGCGCCTATCTGCGCGCCGTGACCAACATCGGCATCTCCCTGGGCGCAGTGCCGGCGGGATGGGCCGTACAGGTCGGCACCCACCATGCCTACCAACTCCTCGTCATCGGGAACGCGGTCGCCTTCGCCGCCTCCGCGGCCATCGTCCAGCCGCAGCATCGACACCACGCAGCCGGCGCCCTCGCCTACCGCCGGTACCTGGGCGTCTTCGGCCTCGGCGCCGGCTTGGCCGAGGCCATCGGGCCCGCGCTGCTCATCTCCCTGTGCATTACGTGGGGCCGCCCCGGCTGGTACGTCGTGGGAGCACTGTTCGCCCTGACAGGCCTGGCCGCCCCGCTCGCCGTCCGCCGGGCCGAGCACCAGCGGCACGGAAGGCGGCCGCGGCCCGAGAGTGCGGAGAAGCAGGTAGCCGCGCGAGGTTCTGCCTGCTGACCGCCGCACCCGAGCACCCGATTCTCGCCGCCACCGAGGCCCTGCTCGACGGCCTGGGCTCGCGGGTGAGCCGGCCGCTGCCGCGCACTGCACTCCGGCTCCCGATCCTCGCCCGCGCAACCTCAAGCAGCGCCGCTACGCCGGCTGGGCGAGACGCTCGCGCGGTGCCAGCGGAACCTCGGCCCACACCTGCTTGCCGCTGCTGAGCGGTACCGAACCCCACGACGCCGTCGTCGCCTCGACGATGAGGATCCCGCGGCCGCCTGTCGCCGACCAGTCCACGTCCGTGGGTTTGACCGGGCTGCGGGGCGAGGCGTCGTTCACGGCGATCCGCAGCCGGTCCGCGGTCAGCGTCAGATCCAGCTGCACCTCTCCCTGCGTATAGGCGATCGCATTGGTGACCAGCTCGGAGACCACCAGCAGGGCGACATCGAGTTCCTCCTCCACACCCCACGAACGCAGCGCGCGTGCGGCGAAACGGCGAGCGTGCTGCACGGCGTTGGGGAGCCGCCAGACGGTCCAGTTCGTCCGCATGGGCCGGACGATGGTGCCGTCGTAGCGCAAGAGCAGCAGCGCCACGTCGTCGTCCCGCCGATTGACGCCCGAGAGCAGTTCGTCGGCCACCAACCCCGGGTCGGCCGGGTCCGCCGTGGCCAGCACGTCGCACACCCGGCGCATCCCGTCCTCCAGAAGGAGGTTGGACGACTCGACCATGCCGTCCGTCAGCAGGGCCAGCAAGGTCCCCGGGACCAGGCCGACTTCCGTCATGGGGAATTCGGCGTCCGTGACCACTCCCAGTGGCGGTCCTCCCTCGACCGTGAACTCGTCGGTGCTGCCGTCCGGGTAGCGCAGGATCGGCTGCAAGTGGCCGGCGCGGACGAACCAGGCGATGCCCTCCTCCATGTCCAGGTCCACGTACAGACAGGTGGCGAACAGGTCGGTCTCCATGCCGACGAGCAGCCGGTTGGCCCGGGCGATGACCACGTCGGGCGGATGGCGCTCCACCGCGTAGGCCCTCACGGCCGTCCGTATCTGGCCCATGATGGTCGCGGCTCCGGCGCTGTGCCCCTGAACATCGCCGATGACGAGCGCCACGTGGCCGTCGTTGAGCGGGATGACGTCGTACCAGTCGCCGCCCACTTCGAGCCCCACCGTCGCCGGCAGATACCGGGCGACGGCCATCCCGCCGGGCAGCGAAGGCAGTTTTCGCGGCAGCAGGCTGCGCTGGAGCATCGTGGCGAGTTCATGGCCGGCGTCCAGCGCGTGGGCGCGCATCAGTGCCTGCCCCACCAGCCCCGCGGTGGCGGTCAGCAGCGACCGCTCCTCCGGCCCGAACCGGTGCTCACCGTCCCATCCCACGAGGCAGACCCCGACCATCCGGCCGTCCGCCGGCAGCGGCAGGACGGCGAGGCCGCCGGGCCCGATCCCCGCCAGCGCGGGTTCGAGGTCCGCACCCGGCGGCCATAGGCTCACATGGCCCTCCCGAAGGGCGTTGTGCAGCGTGGGCAGGTCGTGCATCGAGGCATCCGGCCACTCCGATCGCCATTCCGAACGCCACATACCCGGCCAGGCGCGCGGCTCGGGAGGGTCGAGGACGGTGAACACGAGCCGGTCGGCCTCCACCTCCGCGACCGCCACCCGGCTCGCGTCCAGTGGGCCGCGCAGGGAGTTGACGACGATCTGGCTGACGTCCCTGATGGTCGTCGCGCCGGCCAGCTTGGTGGACAGCCGCTGCACGATGGAGACTTCGTCGGCACTCGGGCGCAGGTAGGAGGCGTCGGCCACCACGCCGAGGACCCGCACGGGTGTGCCGTCGTCGTCCGTCATCACCCGGCACCGCAGGCCCAGCCAGCGCAGTTCGCCTCCCGGCCTGCGGATGCGGAACGCCAGCTGCTGCGGATCCGTCGTCAGTCTGTCCGGCTCCAGGATGGCCATCAGCGCAGGGATGTCGTCCGGCACGGCACTCGCGAGCAGCATCTCCACGTTGCCGTCGAACTGGTCGGGAGGGATGCCGAGCAGCTCCAGTACGCGCGCGTGCGCCTCCATGCGGCCGGAGTCGAGGTCGAGGATGAACGCGCCGCCCCGGAGCGGCACCAACGTGTGTCCCAGTACGGGGCGCCGGGCCGTGCGCCCGGGTGCGTGGGCGGCCACCGATTCGAGTCCGGCGGCGACCTGGTCGGCGTACAGCTCCAGCAGGCTCCGGCGGTCGCTGCTGAACCCGTCGGGGACCTCGCCGGCGACGATCAGGCATCCCAGCTCCTGGGCGCCGTGCCCGAGCGGCAGGGCGCCGAGCGAGAGTCTGGCCGGCGATGCCCTCATGGAGTCGTCCCGTACCCGGCCGGGGAAGTGGTGCGGGTCCTCCTCGACGTATGCGGCGAGTGCCTTCGGGGTCAGCCACAGCGGGCGGCCCGAGCGGTGGGCCTCGGCGGCCGGGGAGTGCCCGTCGACGGAGAGGACCGCGGGCAGTCCGTACAGCATGGAGCGGTTTCCGGTCATTTCGGCCAGATGGAGTTCCTTGCGGCCTTCGGCGAGCACGTAGACAGCGGCCAGCTCGGCCCCGCAGAACGCAAAGCGCTGCCTGGTCACGGTCTGTAATGCCCTCCTATGCGGGCAGCCACGGTCGACCGCCCTCCCTCCATGCTGTCGCGCCTTGCACCATCGGCGCGAGTCAGGAGCGGACAGAGCTGCGGGCGTGGTCGGATTCCGGTCCTTCCTGCCGGTCGCCGGCGGGTACCCCCAGGACGAGGTCACCGACTGGGGTACGTAGTGTTCACTTGAGCGGCACACGGATCCGGATGCGCCCCCGCCTCCGTGCAGCCAAGGATGTGTCCCCGCCTCGCCACCGGGATTGCGGCGACGCACGTGCCGTATGAACGCCTTCCCCGACCTGGACGGGCACCGATGACCGTTTCCGATCCCGCCGGCTCTCCCGTCCGGCGCCACCGCGCTCTTCTCGTGCCGCTGCTGGCTGCCGCCTCCGCCGGACTGCTGGCCGCCCGTACCGCCTTCGACTCCGACACCTTCCGGCACTGCCACTACCTGGGCCCCTCCACGCGGATGTACGTCACTTCGTGGGCCGGCGTCGCCTGTGGCTTGGGCGCCCTGCTGCTGTACGCCGTCTGGGGCCGTGCTGCGCAGCGCTCCGCGCCGACCGGCGAAGCGGCCTGGCAGCGGTGGCTCGCGGGGGCGTCCGCGCTCCTCACCGTGCCGGTGGTGGTGCTGCTCGTCATGTCGGCCTACTGGCTCTACGTGCCGGATCCGAGTGGCGGCTACGACTGCTCGGGCCTCCACCCGCTCATCCCGTAGGCAGCGGACCGGCTCGGGGTGGGTCGAACGAGGCCCCCGCGGCGATTCAGGGAAAGGAATGGCCCGTGAGCGCCGGGGCACGCTCAACGTGATCCGACGTGTGGGGAGTCTGCGCAGTCCAGCCTCCAGCCTCCAGCCTCCAGCGGTGCAGCCGGTCGCCGTCGAGCAGTGCCACCTGCTCCCCGGTGTCGGGGTCGTACGCCGCCGGCTCGTCGCGGCCATCGGCAGGGAACAAGTGCTCGGCATACCGCTGGGTCAGCACGCGGGAGCCCGGGCGGAATCCCGCCGGCGCGTGCATCCACGTGCCGCCGAGGATCCGGAGCTCACCGGCGCGCGGCTCCGCCCACCGGGTCGACCAGCTCTGCCAGGCGGTCCAGCAGGACACCACCACGGCGCCGCCGTCCGGACATCAGGACGGCACCGCGGCCGACGCCGGCGAACGGAGCTGCCGCCGGCCGAGCACCTCGCCGGTCGCCGCGTCCAGGAGCAGCAGGTCGTCCCAGGTGTAATTGCGGTCCGGCTCCAGGTCGTACACCAGGGCGGCCTTTGCCCTGTCGGGTTCCAGCACCGGCACGACGCCGCTCACCAGCCGTCCGTCCGGGCTGACGGCCGGGGTGGAGTGCGCCCGGGGCGGCGCCGTGCCACGGGGCGCGGGGGAGCTCCCGGCGTGCTTCGCCGTCGGAGCCCAGGGCCCGCACCGATGCCACCCCGGCCACCGCGAACCCGCCGTCGGGCATGGGGACCGCGCGCTCCTGGTCCTCCTTCGTCCGCAGGGCGGCGATCTCCACCCGGCTCACGATGCCGGCCCGCGCGCGGCCCCCTTCAGCAGGGCCGGGAAGGCCAGGGCGGCGGTGAGGGGGCGCTCCCGCGCGCGGTCGCAGCGTAGACCTGGCGACGCGGGGTGTCGTCCGGGTGCAGAGGAACGAGCGCGAGGTCGGCCCGCGCGGAGGAGGCGGCGAGCGCCGGGGATCAGGGTGACGCCGAGCCCGGCTGCGACGAAGCCCTGCTAGGCGATCCAGTCGGCTGCGACGAAGCCCGTCCGCCGCCCGCGATCCACTCCTCGTCGGCCGGTTCGGCCAGCCGCACGCCGGTCCGCCCTGCCGGCTGGTGGCCGCGCGGCAGGGCGACGTACATCCGCTCGTTGAGCAGGTGGTGCGGGGTGCAGCCCTGCGGCGACCGGTGCGGGGGTCACCGACACGTCCGCCGGTGCCGTCCGTGGCGCGGACCTCGTCGTCACGATGCCGGCTGATCCGGCGGCCCTGCGGGCCGTCTCCGACGGCATTCTGTCGCCGGCCGGCGCGGCCGGCGCCGCACTCAAGCTGCTGCTGATCACGCGGTGGTCGCCGGAGTCGGCGTGGTGGCAGAGGCCCTGAGGCTGGGTCACGCCCTGGGGCTGCCGGAGGAGCTGGTCCGCACCGAACTGGCCCGCGGACCACTGGCGGGCGCGGTGGCCCGTACGTACGCCGAGGCCTCCCACTTCCCGGTGGCCTTGGCTGCGAAGGACGTGGCCCCGGCCACCACCTGCCACGCCCCGCTCCCGATCCTGGAGGCGGTGCACGCCACGCTCACCGCCCGACCGGAGCTCGCGGACCGCGAGGGCGGCCACCGTCCGCCGGTCGCCCCTGCTCCGGCCGGCGTCCCCGGGTTCTACGCGACCTTGGGACCGCAGCGCATGCCGATGTAGACGCAGCCCGTGCCGTCGGGCAGGGTGGAGAAGATCACCGGCATGTAGTCCTCGCTGAATGCCGCGCCCACCCCGGTGCCGGCGAAGACCGTCTCCGTCACCGGCAGCAGATCGATCTGAAGGGGTTCGGAGAAGTCCTTCATGCCGTCGACGAATTCGTACAGCGCGCGGCCCGCGCCGTCCCGCTCGGTCACGGTGATGACCACGCCCTCGCGCCGGTAGGTGCCGACCAGCGGTGCGAAATCGACCGCGGGCGGCTGGGCCGGCGGGGCGAAGGGCTCCGGCATGGTCACCCCGGCGAGTTCGGCGAGGAGTTCGCGGTAGAGCGCGGCGTACACCTCGCGTGCGCCACCGCCGTTGGTGAGCAGCGCGACCGCGACGCCCGCCGACGGCACCACGCGCAGGTAGCCGTACTGCCCGATGGACGCGCCGTCGTGCCCGTAGCCGGGGATGCCGTTCCAGTCGTACAGGGTCCAGCCCAGGCCCCAGCCGTCCGAGCTGACCGTCCACTTGTCGGGGCAGTCCACCACCCGGTCCTGCATCAGTGCGACCGTCTCCCCGGAGAGCACGCGCGTGCCGTCCTCGGCCACGCCCCCGGCCAGGTGCATCCGCGCGAACCGGGCGAGGTCTCCGGCGGTGGCGATGACCCTGCCGTAGGGGCCCGCCGAGCGCGGCATCATGTCCCATTCCGGTGCCGGGTCCGGGTCCTGGCCCGGCTCACCCAGGTGTCCCATCGCCGCTCGGAACCGCAGCGCCTCCTCGGGCAGCGTCATGGTGTGGGTGAGTCCGAGCGGGGTCAGGAGCAGGTCCCTCAGCGCCTCGTCCCAGACCTTGCCGGTCACCACCTCGATGATCCGGCCGAGCACGTTGTAGCCGACGCTGCTGTAGGAGATCGCGGAGCCGGGCGGGCAGTCGAGCGCCACGCCCTTCGCGGCCTCGACGTACTTGGCGAGGCAGTCGTCGCCGCGCCCGCTGTCGTGGGTGAAGTCGCAGGTGAGACCGCCGGTGTGGCTGAGCAGCCGGCGCGTGGTGATCGCCCTGGTCGCGTCGGGGTCGGCGACCGAGAACTCCGGCAGTACGTCGACGACCGGGGCATCCAGGTCCAGTTCCCCTGATTCGGCGAGTTGCATGATCAGGGTGGCGGTGTAGACCTTGGCTATCGAGCCCATCTGGAAGACCGAGTCGGTCGTCACCTCCACGCCGGTTCCGCGGTGGAGCACGCCGCTGGCCAGTTCGTGAACGGTCCCGTCGACGAGGAGCGCGAGGGATGCGCCCGGGACGTGGTGCTTGGCGCGCAGCGCGTCGAGGCGGGCCTGCCAGTGGTCGAGGTCCAGTTTCCGGCCCGCGGAATCCCGGGACCCCCATGCGCCCGTGGCGTTCCAGTTGCCCCGATCGCCCCAGCTCACGTTCTTCGGCATGTCTGCTCCCATCCGATGTGTACGACGTTCCTTCGTTGACAACACCCGGCTGCGGCCGCCTGTTCTGGGGCCCGAGGTCGGCAACGCCCCCGGACGGCGTGGTGCCCCAGGGCTTCTTTGCCACCCGCAAGGGGTTTCAGGCGGCCGGGCGACCCGTCTGCTGGAAGGCCGGGTCGGGGCGGAGTGCGGAGGGCCGGGCGAGGAGGCAGGTGAGGGCACCCAGGAGGAATCCGTACACGGACACCAGGCCGTGGCCGTTGGACTGGGCGAACCAAATGGCCAGGCCGAGTACGGGAACGCCTGCGGCCAGCAGGGCTTCCTTGCCCCGCGCCCTGCCCCGGTCGGTCCGGATGACGCGCACGAGCAGGGCCGAGGCCAGGGTCGCGCCGAGGAAGTAGGTGGCACCCGAACTGCCCGCGAAGTTGCGCGGGTCGGTGCTGTGGTGCCCACCTGCGCCGACCAGGCCGTCGATGTGCTCGGGCAGGAGGATCCCCGCGAGGAACAGGCCCAGAGTGAGCGGGGCGCCCCAGAACCAGTCGGCCAGCGCGGCGATGACCGCGAGCGTGGCGATGTTCCAGGCCCCGCCGAACAGCCCGCCGTTCTGCATGAACACCGAGGTGACGACCCGCCACCAGCCGGACCTGGCCGGGTCGCTGCCGAAGGTGTCCATCGCACCGGCCCAGCACAGCTGGAGCGCCACCCCGGTCAGCGCGAGCCCGGTCAGGGCCACCGCTGCCCAGGGGACGCGCCGCCCGCGCAGGGTGTCCTCGCCCAGCAGGGCCAGTCCGCCCTTGAACATCAAAACCATCAATGCCGCCGTGGTCACGTTGAACACCAGCGCGCCCATCGTCACCACCCCCCTTCAGTCCCCGTGGCTTCCATCAGGGACGACAATAACCCGCGATGGGCTAAATTCAAACAGTGTTAGAAAATGGAGGTAGGCTGCTCCCGTGAAGCTGACAGTGGAGAGGATCATCGACGCCGGCATGGCGGTGTTCGCCGAAACCGGCTACCACGGACTGTCCATGAGGCGCGTAGCGCAGCGACTCGACGCCCAGGCGGGGAGCCTGTACTACCACGTTCCCAACAAGGGCGCCCTGGTCCAGCTCATGGCGGACCGTGTCGCCCGGCAGGCCTACGACGCGGGCACGACCGCCCTCGATCAGCTGGGCCCCGGGGCGGACTGGCGGCAACGGATCGAGGTCCAGCTCGTGACGCTCCGCCACAGCATCCGCCGCCATGCCGGCGGCGCGGTCATGCTCGCCGACAGCCCGAAAGTCCTCAGCCCCGGCGCGTTGTCCTTGATGGAGCGGCTGCTGGAGACCCTGCGCGAGGCAGGGGTACCCGCCGCGCACCGCGGTGTCGCCGCGGACACACTGCTCAGCCATGTCACGGGTTTCGTCCTCCAGGAGCAGAGCCAGTCGCCCGCCGGGGGAGTCAGCGCCGACGACGCGACTGCCTTGCGGGAGCGCTACCCCATGACCGTCGCCGAGGCCGGCACCCTCACGGAGGACGAGAAGTTCACCCGCAGTGTGCGGCTCCTGTGCGCGGGCGTCGAAACGCTCGTCGAGCCGACCCGGAGGTAGGTGAGCGCGGCACCGGCGGACCGCACGGGTGTACGTCGGCGGCGCGGCCGATCGCGTCCGGACGGCAGTGGACCCACAGGTCCGAACCGCACCCGGGTGACGGCCGTCCGGGCGACCGCGTCGGGCGGCTTGAAGATCTTCGGATCTCCGGGGGGCTTGAAGCAGATGCCGCGGGGGAGTGGCTCACACCTCTCTTTCGGCCTGCAGGCCGTACGGTCGAGGTGTGGACAACCGTCGCGTGCGAAGGGAGGGGCGAAGGTGAGCCGGATTCTGGTGACGGGGTCCACGGAGGGTCTTGGCCGGGCCGCGGCGGAATCGCTGCTGCTCGAGGGACACGATGTCGTGCTGCACGCACGGAACCGGCAGCGCGCGGAGGACGTCCGGGAACTGGTCGACCGCGGAGCGGACCTCGTCGTGGGCGACTTCACCGAGCGGGACGCCGTACGGCGCATCGCCGCCGAGCTGAACGGCACGAGGCCGCTCGACGCGGTCATCCACAACGTCGGCGTGTACCGGGGCCCGGACGTCATGCCGGTCAACATCATCGCGCCGTACCTGCTCACGGCCCTGCTCCGCGGTCCGCGCCGGCTGGTGTATCTGAGCAGCGGCTCGCACTTCGACGGGCGCCCCTCGCTTGCCGGCGTCGACTGGCAGGGGAACGGCCCGGGGTCGTACGCCGACAGCAAGCTGTTCGTCACCACGCTCGCCGCCGCGGTGGCACGTCTGCGTCCCGGCGTGCTGAGCAACGCCGTGGATCCGGGGTGGGTGCCGACCAGAATGGGCGGGCCCCATGCGCCGGACGATCTTGAGCTCGGACACCGCACGCAGGAGTGGCTCGCCGTCGACGATGATCCCGGGGCCCTGACGAGCGGCGGGTACTGGTACCACCGCCGGCGGCGCGAGCCGCACCCTGCCGTCCACGACGAGGCGTTCCAGGACCGGCTCGTGCAGACGCTGACCGAGGAGACGGACACCGCACTCTGACCGATGCGCACGTGTCCGCGGCGCGATCGGCCTCGTTGCCTCTCCCCTAGAGTGTCGTGCCGCCGACAGGCATGAAATCGCGGGCCGCGATGAACCCGGGCCGGCGGGCGGATGCGGCGAAGGGCTCCAGCGGGGTGTTGTCGATGCTGTTGAAGACGACGAAGACGTTGCTGCGCGGCCAGGGGGTGATGTTGTCGCTGGAGCCGTGCATGCAGTTGCTGTCGAACCAGGTCGCGGATCCCGCCCGGCCGGTGAACAGCCGGATGCCGTGCTGCTCGGCCAGCTGGGCCAGCCCGGTGTCGGATGGGGTGCCGGCTTCCTGCATCCGCAGGGACGTCTTGTAGTTGTCCTTCGGCGTCGCGCCGGCGCAGCCGATGAAGGTGCGGTGCGAGCCGGGCATGATCATGAGGCTGCCGTTGGTGTCGTGGTTGTCGGTCAGGGCGATCGACACGGACACCGCTCGCATGCGGGGCAGGCCGTCCTCGGCGTGCCACGTCTCGAAGTCCGAGTGCCAGTAGAAGCCGCTGCCCCGGTAGCCGGGCTTGACGTTGATACGGCTCTGGTGGACGTACACCTCGGAGCCGAGCAGCGAGCGGGCGCGGTCGACGAGGCGTGGATCGTGCACGAGGCCGGCGAACATGCTGCTGATCTTGTGGATCTCGAAGATGCTGCGGACCTCGTCCGAGGCCGGCTCGGTCACGACGCGCTCGTCGCCGCGCAGCTCGGGGTCGGCCGCCAGCCGCCGCATCTCGCTGCGGAAGGCTTTCACTTCGGCCGGGGTGATCAGTGCGTCGACGCACCGGAACCCGTCGCGCTCGTACGCCGCCAGATCCGGCCCGCTCCAGGGGCCGCCCGCCCCCGAGGTGTTCCCCGGCGCGCACCACACCACCGGGTCCAAGCGCTCGCCGTCTCGGTACCGGCGAACATCACGGTCTCGTGCAGGGAGAACCCGACGCGCTCGCGCGCAAGGACGATCCGCTTGCTGTGCCAGGTTCCCGATGCCGAGCGGACGTGCCGGTCGGTGTCATCGAGATCGTTGAAGGATCGAACAATCACGACGCATTCCCCTTCCGTGAGGGTGGCGTTCACGCGCGTGCCTCCGGGTCCGGTCGCCGGATCGCCGCACGGCGTACACCCGGACCAGCGTGGATTCCTCCTGCCCCGGTGGCCCGCCGGGATCCGCCGATCGGGTGACTCGCAATCTTGCGGTGGCGGGCTCGCTGCAGGCGTGTTGTGCGGGTGTTGTCGGCGCCTACGCATTCGATCAGGTAGTCGCCGTTCTCGGGGTCGACGCTCACTCCGTGGGCCTCGCTGTGGAAGCCCGGGAAGGTGCGGTCGAAGGACTCCAGGGCGCGCAGGTACCGGATCAGCGGCCCGTCGGGGGCGCCGGTGGACTCTCCGGGCATCAGGACGGGGATCCCCGGCGGAGTCACGGTCACCATCGCCGCTGCCACCCGCCCTGCCGCCTCCGTCAGCCGTACGCGCTCGGTACCGCCCCGGATGAGCAGCTGGTAGCAGTGGCGCGGGGGCGCGACCGGCTCGGGGAGGTCGTGGAACGCCGCATCGAGGGCGTCGATCAGCTCGGCGCGGGTGAGGTGCTCGTGCATCTGCCGGCACAGGCCGCTGAGGGTGGTGCGGCCGTACCGGCGCGGGAACTGGCGGACCAGTTCCGGCAGGACCCGGTCCAGCGGGGCGTCCGCGTCGTACAGGGCCTTGAAGTCCATGAGGGCGTCCATCAGGGTGCCCCATTTGCCCTTGGTGATGCCCATGGAGAACAGGATCAGAGTCGTGTAGCTGTCCGTCTTCTCGACGACGATCCCGCGCGCCTCCAAGTACGCGGTGAGGATCCGTGCGGGGATGCCCCGGGTGCCGGTCTCGCCGGTGGCGGTGACTCCGGGGCAGGTGAGCGTCACCTTGACCGGGTCCAGCAGGCAGTGGCCCTCGCTCAGCCCGGCAAAGCCGTGCCGCTCGGCGCCCGGCTCCAGGTGCCAGCACGACGGCTCGCGGCTCAGGAGCGAGGGCCGCGCGTCGGCGAACGCGATGCGCTCCCCGGTCGCCGGGTCGGTGACCGACTCGGGCTGCCACACACCGAAGAACCAGTCGGGCCGGTCCCCTGAGGCGGCGATGCGGCGCCCGGTGCGGACCACGGCCTGACGGAATCGGATCGCCTCGGTGACCGCCTCGTCGATCAGCCACCGTCCCTGCGGGCCGTCCATCATCGCTGCGGCCACGTCCAGGGAGGCGATCGCCGGATACAGCGGTGAGGTGGTGCCGTGCATCATGAACGCCTCGTTGAGCCGCTCGTGCTCGACGGGGGCCGCGGCGCCGACCGGACGTGGACCATCGCGCACTGGGAGAGGGCGGCCAGCAACTTGTGCGTGGACTGGGTCGCGAAGACCGTGGGCCGGCCCGGCCCGCCTTCCTCATCGCCATCGCCGTCGTCGGGGAAGGTGTCCGGTCCGACGGCCATGCCGTAGCGGCCCGCGTACAGCGGATGGAAGGGGGCGTACGCGAACCAGGCCTCGTCGAAGCGCAGGCGCGGCGTGCTCGGTGCCAAGGCGCGGGCCGTCGCGACGGTGTCGTAACACAGTCCGTCATACGTGGAGTTGGTCACCACCGCGTACTGGGCCTCGGGAGAGAGCGCCCCGGCGGTGAGAGGGTTCGCGGCGATCCTGCGCGACACCGCCGCCGGGTCGGTCACGGCGGGCGGCAGGGCCCGGCGAGCCCGTAGCCGTTGCGGGTCGGCACCAGATAGACGGGGCGCGCCCCGGAGATCACCAGCCCGTGCAGCACCGACTTGGGGCAGTTGCGGTCCACGAGTGCGATCTCGTCGGTCGTCACGCTGTAGTGGCCGACCATCCGGTCCGCGGTGGAGTCCCCGTGCAGGACGAAGTAGGTGCGGTCCGCGCCGAAGACCCGGGCGGCGTTGCGTTCGGCCTCGCCGATCGGGCCGTTGTGCTCGAAGAGCGACCCGAGCTCCCCGACCGAGATCGACAGGTCGGTACGGAAGAGCCGCTCCCCGTAGTAGTCGAAGAACGCGCGCCCGGCCGGGGACTTGAGGAAGGCGACCCCGCCGGAGTGGGCAGGCGTGTGCCAGGAGTACTCGTGGGAGTCCTCGAAGCGCCGCAGGGCCTTGAAGAACGGCGGTAGCAGGTCACGGTGGTAGCCGCGGGCCGCCGTCGCGACGCGGCCCGCGATGAACGAGGGAGTGTCTTCCAGCGCCCAGATGTGGCCGACCACCGTCTCCGAGACCCACAGCGGCAGCCGCTCCAGGTCCTGATCGGAGTCGTCCGACATCACCAGGAAGACCGGGAGGTCCTTGAACCGCCGGGTACGGCAGCCCGTACCGCGCCACAGTGTTCAGGCCCCGCCGCCGCTCGCGCCGATCATCGACGGGGCTTCACCTGCAGGTGGGCGTGGCGCGGGCGAAGGCCGGTCCGCGGAACACGGAAAGGCGTGGTTGCCGTCGTCGCCTTGCTGCCAGGTGGGCAATCCGCCGTCGGACCCCGCTTGCGCAGCGAGATGGGCGGCGCCCCGGGTGAAGTGTTCGGGCCGGGCGGCGGCCGTCAGCGCTACGTCGGCCCGGCTGCCGCGGCAGCGGTCGCGGCTGCCGCGCGGGCCTCCGGTCGACACCCCGTGAAGGGTGGGGGAGCATGAACACGAGGGCCGCCTGTCATGTGCCCCTCCCCCCTCCCGCTCGACCTCCGATGGGAGCACCCTCATGTACCGACGCACCCGACGCGCCGTGGTCACGTCCCTGCTCGTCTCCTCGGTCGTATGCGGTGGCGCCGTTGCCCTCGCACCGGCCGCCGGCGCTGCGGCCCCGGCCGCCAGCTGTACGGTCACGCCGGGGCCGAACGATACGTACGTCACGATCACCGGCGAGGGGTTCACGGCGCCCCGCAAGCTCAACGACGGCGAGTCCACCGTGGACCTGGCGATAGGCCCGGACGGAACCTTCCGAGTGCAGCGCTTCCAGAAGAACGTCGACTACACGGTCCTCGCGGTCAATGAGGACCAGAACTTCATCTTCGTGAACTGCAAGAGGGTGGGCTCGGCGGCGACACCGAAGCCCCAGAACCCGCAGAACACGCCCTCGCTCCAGCCGGGGTCCCGGCGGGACATCGCCCAGGGCAGCGCGGCCGGCATCAAGGCGGGCGCCGCGGCGGCGAAGAAGAGCTGCGCGACCAAGCCGGTGGCGGACAAGTCCGGCCAGCAGCACAGCGACGCCTACTGGAACGCCTGGACCCAGGCGGCCAACCGCGCCTTCAACCGGGTCTGCAAGGGAGGTTGAGCCGCTTCACCCCGAGCCGCGGGGCCGGCCGGTCCGCCCAGGAGGGCGGCCGCCCGGCCCCGCGGCAGCGGTTTGGGCGTACCGGCCGTGACCACCTTCCCGAAAAACTTCGCGCGCATCAGGCCATGCACGCGCCGGTATGACCTCGACGATCACGGCCGTGCCGACAGCAGGTCGAGCTTCGTGCATCGTGATCACGTCTCCGCACTTCAGATGTCTCCACCGTTCGGGGCTCAGGGGCGCCAGCCGGACATCGGCGGTTTCTCCCGGGCCGAGCTCCTCGGCGAACTCCACCCATAGCCTTGCGATGCTCATGTCTGGCTCTCCGCCAGCGGTGCGGCGCCCGATGTCCCACAGCGGCCTGAGCCGACCGTCCCCGGAAAAGGCGCTCCGGCGTCCACCCTCCTCAGGTCCCAGCAGGCTCAGCGTTGCCCGGACAGTGCCGTGCCGGACCTCCCACCCCCGCCACTGACACCAGCGGCAGCTGCGGTCGAGCATCATCTGCCGAGAGGCCTCGGCCAGAAGCTCCCAGAACTCCACGGACGCGGGGCAAGAATCACCGATCTCGATGAGAATGCCGAGCGCCATCTCCCACTCCTGGCGCGCGATGTCCTCGCGGGCATCCCCGACCGTCACGCCGTTCTCTGCGGTGGCGTCCTCGGGCAAGAGGTCGACGGCCCGCCGAATGAGTGTGAATGCGTCATCCATGTGCTGCATTGTCCCCGGCCCCAGGCCCTTCCTCTGTTCGATCGAGACGTACCGGGACTCGCTCAGGGCTCACGCAGGCGTACGGCGAGGGCGGCGATGTCGTCGTCAAGGCGTCCTCTGCTGTAGCGGAGGAGGTCGCGGTGAAGGGCCGTGAGCAGTTCGCGGGGCGGTGTTGGGGGCAGTCGACGCATCCAGGCTGCCAGCGGGAAGAACTCGCCGTTGCGGGCGCGTGCCTCGGTGATCCCGTCGGTATAGAGGAGCAGCAAGTCGCCGGGGGCGAAGTCGAAGGTGTCGACGTTGTAGTGATCGCCGATCAGGTCCGCGAGGCTGAGCAGGGGCGAGGGGGTGGCGGACTCGAGGACACGGAGCTCGCTGCGGTTCAGGAGCATCGGTGGGGGGTGTCCGCAGTTGAGGATGTCGATACGTCTGCCCTCGTGCGGGATCTCGACGAGAAGGGCGGTGGCGAACCGCTCCATCGGCCCGTCGGGTGGATAGGCGGCGTTGTAGCGGCTGCTGCTGGCGTCCAGCCTGCGTGCGACGTTGACGATGTCGGACTCGCCGTAGGCCGCCTCCCGGAACGCGTTGACGATCGCCGCGGCCGCCCCCACTGCCGGCAGGCCCTTGCCGCGTACGTCACCGATGAGCAGCCTGACCCCGTACGGCGTGTCGACCACCTCGTAGAAGTCCCCGCCGATGCGGGCCTCTGCCGCGGCCGCGAGGTACAGCGACTCGATCTCGATGTTCCTGAAGCGGCGTGGCATAGGGCTCAGCACCACCTGCTGCGCCGCGTCGGCGACGAGCCGTACTTGGAAGAGGGTGCGCTCCCGCTGGAGCCGGACATGGCTTCCGTACGCGGCGGCCACGGTGACCGCGATGATCCCTGCGGCCGTCCACCACGTTCCCAGATCGGGGAAGACCAGGCCGAGGCCGATCATCAGAAGGAGGCAGACCGTCCCGAGCAGGACGGTGGGGAGGACCGGCCACATGGCGGCGGCCAGGGCCGGCGCCGCGGGCAGGAGGCGGCTGAAGGCCATCTCCGGCGGAGTGGCGTAGGCCAGGCTGGCGATCACGACGGTCAGAACGACCGGCGACAGCCGCACAAGCCTCCACCGGCCATAGCGCCGAGGGAGCCGCGGCCGTTCCATCTCGATCACATTTCTCAGAATATCTGCGTAATGGGGGCCCAGCGCTCTGACGTATGGAGTCGGCTGCCTGCCTGCCTGCCTGCCTGCCTGCCTGCCTGCTTGCCTGGCTACCCCGGACCGGTCGCGGCCTGCGATGCCCGGCGGCGCAGCCACCCCTCCATCCATAATCGAACGTGTGAACGATGAACTCCGGCTCGGCGGCGACGGCGGCAGTCCGGGGTCTACCTGCGCCCCCACTGGACCGGTGGCAGCGGCGGCGGGGGCGGACCGGGCGGCGGGGGCGGTGCCGCGGGCGGGTCCGGCGGCCGATGCGGCAGCAGGTCGATCGGCTTGCGCAGGCGCAGCCTGGCGGGGAGGTCCAGCCGCCCCTCGCGCGACGCGACCACGATGTCCCGTACCGCCAGCTTGGCCTCCACCGCGCACTGTCCGCTGCGGGCGGCGACGAGCAGGCCGTCGCGGACGACCCCGACGAGCCCGCTGATCCGGAAGAGCACGGTGAGGTTCACGGCGACGGTGGCGGCCTGGGCACCGTCCACGAGGAGGTCCACCGACGGGTGGTGCGCGGAGCTGATGGTGTGGGTGGCCAGGGCGACGACCTCCTCGCTGCCGGGGGACCGGCGCGTGCGAAGCGCCGCCTCCTTGAGGACCTTGTACTTGGACCAGCCCGAAGCCACCAGGGAGACGAGGTCGAGGTCCAGGAAGCCGTTGATGACGCCGGCCAGCTCGCGCCCCACGGCCCGGTCGGCCGCGGTGGTCAGGCCGTGCCCGCCCGGGAGGAGGCCCGTCACCGCACCATGGGCCTGCAGGGAGTCGGCGAGTGCTTCGGGGTTCTGCCCCTGGGGGCCGAGCAGCAGGTCCCGGACGGTGAGGGGCTCGACGACGGGAGCCGTGGTCATGGGCCTTCCTCCTTCAGTGTCTGGTCACCCGGGTCCGGGTGTGGTTCCAGCCGTACGGAGCGGGTGGGCGGGCCGGTCTCGGAGGGCTCGGCCACGTCCGTCGCCGCAGGGGCGGGGCGCAGCCGGGAGCTGACGTGCTCGTGGACCCAGCGCGGCCCGCGGTGGCGGTGGCTGAGGAACGCGGATCCCGCGAGGGCCAGCAGGGCCGCTCCGAGCAGGCTCGAACCGACGACCAGGCCGACGGGGACCGCGACGGGGGTGGGGTCGGGGGTCGGATCCGGGGTCGGCGTGGGCGGAGTCGGAGTCGGAGTCGTCGGGGAGGGGGTGACCGGGCCGCTGCCGGTCACCGTGAACGCCGCCTCGGCGCCCACACCGGGGTCATCCGTGCACTCGGCCCGTACGGTGTATGAGGCCTTGCCCGTATCGGGCGTCACGTCGAACCCGGTGTCGAAGGAGCCGTCCTCGGCGGGAGCCACCGTGTCCCACTCTTCCCCCTCCCACGACAGGGCCACCTCCGGGCAGTTGAAACCCGAACCGGATACGGCCACGGACCCGCCGCCGAACGGCAACGAGGGGGGATCGAGCGTCACCTCCGGCTGCGGCCCGGGCGCAGCGGTCACCGTGAACCGCTGCTCGGCGGAGACCTGCTCGTACCCGACGCAGGTTGCGGTGACCGTGTGATCCGTGGCGTCTGCGTCGGAGGGAACGGCGAACTCGGCCGTGAACGCGTCGCCGTCCACCGTGACCTCTGCGGGCGTGACATCCGGGAGGGGGGTGCCGTCCCACGACAGCGTGACCGTACGGGCCTGGCCGTCGTCCGCGGTACAGCCGTCGAACCCGGAGCCGGTCACGGTGACCGACGTCTGTACGGCGCCCTCGGCCGGCTCCAATGCCAGGATCGTCGGCCCGGGCTCGGGGGTCACTTGGAAGTCGGCGGTGGCTTTGAGCTTCGAGTTGACCGTGCAGAGAGCGGTGACCTCGTAGCTGGCCGGATTGGCATCGGAGGGAACCGTGACGTCGGTATCGAACTCACCGGCGGCGTCGGCCGTGACGACGCTCGGGTTGCCGCTGCCTTCCCAGGTGATGTGGATCTCGGCCGCCTCGGCAGGGCGGGGCTCGGGCACCAGGCCGGTCTTCGTGCAACGGCTGAACCCGCTGCCGTGGACCCCCACCCGGCTCCCCGGCGGGCCCTGGGACGGATCGAGCGTGATGGACTCTGCTGCCGCGGCCTGAACCGGCGAGGTGGCAGCAGGAGCAGCAACGGGCACGCCCCACGCGAACGCCGTGCTCAACAGCACCGCGGTAAGCGAGCGGCCGGCCCATAGGACAAAGGGAAGCATGGCCCTCCGTGAGCTGCTTCCCATTCTCCTCCGTCTGCATGCAGCTGCAGCTGCAGCTGCAGCTGCGCCGTGGAGCGGAGGTGGTTGTCGACTGAGGAATCCACAGGAATCTTGCCGATGACACAGTGGGCGTTTTCAGCGCTGTCTCTCCAGGGTGAGGATGGCGGCGGCAATTGACGTGAGGCGGCTCGGGCTGCACCGGGCCCGGTGGAAGATCCGCCCAGGACTTCAGTGGCGCGATACTTCGTTCGACAGGCGCCCGCGCTGCCGACAGGCTCGGTTGACCGTCCGCTGGGTGGGGGTGAGTTCCCCGAGGGGCGGGCGTCTGAGCGGGGTGGTCACCCAGGGGCCGGCGCCGATGCAAGGGCTATCCCGTAACTCCGAAGACCGCTTGCCGGTGTCCGGTTCGCTCATCGGATCGTTACTGAGAGTAGTCTGGTGTGTCGTTGCCTGATGCTCGGTGGACACGCATCGAGCCGTTGCTGCCGGACCGGACACCGAAGCGGGGTAGGCGGTGGCGTGATCACCGCGCCCAGGCCGACGCCGAAGGCGATCTCGACTGGGTCGTCGGGGTCGACTCCACGATCGTGCGGCCTCTTCAGCATGCCGCCGCCCGGGGCCCGTCAAAAGCCGGAGGCGGTGGCTTGGCCTCCTGCGGCCTTGGGGCTGCCAGCGCGTTCGAGGCCGGCGCGCAGGGCTTCCATGAGGTTGACGACGCCGGTCGGCTTGGCAGCGGGCCCGGTCCGTACAGGCTTCGGCTTTCTACGCGATGGGCGTACTCGCCGCGGGCCAGTGCCGCCGTTCGGGAATCAACCTGCGCAGGATCCACAAGCCGGCGCGCAGCTTCCAGTCTCCGGGAGAGCGGATTTCGGAGATGAGCACGCCGGTGCTCCTGCCGATCGACCGCGACGCTTCCTCGGTCGCATCCGGGTCCAAGAGTCTGTCGCAGTTGAACCAGGCCAAGCCCCGTGCGACCCGGATCCCGTAATTGCTCAACAGTTCGTCGCTACGGGTGAACAGCCTGTCCAAAGAGCTGAGCCCATGAATGTACCTGGACGAAAGGTCGTCCTGGACCCTGTCGATACAGGACCCCAGCACGTCGTTCATGCGGTGGAAGTCCGCGATGTGGCTGCGGTCGCCCGTGGACGTCGCCATGCGCCGCAATGCCCCCGGCAAGTCGTACGAAATGTGCGCCATCATGGAAAAGAGCACGTCTTCCAGCGTGTACGAGCGCCGGATACTCGAAGCGGCGAAGGCATCTCGCCATGGTTGAGGGATGGAGTCCGGCAGATCACTGGGCCGGACTTCGTCCGCGGAGCCACCGGGTCGTCCTGGCAGCCATGCGTCGATGCTGTCCATCGCGGCGAAGTAGGCCGACGCGAGCGTCTCGCACAGCTCGGCGACCCACGGCGGGTCGTTGAACGCGGGGGTGCCTGTATCCAGGGCTGTGGCGAGCGTCGTCGTGAGGCGGTAGTAGGTGTAGGCGAACGCGGCCCGGCGATCGTGTGTGGTGTCGTACTGCCTGACCCGGTCGGCAAGCAATCCGGCGACCAGGGTGACCTTTTCGGCGGGGAGCACGGACTCGGCGGTCATCGGGAGTATGTTCCTGGCGCCCGCTAAGCCGGCTCGCTGATTCGACGGGTTTCCTCGGTCGCCCTGCCCCAGTCGCACACCAATTCCGCGAAGAGGCTCTGGCGGTCGGGTGCGACCTGATAGTCCGCTGTCCAAGGGGTTTCGAGCAACGGCATGTGGTAGGTCGCGGCCATGCCTTCGTCGCGAATTTCCGCAGAGTAGGTGAAGGTCCGCGTGAGCAGGCCCGGCACAGGGCCGAGCCTCTCGTTCGCGCGGACAGTGACTCCGGTCCCGTTGCTGTCCAGTACGTACTGCTCTTCCAAGAGGTACAGGGTCACGCCGAACTTGGACATCCTGACCACATTGTCGGCCTGGCCGAACTCGCCCTCGTCCGGCTTCGCCACGATCGTCGAACTCTGCCGTGGCGCACCGGTGAGCAGCTCGATGGTGTGCATGGCGGTCGCGAGCAGCTTGTTCGTCAATCCGATGCGGCTGCGCATGAGACGACGCCAGGAAGTGACGCGGAAGGTGGCTTTTCCAAGCCAGGTGCCGGTCCCGATGTCGAAGTAATAGACGCGGTTGGGCGCGGTCGTGCGGTGTCGAGGGATGCCCTCGGGCTCCATTGTCACAGTGCGTAGCATATCATCACGCCCTGTAAATGATGGCCAGGAACGTAAGGCCCACCACGGCCTGCCGGTCTACGACGTGCTCGCGGCGTTCCACATCGTCGCCCGCCGGCTGTGGGGCAGCCTGCGGGCGGTTGCGCAGGGGACGACGGCCGAGGACTCCGTGATCGAACTGGTCGCGCCACTGTGGCTGTGGATCGCGAACGCGGCGGCAGCGCGACGTCGTTCTTCGACGACGTCTGGCTGCGTGCCAGTCTCGTCGACGGTCGCGAACGGCTGCGCCCGTTGTTCACTCACGGGGTCCGATCCGCGGACCTTCGCCGGTCTCGTCCGCTCGGTCGTCGGAATCACCAGCTGACCCCAGATCGGGGAATCCACAGAAGTCTCACCGATCGAACTCCGGGTCAGCCGAGGGCCCGGTCGAGGTTGAACGCGGCGCTGATCAACGAGAGATGGGTGAAGGCCTGCGGGAAGTTGCCGAGTTGTTCGCCGGTCAGCCCGATCTCTTCGGCGTAGAGGCCGACGTGGTTCGCATAGGTGAGCATCTTCTCGAAGGCGAGCCGCGCCTCCTCCAGCCGTCCGGCGCGGGTGAGCGCCTCGACGTACCAGAAGGAGCAGATCGAGAAGGTGCCCTCGGCGCCCCTCAGGCCGTCCGGGCTGGCGTCGGGGTCGTAGCGGTAGACCAGAGAGTCGGACACCAGTTCCGCGGTGAGCGTGTCCAGGGTGGCGAGCCATTTGGGGTCGGTGGGTGAGATGAATTTGGCCATCGGCATCATCAGCACCGAGGCGTCGAGCACGATGTCGTCGAGGTGCTGGACGAACGCCCCTCGCTCGGGGGACCAGCCGCGTTGCATGATCTGCCGGTAGATCGCGTCACGGCTCTGCCGCCAGCGGGGGAGATCCGCGGGCAGGCCCCGCCGGTTCGCCATCCGGATGGCCCGCTCGATCGCGACCCAGCACATCAGCCGGGAGTACACGAAGTTCTTCCGTCCCCCGCGCGTTTCCCACACGCCGTCGTCGGGCTGGTCCCAGTGGTCGCAGAGCCAGTCCACCAGTACGCCGAGCTCCTCCCACCGGTCGCTGCTGATGGGCTGTCCCCACTTGTCGTACAGATATACGGAGTCGATGAGCGCTCCGTATATGTCCAGCTGCAGCTGCCCGGTCGCGGCGTTTCCCACCCGTACCGGGGCGGACCCCAAGTAGCCCTCCAGGTGGGGCAGTACCTGCTCGGGCAGCTCGGCGCGCCCGTCGATCCCGTACATGATCTGCAGTGGGCCTGCGGGACCGCTGCCCCGCATGATGCCCCGCTCGGACAAGAAGCGCATGAAGGCCTCGGCCTCGCCGGTGAAGCCCAGTCTGAGCATGGCGTACACGCAGAAGGCGGCGTCACGCACCCATACGAAACGGTAGTCCCAGTTGCGTTCGCCGCCGATCTGCTCGGGCAGGCTGGTCGTCGGGGCGGCCACGATCGCACCGGTCGGGGCGTACGTGAGCAGCTTCAGCACGAGCGCCGAGCGGTGCACCATCTCCCGCCACCGTCCGTGGTAGCGCGAGCCGGCCAGCCAGCCGCGCCAGAACCGGACCGTCGTCTCGAACTGCCGCTCGGCTTCGGCCTGGGGGCAGGCCTGCGGGATGACGTCGTCGACGATCGGGTCGAGGGCGAACACCGCCGACTCGCCCTCGAGGAGCTTGAAGCGGGACCGTGCGTCGAGGCCGTCGCACTCCAGCGGCGCGGTGGCGGTCAGCGCCTACGACAGGTCCCCGGAACGGAAGACCACGGTGTGGCTGCCCTGCGCCTGCGCGGAGTGCGGATCGGCGCCGTACCCGAAGCGGGGGGCCACCTGCGCCGTGAAGGGAAGCGATCCCCGTACGCAGATCACCCGTCGGATCAGCCGGTGCGGGGCCGGCGCGCCCGAGTCGTCGGTGATCGGCATGAAGTCCTGGACCTCGGCCACCCCGTCGGAGGCGAAGAACCGCGTGATGAGAACGTTCGTGTCGGGAAAGTAGAACTGCCGGGTCCGCGTCGGGACGTCGGCGGCGAGTTCGAACGATCCGCCCCGGTCCGCGTCCAGAATGGAGGCGAACACGCTCGGTGAGTCGAAGCGCGGGCAGCAGTACCAGTCGATGGTGCCGTTCGTACCTACGAGCGCCGCACTGTGAAGATCACCGATGAGGCCGTGTTCTGCGATCGGCAGATAGGGCGAGAGGCCTGTTCGTCCGAATCCGGCGTTCACGATCCCGGCCTCCCTACGACGGCAGGGCGCATAGTGCGTACACGTGATGGTAGATCTTCACGGCCGCGGCTGCCATTGCGTCCGGCGGTGCCGCCGCGCCCTCCTTCGCATGCGGCGCGGCACTCTCGCGCAGCGCCACGTCGGCCCCGGAGGCGGAGAAGCGTCGCGTGCTAAGGTTTTTGTGATCTAAAATGGTTGGTCATATTGTGATTGAAGGGGTGCTCCCGGTGGGCAGAAGGAGCATGCGCGAGGAGATCGTCGAGGCGGCGGTCGAACGGTTCCATGCCCGCGGGTTCAACGGGGCGGGCGTCAAGGACATCACCGACGGCGCCGGGGTCCCGAAGGGGTCGTTCTACAACCACTTCGAGAGCAAGGAAGCGCTGGCCGTGGTGGCCCTGGAGCGGTACGGCGAGAGCCGCCGGCTCCACGAGCTCACCGATGCGTCCGTCGATCCGGTGCTGCGGCTGCGCCAGCACTTCGAATTCCTCCGCGATGAGAACACCAGCCGGAACTTCACCCGCGGCTGCCTCATCGGAGGCCTCGGCACGGAGATGGCCGATCACAGCGACCTCATCCGCGAGGCGGTACGAACCGGCCTGGAGAGCTGGGAGCAGGCGCTCGCGGCCCCGATCGCCGAGGCCCAGGAGTCGGGCCGGGTGACGGCCACCACGGACGCGCGGACGCTCGCCCGGTTCATTCTGAACGCCTGGGAGGGGACGCTCATCTCCACCCGGTCCGACCGTTCGGAAGACTCGTACGAGGTGTTCTTCGGCGCAGTGTTCGGCACGCTGCTCGCCTGATGCCACTGCCTTATGGCCGGACCGCCACATCCAGCACGACACGGAAACGGGCTTCGCCGGACATCATGCGCTCGTAGGCCTGGGGAGCCTGGGCGAGCGGCATGACTTCGGTCATGGGACGGACATCCCGGTCCGCGGCGAACCGGAGGTTGTCCTCGTTTTCGATGGAGCTGCCGGTCAGGCTTCCGCTGATCGTCCTGGTGCCGAAGATCAGGTCACTGGTCTGCACCTGGATCGGATCGGGGGCGGCCCCGAGGACCACCATGCGGCCGCGCGGCGCCAGTCCGGAGACCAGCGGCGACATCGAGGCGCCGCTCGCGGCGGTCGCGACGATCGCGGCCGCCCCGCCGAGCCGCCGCAGCGCCTCGCCGGCGTCCTCGGCCGAACTGTCGATGTAGTGGTCGGCGCCGAGCCGCTCTGCCAGCTCCGCCTTGTCGGTGCCCCGGGCGATCGCGGCGACGCGGAACCCGAGCCTGTTCGCGTACTGCACGCCCAGGTGCCCGAGACCGCCGATCCCCTGCACGGCCACCAGCGCGCCGGGGGCGCCGGCGGCCTGCCGTAGCGCGCTGAAGACCGTCAGTCCCGCGCACAGGAGCGGCGCCGCGTCGATCGTGCTCAGCTTCTCCGGGATCCGTACGAGGCCGCTGGCCCTGGCGACCAGCACTTCCGCGTAGCCTCCGTCGATGTCACTGCCGGTCTGAGGCTGATCCTCGCAGTTGACGAAGTCGCCGCGCCGGCAGAAGTCGCACACTCCGCAGTGGCCGTTCAGGTAACCCACGCCCACGCGCTCGCCGACCCGCCACGTCGTCACCCCTGGGCCGACCGCGTCGATCACGCCGACGACCTCGTGCCCGGGAACCATCGGCCTGGACGGGTCGGGCCGCATCCCCTCGACGGCCAGGACATCGGAGTGGCAGACCCCGCAGGCCTCGACCCGCAGGCGCACGTGCCCCAGCGGTGGCTCCGGCGTCTCGCGCTCCACCCACTCGAACTTCCGTGACCCGGTGACCTCGAACGCTCGGTATGTGGACATGTCATTCCCTCGCGTGTGCGGAATGGGCGGCCAAAATGACCGGTCGTCTCGCTTCCATAATGATCGGTCGTCCTGAACTCCGTCAAGCGGGCGGGGCCCTGGGTGCGGACGCAGGTGCAGGTCGGCGGGACAGACCGTGAAGCACCGCGTCACCTGCTCCTCGGAGCGCCGGGATCGCCGATTTCTTAGCATCAGGGGCCAACTATTCGCTCGGCCTCCACCAGGACGACTACAAAGGACCGAACCGATCCGAACCCTGCGATGGGGATGATTTCGAAGGCGGTGGATGCGCATGCATGCGTGCAACACGATCGAACCGATCGCGGTCAGATTAATTCAGGGAAGGCCGAGTTCCGGCAATCTGCCCTGATGTGGGCGGCCATGCTGAAACCTTTGTGGTTTTCTCCGATGCGCGCATCGGTGGACGAGTATCGGCTCCTGACGTCGACGATCCGGTCGAGGGCAGAGAATGCTCAGGGTTTTTTCGGCGGGGCCTCGCGCAGGCCGGGGGAGATGACCTACCTGCCCCTGCGCATTCAGCTGCGGGGTTTGTCCATTGAGCTCTACATCGAGCTCCACCTGGAGAATGCGGGCATGCGCATCGCCGGATTCCGCAATACTTTCGAGAACGGACAGGCCCCGCCGGAATCATGCGTCCGCCACGTGCGGGACTCCAGCGCACCGCCGGGGATCCGCCGAACCGCAGTCCTGCCGTTCGGCGGCAGCCGCTCCGACCTGGAGACGGCCGCCGCCGTGCGGCGCTCGGGGATCTTCCTCGGGCGCCGGTCCCTGGGCAACGCGGTTGTCTGGCTGCACCAGAACCGCGATCCGAAGTGCACCGCGCACGGAATGCTCGTGCTCTCGGAGATGATCTGTGAGGCCGCCCGATACCCCGCCCTGGCCGATGCGATGTCGCGTATCTGGATGATCGGCGGACGGCTGTCGGCCGCGGCACCCGCCTGAAGTCTCTTACCCGGCACCAATCCGCCACCCCCGCTCGGCTGCCCTGGGCCTGGCGGCGACGGTTTCGTGGTCGTAGGCGAGGGGCGGACCGACCGCGGTGGTCGCGAAGGCGGCGTTGAGGAAGTCCCTGCGACGGCCAAATGAAAGGAGTTCCCAGGCCTTCATCGGGCGCCCGCATCCCCCGCGCCGCCGATTTCGGCGAGGGTGCGAGCGGCCCATGCGCGGGAGCCGGCGCCGAGGGCGGTGTCCGCTGCCAGGGCGGCAAGCAGGCCGACGGCGCGGTCGTTGTCGAGTGTGGCCAGGCCGCGAGCCGGGCAGCACTCGGGTAGCCGCGCAGTGGCGCCCCGGGTCCCTGCGGCAACGGTGGCGCGGCGTAGTACGCGACGACCTGGTCCGCATGACCGACCGCGATTCCCCCGAGGGAGGCCGTGACTGCGGTACGTGCGGTGACGTGGGGGGCTTGGAAGGCGCCGGGGCCGCTCAGCCCTGCGGCGGACCCGGCGGCCGAGGGCTGCCCTGCGTCACCGTTCCCATGTGCCGGGCCGCCGCGGAACCGTGGTCGGCCCGGATGCTCACGTTCCCGCCGACGGCCGCCGCGCCGCCGCTCGCCGACACCCTGGCGGAGACGGCCGGCCCGGCGATCAGGGTGCGCAGGGCCTCGGCGGCCACTTCACGGTCCGGGGCACTCAGGTTCTCCGGCGCCACCTCGAACCGCGCCTGCCACATGGCCTGCTGGGCGATCCTGAGGTGCTCCGCCTCGGTGTCTTCCGCGGCCCCGCGCCCCCATCCTCCGCACCGGCCTCGACGGCAGCGCCGCATCTCGGTCATCCACAGCGTCTTGGCCGAACGAGCCCACCGGCCGCCCGGCGCGTGTGGCGCCGGCGGGGCCGCGCGGACCGGCGGGCGAGCGCTTCGCCATGGCTGCTCGTCGAGGTCCGCGTCTACACGAGGTCCGGCTTCCAGATGATCCGGTCGGGGTAGACGTGCGCCGTGGGGGAGAGTTCGTACGAGCCTCCGTTCGACTCCTGCGCCACCACCCAGCCCACGGCCTGGTACGCGAAGGGCACCTTCTCCCGTGGGACGGCGCAGTGTTCGGGATCCGTGATGACGGTCTCCCCGGCCGGGATGTCCAGGGAATGGGAATCCGGCTGTTGCGGGCAGGGGTGGAACGCCGACAGTTGTGCGTACTCCAGGCGGAACTTGACCGTGGATGGTGCGCGGCCTTCGTTCGTGATCTTGAGGGCAAAGGAGATGCGTTCCGCTTCCACCCGCGCGCACACCCGCCAGGTGATCACTTCGGGGCCCTGGAAGGGGGAGCTGCACCGGCTGTCGTCCCCGAGAGTCCCCTTCTCCAGGTCCAGGGTCCTGGTCGCGTCCGCCTTTGCCGCCGGACCACCCGCAGCGGCCGAGTTCGCGGACGAGTGCCCAGGCCCGGAACCGGATCCCGCCCCGGAACGCCCTTCCTCGTCGGCCGGGAGCAGGAGAGCTGCCGTGGCGATCGCCGTTGCCGTGGCGGTGACGGCGAGCGCGCCGGCCAGAGCCTTCGCCCATGTCGGCTGATTGCGCCACGACGGCCGGCGCCGCTCAGGCTGCGGGCGCCGCGGCCCGTCAGGCGACGTGCCGCCCGTAGCGGCGATACGTACCGGAGAGGGGGAGGAGGAGAGAGGCTCCTCCGAGGTGATGACGGTCTCCGCATGTCCGAGCATGTGAGCCTGCGCTGCCACCCTCCACCCGTTCGGGTACCTGCGCTCCAACTCGGCCTGCACGAGGTCGATCCGCTCGCCGAGGCGCATCAGCCGCTGGGCGCGTGCGCCTTCCAGGCCCAGGGCCCGGACGATGTCGCGGGAGACGCCCCTGCCCGGCAGGCCCGCGCCGCCGCTGATGACGATCCTGCGGCCGCTCAGCCACTTGGAGACCCGGGACGGGGTCACCGTCCCCCGCATGGTCAGCTTGGTCATCCTGCGCGCGAGCTCCTGATGCTGAACGGCCGAGACGCGACAGGCCTCCCTCACCTCCCTCGCCCACTCGTCCAGCGCGTCCCCGAACGCGTCGATCAGTTCCTCGTTCGTACTTCCCACCCTGCAGATCCCTCTCTCCGCTTGCACGCCGACACCGTTTCGCACAGGTCGGAGAGGTGCAAGTTGCCCTGCAACATGCACCTGCCCCGACCCTGTGGCCTCCCGTACGCCGAGCCCGTCACTGTGATTCCGACGGCGCGGCCACCGCGCCTACTGACCCGCTCGACCGGTATCTCGTCCACCAACCGATACGTACGTACGACCACCACGAGAGGAACGACCCGCATGTGCCAGCGATGCAAGGGCGACGGCAAGTGCACCACCTGCGGCGGCTCCGGATTCCGGGGCTGGAGCGGGGCCAAGTGTGACAGCTGCAAGGGCAGCGGCGACTGCAAGGCGTGCGACGGTCGCGGCTGACCGCAGCGTTCCGCCTCACCCCCCGGACACGGTTCACAAGGAGGCTCATCGATGCCCGTGTGGTTGATCATCGCGGAGGAAACGGTCACGGAGAATGGGTCGGTAACGCACCGGCAGGTCACGGTCGTTCGCCCGGTCAGCGGAAGCAGGACCAGGGAGGAGGCGTTCGTCGATCTGTACAGGGCGGCCCGCAGCTACGTACCGGACTCCTTGAAGTCCACCGCCCGTGTGGTCGGGCGGGACGGCGACGGGTCCTTCTGGGTGCTGCCGAAGAACGCCAACGGCAGGGCCCACGCTTCCTGCAACATCCGGCTCATCGAGCAGATACGCCCCTGAGCAGTCAGTGCCGTCCCCTCGTGAGTCGGCATCGCCGAATGTCCGCCGACGGCCCGGACGGGGCAGCCCCACCGCCGAGTCCGGTCAGGGCATCTCGTCGGGGTCGCAGCTGGCCCGGCGCAGCCCGATCGTGCGCAGGGCCCGCATGAGGGCTTCGGAGTCTCCCTCACGCACGACGTGGACGGCGCCCTCGACCGCAAGGCCGGATACGGCACGGTGCACGCGGTCGGCGGCCGTCCGCAGCACCACCCCGCTCGGCGGGTCCAGGGAGCGCACCCCGTGGAACACGCTGAGGATGTCCGGGTCCGCGTCGAGGCCGTCGAGCCCGGCGGGCAGGGACAGGACGGTGATATCGGGCAGAAGGAGGCGGGCGTGCGCCAGAGCGACGACGGGGTCGTGGGCGTGCGACAAGACCCGGAAGTGCGGATTGCGCTGGACACCCGCGCGCAGAAGCTCCAGCTGCTCGCCGTCCGGCACGCCGACCACCAAAACCGTCATCACCTGCTCCATCCTGCGTTCCGGCACGCCGTGCCGCGACCCGGGACGCAGAGACCGATTCGGCCCTGTCCTGCCGTGCGGGGGGTGGGGTTGTACGGCTTTGACGACCCGGTTCCACCGGTTCGCCGTGACCGCTTCCGATCCGCCCGGGCCCGTGCCCGCGGGGGCTGCCGGCTGATCGCTCGCAGGCGGCCACACTGGAGCCATGACCGAGCACCGCTTCACCGTGGACCTGACCAGCGCCGGCACCGGCAGCACCGGCAGCACCGGCAACACCCCGAGCCGTACCCGCAAGCCCCAGTACCGCCACAGCCTCCGGTACGAGAACCCCGCAGGTGAAGCCTGGACCAGCCCGGAAGGGCACACACTGCGCACTCCCTCCGGTCTCACCGTCGTGACATGCTCCTGCGGCCTCGCCACCGAGGCGCTCCCGAGCGATGATGCGCGGCTCGTCTACGAGGAACACCGCAACACGATCCGCGACGAGACGATGCGCGGCAATCCCCTGTAGGACGACCCCGGGCCCGCCTCGCCTCGACCCCGCCATGAAGAGCAAGCCCTGGGTCCACGAAGACGAAATCGGCACCACCGAGCAGGCGCCCCCGGAGCGGCCGGCAGCACGCCGAGCGAAAACCGGTCGAGTACGGCCGGTCAGTGCCGTAGGGTGGGGTTCACCGACGCGGGGTGGAGCAGCTCGGTAGCTCGCTGGGCTCATAACCCAGAGGTCGCAGGTTCAAATCCTGTCCCCGCTACTGCTCAGAAGGGCCCGGATCCTCAAAGGATCCGGGCCCTTCTGCTGTACGGAGGAGCTTCGGCTTCGGCCCCGGATCCGGCCGCGGCGGAATCCGGCCACGGGAGGCGGCAGGCCGGGGTATCCGCCCGCGGTGACGTTCCTCACCCGCTGCCGGCCCCGTCCCGGTCGGGCGCCGCAGTCCGGTGCAGGCCTCGGTACGCCCCGGGAGGCGTGCCCTCCCACCGGGTGAAGGCACGGACCAGGGCCGTCGCGCCGCTCAGGCCGACGAGGGGGGCGATCCGGTCCAGCGGCAGGGGCGTGGTCTCCAGCAGCCGCCCGGCCCGGCCGTGGCGGGCGGTGTCGAGGAGCGCGCGCCATGACGTGCCCTCCGCGTGCAGGGCCCTGCGCAGGGTCCGGACGCTGAGGTCGAGCTCCTTGGCGGGGCCCTCGGGGCCCGCGCCCTCGAACGCGGCGTGCTCCAGCCACTGCCGCACGTGCTCGGCCACGGGCGCGGTCGCAGGCGCGGGCGCGGACAGCTGGTGCAAGAGCCGGTCGGCGCAGGCCCGGTGCAGGGCGTTGAGTGCCGGGTCGTAGAGGGAGCGGCGCCTGTCGAGGTCCTCGTTGGCGACCGTGATCGCGTTCTCCGGGGCGTCGAAGGTGACGGGGCAGCCGAGAACGCGGGCGTAGGGTTCTGCCGAGCCCGCACGGGGGCGGGCGAACGACACGGACAGGGGCGCCCAGTCGTCGCCGGCGATCCAGCGGGCCGCCCGCTACCGGCGCTACATCCCGTCCGTCTTCGACCACTTCGTATCCAACACGCCCGACTGCGAAGGCCCGTACACCCGGGAAGGTCTGCTCGGCTACGTCATGCCGGCAGCGGCGCCCTGGCGACCACCGGCCCCCCGCCCCGGGCCCGCTACACCGCGGCAGCGCCCACGGCAGACCTCCACGCGATCTCCCCCAGTGGCGGCACGACCACCGCACTCACCCACACGTCCACCGTCAGCGAAGTGCGTGAGCTGACGATCGTGGCGGGGCCGACCGGCACGGTGCACCGCCGGTCGCCCCGCCGTGCTCCTCGGCGACGCCGGCCAGGAATCCGCCGTCCGGCCCATCAAGGGCACCGGCCACGACACCGAAAAGGATCAGGCGGAGTCGTCCCACCCCCGCGTTCCGGTACGCCCCCGCGCCCCACGCCGCCCCTGTACCGGCTGTCCCGCACCCCGGCCGCCGAGGCCCGGAGGAGATCCCGCATGCGCGTCTTCCTGCCCTTGACCGCTGTTGCCACCGCCGCGCTCCTGTTCACCACGGTCACCAGTGCGACTCCCGCGGCAGCAGACCGGAGCCCCGATGGCGCACCACTGGTCAAGGTGTCCGGCCGCGACCCGTACGCGGACTGCACCATCGGCGCGATGTCCGCCGAAAGCGTCGTCTATCCGGGCACCGAGGTCGAGCCGTACCTGTCCGTCGATCCGCGCGACCCGAAGCGCGTGGTCACCGTGTTCCAGCAGGACCGCTGGAACGACGGCGGCGCCCGTGGTCTGGTGGCCAGCTGGACCACGGACGGCCGGACCTTCCGCCGGAGCAAGCTGCCGTTCAGTCTGTGCGCCCCGGGCGGGGCGGACTTCGAACGCGCCTCCGACCCCTGGGTGAGCACCGGACCGGACGGCACCGTCTACGCCGGCGGCGAGGGCGTCGACTTCACGAGGAGCACGCGCAGCGCCCTCCTGGCCGCCACGTCCCGCGACGGCGGCCGTACCTGGCAGAACCTCACCACCACACACGTCGACGAGCAGCCGTTCTTCAACGACAAGCCCTCACTCACCGCCGACCCGATCCGCAAGGGCACCGCCTACCAGGTCTGGAACCGCCTCGACAACGACCCACCCGGCCCCAGCTCCCTCGACGGTCCGGGCTACATCTCCCTCACCCGCGACGGCGGACGCACCTGGAGCGAGGCCCGGCCGTTCGTCGACACCAGCACCGTGCCCAACACGCAGACCATCGGCCATGTGATCGTCGTCGACCGGCGCACCGGCACCCTGTACGACTTCTTCGACCGGATCACCTACTCCGGCGACCTGAGCACCGTCGTCGAAGCCCACTACGCGGTGGTCACCTCGACCGACGCCGGGGAGACCTGGAGCGCCCCCGTCACCGTGGCCCGGGACACCTCCGTACCGGAGGTCGACCCGAACGACCCCACCAAGCTGCTGCGCGCCGCGGCCACCCTGCCCAGCCCGGCCGTCGACCCGAAGACGGGCACGCTGTACATGGCCTACGAGGGCTCGGACTTCTCCGGCGGCAAGTTCGACTCCGTCCAGCTGGTGCGCTCCACCGACGGCGGACGCACGTGGGGGACCCCGGAGCTGATCAGCCCGGAGGGGGTGCCTGCCTTCTCCCCGTCGATCGCGGTCGACGAGCGCGGCACCGTCGCGCTCACCTACTACGACCTGCGCTTCCTCAAGCCGGGCGACACCACCACCCTGCCCACCGCCTACCAGCTGGCCACGCTGCCCCACGGAGACCCGAGGCTCCGGACCGAACGACGGATCTCGCGGGTCTTCGACTGGCTGCAGGCGCCGTTCGCCGGGGGCTACTTCCTCGGCGACTACCAAGGCCTGGTGGCAGACGGCAAGGGAGTGCGGGCCGTGCTCACAGAGACCCACTCCGGCGCACCACAGAACCGTACGGACGTGTACAGCGGCAGTCTCCGCACCCGGTGAGCGACGGGCTCCATCGGCCGGCCCGACCGTCTGTGCCGGCAGCGGCCGGGCCGCGACCGGTTCAGAGCGCTGCGGAAGGCAGGGTCAGAAAGGTACGGACGGGCGGAGGCAGGAAACCGGGCGTCTGCATGAGCTCCCATTGACAGCCGGGCTGCAGCCGGTCGACCGCAGCGAGTTGTTCGCGCTGCAACAGCAGTCCAAGGGCCGCCAGAGCGGTACCGGATGCCTTCTCCTCGCGGGTGCGCAGCTCCTCCAGGAGAGAGATACCGGCCGGCAGCTGCCTGCTGATCCACCATTCCGTAGTGGCGTCGCCGGGCGTCCCAGCGGTGAGTTCCTCTTCTGCCCGGGCGCACAGGTCCAGCGCCCAGGTACGTACGTCCAGGGCAGCTCGCCAGGCGGCCCCGAGGTCCTCCGGTGAGGTTGTCGCCGCGAGCTCGTGAAGGCTGTGGCGGACATCGCCGGTCAGCGTGGACAGGCTGTCGTCGGGGCCGATGACGGGTGAGTCCGGGACGTCGCGCACGGTGGTTTCCACCAGGGACGCGATCGGGTTCACGCCCAGGCCGGGCGTCATGCCCCGCAGCAGGGCAGCGATCCGCGGCAGGGGCGCGCTGCCCGTGAGCAAGGCGTCGGCTGCGAACAGCGCGGCGCCCTGCGGCGTCAGGTGCTCGGGGCTGGGGTTCTCGTCCCACTGGGCGAGCTCCGCCGGAGGCCACGGAACGCCCGCGGACTCGAAGAATCCGACGATCTGCTCGTCCACCCGGCGAGCCCGGGCCGGCACCATGACCGCTGCCTGACCACCGCGCGCGATGTAGGTGTCCACGGCGTCCAGCTGCTCGTCAAGATCCTGGCCGGACTCGGCACCCCCGGGAAGGCGGACGGCATCGACGGTTGAACGGAACGCGGCGCGGACCGTCGCCTCAGGCACCGGGAGGCCTTCCCCGAACAGCAGCAGGGCCAGGTCCGTCGGCCGCTTCCCGCGACCGGACAGCCGGGCGAGAGCGAGTACCAGGGCGAAGCTGTCGGGGACCGGCTGAGAGGTGCTGCCCAAGCCGCGACCGAGGCCCCCGCCGTGCACGTTCGCAGGGAGCAGTCCGTGGCGCCGCCAGCCGGACAACTGCTTTCCCGTGACAGCGAGACCGTGTTCGCGGGCGTGCTCGATGAGCTGCTGGTCCGCCCGGCCGGGCTCCTTGGCGAGGTTCATCCCGTGACCGTACGGCGCGCACAATGACCGTTTGCCCCTTTTTAGAGACCCCCCACCTTCGACCGGTCGCTGTGCTAGAGGTCCGCTGCAATGGGCGCATCACCGAAGGAAGGGCTCTTCTCATGACCAGGAACGACGATCACCGAGAGCTGCGCACGCTCGTGCTCCTGCTGGCCTTGGCCGTGGGCCTGCTCGCCGCCGGCGCGGCAGTCTGTCTCGCGGTTACCCACCCGAGGCTGGCCGAACCCCTTGCCGTGGGCGCCGCGGTGCTGAGCTGTCTGGTCGGCCTCGCACGGACAGTGGCCAAAGCGACTCGGGAGCGTCGCTGACTTCCACCGGCCTGTGAGTCACTCCCCAGCGATGGGACGCACGTCGGGTCGATGACCGGATCGACCGCGGTACGGCGCTGCCTCCGTGACGCAGTCCGGGGCACCTGACGAAGTGCTCCCGGCATCCTGCGCCCGCCCGCTCAGGTCATTGCAGGGTGGCCGTGGGAGCTTGCCCCGTTCCGAACATCAGTCAAGGAGCCCTGAGCAGAACCGTGAGGACCCCACCGAGGAGCGCGACCGGACGCTTCGAACGGAGCGAGCTGGACCGCTGCGCCGTGGACGTCGCCCGCGCCCTGGCCGTTGACGTACTCGACGCCGTGGAAGGGGCCGGCCACGGCCACCCGGGCACGGCCATCAAGGCGCTGAAGACGGCCGGCAGCCTCACCCCCGCGCACCCCCTGCGCTTCCAGGAGCCGGCCGAGGGCCTCGCGCACGCCCGGCAGGTGGGCGAGCGGGCACGCCTGGACCGGGCGGAGTGGGACGAGCGTGAGCGGGACCGGCGCGCCGGTCCCCCCGAGCGCGCCGCCGAGTTGGACCGGATCTCGGCGCGCGAACTCGCCGCGCGTGTCCCCGGTTCCGACAGCGTGACCGACCGGGTCCTGCCGCCGGCCGCCACAGCCGATGGGTGACCCGGCTGCGAGCACCGCTGGTCAGCGACGACACCCTTGTCTCCCGTACGAGATCACCAGTACGGGGACCGCGGCCTGTTTCCTGCCGCCCTCGGCGGTCTGGGCGCCGCACCGAGGACCGGATCCGGAGGGGCCCTGCCGTGACAGCCCACCGCCACCGGTGGTGGGGACGGCAGCCTCACCGGCGGGTTCGACATCGACATGGGTGACGTATCGGACACGTTCATGGCTCTCGCGGCCATCGCGCCGCTGCATCACGCTCGACGACCCGTCCCGCGTCGCCAAGGCCTTTCCCGCCTCCCACGGTTTCCACGGTTTCCACGGCACATTCCGCCGACTCTTCCTCGAACACACGACAACCCAAGGGATGTGAACCACAGATGGCGAACATACTCATCGCGGGGGGAGGCATCGGCGGACTCGCCGCGGCGCTCGGCCTCGCGGGCCGCGGCCACCGGGTGACCGTTCTGGAGCGCAGGGAGACGTTCACCGAACTCGGCGCAGGCATCCAGCTCGGCCCCAACGCCTTCCACGCCCTCGACCTGCTCGGCGTGGGCGCACAGGTCCGCGACCGGGCGGTCTACATCGACGAACTGCGGCTCATGGACGGCACCACGGACGAGTGGATCGCCTCGATGCCGGTGGCCGGCGACTACCGCACGCGTTTCGGCAATCCGTACGCGGTCGTGCAGCGCTCCGACGTGTACGAGCCGCTGCTCGAAGGCTGCCGCAGCCACCCGCTGATCGAACTGCGCGGCGGTAGCCAGGTGGTGGCGTACGAGCAGCGCGGCCAGGGCTCGGGCGAGGTGACCGCCGTCCTGGGCAGCGGTGAGCGGCTCAGCGGCGCGGCACTGATCGGGGCCGACGGCATCCGTTCGGAGGTACGGCGTCAACTGGTCGGCGACGGGGACCCGAGGGTCTCCGGGCACACGATCTACCGCTCGGTGGTTTCGGTGGAGCAGGTGCCCGAGGAGCTGCGGTGGAACACCGTGACGCTGTGGGCGGGCCCCAAGTGGCACTTCGTCCACTATCCGATCGGCGGCGGCGCGTGGCTGAACCTGGCCGCGACCCGGGACGACGGCGCGCAGGTGGCCGTCGTCGGGCAGCCCACCGGGCGCGACCACGTGCTGAACGAGTTCCCGGAGCTGGGCGGGACGGCGCGGCGGCTGCTGGAGCTCGGTCGGGACTGGAAGGCGTGGGTGCTGTGCGACCGCGATCCGGTCGACGTGTGGACCGACGGGCGTGTGGCGCTGCTCGGCGACGCGGCGCACCCGATGCTGCAGTACGCGGCCCAGGGTGCCTGTCAGGCGCTGGAGGATGCGGTGGTCCTCGCCGAGTCGCTGGACTGCTGCGAGGACACGGTCGTGCAGCGGCTGGAGAAGTACAGCGCGGCGCGCCGGGAGCGTACGGCCCGTACCCAACTGGTCGCCCGTGAGATTGGCCGCCGGCTGTACCACCCGGTGGGCGACGCGGCGCGCGAGCGCAACGCGATGCTGACGGGCCTTTCGCCCGACGACATGTTCGACAAGGTCGCATGGCTCCACGGGGCGGACCTGGGCTGACCCCGACCCGCCATGGCCTGCCCGCGGGACTGGCAGCCCGCGGGACTGGCAGCCCGCGGGAATGGCAGAGGGGCGGCCCCCGGTCCTGGACCGGGTTCGCCCCGGCGGATCTACCGGAGACGCCCCGACGGGTTCATCGGCGTCGGCGCGGGCTCCGGCGCACCAGCGCCCACACCGCGCCCGCGAGGAGCGATCCGGCGACGGGTGCGAGCAGGTAGACCCACAGCAGGCCGGTCGTACCGGAGACGAGGGCCGGCCCGAGCTGGCGCGCCGGGTTACCGCCACCGCCGGAGAGCGGCCCGAGGAAGATGATGACGGCCGCGACACAGGCGCCGATGACGGGCGGTAGATGGCGCAGCAGCGGTGGACGGGTCCCGAAGCAGGCCACGATCAGCATGATCACGGCCATGGACCCCGCCTCGGCCAGGAACACGCGTCCGGCGCCCCAGCCGGGCCCGGGGGCCAGCGCGGCGTCGCCGACCGCGGCGGCCGCGTCGCCCCACACGAGCCGCGCCAGCGCGACCCCGCACACGGAGCCGGCCAGCTGTGCCACGACGAAGGGCAGCACCGCCTTTCCGGGGAAGACGCGCAGCAGCCACAGTCCGATGCTGACCGCGGGATTGAGATGGCCGGCGGTCTCGCGGCGCATGGAGGGCCCGAGTACGGCGGTGACGACTGCGCCGACCAGCAGCCCCATCACCACCAGTTGGCTGCGCGGGGTCGCCAGCAGCCCGGAGAAGGGAGAGCCGGGTCCCGCCATCCAGCGGGCGGCCGTGACCACGGTGAACAGCATGCCGGTGGTGAGCGCGAACTCGTAGCCGGCGGTCACCAGGAGGGGAGGCAGGCGCCTGTGCGCGCGTACGGGACGGCTTGCGGCCGGGGGATCGGTGTCGAGAGACGTCTGTGTCACCTCATGGAATGTGCGTCCGCGCAGGGGCCGCGGCAATCGACGGGGGAGCCCTGTGTCAGGTCGGGCGGGCGGCCCGGCTCCCCTCCCCGTGCGGCCTCGGGCAGCCATGTTCACCTGACAAAGTGAAGCGGCGCCGGTGGATTTGGGATTCCGGGCCGCTCGACACTCTGGGGAATCGGCCACAGACACCTGGTCACCTGGTCGCCTGCTCATCCCCCCTTGTCGAGAGGAACCGATCACCTATGTGCGGCCTTGCCGGATGGGTCAGCTTTCAGCGCGATCTGACGGCGCACTCGGAAATCGCGTCGGCCATGACGTGCACCCTGGAGTGCCGCGGCCCGGATGCGGGTGGGCTGTGGACCTCGCCCCGCGCGATCCTCGGGCACCGCCGTCTGGCGATCATCGACCTGGAGGGCGGCCGGCAGCCCATGGCCGCCGTCGAGAACGACGACACGCAGCCGGTCATCACCTATACCGGCGAGGTGTACAACTTCCGGGAGCTGCGCGAGGAACTGCGCGGACTCGGCCACGAGTTCCGTACGTCCAGCGACACCGAGGTCGTCCTGCGCTCCTACCTGGAGTGGGGCGCCGGCTTCGCGGAGCGCCTCAACGGCATCTACGCCTTCGCGATCTGGGACCCGCGTACCGAGGAACTGCTCCTCGTCCGCGACCGGATGGGCGTCAAGCCGCTCTACTACTACCCGACCGCCGACGGCGTGCTGTTCGGCTCCGAGCCGAAGGCGATCCTGGCCCACCAGGACGCCGAGGCCGTGGTCGACCCCGAGGGACTGAAGGAGATCTTCAGCATCGTCAAGACCCCCGGGCACGCGGTCTTCCGCGGCATGCACGAGGTCGTCCCCGCCACGACCGTGCGCTTCACCCGCGAGGGGCAGAGCACCACGAAGTACTGGGAGCTCAAGGCCACCCCGCACACCGACGACCTCGACACGACGATCGCCAACGTCCGCGATCTGCTCGAAGACATCGTGGAGCGCCAGCTCGTCGCGGACGTCACCGTCGGCACGCTGCTCTCCGGAGGCCTCGACTCCAGCGCGGTGACCGCGCTCGCCGCCAAGGCCCTCGCCAAACAGGGTGTCGAACAGCCCATCCGTGCCTTCTCCGTGGACTTCACCGGTCACGAGGACCGCTTCGAGGCCAACGTGCAGTGGGCCGACCCGGACACCCCGTTCGCGGTCGAGGTGGCCGAGCACGTCGGCGCCGAGCACATCATCGTCGAGCTCGAGAACGAGGACATCCTCGACCCCGAGGTGCGCAGTACCGTGCTGCGCGCCCAGGACCTGCCGGTCTCCACCGGCGACATGGAGTTCTCGCTGCTCATCCTGTGCCGTGCGCTGAAGGAGCGGATGACCGTCGCGCTCTCCGGCGAGGCGGCGGACGAGCTGTTCGGCGGCTACACGTGGTTCCACGACAAGGAAGCCGTCGAGTTGGACAGTTTCCCCTGGCACCACCCCTTCGAGAAGGGTGGCGGCATCGGCGCGCTGCGCACGGTCGGCCTGTGGGACAAGCTCGGGCTCACCGAGTACGTGAAGGAGCGCTACACCCAGGCCCTGGCGGCGGTGCCCCGGCTGGAGGGCGAGACCGGCCTCGAGGCGCGGATGCGTGAGCTGACGTACCTCAACCTCACCCGCTGGGAGAACTTCCTGCTGGACCGCAAGGACCGCATGAGCATGGCGGCGAGCCTGGAGGTGCGTGTTCCCTTCACCGACCACCGGCTGGTCGAGTACGTCTACAACACCCCGTGGGCGATGAGGAACTTCGACGGCCGCGAGAAGAGCCTGCTGCGCGCGTCGATGCGCGGCCTGCTGCCCGACTCGGTGCTCGACCGCAAGAAGAACCCGTACCCCTCCACGCAGGACCGCAAGTACGAGATCGCCCTGCGCGAGAAGGTCGAAGGCCTCCTCGTCGAGGGCGCCCCGGTGCTCCGGCTGGTCTCCGAGGCGGACATCCGCAAGCTGCTCGACGTGCCGGTCGGCTCGTACGGCTTCGGCGGCCCCTGGAGTGCCCGCGCCGTACTGGAGCGGCTCATCGAGTTCAACACCTGGGTCACCGAGTACGACGTCCGCGTCGAGCTCTGACCGATGTGTGCCCGGCCGCCGCGAGGCCGCCGGGCACATGAGCCCCACCCCAGGAGGATCTGACATGGTGACACGAACCGACAGCCCGACGGTGACCGTATGGTCGGACATCGGCTGCCCCTGGGCGAGTCTCGCCCTGCACACCTTGCGCGCCGCGGCCCGGCGCCGGTCTCTGCCGCTGCTCGTCGACCACCGGGCCTTCCCGCTGGAGCTGTTCAACCGCGAGCCCACCCCCAAGTTCATCGTGGACCCGGAGATCATGGCGATCGCCGCCCGTCTGCCCGAGCTCGGCTGGCGGCTGTGGGACGGCCCGGCGCACGCCTACCCGGTGACGACCCTGCCGGCCCTCGAAGCGATCCAGGCCGCGAAGGACCCCGCGATAGGCGGGCTGCGGGGCAGCGACGAGCTGGACGAGGCGCTGCGCCGGGCGTTCTACGCCGACAGCAGGTGCATCAGCGTCCACGCGGTGATCCTCGACATCGCCGAGCAGTGCGAGCACGTCGACGCCGAGGCGCTGGCGGGGGCGCTGGCCCGGGGCAGCGGACGTGCCGAGGTCTACGCGCAGTGGCGGACGGCGGAAGGGCCGGAGATCCAGGGCAGCCCGCACCTCTTCGCCGCGGGCGGCTACGCCGCGCACAACCCCGGCGCCACGTTCACGTGGACGGGCTCCCCCTACGAGGGCGGCCTGCCGCGACTGGACGACTACAGCACCGCCTGGGCTGACGACCTGCTCGACACGATTCACCGAGAGGGCTAGGTGTATTGCCTCGTTAGGTTGGGGACGCGGCTTGCGGGTGGTTTGCCTGCGAGTGCGGTGTGTCCGCGGTGGTGATTGTAGGAGTGGAGCCAGCCGGGGAACGCTTCGCGGCGTTCGATGTCTGACCGGTAGGGGCGGGCGTAGGCCCATTCGTCGAGCAGGGTGCGGTTGAAGCGTTCGACCTTGCCGTTGGTCTGGGGCCGGTAGGGCCGGGTTCGTTCGTGGGTGATCCCGGCCGCCGCCAGGCTGTCGCGCCAGTCGCGTGAGCGGTAGCAGGAGCCGTTGTCGGTCAGAACCCGTTCGACGGTGATCCCAGCGCCGGTGAAGAAGGCGTGGGCCGGTTGCCAGAAGGCGGTGGCGGTCTCCTTCTTCTCGTCCGCGTGGATCTCGCTGTGGGCGAGGCGGGAGTGGTCGTCGACGGCGGTGTGCAGGTAGCTGTAGCCGGCGTTCCTGCGGGTCTTGCGGCCCGCTTGCCGGCCCAGGACCTTGTGTCCGCCGCCGTCGGGGATGTTGCCGAGCTTCTTGATGTCGACGTGCACGAGCTCGCCGGGTTTCTCGCGTTCGTAGCGGCGTATGACGTGCCCGGTCGCGCGGTCGAGGTGGGTCAGGCGGGCCAGCCGGTAGCGGGTCAGGACGCGGTGGACGGTCGAGGGGACCAGGCCGAGCAGGTGGGCGATACGGGCCGGTCCCCAGCGGCGCAGGAGGCGGACCTTGATGATCCGGCGTTCGGTCCGGGTCGGTGTCCGGCGCGGCGTGTGATGGGGACGGCTGGAGCGGTCACCCATGCCCGCTTCGCCCAGGGCGCGGTACCGGTCGGCCCATCGCTGGGCGGTGGTCGGTGAGGGAGGAGGCGGCGTGGGCGGCGGAGCGGATGGACGCGGATGGAGATCAGCTGGCCCTGCTGCTGGCGTTGAAGTCGTACCAGCGGATGGGCCGGTTCCCGAGGCCGGAGGAGTATCCGGAGGCGGTGGTCGATTTCGTGCGCCGCGCGGTGGAGCTGCCGGAGGCTACGCCGGTCCGGGTGGGTGGCCGTACGGCGGTGCGGAAGCGGCGGGTGGTGCATTCGTCGACCCTTGACGGCCTCGGTCTCCTGTCCCAGACCCGGGTGCAAAGCAGGCGTCTCAGCTCTCGGCGGGGGCGGCGGGCTGGTCTGCTTGCCGGGAATCGGATCGCCATCAACGGGGTTGGTGGGGGATGAGCCGTTAATCGCCATCAACGGGGTTGGTGGGGGATGAGCCGTTATTGGAGGGCCATGCGAGCGATTCAGGTGTACGAAGTGGGCGGTCCCGAGGTGCTGCAGGAGGCCAAGGTGGACCAGCCGCGGCCGGGTCCGGGCGAGGCGGTCGTGGAGGTCGCCGCATCCGGGGTCAACTTCCTCGACGTCTACCACCGCGAAGGCCGGTACAGCCTCCCGCTGCCCTTCACCCCGGGCGCTGAGGGCGCCGGCACGGTCGTCGAAGTTGGACCCGGCGTCGCTGACGTCGCAGTCGGGGACCGGGTCGGTTGGGTGGAGATTCCCGGCACGTATGCCGAGCGGGCCGTCGTGGACTCCTCCCGGCTGGTGCCGCTGCCCGACGATATCGGCTTCGAGACAGCCGCCGCTGTGCTCCTCCAAGGCATGACCGCGCACTATCTCGTCAAGGACGCCTACCCGGTTCAGGGGGGCGACACGGTGCTCGTGCATGCGGCTGCTGGTGGCATGGGGCTGCTTTTGACCCAGCTCATCACCCATCTCGGCGGCAGGGTGATCGGCACGACGTCGACCACGGCGAAGGCCGAGCTGGCGAAGCGTGCCGGGGCCGCTGAGGTGATCCTTTCCTCCGCAGTCGACGATCTCGCAGCTGAGGTGAGGCGGCTCAACGGCGGTCAGGGACTGCCGGTTGTCTTCGACGGCGTCGGCGCGCACACGTTCGATGCGAGCCTCGCCAGCCTGCGAACCCGCGGCCATCTCGTGCTCTTCGGCGCGGCAAGTGGTGCCGTGCCGCCGTTTGATCCGATTCGACTCGCCCACGGCGGTTCGCTGACCCTGATCCGGCCCAGCCTCGGGGACTTCATCGCCGATCGGTCCGAACTGCTCCGACGGGCCGCCGATGTGTTCGAGTGGGTGCGCTCCAAGGCACTTGAGGTCACCGTAACGGGCCGCTACGCATTGTCCGAGGCCGCCCAGGCCCACAGCGATCTGGAGGCTCGGCGTACCACCGGCAAGCTGCTCGTCGTACCCGATGCGGCCGCTATTGGACGCCGCGAGGAGACGCAGAGCTGATCGCGGGTGACGAGGTCGGGGATCTTGGAGACTGAGATGTCGAGGGCATGGCCGACCGTCATCGCCAAGATCCCCGACACCGTCAGGCACTCAGCAGGCCAAGATCAAGTTCTGGCGGGTTTCTGGCGTATCTGGGTCACACCCCTTCAAGATCCCTCAGCCGAGACCTGGCTCACCCGTCCACAACCTCCCGGGACAGAACAGCTAGGGCCTGTCCGGCGGATCATGCCGGGCGGCCCCCCGGTGCTGAATCGCTGTAGCGGTCCGCCGGACAGGGAGCTGGGTGGAGCAGGTTGGGTCCGCCGTCAAATACCTCGACAGCGGGCGCGGTGATCGGGGACGCTTCGCGCGATGACCAGAATCGATGACACGCCGCCCGCGTGGGACGAGCTCACCCAGCTCACCACGTTTCTCGACTACACACGTGACACCGCCCGAGCCAAGTGCGATGGCGTCTCGGCAGAGAACGCTCGCAAGGCGCTCCTGCCGGGCTCACCGCTGATGACCATGAGCGGAGTGATCAACCACCTCCGCTGGGTCGAGTACTACTGGTTCCAGGTGGTCTTCCTCGGCGAGGAAGACCAGGGTCCCTGGACCGAGGAGGATCCCGACCGCGAGATGCGTATCGCCGTCGACTTCCCACTCACGCAGTTGCTCGACGAATACGCCGAACAGAGCGCCCGCTACCGCGAACTGGTCGGTGGCAACGGCTTGGACGATCAGGCCAAGCGAGCCATCCGCAACGACCTCCACGTCGACTTGCGCTGGATCCTCCTGCACCTCACCGAGGAGACGGCCCGCCACAACGGCCACCTGGACATCCTGCGCGAGATGCTCGACGGCACGACCGGCGACTAGATCCGGCGGCGTCCACCCTCACCGGCGAGGTGGATCTTGCAGGTCAGGCCGCCCCGGGAGCGTCCAAGTCCCTCGTCGGGGCGGTGCTGCCGGGGCGTGCGCCTTTCCCCTGCCGGCATCCGCGGCGCCTCCCTGTGAGCCCCGGCGGCGTGCTGATGGGCCCGGCAGGAGGTCGAATCGATGCTCACCATCGACCAGTCGATTCGGCCTTCCGCATCGGCATCAGCCAGGACGGCCGCGAAGATCCTGTCCCACTTGCCGTCGGCCGACCAGCGTCTGTGTCGCTCGTACACCGTCTTCCACGGACCGAAACGCGCAGGTAGATCCCGCCGTGGCACCCCAGTGCACTGCCGGAACAGCATCCCGTTGATGACGTCCGGTCCCCAGGGCCCCTGGTGTCAGGCTCCCGGTCGGACCGGGCCGATGACGGTGCCGGAGGCCACCTCGAAGGGGCCCTCGGCAACGGAGGTGCCCGGGATCTCGCCGTCCGGGGCGCGGAGGGTGAAGGACACCTCGTCCGCGGGGGTGCCGTGGCCCTGGTTGGGGACCTGGACGTCGAAGTGGACGGGCCGGCCCGGCCCGAAGGTCACGTCGGTGGTCTGGTCGCCGTACCGGCCGGCCGTGACACCCAGTGTCGTTCCGTGGTGCGCGAAGGCGACGTCGGTCGGGGAACCGGCCAGCCTGCACGCCGCGTACCCCTTCGGCGCGGTCAGTGTGACGCGGAAGTGGATGTGCCCGGAACCGGCTTGGTCCTGCGTGATCTTCGCGAGGTGGTTGGCCGGCCTACAGGCCGATGGGGCCCCGAGGCCGCCCGGTGTTGCCGCCCGCGCGGTGCCCGCGCTCGCGACGGCCGCCAGAGCGGCGGCGGCGACGATGGCGGACGTGCGGTTCGTTCGCATGCTGGGCTTGCCTTGCCTTGCCTTGCTCGACCGGTCCGCGAGCCACTCCCGCGGAACCACGGATCGCCAGGATTCCTGCCCGACACTCCTCGGCGCTAATGTCCCGAAACATCAAGGGAAAGTCCGCTTTGTTCCCGAATGGGTGCATGCCATGCCGGCCGTCAGGTGCGGGGGCGGTCTCAGCGGGCGAGTTCGGCCATCATCGGCAACGGGTCGGCCCGTCGACCTGCGAGGCCACGGCCCGTTCCTGATCTGTCAGCCCCTTGCGGCGCAGCTCCGCGGGCGGGGGCGCGGACGTTGGCTGGATGTCGGCGTCCGGCTTGGGCGTGTGGATCATCGACCGTTACCCTCCCACTAGTTGCTCAAGTCAACCAATAGGGATCGGTATGGACGACACCACCGCACACTTCCACAGCCACGTGGAAGAGATTCTTGACGCCCTGGAAAAGGAACCGGGCCGTGAGGCCCTGGTACACCGGGGCCGGCGCGTGAGCGCGGGTGAACTGCGCGGCCTCGTCCACGGCATGGCCCGGGCGCTGCGGTCCCAGGGGGTGAGGCGCGGCCAGACAGTCACCCTCCTCTCCGGCAACCTTCCCGAGACGATCGCCGCCCGCTACGCCGCCGGGCTGCTCGGCTGCGCCGTGAACCACCTCTACGCCGGCCTTTCGGCCGACGTGCACGCCGACATCCTCCGGGACGTCGAGACCCGGACGCTGATGGTCGACCCCGCCTACGAGGCGCGCGCTGCCGACCTGGCCCAGCGGGTGCCGCTGGAACGGGTACTGGTCCTCGGCGCAGGCACAGGCGCCGGCGTGGGCGTGGGCCTGGATCTGGTGAAGCTCGCCGCCGAGGAGTCCGCGCAAGTCTTGACCGGTTCGGCCCAGCCGCAGGACATCTGCACCATCCGTCACACCGGTGGGACCACCGGTCACCCCAAGGCCATCTGCACGACCTTCGAGCAGTGCGTGTCGATCGGACCGGACTGGTCCGAGGAGGGGCAGGTCAGGGCCCTGGTGTGCACCACCCTCGCGCATGCCGCGGGCCTCATGGCGGACACCACGCTGCGCCGCGGAGGCACCGTCGTCCTGCTGGACGAGTTCGAGGCCGGTGCAGTGCTCGCCGCCATCGAGCGCGAGCGCATCTCCCACATGTTCCTGCTGCCGCCGCTCCTCTACCAGTTGATGGACCACCCCGATGTCGACTGCACCGACACCTCCAGCCTGCGCATGCTCACGTACGGGGGCTGCGCCTCCTCCCCGACCCGACTCGCGGCGGCGGTCCGCCGCTTCGGCCCCGTACTGAACCAGTTCTACGGCCAGAACGAAGCGGGCGGGATCAGCATGCTCTCCCCCCAGGACCACGATCCGCGCCGCCCGGAGCTGCTGCGAACCGCCGGCAAGGTCATGGAAGGCGTCGAGGTCGCCACCCGCGATCCCGACGGACGGCACCTGCCCGCGGGCGAGTACGGCGAGATCTGCGTACGTTCCCCGCAGGTGATGAAGGGCTACTGGAAGCAGCCCGAGCTCACCGCGGAGGTACTGCGGGACGGCTGGCTCCACACCGGTGACATCGGGTTCGTCGACTCGGACGGCTACATCACGATCGTGGACCGGCTGAAGGACATGATCGTGGTGGTGGGAGGCCACGTGTACACGGCGGAACTGGAAGACGTGCTGAACTCCCATCCCCAGGTCCTGCAGAGCGCAGTGCTCGGAGTGCCCGACGCCAACCTCATGGAGCAGGTCCACGCGGTCGTCGTCCGCAGGCCGGGCGGCGACGTCGGCGAGGAAGAGCTGCGGGCCATGGTGCGGGAGAGGAAGGGCGCCATGTACGAGCCCGCCGGCATCGAGTTCGTCGACGCGCTGCCCCTGACCGACGCGGGCAAGCCCGACAAGAAGCTGCTGCGCGGCCGGGCCGTCGCGGCGACCGGATCTCACCGACCGTAGACGACCGCGCCAGGATCCGGCGGCGTCGAATGAAATCCAGGTCTCAGCCGAATTCGAAGGTGGCGACGACGGCAGCGTGGTCGGACTCGGGGAATTTGTCGTCGGTGGCGAAGGCGAGGGAGTCGTCGTGGAGGAGCTCGTTGTGGATCTCCGAGCCGCGGTAGTGGGCGAGGAGGTTGCGGGTGACGAGCATGTGGTCGAGCATCTGGCCGCGACCGTGGTGGAAGAGGGTGTAGCGGGCATCGCCCGGGATGGTGCGTTCGATGGGGACCAGGACCTTCGGGGCGAGTTCGCCGTTGTTGGTGTCCTCGACGTTGCCGCAGATCGCCAGGACCGGGACCTCCTCCGGCTCGGCGTTGAAGTCGCCGGCGACGATGATCCGCGCGTCGGGGTCGTCCTTGAGGATCTGGTCGACCAGGCGCCGCACTTCCAGAGCCTGGCTCATGCGCTTCATGGACGACAGGAAGCTGCCTTCGGCCCAGGCGTCGGCGCTGCGCCAGTTGCCCTTCCTGGGTTCGATCACCTGACCGGGGATCTCACTCGGGATCTTGGACTTCAGGTGCACGGTGATGACGTGCAGCAGGCGGCCGGGTGCTGCGTGATCGGTGTCGATCTGAGCGTGCAGGACGGGACGTTCGATCCCGATCGCGATCGGCTGCGCGTCGGGGGGCAGCGCAGTGAGCCGCTGGTAGCGGGGCTCGGCGACGAGGTTGTTCTTCAGCTGCTCGTGCTTGATGACCGGCAGGTGGGTGGCGATGACCAGGTTACGGACGTCGAAGACCGCGTCGTCTTCGGGTTTCGTGCTCACCAGCTCGGCCCCGTCGAGGTTGGTCCCCGTGAGCAGCTCCTTGAGGGCGAGCAGCGCACGCGGCTGGCCGGGGCGCTCTTGCCCATGGACTTCCTGGAAACAGGCGATGTCAGCACGCAGCCGCCTGATCTGCGGCTTCATCAGCCGGATGCGTTCGTCCAGTGTCGGGCGGTCGGTCGGTGCGGTCTCGTCGAAATTCTCAAGGTTGAATGTGGAAATCCGGATCTGCGTCATGGGTGGCCCCCAAGGCTTGACTTGGCGGGATTGCAAACGCATCGGAAGCGATGCACGTGCATGCCCCTCAACAGGCGTCCTACGCGGCAGCGGTCAGGCAGAACTGCACGAGGCCGGCGTCGACATCGAGGACGATCTTCTTCATCTCCGCCCACGGTGGGTGGAAGGCCGTTCCCCACTCGATCGTGAAGGCGAGGATCTTCTCCTCCTCCTGGCCCGAGAGGATGTGGCGGGCGTAGGTGTAGTCGTCGCTGGTTCCGCACGTCGGGTACAGGTCGAAGGCGGGCTCAGGGGTGTACTCCGTGCCGCGTACGCCCTTCAGGGCCTCGCAGAACCGCTCGGCGAGCACGGCGGAGTCGTCGGCGTCGCCCTCGTCGACGAACTCGGCGTAGAGCAGTCCGTCCTTCAGGCCGCGCTTGCCGTCGAAGAGGGGGTTGCGGAAATTCTTGGCCGGGTCGACGGACTGGTTCTGGTCGTCGCCCCACACGTAGAGCATCTTCTGGGTGTAGCTGTGGACGTCGACGAACCAGCGGGTGCGGATGAACCGGTCCAGCAGCCGGCGCACGTTGCGGGTCTCCACCTCCGAGAAGGGCTCAGGGCCCTGGTAGACCTGGTCGGGGTCGGCCGGGTCGTCCGAGACCCGCACGGGCGCGAGCGGGTGGAAGGCGGTCCGGTAGTCGAAGAGGTGGTCGTAGTTGCGGTTGACGTCGACGCCGACCGCCGCCGGATTGCCGCCGGACCGGGCCGGATTGCGGTTGCGCCGCCACATGGGATCGACGGTCTGGCTGTAGTGCCGGCCGTCCGGGTTGACGAGCGGGAAGACGACGACGTCGAGCTCCTCCATGAGCGTGCGCACCTGGGCGGAGGTGAAGCTCGTACCGCCGTACGCAAGGCCCGTACCGCCGGCGTGCGCGTGCAACAGGTCGGCAGCGAGGTTGACCAGGATCTCGCTGCTGCCCCACTCGCGGGCGTGTGCGCCGCCGATCAGGACGACGGCGGGCTTCGGCTCCAGGCGGTGGGTGCCGATGCGCAGGGCGTGGCAGGTCCGGCCCTCGAAGGTCGGCTCGGGAAGCTCGATGAGGTCGGCCGTCGGGAATGCCGTGGCCAGGCTGGTCACGCCGGACTCGACTTCGGTGATGTTCAGGTACGGCATGGCGTCCCTCCTAGATGTCCCGCACCTTGAGGGCGAGACCCTGCGGAACCGCGTCCTCAGGGGCGAACCGGTCTCCTTCGCCCACCTCGGCCTGGCGGGCGCGTCCGGTGGCGGTGGCGTCCTCGACCGTCTCGACCGATACGCCCTCGCGAGCCAGGTCTTCGGCCTGCTCGGGGGAGACGTATGCGTCGAAGGTGAGGCTGCCGTCCTGGTTCTCGCGGACCCGGCCGCCGACGTCGGGACGTGAGTCGCGCAGCAGGGCGCGCAGGGTGTCGGCGTCCTTGGCCGTGACGCGGACACGCAGGATGGTGTACTCGCTGGACATGACGGGCCCCTCTCGGGCGCCGTCGGGCCTCGGATCGACCGGGCCGGCCCGGCCGGGGGACGGCGCGCTCACGACGAGTGGACGAGTGGGCGGGGTGCATACAAGTCTGCTATGTACGCTTACACCCGATGTGTACCTCGTATCCTCAGCGTGCGCTCCCGCCATAGAACGAGTCAAGAGGTGGATCGGGCATCCCGCTCAGGAGGCTGTCCAGACCCGCGATCAGCTCCTGCTCGTCGTCGTACTCGGCGAACCGCGGGACCAGCGCGCGCAGGCGGGGGTACTCGGCAGCGGGCAGCCGGTGCAGGCCCAGGCCCAACAAGAGGTCCGGCTCGTCCGGATCGTCGACCACCTGGCGCTTGTCCACGAGCAGGCAGCCGAGGTTCCATGCCACGAAGGCTCGGTAGATCGTGAGCGCGGTGGCGTCGTCGAAGCCCGCCCGCCCGAGCACGGCGAGGATGTGCTCGGTCAGCTGGAGGGCCGGCGTCGGTCGCCGGGCCACCGGCACGGCGAGCGGGCGGGTGGCCACGACGGGCAGGATCTCGCGGTGGGCGTGGACGACAGCGGCGAAGGCGCGGGCGATCCGGCGCAGCTCGGCGCGCCAGGGGGGAACGCCGGCGGGGTCGGACGAAGGGTCCGCGCAGGTGGCGGCCGTGGTCCGCAGCCGGTCGTTGACCTCGGCGAAGAAGGCCTCGACCAGGCCGTCCAGCAGGGCTTCCTTGCTGGGCGTGTACCGGTAGATGGCCATGGGCTCGACGCCCAGGTCAGCGGCGAGTCGCCGCATGGTCAGCGCCGCGAGTCCCTCCCGGTCCACGAGCGCGACGGCCGCGGCGAGCACCCGCGGGCGGCTCAGCCGCCCGCGCCGCTCGGGGGTGTCCGGCTCGTCCATGTCCCGGCCTACGGATGCGGTCCCCACAGACGTAGGGATACTTAGTAAATTTCGTCCATTATTGCACTAATGGCGGATTCCGAGAGCGCTTCGGTGCGCTTCGGTGCGCATCGGCGGCGGTTTCGGGGTCAATGGTCCAGACCTATTGACGAGCCTTGCCGGTCCTCCTACGATCCGGTCCGGCACAGCCCCACATGTCCCACCTCACCCAGGCCGGGCGTCACGCCCCCACGCGTCGGTCATGCCCATGACGCTCGGCGGGAAGGGAGCGCAGCATGTTCCGTCGAAGGCCGCGTACTTCACGACCGTCGGGCGATCTCGGCCCTTGTCCCCAGCCCGGCCGCGCCCAGCGCAGACCGGCCGTCCTGAGGCGCTCCCTCGCCGGGGTCAGCGCCGCTGCCGTCATCGCCACCGGCCTCGCGGTGGCCGGCTCCGTCACGGCCGGGGCCGCCACCAGCAACCTGGCCGCCACCACCGACATGGTGGCCAACTCCGGCTTCGAGAACGGGCTGACCGACTGGACATGCCCCGGCGGTGGCGCCGCGGCCGTCGGCAGTCCGGTCCGCTCCGGCAGCTCCGCGCTCAAGGCGGCACCGACCGGTCAGGACAACGCCCAGTGCACGCAGACCGTCAGCGTGCAGCCCAACTCCCAGTACACCCTGAGCGCCTACGTACAGGGCAGCTACGTCTACCTGGGCGCCACCGGCACCGGCATCACCGGCGCCCCGTCCACGTGGACGCCGGACAGCCCGTCGTACAGCCGGCTCAGCGTCGCCTTCACCACCGGGCCGAACACCACATCGGTCACCGTCTACCTGCACGGCTGGTACGGGCAGCCCGCGTACTACGCGGACGACGTGTCGCTCAGCGGCCCCGGCGGCACGGACCCCACACCGACCACGGCTCCGCCGACCACCGCCCCACCGACCACCACCCCGCCGACCACCGCTCCACCGACCTCCACCCCGCCGGGTGACACCTGCCCCACGAAGCCCAGGCCGTCAGGCAAGGTCCTGCAGGGCTACTGGGAGAACTGGGACGGCGCCTCCAACGGAGTCCACCCCGGCATGGGCTGGGTCCCCATCACGGACAGCCGGATCGCCGCGCACGGCTACAACGTCATCAATGCCGCCTTCCCGGTGATCCTCTCGGACGGCACCGTCCAGTGGCAGGACGGCATGGATACCGGCGTCAAGGTCTCGACCCCCGCCGAGATGTGCCAGGCCAAGGCGGCCGGGGCGACGCTCTTGATGTCGATCGGCGGCGCCGCCGCCGGCATCGATCTGAGCTCCAGTACCGTCGCCGACAGGTTCGTGGCGACCGTCGTCCCGATCCTGAAGAAGTACAACTTCGACGGCATGGACATCGACATCGAGACCGGCCTGTCCGGAAGCGGCGACATCAACACGTTGTCCCCCTCCCAGTCCAACCTGATCCGCATCATTGACGGTGTCCTCGCGCAGATGCCGGCCGGCTTCGGCCTCACCATGGCCCCCGAAACCGCGTACGTCACCGGTGGAAGCGTCACCTACGGGTCGATCTGGGGCGCCTACCTGCCGGTCATCAAGAAGTACGCCGACAACGGCCGCCTGTGGTGGCTGAACATGCAGTACTACAACGGCAGCATGTACGGCTGCTCCGGCGACTCCTACCAGGCCGGCACGGTCCAGGGCTTCACCGCGCAGACGACGTGCCTGAACAACGGTCTGACCATCCAGGGCACCACCATCAAGGTGCCCTACGACAAGCAGGTGCCCGGCCTGCCCGCCCAGCCCGGCGCGGGCGGCGGCTACATGGCGCCGAACCTGGTCAGCCAGTCCTGGAACGCCTTCGGCGGGTCGTTGAAGGGGCTCATGACCTGGTCGGTCAACTGGGACGGCTCGAAGGGCTGGACCTTCGGCGACAACGTCAAGAACCTGCAGGGCCGTTGATGTCGCGCTGACTCGGCCACAGTGCCCTACCGGGGCTCAGGGGCCTGGGGTATCTGCGGAGCCGATGACTCCGCAGATACCCTGGTCAGTCGTCAACAGACCACGGAGGCCACCCCGCCATGAGCAGCACCACGTCGTCCTTTCCCGATCGCATCGAAGTCACCGGGGAGGGTCTCGTCCTGCGCGACTGGACGGAAGCAGACCTGGCGGCCATGCCCGCGCTGTTCGACGACCCCGACGTCGCGTACTGGACGCCCATCGTCTCGCCCTTCGACGAAGCGGCCGCCCGCGCACGGCTGGAACGGGACCGGAAGATGCGGGCCGAGGGCACGGTCGTCCTGCTCGCCATCACCGTCGACGGCCACGCACCGCTCGGCGAGGTGATGCTGCGGCGCGCTCCCGAGGGTACGGAGCTCGGCTACGCGGTCGGACCGGCTCACCGCGGCCGGGGACTGGCTGCACGGGCGGTGCGGGTGATGGCCGCGTATGCCTTCGAGAAGCTGGGCGTGGACCAGGTGATCCTTGAGCTGGAGGCCGAGAACGCCGCCAGCGTCGCGGTCGCCGTGAAGGCCGGCTTCGGCCTGCTCGACGTCCCGCTGATCGAAGGCGAGGAGAAGGGGCGGCCCTACACCTTGCAGACGTGGGCCCTGAACCGCCCCTGATATCCATCCACGGTTCTCCTGGCTCCGGATCCCCCGGGCCACGACGGCCGGGGGCCGGGTGCGGCAGTGGCTGGATCGCGGCCCTCTCGACGGCGCGGATCTCCACCCCTGTCTCCACCCTTGGGTCCAGGCGCTGCGTGCCTGCTCACAGCAGGCTTGAGGGCATGACCACCACCACATGGATCACCGACATCGCCCTCATCCTGATCGTCTTCCGGCAGCTGCGCGAAGGCCCGCTGACCCCGAAGTCCTACCTGCTCCCGCTCGGGATCGTGACCTTCGTGGGATTCAGCTACCTCGACACCGTCCCCACGGGCGGCAACGACCCGGTCCTGATCGGCGCCCTCATGGGTGTCGGCGCGGTGCTCGGCATCGGCGGCGGCATCTTCACCTGGATGCGGCGCGCCGACGGGCACGTCCTGATCAAGGCCGGTTTCGTCTCGGCGGCCCTGTGGGTGATCGGCATGGGCGCCCGGCTGGGCTTCCAGCTGTGGGTCGACCACGGCGGCGCCGCCGACATCGCGCGGTTCAGCGTGGATCACCGGATCACCGGCGCGCAGGCGTGGGTGGCCGCGCTGGTGCTGATGGCCCTGACCGAGGTGGTCACGCGGCTGGCCACGATCTTCGTCCGGAGCCGGCGGCTGACGCCTGCGCAGCAGTCCGCGGCGGCCGCGCAGACCGTCGTCGCTGCCCGTCGTAGGGCCTGACCGTGGGCTATGGTCGCGGCATGCCAGCACGAGAGGCGGACCGGCCCGTCGGCGTGGCCGGGGGGCGTCCGCTCGATCGAGGGGGACGGAGCGCCCGCTCCCAGTGGGTGCTGGCCGCCGCGATCATCATCGTGGGGATCGTGACGATCCGGCCGATGGGCCTCAGCGGCCGGGGCCTGGTCGTCCTCGTTCTCTTCGTGATCAACTGCGCGGTGCTCGCGGTGCGGCTCGTGCCCGAGTCCGCCGTTCCCGATCGGTCCGTCGCCCTCTGGCTGACATTCGGCGTACTGGCGGCGGCCGCGCTGCTCGGGACCAGCCGCTCGGGGACGTCGTACCTCTTCGCGTTCTTCCTCGTCGCCTTCGCAGGGTCCCGCCTGGACACCAGACCGGCCCTGGTCATCGCCGTTTCGTCCAGCCTCCTGTGCGGTGGTGTGCTGTACCTCCAGGCCGAGCCGGGCCAGTACGCGACATCCCTCGTGGGCTTCGCGACCGGCGCCGCCGTGCTGGGCGGCATGGCAGGGCGAAGCCGGGCGCAGGCCACGCGGGCGGCGATCGCGGCGGCCGAATCCGCCGAGAAGGCGGCGCGGGCCGAAGCCCGGACGGCGGTACTGGCGGAGCGCACCCGGATCGCCCGGGACGTCCACGACGTACTCGCACACTCGCTCGCCGGGATCAACATGCAACTGGAACTGGTCGACGCGCTGATCGACACCGGAGACCTGACCAGGATCCGGGAGGCCAACGGCAGAGCGCACAGCCTGGTCAGGGAGAGCCTCCAGCAGGCGCAGTGGACCGTGCACGCGCTGCGCGAAGACCATCTGCCGCTGCGCGAGAGTCTGGCCGCGATGCTCCGGTCGTCGGGACACCACGACGCCCTCAGCGTCGTAGGAGACGTCCGTGAGTTGTCGGCGCAGTCGACGCAGTGCCTGCTGAGGATCGCCCAGGAGGCGCTGACCAATGCCACCCGGCACGCTCCCGGCGGCGAAGTCGCCATGAAGCTGACCTTCGCCGAAGAAGCGACCGTACTGAACGTCCGCAACCGACCCGCCACCTTGCCGGTGACCGCGGCCGCCGGAAGCGGGTTGGGACTGATCGGCATGCGCGAACGCATCGCCCTGCTCGGCGGCAGCATCACCACCGGACCCGTCACCGCGGGGCCGGACTCGGGCGGCTGGCAAGTGGAAGCGGTGATCCCGCGATGAGCGAACCCATGGACGCCACGGACGCCCCCCGGCCCATCAACGTGGTCGTCGCCGACGACCAGGCCGCCGTACGGGAACCGCTCGCCACCGTCCTCTCGCTGCTCCAGGACATCGACGTCGTCGCCACCGCGACGGACGGGTACGAGGTACTGGCGGCCGTCGCCGCAGGCCCGGTGGACGTCGTACTCATGGACCTGCGGATGCCCGGCATGGACGGAACCGAGGCGACCCGCCGCCTGAGCGCGGAACACCCCGGTGTGGCGGTGGTCGTTCTGACCACCTTCGCCGACGACGACTCGATCCTGGGCGCACTGGGCGCGGGAGCCCGGGGCTACCTGACGAAGAACGCAGGCCGCCAGGACATCGCCCGGGCGATCCGGGCAGCCGCCGCGGGGCAGTCGGTGCTCGACCGCGAAGTGCAGGCCAGGCTACTCGCCGCCGTGCACACGCACCGGCCCGAGCCGAAGCCCCTTCCGCAAGACCTCACGCTCCGCGAACGGGAGGTCCTCACCCTCATCGGCCAGGGCCTCCCGAACAGGGCCATCGCCGAACGGCTGTTCATCAGCGAGGCCACCGTCAAGACCCACATCAACAACCTGTTCGCCAAGGCGGACATCCGGAACCGGGCCGACGCCGTGCGCCTCGCCATCGGAGCCGGCCTGGCCTGAGCGGCACAACGGAGGCTGCGGGACTCCCTCGGATTTCACGAAGTAGCCCCGGAGCGGTGGGCATCACCGTTTCACGGCGATTTCATCGGTCCTTCGTAGCGTCCTGTCGACATGTTCGCGGCGGTGCGCCGGGACGTGACGTGTACTGCCCAGGTGAGTGGAGTCTGGCGTGACCGAACCGCTGCCCGAACCCGTCCCCGAGGCCGACCCCGGCGGCCCGTCCGGTCGTCAGATCCGGGTGCTGCTGGGCGGCGGGCTCCTCGGGGCGGTGCTCCTGGCCGCCTCGCTGGTGATCGACCTCTCGGGGGCCAACGACGTGAGCGTCCCGCAGTTGCCGAAGCTGCCCTCGCTGCCGACGTCCTTCCCGACGGGTTTCCCCACGGGCCGCCCGTCCGGTTTCCCGTCCGGTTTCCCGACGAACTTGCCGACCGACTTCCCCGGGCTCCCCACGTCCTTGCCCAGCCTGCCCGCCATGCCGGGGGGTGGCTCGTGAACGGACGCGTGTTCCAGGCCCTCCGGGACGACCGGGCGGCCACCGCGAGGGCCCTGCTGATCGCCCGCGGTGCCATCGCGCTGTACCTGGTCGAGCTGCTGGGGAACCTGACCCGCCCTCGGCTGCTGCCCGACGAACCGGCCCTGTCGATCTTCTACAAGCTGCCGTCCGACCTCGCCGGCATGCCGGGCTTCTCGGGCTCGCTCGACCGGGTGCTGTCCATGCCGCGCGCCGTCTTCTGGAGCGTGCTGGCGGGCATCGTGGCGGGCGTCCTGATCCAGGTGTTCGTCGCCGTCACACGGCAGCCCGACCGGAGGGCGGCGGTGCTGACATGGGTGACTCTGGGGCTCCTGCTGCTGCCGTTCGGGCTGATCCCGCTGGTGGTGGTGGTCGAGTACTTCCCACTGACGCTGGCCTGCCTGCCCAGCACCGCGTTCGTGCTGCTCCTGCTGCGCGCCGGGGTGCGGTTCGCCCGGGTGCCGCTCGCCGCGCTGCTGGCCGCGTTCGGCTGGGGTGCGCTGATCGTCTTCGGCCTCGGCCGCGCCTACACCGGTCTCGCGTTCGCCACCATCAACGGCCACCTGAGCCCCTCCGGCAGCGACCTCGGCCAGTTCACCAGGAACCAGTTCCGCACCATCGACCTGGTCATCGTGCACCTCGGCGTCGTCAACGCCCTCGTCGTCGCGGCCGGTGTGCTGCTGCTCCTGCTGCTGTTCCGGTACCGCGTCACCGACGCCGTGACCGGCCTGACCCTCGGCGCCGCCGTCGGGCTGGGCTACAGCTTCGTGGAGAGCATCCTGTTCATCAAGATCTACGGCTCGTTCGGCTCCTTCTTCGGGACGACCGGCGGCTTCGAGTACTGGATCCGACAGTCGGTCGGCCTGCTCGGCGGGCAGGTGGTCTTCGGCGCGCTGCTGGGAGCCGGGCTCGCGCTCGCGGCCCGGGCGCAGCGCCGCGGGCTGGTCGCGACGGCGGCCCTGGTGGCGGCAGCCGGCGGGGCGACGGCGGCCGAGACGCTCTCCGGGTGGCTGTCCTCGCAGCTCCGGGGCCAGGTCGACACCGGCAGCGCGCTGGACACCCTGGTGGTCTCGCCACTGCTCTGGCTGCTCCCGCAACTGCCCTTCATGGCGCTGACCGTGGTGCTCCTGGTACTCGGACTGCGCGAGCGCGGCACGGCCCTGCGGGCCGCTGCGGCGGCGGAGGCCGCGACGGGCAGCTCGGCCGTCACGCGGGCGGAGGAGCCCGTCCTGGTCTCGCCCACATTGCGGTTCTGGGCGCTGGCGAGTACCGGCCGCCGGTACGGGCGGCAGGCGGCCCTGCGGCTGCACCGCGTGCAGACCGTGCAGTTGGAGCTCATGAGCTGGCGGGTGCAGGAGAATCCGGACCTCGAACCACAGGGAGCCGAGTTGCGCGCACGAATACTGCGGCTGAAAGGCGTACGAACGGGGGCCGGCTCATGACGGGCCGCCGGGTCGGCACGGTCGCCGCGCGGCTCGCCGGGGCCGCCGCCCTGATCGCCTGCAGCACCCTGCTGTCGGCCCCGCCCGCCTCCGCCTGCGTGGTCGGCATCGGCTACAAGCCGTCCATGGGCATCGGTGATCGGAGCCACCACCGGACCTGCTCGACCGGCACCTCCCTCGCCGGAGCCGGCGGGGTCGCCGTGCTGGTCCTCGGCGCCCTCGGCGTGGCGGGCCGCCGCGCCTACCGGCGGGGTGAGGAGGCCATGGGCTCGGGCCCGGCACTGACCGGATACCTGGACGCCACGGGTGTGCTCCCGCCGGAGAGCGGACGCGGCCATGCCGAGCCGTAGCATCCGGCGCCCGGGGGCGAGCAGGTGGAGTCGGGCGGTGCGGGCCGTCCTGCTGCCCGTCGCCGTGCTGGCGGTCGGCCTGCCGGTGCCCTCGGCGGTGGCGGCGGGCACCCCGTCTCCCAGCCAGTCCCAGGTCGGGGGCGAGTTCGCGGACATCGCGCGCGATCTCCTGGCGGACCCGATCGGCCGGGCCGGGATCGAGGCCCACGAGAGGCTCAACATGCGGGACGGAAACCGCAATCTCGCCGTCGTCTGGTTCGACCTGACCGACTTCCAGATGACACATGTCGAATCGATCACCAGGACGTTCGGGACAGCCGGCGACACCATCAAAACGCCCCCCTGGACCGGCTACGGCAGGCTGCTGAAACGCGAGGGGAACGAGGCACTGTTCGACCGGATCGGAATCTCGGGGGACGGCCCGCTGTTGGAGTTCGCCGCCGTCAACGACCCGGGCAGGGACCACTCCGAGGCGGTCATCTACGACAAGTTCATGAACACCATCCTCACGGATCTCGGCCTGCGCGACTCGGCGATCACCAGGCTGAAGAACAGGGCGGTCGCCGGATACTCGGACCGGGGCCGCTGCGGAAACTGCCTGAAGCTCACCGGCGCCATCGACGAGAAGGACAAGACGAAGGACAAGAGCAGCTTCGTGTCCGCGACGCCGTACGAGACCGATCAGGACAGGAAGGGGTCGGCGAACCGCGTGGCCGGCATCACGAGCCAGGGCCTCTCCCAGCTCGATCGGGAGCGGAAGGAGAAGGAGAAGCAGGCCAAGGCAGCCCTGCCGGTGCCGGGCAGCCAGGCCACCCCGTGCACCTCGATGGGGAGCGGCAACGGACGGCCCGTCATGGCGATGTCCCTGCACCTGGCCGCGGGTCCGTGCGGCGGGGAGGACGGGAGCGCGCGGCCGGGGGCGCTCGACCGGGCGCTCGCACCGTCCGGTACGACCTACGGCGGGGTGGACTTCTCGACGCTGGAGATGCGCTATTTCTCCGACGGCTCGGGCGGGGTGCAGTACGCGTACTCCTCGCAGCCGCTGCCCGAGGGCTACCAGCAGGACGCCGGGCTCGGGGCGCGGATGGTCGAGAACCTGGGCGACGACCTGCGGACCTGGCTGGTGCTCGACCCGCAGAAGTTCTGGGTCAACCTCAACCCCACCGAACCGGACCGCATCGTCGACCCCGCCCTGGGGGAGACCAACGCCGGGAAGGCCATGCTGGAGGCGGACCTCCAGATGAAGCGCACCGAGGCGAAGATCCTGCACCCCGACTCGGAGACGGGGGCGAAGTACTGGCAGCAGATCCAGCCCGGTGCGGACGGCTCGCTCTGCTTCTCCGCCCGGATGTGGATCGTGCCCGGGCAGGTGGAGGTGCGCGAGGACGGCGGGTCGCTCTACATCCTCAAGGCGCTGCTCGACGTGAAGACGAAGTCGGACCACATCGACGACCCGTACTCCCAGCCGTGCAAGACCGACCCGGCCACCGATGCCCGCAACGAGGAGCTGGAGCGCACCCTCGTGCTGCCCGAGGTGGTGAAGGCGGTCAACACCGCGTCGGAGTACGCACCCCTGCGCCGCGCGTTCATGGCGCGCATCATTGCGCAGTGGGTCCGCGAGCGGCACCAGCAGGGGCACCGGACCTCGTTCGACAAGATCATCGACTCCAAGAACCTGGGCCCGGCCCGGCTGGACGGCGGCTGGCGCCCGAAGCAGGTCTTCGACGACTACGTCCGCTCGTACCGTGACAAGGAGTTCGACATCACGCGGGAGACCACCGACGGCGGCGTCCGGCGCGTCACCCGGTACGTCTACGGCGGGGCCGACCTGACGAACGTCCAACTGACCACCGTGGGCGCGGCCGAAGTACAACAGCGGTACCCGCAGGTCACCCAGGCAGCGCAAGGCTCCGCCGGCAAGCCGGTCACCACGCCTGACGGTGCGATCTGGCTGGGTGGCTCGGTCCAGGCGCCGAAGCAGGGCGTCTGGGACGGGCTCAAGGACGACGCCACCAGGCTGACGGGCGGGAACGGCCCGTGGCTGGCGCTTCTCCTGCTCGCCCTGGGGGGCGTCCTGTTCGGCTTCCGGAGCCGACGCGGCGGCCGTACCGCCGGGTGAAACCGGCCTGGCTGCGCGGAAAGCCGCGCCCGGGCTCATCGTGACAGCGCGCGGGCCCCGAGCACGAGCCGATATCCGAGCCACACCGGTGGGAATGCCAGATTCCGGGACCGGTTCGGCTCCGACTTGATTCAGCCTGAAATACGAGTTCTCGCCATTGAACTCCACGCGGCAATCTCATTCCTACGAGGCAGGCCAACCGTCAAGGAGACGGAGGGTCGCTGATGGGTAGGGAGTCGGGGTATGGCCAGGATCGTTCTCGTGTCGGGGAGTTTGCGCCGGCAGTCGGTGAACAGTGCTGCTCTCGCCACCATCCGCAGCATTCTCGACCGGCGTGACGGAGAATTCCACACGTCGGAGATCAGGGTCGCCGATCTTCCCTATTACAACGAGGATCTGGACGTGGGTCCCGGGCCGGCAGCGGTGAGTGCCGCACGTGAGCTGCTCATCGCATCCGATGCCGCGATCATCAGCACACCGTCCTACAACGGTGCCATGACAGGGGCGTTGAAGAACGCCCTCGACTGGCTCTCCCGGCCGTGGAAGGCGAGTTCGCTCTCCGGTAAGCCCGTCGCGCTCCTCACGGCTTCCCCCGGGATGTACGGCGGCGTCGATGCGCAGCCCGACACTCGCAGGGTCCTCGAAAGGTGCGGCGCCTTACTGATCGACCATGCGCGGGTGGCCATCGGCAATGCCGAATTCCTGGTCGGCCGCGACGGGACCATCACCGAACCCTCGGTGGTGGCGGAGCTCGAAGGTCTCGTCGACGCCACCGTCGCCGCGGTCCGCGGTCACCACCGAGTCCCCGTCGCGGCGTAAGGCACCGCCTAGATCGCCGGGCTCCCTCGGACACACCCACAGACATGCCCGCTGAGGCGGTGGTCTCCAGCCGGGCACGGCCATTTTCCACCCGCAGAAGGAGGTGAATTCCATGAAGAAGAATGTCGTCCGTCGCGTCGTCAACAACAGGATCTGATCCCTTCCGGGCCGGATGGATCGATTCCTCCAGCGTATTCGCGAAGGCGGTCGCTTCCGTGAACAAGGTCGCCCGCCGCGTGACTCGCAACAAGATCCGAGCCGTGTCCTCCGGGGCCGCCGGATCATTCCCGGTATCGCGCAGTGAGGGAGGTGACTTTCATGGCCAAGGGCATCGTGCGTCGGGTCATCCGTAACGAGATCTGAGTCCCCTGGGCCGGATCGCTCCCGGTATCTCACCCGTAGAGGGAGGTGATTCCCATGGAGAAGATCGTTCGTCGTGTCGTCCGTCACGACATCTGATGCGGAAGCCGCATCTCGGCTGAGGGGTAAACCCCTCGGGCACTTGTCTCCCGGGGAAAGCGATCGGCTTTCCCCGGGGGCTGTCCCATTGAACCAATCTACCAACAGGGGGTATTCCCATGGCGAACCTGGAGCGCCTTACCCGTATCGTGAACAGTCCCGGCCGGGGCCTCCTGGGTGCGGATGCCCGTGGTGGTCTGCACTGGCTCGACCGCGATCTCAACGTGCTGAGTTCGTCCAATTCCTCCGCCCCGTCGCAGGACCCCGCCGGCGACCCGGTCTACGCCGTCACCTTCGTCGACGACTGGATCATCACGCGCGACAAGACGGGCACGATCTCCCGCTGGCACGCCGACACCCTGCGGCTCTCCGACCGCCTCGACGCCGCCGCGACCGCCGACACCTCGCTGCTCCTCGAAGGCGAGCGGCCCGCCCCCACCATGCTCCGCGGCATCGGCGTCTGGGACGGCAAGCTCTACACGAACAACGGGTACTTCCAGGTGGTTGTCATCGACCTGGAGACCTTCACCATCGAGCGGATCACCGAATGGCCGCACGGCTACGACATGCTCGAATGGTTCTGCACCGACGCCCCCGGGGTGCACGCCGTCTCCGACCGGTCCGGCCGCATCCACCTCGGCTCGCTGCCGGAACTCTCCTTCCCGACGGTCGTCCAGGTCGACACCTCCAACGTCCACCGGGTCGTCTACGACGCCCGGCACAACCGCCTGTGGGCCCTCGGCGACGCGGGCCTGGGGGAGACCCGCAACATCAAGAACGGCGTGATCACGCTCGGTCTCGACGGCACCGTCGGCGAGCGCTTCGACTACGCGCGCAACGACGTCGAAGGCCTCGTCTTCTCGCCCGACTTCTCCTCCGTCTACACCGGCGGCTTCGACGGCGAGCTGCTGATCTTCGACAACACCGACCCCGAGCTGCGCGTGGCCAAGCGGGTCGGCGGCTTCAGCCACCAGATCATCGACATCACCGTCGACGAGTACGGCGACGTCTACACCCTCACCCAGGACGGTGAGGTGACCGCGCTGACGGCGGACGGCACCGTACGCGCCCGGCTCGGCTACGAGCGCCAGTGCGTGTGGGACCTCCAGCCCGTCCCGGGCGACGACCGCGCCCTGCTGGCCGCGACCGACGACGGCACCGCCCTGCTGCGCCTGGTCGAGCAGGTCCCGGGCCACCCGGCGCTCGTCCTGGCCGGACAGGAGTTCTCGGGCCTCGGCTTCACCCGCCGCCTCGTCACCCTCGACGACGGCTGGGCCGGAGTCTTCTGGCCGGGGACCGTACGCCGCGTCTCCCGTGCGGGCCAGGTGGTGTGGGAGCGGCAGATGCCCGCCATCTCGCACACGCTCAGCCGGTCCCCCGACGCCGGCCGGCTGCTCGTCGCCTGCAACGCCGGCGCGATCGAGCTCGACGCCGCGACCGGTGAGGAGCTGTCCCGGATCGACGACCTGCCCGCCAGCGCCTGGGCGGGCGCCTACCTGGAGGACGGCAGCCGGCTCATCGCCACCCGCAACGGGGTGATGGCCGCCTACTCCGCCGAGGGCGAGGCCACCTGGACCACCGAACTCGGCGGCTACCCCAAGCGCCTCCTCGTCGACGGCAACCGGGTACGCGCCACCGGTGGCGGCGGCATCAAGGAGTTCGAGGTCGGGCAGCCCCAACTCGGGCAGCGTTTCACCGAGTTGCTCGACAACACCGGCGAGAACTGCGTCGTGGCCGACGGCATCCTCGTCGCGATCACGTACGGTCTTCAGGTCGCGGCGTACGACCACGAATCCGGTGAACTCCTCGGGCTCCACGAGGATCTGCCCGACTTCCCCAAGGGCATCGCCCTGCTGCGCGGCCAGGACGGCACCACGTACGTCGTCATCGGCGGCCGCGGTGGATTCCTCCGCCTCTACCGGCTGGACCGCGACCGCAAGGACAGCGTCCTGACCGCCGTGCGCGACCTGTGGCTCCCCACCTCCACCGGCGACTATCCGAACGCCGGCGCACGATGAGCTCTCCCGCGGCCACCACGCCCAAGGCCGGCCCCGCCTCCGGCTCGGACGCGGTGGTCGAGCCCTCGCCCTTCCAGAACCCGCGGTTCACGGTGTTCGCCGCGGGAAACGCGATCAACAACATCGGCGAGGCGATGTACGCCACGGCCCTGCCGTTGCTCGCCTACCGGCTGACCGGCTCGCTCGCCATCATGACGCTGCTGGCCGCCGCGGTCCCCGTCGGCATGCTCCTCGCACCGTCGTTGGGCTGGGTGGCCGACCGCTGGGGGCCGCGTGCACTGGTCGTACCGGGTCTGCTGCTCCAAGCCGCCGCGGCCCTGGTCATGAACCTCGTCCTGCATGCGGGCACGCCCACCCCGGCCTCGCTCTTCGTCTGCGCCCTGCTGGTCGCGATCGGCGGAGCCGCGTACCGGACGGGCTGGATGACCGGAGTGCCGGGGATGTTCCCCGACAGCCCGGTGCGTGCGCGAGGGACGCTGAACAGCCTCTTCTTCGCCGCCACGCTCATCGGCCCCGTGGTCTTCTCCCTCTGCCTGCCCTTCATGGGCTACGAGGGCCTGCTGTGGCTCAACCTGGCCACCTTCTTCGCACCGGTCGCGGTCTGGGCGATGGGGGTGCACCCGCCCCGCGTCCAGCCGGGCGGGCCGGGCGCGGGCCGCAACTGGAAGCTCTCCGAGGGCTGGAAGGCGATAGTCGCGGACCGCCGCGTCCTCGACATGCTCACCGTGCAGGTGGTACTCGCCATCACCTGCGGTGCGGGCTTCGAAGCCCTGGTCGTCTACTCGCTGGGCCACACCTGGCACCTCTCCGACCGCGCCGTGAGCGCCGTCATCACCGTGATGAACGCGTGCATGCTCGCCGGCAACCTGCTCGTCGCCCAGCGCAAGCGGATCCGCCCGTGGATCGCCCTGACGCTGGGCATGACGGCCTGCGGCCTGTCGCTGCTGCTGCTGGCCGTGCCGTGGTGGCCGGTGTTCCTCGCGGCCGTCGCGCTCGGCGCGCTCGGCGAGGGCGCCGTCCTCAGCACCGTCGTGATGATGCGGGTCAAGTACCTGCCCGGCCCGGTGCTGGGGCGCGCCTCGGGGCTGATGTGGCTCATCACCGGCGGCGCCGCGCTGCTCTCGCCCGCCGTCACCCCGGCGCTGACCGAGGCCGTCGGAGCACGGGGGACGTTCCTCGTGCTGGGCCTGGGCGCGTGCTCCGCCCTCTGGTACCTCAGGCGCGGCCGGAAGGGCTGGGTCCGGCCGTCCGCGCCGGTCGCCCGCGAATCGAACGTCTAGGAGGAAACACCATGCAGGAAGTTGCCGAAGTATCCCGCAGGACGGCCCACCCCGGGCCCCTCCGGTCCCGTGCCGCGGTGCGCTCCCAGGTGCGCGTCCCGATCGGCTTCGGGGCCGGCCCCCAGCTCGACGCGCAGGTGATGACCTTCGACGGACTGGCCGACGGCAAGGAGCACCTGGCCCTCGAACTCGGTGTCCGCCCGGCCGACGGCGTCCCCCTGGTCCGCCTCCACTCGGAGTGCCTGACCGGCGATGTCTTCGGATCGGCCCGGTGCGACTGTGGTCCGCAGCTGCACGAGGCCCTGCGGATGATCGACGGCGTAGGCGGCGTGCTGCTCTACCTGCGGCAGGAGGGGCGCGGCATCGGCCTCTACAACAAGCTCGACGCGTACCGGCTCCAGGACGACGGGCTGGACACGTACGAGGCCAACCGAGCCCTGGGTCTCGGCGACGACCTCCGCGACTACACCGCCGCGGCGCAGATGCTGCGGACGCTGGGGATCACCGAGGTCGATCTGCTCACGAACAACCCCGACAAGTCCGGTCAGTTGACCCGGCACGGCATCGTCGTGCGCAGCACCGTGCGGACAGGGGTGTTCGCCAACCCCCACAACATCTCGTACCTCACGGCGAAGGCCGACAAGACGCTGCACACCATCAGCCTCAAGGAGAAGATCGCGTGATCAAGCACCAAGGCCCGATCAGCGGGGTCGCCACCTTCGGTGACCGCTACGTGGCCACCGCCGGCTACGACAACCAGGTCATCCTCTGGGACGCCGCCGGGCACACGCCCCTGGCCCGCGGCGTGCACGACCATCTGGTCAACCAGGTGGCGTTCAGTCCGGACGGCTCGCTGCTCGTCACCTCCTCCAGCGACTACTCCGCACGCCTGTGGTCGGTCCCCGACCTGCGGCTGCGCGCGGTGCTGGGGGACCAGAAGGACGACGTGGAGATGTCCGTGTTCCACCCGGAGCAGCAGCTGGTCGCCACGGCCTCCCGCGACCACACGGTCCGCGTGTACGACTTCTCCGGCGCCGTGGTCCGCCGCTTCGAGGGCCACACCGCCGATGTGATCTCCGTCGAGTGGCTGCCCGCCACCGGCGAGCTCATCTCCTCCAGCGACGACGGGACGATCAAGCGCTGGTCGCTCGCCACGGGTGAGATGACCGCCGACATCGACCTCGACGGCGTCGAGACGGACACCATCGCGATCACGCGCGGCGGCGTGGTGTTCGCCGGCAACGACGACGGCGCCATCATTCGCATCGAGAACGGCGAGACCGAGTACTTCCCGGCCCACGACGCCGGCATCAAGCGCCTCGTCCTCAACTCCGCGACCGGCGCCCTCGTCAGCCTCAGCTACGACCGCTCCCTGCGCGTCTGGGACACGGCCGAGGGGCTGCGCCCGCTGCACACGGCCCAGTTCCCCGCGGAGATCTGGGCCCGGTCCTGTGCGTTCCTCGACGACCACACGCTCGCCTTCGCCACCTTCGGTTCCACGTACGCGACGTACGACACCGTCTCCGCGACCTGGAACCTGGACCTGGTGGAGGGCACACGGTGCGTGAACGCCGTCACCACCCTGCCGGACGGGCGCACCTACACAGTCGGGGACGCGGGCGTCGTCCGCGTCGACGGGGTCGAGGGGGGACGCCCGGACAGCCTGTGCAACTTCCTGGTCCCCGTGGGCGGCCGGGTGCTCACCGGAGGCCAGCTGGGCCGGGTCTTCGACGCCGACACCGGCGAGACGCTCCACCAGCACCGCTCCCCGCTGAACTGCGCGGCCGCCTTCGAGCGCGACGGCGTACCGCACCTGGTCGTCGGCGCCTACACCGGTGAGGGTCTCGTCTTCGCCGTACGGGCGGACGGGGCGGTCGAGCACGTGGCGACGCTCCCGCTGCTGGCCAACGCCGTGAAGGGCCTGGCCGTCTCCGGCGACACGATCTTCGCGGTGTGCGCGGACGCCTCGGCCAGCTGGTTCAGCGCGCAGACCCTTCAGGAGACCGCCCGCGTGGAGGAGGCGCACACCCGGATCGCCAACGGCTGCGCACCGCTGCCCGGCGGCCGGTTCGCCAGCGTCAGCCGGGACCTGGTCCTGCGTCTGTGGGACGGCGACGGTGCGACGGCCGTACCCACCCCGCACGACCACTCCATCAAGTGCGTCGCGGCCTCCGCCGACGGAGCCCTGGTGGCCACCGGCTCGTACGGGGGCACGGTCGCCGTCTACGACACGCGCACCGGAACCTGGCCGTACGTCGGCAAGCCGACCACCGCCGGCATCTCCAGCCTCCACTACGCGCCGGAGGCGGACACCTTCCTCGCGGCCTCGTACGACGGCTCGGTGTACCCGGTCCCGGTGGCGGCCCGGGAGGAGGCGGGGGTCCGGGGCGAGGGGAAAGCGGGTATTCCGGGGCATTAGCATGTTCCAGTTTCATGGACTAGTAAACTCCATATTGGCGGATTCTTTGATTCCGGATCGTTGGCGGGCTGCGGGGTCGCCTTAACTCAGATGAACCTCAAAAGATTTAAGATCGATTGACGTGTCGCGAAGCTCTCGGGCACTCTTTGTGAGGCGCGACCGCGGGGATCTAAAAGGCGGGCGCGTGACACGGGGGGCCGGGGCCTGGGGCACGCTTTTGTGCACCTCTCCCTTTCCTGCCCGAATTAATCGAGTGGAAAGCAAAAGGGAGAGAAAACCAGCATGCGCTCCGCGATCAGAAAAGGCCTCACCACCACCGCCGCCGTCGCTCTTGCCGGAATAGCTCTGGCGATGTTGCCCGGCTCGGCGCAGGCTGACGACGGCCTGGTCTCGCAGGCCGCCAGGGTCGCCAAGTACCAGGCCTACCTCGCGATGAAGTCGGCTCAGGGGGACGAGCAGGCCAAGGAGACCGCGCAGGGATTCTCGGCCCTTTCGGGCGCCCAGAAGACCAGGTTCCTCGACCTGCTCGAGGACCGCTCCCTGATGAAGCAGCTCTTCGAGGACGCCGAGTCCCCGGCCGTCGCGGGTATCACGCGGTCGGTGCTGGCGGGCGGCGACGTCGTGGTCGAGCGCGAGTCCACCGGCGGTGGCGACGACGCGTCCCCCAACTCCAGCATCGCGCTCAGGGCGGCCGGCTACCACGACATGTGGGCCTCGTACTCGTACACGGACAAGTTCATGGGCGTCAAGGTCTCGCGGGTCTCGGTGCGGACCAACTACCAGGTCAAGGGCAAGGACACCACGAAGGTGTACCCGGGCAGCGCCTCCCACTACCTCTACGTGCCGGGATGCGACTTCTCCCACAGCCCGGTCAAGGAGTGGATCTCCTCGCCGCCGGCCGACAACGCCCAGAGCGAGACCATCTGGACGGCGTCGTGCTGGGGCAGCTCCTGGGATGAGCGCGAGCGCGTCTGGGGTGACTACCGGGGCTTCGTCGGCGGTTACCTCAAGGACGAGTAGAACCCATGGGCCTGCGGTTGCCGAAAATGCAGTGTCGGTGATCGCAGGCCCCGGCCGGATCGAACGCGGGGTGGTCGATGCGTGGCCCTCCCGCCGCTGTCCCGAATCGGCTAGCTGATTTCTCTGTGGTCAAGGAGATGTTGTGTTCGGAACCATGGGATTTGGCCCGCTCATCCCCGTTCTGTTCGTACTCCTCGTTGTTTGCGTGGCGGGTGGCGCAATCTGGAAGAAGCGTCACTCCCGCTCGGCCGACGACGACTGATGGCGTCAGCAAAATATCCCCGCCACTCTATTCGCGAGAGGCGGGGATATTTGCATGGCGATCTTAAACAGCCTGACGGTGCCGAGGGAAAGCTTCGACGGAAGTGGCGTCGCGAAGTTCTTTCCGGGCTGGGTTTCGCCGGGCCGGCGCGCGTGCCCGGGGCTATCCGGGGATGGCACCGGGGTCGACGCCGGTCAGGTCGCAGCTTGCCTCCCACAACCGCCCCGCGACGGAGGCGTCGGCGAGGTGGTTCCATATCGGTTCGTGCCGGGGCTCGCCGCGCAGGCCGAAGACGCGTGGTCCCCACAGCTGGCCTCCACGCACGGCCGGGTCGAGCACCGCTCGGACTGCGGGCCATGCGCCGGCGTGCTTGCCCTGGACGAGGAGGGCCGCGGGTGCCGCGCTCAGCCGGGCGCCGGTGGTTCGCACATGAACCGGCGGCCGTGACGGGGTGAGGGAGTCCAGCGCGCCGCCGGGATGGACCACCACGCTCGTCACCGTGCTGCCGGTAGCACGCAGCCGGCGGTCGAGTTCGACACCGAAGCACATCTGCGCCAACTTGGAGCGTCCGTAGGTGCGCTTGGGCTGGTAGTCCTTCCGGGACTGCAGATCGCCCAGGTCGAGCCGCTCGGACTTTGCCGCGAAGCTGCCCGTGGTCACGACGCGGGCCGCCGGCGCGGCCGACAGCAGCGGCATCAGCCACCGGGTCAACGCGAAGTGCCCGAGGTGGTTCGTGCCGAACATGAGCTCGTGACCGTCCCCGGTCTCCCTGCGCGGCGGGTCGTCAAGCGCGACGCCGGCGTTGTGGACCACCGCGTCAAGGCGCTCCACCCCCAGTGATTCCACCGCTGTTTCGAGCGACGAGAGGTCGGCGAGGTCCAGCCGTACGGCCCGCACCCGCGCACCGGCGACGCGCGCACGGATCGAGGCCGTGGCGACCTCGGCCTTGGCGGGATTCCGGCTGCCGAGTACGACGGTGGCTCCGGTTGCCGACAACTGCTCCGCGACGAAGTACCCGATGCCGGCGTTGCCGCCGGTGACGAGGAAAACGCTGCCATCGGCACGCGGCAGCCGTTGGACATTCCAAGGCGGGGTGGAGGATGCGGACGACATGGCGACGGGGCTCCCTTACTGGTGAAGGCGGCTGCGACTGCTCCGCCGGCAACTCGACACCCAGGGTTCCAGCGGCCACCGACACATCGCCTATGGATCACCGACAGTCCCGCCAGGCGGCCGACAATTCCTACACGTGCCACCAGTACGAGGCAGGGCTCGGCATCCCGTGAACGCCCGGGACCCGGCCCCGAGTCCGGGTTCAGGGGAGCGGGGATTCGGTCAGGGGCCGGTCCGTGCCGGGTTCGCCGCCTTTATCGACCGGCGTGCGCCGGGGGCGCGGCGCGTACCGGGACACCGCCACTCCGGCCAGGCAGAGCACGCCGCCGAGGAGGGTCAGCCAGGCCGGTACCTCGCCCAGGAGGGCCCAACTCAGCAGGACGACGACGGCCGGGACCGCGTACGTGGTCGCCCCCAGCTTGCCTGCGGGCATGCGGGCCAGGGCGTAGGTCCACGTCGTGAAGGCGAGGGCGGTCGGCACCACCCCCAGGTAGACCATGTTCCATGTGGCGGACGCCGGCGCCCGGGGCAGTTCCTCGAGCAGCTGCCCGCTGAAGGGCAGGCAGGCCGCGGTTCCCGTCAGGCAGCTGTACGCGGTGATCTGCAGCGGTGTCCCGTACGAGAGGGCGGGCTTCTGGGCGATGACGCCGGTGGCGTAGGCGACCGCCGCGAGCAGGCAGAGAACGACCCCGAGCACCGAGGTCGAGCCACCGTCCCCGGATGACATCGACAGCCCCACGACCACCGCTCCGGCGAAGGAGACGGCCATGCCCGCCAACAGCCGCGGCGGGAGCGCCTCGCCGAGGAGGCGGGCCGCGAGGAGCGCCATGAGGATCGGCCCGGTGTTCACGAGCAGGGACGCGGTACCCGCGTCGACCAGCCGCTCACCCCAGTTCAGCGCGACCGTGTAGCCGCAGAACCACACCACGCCGGACAGCAGGATGCCGCGCCAGGCCTCGCGGGGCGGCAGGCCTTGGCGGCGTACGAGGAGCAGGACGGCGAGCACCAGCGACGCGGCCAGCAGCCTGCCGAGGGCCAGCGCACCGGGTGAGTAGGCGGCGCCCGCACTGCGGATCGAGACGAAGGCGGAGGCCCAGGCGAACACCGTGAAGGAAACGGCGCCGACCGTGACGACGCCGGGTGTGAGGTGACTTGAGCGGAACGTCATCGGTCCACCCTACGGGGCGAACTTTTCGGTGTCGACCGAAATGTTGATCCGGCTTCAGTAGCTTCAGCTCCGGCTCCGGCTCAGCTCCACGCCGCGGGCGTGATCCCCAGCAGCTCCCCGAAGGCCCGCTCCCCGGCCGCGGTGACCTCCAGCCCCCGCCCTCCGCCCGCCGGACGCACCACCCACTCCGCGTCCAGCGCCCGCGCGCACAGGCGTGCTCCGGTGAGGCCGCCCAGGTGGCGCCGCCGTTCGGTCCAGTCCAGGCAGGAACTCGCCAGTGGTCTGCGACCCGCACCGGCGCCGGCGAGACTGATCCCGGCCTCGGTGCACCAGGCCCGGCCGTCCTCCGTCAGCTCGAACACGCCCTGGGTGCGCAGCAGCCCGCGCCGCCCCATCGCATCGGTGACCGCCATGCCGAACCGGCCGGCGAAGTGGTCGTAGCAGGTCCGTGCGCGAGCCAGCGGGTCCGGCGCGGCCACCACCGGTACGGCGTGCGCAGCGTCCCGGTCCGGAATCGCGTGCGAGGCGATTTCGTCGACCAGGCGGGCGGTCGCGGCATCGGCGATGCGCACGTAACTGTGGCGCCCCTGCCGCTCGGTCACGCAGATGCCGGCGTTGAGCAACCGGGTCAGGTGGCCGCTGACGGTGGAGGGCGCCACGGCGGTGATCCGGGCCAGTTCGCCCGCGGTCCAGGCGCGGCCCTCCAGCAGCGTCATGCAGATCGCGGCCCGCGTCTCGTCGGCGAGGGCCGCGGCGAAGGCCGCCAGGCGGGCCGCGGGGGCCGGGGCGTCGGCGGGCGTCGAGGGGGGCAGCTCATTCATGTCCTCAGGATGCCTGATCGTTTCGGTGATGGACGAATGATTCCATCTCGATCACCGAAGCCGGACCGGGGCCCCGGACGCCCGCGCCCTTCCGTAGGGTCCCGCGGTCACATCGGCGGGAGCATGCCGTAGTAGCCGCCGAGCTGCCGGCGGTAGTCCTGGTCCTGCAGGTGCTTGTCCCGTACGAACTCGGGCGCGTTCTTGATCTGTTCCTTGGTCAGGCCGACGTGGATCTTCTCCTCGTCCACGTCGATGGCGGTGACCGTCCCGGCCGGGAGGAGGACCTCCTTGCCGAAGATCCACGGGCCGGTGTCCACGACCAGGTAGGCGGATCCTGCCTCGTCGGAGTGCTTGTCGACCCTTCCGATGCTGCCGTCGGTGGCTTCCACTTTGTAGCCGGACAGGTCCACATCCGTGATGCGGCCGGCAGTGATGAGGTAGGCCCAGACGTTCTCAGACATGGGGAACAGTTCCCTTCATCGTCGCGTTTCCGTCATGGCCCGCCTGCCCGGAGGCTCCGCGGATACGCACCTGCGTCCTTACGCCCCCTCGTCGTAGGTTCCCGCCTCGACTTCGAGGGCGAGTTCCTGGAGGACCTCGATCGAAGTGACGTCCGTGCGGCCGCTGTCGTGCGCGATCGCGAGGCTCGTGAACGCCAGGCTGAATCCGGAGACCATCGTGTGCAGGGCCGGACCGAGGGCTTCGGCCACCAGCGCCGCCACCTGTTGCGGGGACGCGTCGGCCGGCACGCTGATGGACGGCAGGATTTCGTTCAGGAGCGTGGTGGCCACACCGGCCGTCGCGTCGGGGCCGTCACCCTCCCCGTGGGCATCGCCGTAGCCGTCCTCGTCCTGGCCGGATTCGACGGCCCGGCGGATGTCCTGGGCTTCGGTGAGGATGCCGATCACCCGCTTGAGTACCTCTGCGCGTTCCATCCTGCGGAGCGTAGTCGTGCTCGCCGGCCGGGGGCGAGGGTGCGCCGAGCCCGTAGTGACCGCACCATGACCGTGTACGGGTACCCCGCGGCGAAGGAGGCGGCCATGTCCTCGGGCCCCGCCCCACCCATGACGTCCTCGGCCTCGGAAGAGGCCGGCGCGTGCCGGCTGCTGCTGGTGCGGCACGCGAAGGCCGTACCCAAGGAAGATCCGGCCCAGGACGCCCAGCGACCCCTCAGCGAGCGCGGCAGGGCCGACGCGCCCCGGGCGGGCCGCTGGCTGGCCGAGTCGGGCTTCACGCCCGACCTTGCGCTGTGCTCCCCGGCGCTCCGCACACGGCAGACCTGGCAGTTGCTGGTCCCCGCGCTGGCGGAGCCGCCGTCCGCCGTGTACGACGAGCGCCTCTACAGCGGGCCGCCCAACGCGCTGGTCACCGTATTGGCGGAGCGGGCCGCGGGCCTCGGCTGCGTGGCCCTGATCGGCCACAACCCCGGCATCCACGACCTGGCCTCGGCCCTGTGCGGTTCCGGTCCGCCGAAGCTGCTGGAGGAGCTGAGGGCGGGGCTGCGGACGTCGGCGGTCGCGGTGGTGGACCTTCCGGGAGGCTGGGACGCCCTTACCCCCGGTACGGGGTACCTGACGGCCCTCTGGTCACCGCACCACTGACCTCCTGCCCGGCACGCGGGGCCGGCGCGGTCGGTCGGTCGTGCGGGCGCGGTCCGCTGCCGCGCCGCGTGTTCTGCGCATTCCTGGGGAGACGCCCAGAGAGCACGCAGCGCGACCCGAACCGGCGCTGCGACGAGGAGAGGACAGGCTCATGAGCGACTCCGAAGCCCGCGGTGACGACGTCTACCAGCCCCAGCCCGAGGACGAGCCTTCCGAGCGGCAGCCGGACATGGACGACAGCATCGGGGAACCCGGCACCGATGCCCTGATCGACCAGGGTTACTCACCGCCCGACTGGCCCTTTGCGAAAGAGCGGGGGGACAGTCTCGACGAGCGCCTCGCCCGCGAACTCCCCGAGCGGGAGACGCCCGCCGGCGACGGGATCGGGGACCTGACGGGTGGTGCGGGCGAGCCCGTGGACCCGCAGGCGGGCGGTGCGCGCGCAGGCCGGCTGGCCCCGACCACCACGTTCCCCCACGAGAACAACGTCTTCGCGCACGACGTCGGCATCGATGCCGGTGCCGCCTCCGCGGAGGAGGCCGCCATGCACGTCATCGAGGACTTGGACGGGCAAGAGGGGGAGCCGTAGCGGAACGGGCCGCAGCCCGTCGCACCCGCCCCGGCCTGGAATCCTCGGCCGCAGGGATTCCCGGGCGCTCCGGTATGCACCGCGACCGGCTGCTCAAGCCGCTGACCCGCACCGGCAAGGTTGCCTAACCCTGGCCCTCGTCCCGGTGGATGACGTGGTCCCACCGGATCCGGTCGGCGTTGGCACGGCGCACCCGTTCCTCGTCGAGGGGCGGCTGCAGCGCACCGGTTCCGGTGCGCGAGGGGACCCCCGGCTGCCGCCCGTGGTCGTCCGCCGTTCCCCCCTCGTGCTGGAGCAGCGGCCGCTGCTGTGCCCCTGAGGCGGGGGCCGGCTCTTCCGGCATCGCCGCGCGCAGGGCCCGCCCCGTCGGCTCGGGTTCGGCAACGGAGACGGCCACCCGGCTGAACGGCGCGCCGGGGCCCAGATCCATGCACAGCACCACACTGCCGGCCCGCACCGCCACGAAGTCCTCGCCGCCGAGTGCGTGCCGGATCCCGACGCACCGCCCCGGGGCCCACAGGCCCGGACCGGGCTGCCCGCGCAGCACGCGCCACCAGCTGGTCTCGACGTCGACCCGGCGCAGCGCCGAGACGGGTACGCGGACCTCGCGCCGTCGTGCGGCGAGCCCCTCCCGGAAGCCCAGCCGGACGACGACGTCGGCCCCTTCGACGCTCACGCGTGCCATGGTCTGCCCACCGTCCTTCCTACGGCCCGGAGAGGGCCTCGCCCCGCGTGATCCCGACCGCGTCCAGGCCGGTCCGTGCCCGCTCCCCGTCAGGCGGCGTCCGGGCTCCGGTCGCCCAGGGCCACCTCCACACGGGCCGGGCGCCGTCCGCCACGGTGCCTCAGCGGCACCAGCTGCTCGCGCAGGTCGTTCCCTGTCGGCGGTCGGCCCGGACCTGCTCGCCCAGCCCGTCGGCGAGCAGCACGTCGATGACGGCCGAGGCCCAAGACACCCGGCGCCTACCCGGCAACCGGATTCCCATGCGGCCGTCGGCCCGCCGCGTGTCCCACCTCAGGCGCCCGGCCGCACCGGCGGGGACGGGGCCGGCGGGGCCTGGCGAGGTGTCCCGTGGGAGCGGGACGGGACGGGACGGACAGGACACCCTCACCTGGTGCGCACCGTCGTCGCCTGAGCCTCGGCCGGCTCACCGGCCGACGATCTTGCGTACGCTCTCGATGCGGCCGCAGTCGGACGCCAGTTGCTTCTCGCGTTCCCGCAGGAACGCGGTGCCCAGCTCGGCCCTGCGCTCGTCGGGAACGCTCTCCCTGGCACCGTTGAGGATCGTCCGCTCCTCCTCGTCCAGATGGTGGGAGACCGCCTTGACCAGGGCCTCCAGCCGCGTGTCCCACTCCTCGGAGCCGATTTCGTCCACTTCGAGCAGCGCCAGCAGGGCCTTGTTGCCCTCGGCATGCTCCTCCTCGCCGTGCTCGACCTCCTCGTTGTCGACGTCCCTGAAGCGCTTGAGGGCTCCGTAGACCTCGGCCTCCTCGGCCTCGCCGTGCGCGATGAGCAGGGCCGCGAACTTCTCCCTGGCTCCCGCACGGTCGGCCTCGACGCTCCGCATGCGGCGGAACAGTTCCTCCATGGTGCGATGGTCCTTGAGGATCACCGCGACGACGTCCGGGTCCGTGCTCTCTCCCGCCATACCGCTCACCTCCTCGATCGTCCCCCACGCCGGAATCGGCGCGGCGGACATACGGGCGACTGCCCGTGTCCGGCGGGTTCATGCGGGCCCCTGTCGGCGTGCGGTCTCCGGGGGAGCTGATCGAGGGACCACTCACAGTCCGTGCTGATCAAGCGTCGCGATCAGCTTCCGCTTGCGTTTCTGGTCGGCGCGCAGAGCGGCCAGGTACGCGGCGAACTCGGCCTCGGTGCCCAGCGTGCGGTGGCAGGCGCGGGCGCTGAGCAGCAGCTCCGCCACGCGTTCGTACGTGCGGTCACCGGTCTCCGTGCGCAGTGGCTCGATCCAGCGCAGGTAGACGGTCAGCGCGTCGGCCGGTTGCTCGTCGCGGATCCGGTCGGCCAGGGCCAGCCACTGCTGCTGGTCCGCATATCCGTCAGCGGCGGCCTGCCAGGCGGCCTCGACGTCGGCGTCGTCCATGAGCGCGTCGACCAGCACCGAACCGCCGTACCAACGGCCCTTCACCGGCAGGTCGGAGGCCCTCAGTACCCCCAGGGCGCCCGCGCGCTCGGCGCCCTCCCAGGTCCCGGCCGTACGGGCCGCGGTACGAAGATGCTGGTAGGCGGTCAGGGAGGGACGGACCCCCAGCAGATCCCGGCGGACCGTGACCACATCGGCCAGGCGGCCGGCCCGCGTGTACCGATCGCAGACGAAGGCGACCAGCTCGTCATCCGGCCCCCGCTCGGACTCGGCCTCCCGCAACCCACGTTCGGCCCACTCCAGGGCCTCGGCCTTGCGGCCCGCGCCCTCCAGCTCCCGGGCGATCACCAGGTGGGTGTGGCCGTTCGGGTCGAGGTCCGCCGCGTGGACGGCGACCAGTGCGTCCACGCTGCCGCCGTCCGCCTTCAGCAGGCGCTCCATCAGGTACTTCTCTGTCCATGCCTTGGGGTTGATCCGCCAGGCGGCCACCACCATTTCGCGCGCACGGGTCATGCCCGGCTCGCCCAGGACCTCCCGGTAGTCGAAGAGGTCGATGTCCGTGATGCCGTTCTCTTCATCCAACAGGTGGCGCACCAGCCACTCGGCGGCCTCCACCGGGTCGGGGCGGGAGGACAGGCAGGCCTCCAGGTGGGCCTCTGCCAGGCCGGTGGCGACGTCCCCGATCAGGCCGTCCGAGTCGTCGATCTCCCCGTACGTCCGGCCCAAGGTCCGCAGCGCCTCGCGGGCCACCTCCACCGCGTCGGCGGCCCGGCCGCCCGCCGTCAGCGCCCGCAGGGCGGCGACCGCCTCCGCCGCCTGCTGCCCGTAGGCGTGGGCGTCGGCGTATTCGACGTAGCCGTGGCGGGCGAAGGGGCGGGTGTCGAGGAGGCTCAGGATGCGCTCCCGGACGATGGCGCTGTCATCCCCGGCGGTGGCCGCACGCAGCTCTAGCCGGCGGCGCAGGCCACGGTCGACGGCGAGCTGTTCCCTCATGAGGGCGGCCAGTTCCTCGCGGGTGCGCGACTCCAGCCAGTCGTCCAGCAGCCGGGTGCGCGAGGCGGCGGCCGACCGCTGCTGCGGCGCCGATCCGGCCTGTTCCAGGACGGCCAGACCCACCGCCACGCAGTGCTTGCAGAAGTTGCCTTCCCGCCCGTACGGGCAGTCGCACCATCCGCTGAGCCGGCCGTCTTCGTCCTCGGTCAGCTCGATCTCGTACGCGTCGGTGCCGTCCACGGTGGCTGTGGTCGTCTCGCCCCCGATCTCCAGCCGGGACACCACTGACACATAGCCGACTCCCCGCTCGAAGGAGCGTGCGCCCGCCAGTCGGCGCAGGTCTTCCTCGGTGAAAGCCAGAGCATGTGTCACGGCATCCATTCAACCGGACGAGAATTCTCGGTGCTGGACGTTTCAGGACATCACCATCCGCGCACCCGCCTGGGTCACCGGTGTTCGTTCACGCCCTCGGCGATGAGGGAAACGCCGATGCCCAGCAGCCAAATGTCCTTGGCCAGCGCGATCCCCTGTTCGGTGGGACGCAGGCTGCCTTCCTGCCGCATGCCCGGCGTACGGAGGTAGAGCCCGAGGGTGCCGACGGTGAACGTGGTCAGCGCCACCCCGGCGACAGCGGCAGGAACGAGCGGTACGAGCAGCGTGGCGGCTATGGCGAGCTCCCCGGCGGAGAGCACGCGGACGAACTGCTGTGCGTCCTGCTCGCCGAGGAACGGGTAGGTTCCGGCGGCGAACTGATGGAGCCGCTCGGCCGTGGCCTCGTCCGCGCCGCGTTTCGAGAGTCCGGAATTCAGGAAGAACGCGCCGGCCGTGAGCCTGAGCGGAAGCTGCCGCGCCGCCGAACGCCATGCCCCACAGGAAACCATGCCGAGCCTCCCAGCGATGACCCCACGTACCACCCTGCCACCCCTGCGAAGCGTGTCAAACGGGGATCGGTCAGAGCGGGTGGAGCTGCCGGTCCGCCGCGACGTCGTCTCCGGCCCCGCCTATCGGCAAGCGGGTTGAACTTGTCCGCCCGCTACCGGCCAACCTCGTGGAATTGCCGCGTCGGCGGGTGTGTGAGCCGGGGGCGGCCCGTGCGGAGGTGTTTGCTGGCGGCGAGCAGGACCTCACCCGCGAGGCCGCCACGCGCCAGGAGGAACCGGAAGCATGAAGTTCGCCCAGATCATCGACTTCGAGACCGAGCGCATCGACGAGGTGCGCAACCTCATGCGCTCCTACGAGGAGCGGGCCCGCTCGGAAGGCCGCGCCGGCGCCCCCGACTCCCGCACCCTGCTCAAGGACCGGGCCAACCCCAACCGCTACCTCGCCGTGGTCGAGTTCGACTCCTACGAGGCCGCCATGGCCAACAGCAAAGCGCCCGAGACCAACGAGCTGGCCCAGCAGCTCTCGACGCTGATGACCAGGCCGCCGGTCTACACCGACTGCGACATCCAGGATCGGCAGAGCATCGGCTGACGTCGGCGGTCGCGCGCCGGCATCCTCCCAGGTCACCGCGATGGGCCCGGCGCCGTACCGATCCCCGAGCGGCCGGGCCGCAGTCCGACCCCGGGCCGACGGTCGGCCCGCCGAGGCCGACCAGTCCAGGGGCGGTACGGCAGGCCCCTCCGACGCCGCCACCGCGCGATCAGTACGCCGTACCGCAGGCATGTCCGCCGGGGCGGCGGGTACGACCCCTCGCGTACGCAAGAGCGCGGAAGCTACCGAGGAACGAGGGGTGTCGGAAGTGATTCGAAAGCTGCAGGCGGTGGCGCTGGACTGTGCCGATCCGGTACGGCTCGCAGAGTTCTACGCGGATCTGCTCGGCGGCCGGGTGGTCGCGGACCCGGAGGGTCCCGACTGGGTCGAGGTGCACGGATTCGAGGGAACGCCGCTGGCCTGCCAGCGGGTGGACGGCTACCGACCGCCCGAATGGCCCGGACAGCAGCACCCGCAGCAGCTCCACCTGGATTTCGACGTGGACGACCTCGACGGGGAGGAGAAGCGGGCGCTCGCCCTCGGCGCGACCGTACTGGAGCGGACGGACCAGCTCCGCCCGGACGCCAACTGGCGGGTTTACGCGGACCCGGCCGGCCATCCTTTCTGCCTCTGCCTTCACTGAGTCCACGGGGCCGCGGCCTGCGGCGCGCACATCGTCCCGCTGCCCGGCGAAGGCGCCCGCTACCCCGCTACATCGGCGCGGACAACCGGATGCAACCCGAAGAGTCTGCGGCGGTGGGCGGTCGCCGTCTCCATGCCGGGGGATCGTGTCCTCGCCCGTTCTTGATCGTTTGACGTTCCGTGTTTGTGACCTCGGGCCGTCGTGGCGATGCCCGTGGGACAGGGCCGATGGGTGGAAGGCCCGAGCAGCCCGAGTTGTGCTGTCGTCGGGAAGGGGGCGCGTGATGGGTGCCGAGGTACTGGAGCGGACGTGGAAGCGGCTCCGCCGCCGGGTGCTGAAGTCTGCGGTGAAGGGGTACGCGGCTCTTTTGCTACGGCAGCCGTTGTACGACGGGCGGGACGTACCTTCACCCTCGGGCCGCTACGGCTCGGGCGCGGGAACGCCGTTGCCGCTCGTGCTCCTGGGGGACTCATCGGCGGTGACCGTCGGGGTGCTGACGGCGGCGGACACCGTCGGAGCCCATCTGGCCCGGCTGCTGGCCGACCGGCTGGAGTGCCCGGTCGACCTCGACGTCCTGGCCCGTGCGGGAGCCACCACAGCGGGGATGGGACGCCAGGTCAGATCGGTCGCCGGACGGGCCGCACCCGGTGTGGCGTTCATTCTGATCGGCGGCAACGACGTGTTGCTGCCCGCGCCCCTGGGCCGGGCGGCGGACCGTCTGGGCCGGTACGTGCGCGAGCTGCGCGGCGCGGGATGGGAGGTCGTGGTCGGTTCGTGCGCGGATATCGGTGCGGCTCCCGCCCTGCGACTGCCGGCGGCCGTCGTGGCCTCGGTCCGATCACGCCGGCTGGCCCGGCTCCAGCGGCCCGCCGCTGTGGCGGCCGGCGGGCGCGTGGTCACCCTCGAGACGGACGCCTTCCGGAGGAACCCCGGCCGGCTGTACTGCGCTGACGCGTTCCATCCTTCCGCCGAGGGTTATCGGCTCTACCTCGGCCTTGCAGCGCCCGCGGTGGCCACCGCGGGCGAGGCGTGCCTGCGTACCAGAGCGTCAGCGCAACGTGCCGCGCTGCCCGTCGTGAAGACCTGCCGGACGGCCGCGCCGGGCACAGCGGGGGTACCGGGCCACACACAACTGCCCCGTCCGGTCCGCCCGCTCCTGCGGTCCGTCCGACGCCGCGCCGCGGCCGGGGCAGCGGATGCGGCCCGGTCGGGGGTATCCGAGCGGGAACAACTGTGACGGTGAAGGGGCGCTCCGCCTGGGCGGCGTGTGCGGTCACCGCGCTGGCGGTATTCCTGTGCGGGCTCGACCACTTGGTGCTCCTCACCGCGCTGACCGCGATCCGCGCCGATCTGGGCCGGGACGCCGACGCCGCGGCGGCCGGCTGGTTCGCCAACGCCTATCTCGTGCCGGTGGCCGTTCTGCCTCTTCCCGTGGCCAGGCTCGCGTCGCGGTTCGGGCAGCTGCGCGTGTTCACCGCCGCGCTGGTGGTGTTCACCGCCGGATCCGCCGCGGCCGCGTCTTCGACGACCGCGGAACTCCTCACGATCGCCCGTGCCGTGCAGGGGGTGGGTGCTGCGGGGGTCCTGCCGCTGAGTCTGACCCTGGTCGCGGCCGCCGTTTCCGCGCGCCGCCGGCCCGTACTACTGGGAGTGTGGGGGGCCTTGGGCGGGCTGGCCGTGGCGGTGGGTCCCCTGGTCGGTGGCGCCGTCGTCCAGTGGGGCGGCTGGCAGTCCGTCTTCTGGATCAACGTGCCCCTGGGGTGTCTGCTGGCCGTCGCAGCGCTGGTCTTTCTGCGCGAGCCGCCGACAGCCGGGGTTCGGGCCGTGGCCAGGCCCCGCCCCTTGGGCGGCCTGCGGGCCGGGTCCGGGCACCGGCACGCATTTCGGGGTGTGCCGGCGGTGCATGCCTGCGGGTTTCTGATGCACGCAGCCGTTTTCGGGACGGTGTTCTGGCTGGCGCAATTCCCGCAAGCCGTTCAGGGCTACAGCCCCTGGGAGGCGGGCCTGCGGATCCTTCCGTGGACGGCGATGCCCCTGTTGGTGGCGCCCCTGGCCGGACTGGCGATGGCCCGTACCGGGACGCGTCCCGTCCTTGCGGCCGGCTTCCTGCTGACCGCGGCAAGTTCGGCCTGGTTCGCGGTGCTGCTCACCCCGCAGACCGCGTACGTGATGCAGCTACCGGGCCTGCTGGCCGGCGGGGTGGGGATGGCACTGTTCTTCACGGCGGCGCCGGAGGCTCTCCTGGTGAACGCGCCCGAGGGGAGCGCCTCGGCGGCGTCGGGCGTCAACAGTTCGGTCCGGGAGCTCGGCGCGCTGGCCGGAGTCGCCGCGTCCGCTGCGCTCTTCACCCGCCAGGGCTCCACCGCCGGGCCCGTCCCGTTCACCCACGGACTGGCCGCCGTCCTGTGGGGCGGTGCGGCGGTCGCCGTACTGGGCTTCCTGACCACGCCCGCGACCGGCCCCGCGATCCGTATCCGAGGCCGTATCCGAGGCCGAGGCCGAGTGCCGTCCGATGCCATGGAGCAGGCCGCACCGACGCTGCCGACGGTGACCTGAACCACCGTGAGTCGAACAGGTCAACGTCGGTCCGGGGGCTGCGGGTCGGGGGCCGGGGCGCCCCGCGCCCACCCCCTCATGCCAGGCGTTCGACGATCGCCAGGAGTGGGGTCGGCCAGGAGCGGGGTCAGTCCGAAAGCATGGGCAGGTCCGCCAGGACCTTCTCGACCACGTCCGCCGCGGCCGTGGCGCCGCCGGCCTCGCTGATCTCCTGGCGCAGCCCGGCCACCGCGGCCGCGATCTGCCGGTCCTCCATGACCGCCCGTACCGTGTCCCGCAGCGCCTGAGCGGTGGCCTGCTCAGGGGGCAGCCAGCGGCCCACGCCCAACTCCTGGACCTGGCCCGCGTTGACCCGCTGCTCGGCCATCTGCGGCACCACGACGACCGGCACGCCCAGCGAGAAGGCCTCCATCAGGCTGCCCATCCCACCATGCGTCACGAACACCGATGCGGCAGCCAGGACATCGAGCTGCGGCACGCTCGCGTGCACCTCGAAACCGTCACCCACCACACCGAGTCCGGCCGCCGCCACCTCGGCACCCACGCTCATCACCACGTGCCACCCCTGGCCCGCGAATGCTTCCACGCAGGAGCGGTAGAACTCCGGGCGCCGGTTGAACTGCGAGCCCAGCGAGACGTACAGCACCGGCAGTCCGCTGTCCGGCTTGCGCCACCGGCCCTGGAAGGACCGGTCGGAGATCGCCGGCCCCACCCAGTGCGCTTCACCCGCCTGCACCGTCTGCGGCCGCCGCTGGAAGGAACGGGGGAAGAACGCGACGGTCCGCGGCGGTGCCAGCGTCAGAGCGTGGACTCCGCCCGGCACGCCGAACTCCTCCAGCGCCCCGGCGAGCTCGGGGAAGCCGGGGATCTGCGCGATGTCCTCGAGGCCGAAGAACTCCCGCACCAGGCCGTCGTACGGGATGTGCGTCGGCGCCAGCTGGACGGCGGGCACCCCCCAGCGGGCCGCGAGCAGCGGTCCTGCCCAGGCGTATACGTCGGACAGCACCACATCCGGCACGTCCGTGCCGAACGCGGCTTCCAGCTGCGGCAGCGCGGCCACGTTGACGACGACCGCCTCGGTCACGCCCACAGCCATGTCCTCGGGAGCCTCACCCGCCGCGGTCGCCTCATACAGAACAGGCTGCGCTCCGACGGCGCGTACATGATCGGCGAACTCCGCGGTCACCGCGTAGCTCACCCGGTGGCCACGGCTCACCAGTTCCCGTACGACCGCCAAGGTCGGAATCACGTGCCCGTGCATCGGCACGTTGAACACGGCCACATGGGGCGCTCGCCCCGTCCCGCCGGCCGGGATATCCAGCATGAGAACCACTCCAGACTTCGTACTTCGCTGCGCGGCACGGTCGCCGCTCAAGATCGATGGACTTGCCGCTAGCCCAACGCCGGTTCCCCGTATGAAGACACCACCGCCCAGGCCTTTTCACCTGCGCAAGACCTGAGATCAGGGGCGGACCGCGAGCCTCACCCGGCGCGGCCGGGAACGCTCAGGTGCGTATCGGCCGCGGAGAACGCCAGGGACGACCCGATGGGACCGACGCCGGTGTAGCGGTGGTCGCCGCTGTCGAGGACGAGTGCCAGCCGGTGTCCCCGAGCGACGTTCCATGCCGTGGCGGGCATCAGTACATCGGCCGTGACGGGCGTGCCCGGTCGCACACCGGTGAAGCTGTACGGGGCATGGCTGATCAGGCGGGCCACACCCGAGGGGCCCACGTCGTAGAGGTAGGCCACGAATGTGCCCCGCGACGCGGTGGAAGTCAGGCGCGTGCGCACGCGGGGAGAGCCGCGCAATGCCCACGGGGCATCCACCGGACCGCTGCGCCAGACCGCCGCGAGCGGCGGGGTGAGCAGAGGGACCGCGGTGGTGGGCGGCAGACCGAGCGAGTCGGCCAATCCGGAGACGGGGAAGGGGCCCGAGTCGGCGGGTGAGTCCAGGCCCGCGAGCACGCGCCTGCTGCCGCCTTCCCCGGCGCCGTCAGCCCGGAGCGCGACCTGCGACGGCGACCGCTCCAGAGCCGACCAGCTCGGGTAGGTCTCCACCCCCTCGGCGTTGCGCGGCCGCACCATCAGCGGTGCAAGACGGTCCGCACCGTTGGGACGGCCCAGGAGGAACCGGTCGAGCCAGCGCTGGGCGTGCCCGCGGATCGCGGCCCGGGGCTTCAACAGCTCGGCTTCACGGGAACTGGAATCCCCGTGGCCGCCCGGACTCATCCACAGCTGCTTGGGACCGGCCAACTGGTCCAAGAACCTGCCCGTGTGCCCGGCCGGTACCAGGGGATCGTTCCACTCCCCGGCCATGAACACCGCCGTGCGGCGCGCGTGGAGCGCCGAGGCGAACGTACGAGGCGACCGCTCCCTCGCCCAAGCCCGCACCTGCGCCGTGTCCCGGCCGCTCCTCAACCGCTCGAAGGCCTGAAGCGTCGCCGGGCTCATCCGGCCGTTGACCGATCCGATCAGCGCCTGGAAGGTGGTGATCGGCCCGGCACGCGTGTCGTTGCGCACGAACGATTCGAACAGATCGGTCCAGGGACACAGCGCCGCGACGGCGACCACCCGCGGATCCTGGGCAGCCGCGTTCAGGCTCACGGCCGCCCCGTAGGAGGACGAGTACAACCCCACCCGCCCCTCGTCCGAAGGCGTGTGGCCCAGCGCCCAGGTGATCACGTCGGAGACGTCCGCCACGTCCGACGGCCCGGCCATGTCGATCTCTCCGCCCGACCGCCGTAGCCCCCGAGGGTCGTAGGAGACCACCACGTAACCCGACTCCGCCAGCTGCTTCTTGTTGTCGAGCAACGCGTCCTGTGGCATGGCCCACCACGCGCCCGGCATCACGATCAACGGATGGTGGCCCGCCACCGACGGAACGTACACGGTGGCGGCGATCCGGGTGCCGTCACGCATCACGATCGTCGTGGCGGCAACCGAAACCGGCCCACCCTCCCGAGCGGCGTGACCCACTCCGTCTCCGCCGGAATCTGCCGCGGCAGGAGTGCCGTGAGCCGCCAGTACCGAAGCCAACAACGCCACGGAGAGCGTCCCTCGCCATGCCCGCGCCTTCCGCACTCCGCTCACGAACTCACCACAGTGCCGACCGCCCTTCCACCAGGCCAACGCGAGCACCCTCGCGATCACGCCCGTCCAACGACCCCCGCCCGGCTCTGTCACGGATCCGCCGCCCAGAGAGGGGGCGGCTCCCGATGGCGCCGGCTCCCACGGCGGCGGTGGTGACGCCCCGCGGGGGCCGGAATCCGGTCCACGAGCCGTCGGGCCGCCGCTGCTGGTGGTACACCAACCCGTCGAGGCCGATCGCGAGGACCTCACGAGGTTCACGCCGGAGCAGACCCCGTAGGCGGTGCGGTCGAGCGCTGCTCCACGGTGTCGGTGAAGAGGCCGGCGCGAGAGCGGGGCGCTGAATCGCCGGCGGCGCTGGTCGCTTCTCTGTGGCCGCAGAGATCGCTTCCTGCGCATCGGCAGTTGTTCTTGAATGGTCGTTCATGTATTTTTTACGCATGCCCAGACCTCGCGAGTTCGAGCCCGACGCCGTCCTGAACGCCGCCATGCTGCGGTTCTGGGAACGCGGGTACCGGGCGACGTCCATCGAGGATCTGGTGAAGGCGACCGGGGTCAAGCCCGGCAGCCTCTACGGTGTCTTTCCGGGCGGTAAGCACGCGCTGTTCCTGAAGTCGCTGGAGCGCTACTCGAAGCTGGTCGTCCCCGAGAAGCTGGGCGAGCTGGAGGCTCCGGGGGCTTCGGTGGCCGAGATCCGAGGCTACTTCGACGGGCTGGTGCGCGACCTGCTCAGCCCCGAGGGCCGGCAGGGCTGCCTGCTCGTCAACACGGCGATCGAGAACGCCGCCGAGGACGGCGAGGCGGCGGCCGTCGTCCGCGGCCACCTGGCCCGGCTGGAGCGCTGCATGACTCACGCGCTGGAGAACGCGGTCCGCAGGGGCCAGGTGCGCGCCTCACTGGACTGCGCCGGCAGCGCCAAGCTGCTGGTCGCCACCTGCCAGGGGCTGATGGTCGTCGGGAAGGCCAATCCCGACGAGACGCTCCTGCGAACGATCGTCGACAACGCCTTCACCGCTCTCGCCTGACGGCGAGGCGCACGCCACACGGGCCACCGTACGCGGTGGCCCTTCTTCCGCACCGATAGTTGAATGACTGCTCAAGAATGGAGTCGGTACATGAAGGCCATCGTCATCTCCGCCCACGGCGGCCCCGAGGTCCTCACCTCCACCGAACTGCCCGACCCCGTACCCGCCGACGGCGAAGTGCTGATCCGGGTCAAGGCGTTCGGCCTCAACCACGCCGAGGCGTACATGCGCAGCGGCGCCTGGGGGAAGGTCGCCGCCGTCCCCGGGATCGAGTGCGCCGGGGTGGTGGAGGCCGACCCGTCCGGTGGACTCCCCGTCGGGACGAGAGTGGTGGCGATCCTCGGCGGCATGGGGAGGACCCGTAACGGAAGCTACGCGGAGCTGGTGACCGTTCCGGCGACCAACGTGGTGGCCGTGCGTTCGCCGCTGGACTGGGCCGATCTGGCGGCGGTTCCCGAGGTGTACACGACCGCCTGGAGCGGCCTGTTCGGGAATCTGGACCTACGGCCGGGCGAGACCGTCGTGGTGAGGGGAGCGACCTCCTCGCTGGGCCAGGCCGCCGTCAACCTGGCGGTCGACCACGGCGCGACCGTGCTCGCCACGACCCGGGACCCGCGGCGGGCGCCGCTGTTGAAGGAGCTCGGGGCCGCCGACGTGCTCATCGACGACGGCGCGCTCGCCGCCCAGGTCTCGCAGCGGGAGATCGGAGTCGACGCGGTGTTCGACGTCGTCGGCAACAACGTCCTGCGTGACTCGCTGGCCCTGGTCCGGCCGCGCGGCTGAGTGTGCCAGCTCGGCTTCCTGGGCGGATTCGAGCCGGTGCGGGACTTCGACCCGATCGCCGATCTCCCCAGCGGGGTCCGGCTCAGCTTCTTCGGCAGCGCCTTCGTCCTGGGCACCCCCGCGTTCCCGCTCACCGACGTGCCGTTGGACGACATCTACGCCAAGGTTCACACCGGCGCCCTGCGGGCCCGTCCCACCCGGGTCTTCCGGTTCGACGAGATCGTCGAGGCCCACCGGAGCATGGAGGCAGGAGAAGCCCTCGGCAAGATGGTCGTCACCCTCGACTGAACCCGAGCCCGCCGCCGGCCTCCTCGGTCCGGAGCGCGGACCGTGCCGCCCCCGGCAGCTCGCGGCCTGGTGACGGCCGTCGTGGTCAGCGCCCTGCTGCCCGGCGTGCTCCGCTCGGCCGCCGGCGGCACCCGGGCGGACGCGGGCCCGGCACCGGGCACCCTGGCCCGCGGGCCCCGGTGGGCGCTGGTACGGCGGCCTTCACGGTGGGGGACAAGTGCTGCGGGTCGATGGTGCGGGTGAGCTCGTACCGCTCGAACTTGCGCCGCGTACGGCCCCGGCACGTCGGCCGGGCAGTGACACGGTGATGACCATGGCGGCCAGGGCCGGCTGGGGGAGGTTGCGGAACAGGCCCGGAGCCGGCACGAGCATGAGGACGATGACTACCGCTCCGACGACCCCGGTGAGTCGGCTCCTGGCCCCCGCGCGCTCCGCCACCGCCGTACGCGACCCGCTCGCACTGACGGGGAAGCCCTGGAAGAGGTCGGCCGACTGGCGTGGCCGCGCCGACGCCCGCCATCTCCTGGTTGCCGCGGACCTGCTGCCCCGTACGGGCTGGAAGCCCCATGCTGCGAACCCCCAGCAGCGGCGCGAGGTCGGCGAACCGTACCTCGGGGATCGTGAACGGCGGGAAGCCCCCGGGCAGCACCCGGACCAGGCCGACGCCGGGTGCCCTCAGGCCGAAGCCGGTGGCCGCGGCGATCGCCAGGACCACCATCACACCATCACGAGCACCGCGGGGACTTCGGGCAGGAAACGCTGGAGGAACAGGATGGCGACGGTCCCGGCGCCGTCCACCGCGGCGGCGGCCGGCACCACCACCCCATCTGCGATCAGGCGGCCCTCGGCCGGCGGGCCGCGGACTCGTCCAGCTCCCGTACGAGCAGCAGCGCGAGGGGCGGCCAGCAGCGTCTCAAATCTCGTGTCGGAATCTCGCGGCCGATGTCGGACCGAAGTCGGACCGAAGTCGGATCCGACCTGGCGTTGAGAGGTGCAGGCCGCGCTCGTACCTCGTTCACGTTGAAACGCCGACGCCTGGAGGCCGAGCGGCCCCGCCGGGAACAGCCGGTCCGGTCGGCGTGGTTGCATCGACCGAGGGACCGGCGCCGCACGGCGGGGAACACGGAGACCACGAGGTCGTCCGCCCCACCAGGATCCGGGCCCCAAGGTCGCGGTACGCCCGCCGCGCACTCGGACCAAGAAGTATTTCTGCAGGAGGACTGTTTTCATGACTGACCGGCCCTTGACGCTCATGGCAGTACACGCCCACCCCGACGACGAGGCCACCGGAACCGGAGGTGTCCTCGCGCGGTACGCGGCGGAAGGCATCCGCACGGTTCTCGTGACGTGTACCGATGGCCGTTGCGGTGACGGACCGGGGGGTTCCAAGCCGGGCGACCCCGGGCACGATCCGGCGACCGTCGCCTTGATGCGCCGTCAAGAACTCGAAGCGAGCTGTGCCGTCCTGAAGGTCAGCGATCTGGAGGTGCTGGACTATGCCGACTCCGGGATGATGGGCTGGCCGAGCAACGACGCCCCCGGATCCTTCTGGCAGACCCCCGTGGAGGAAGGCGCCGCCCGACTTGCGGAACTCATGCGGCACTACCGGCCCGATGTGGTCGTCACCTACGACGAGAACGGCTTCTACGGCCACCCCGACCACATCCAGGCCCACCGCATCACGATGGCGGCGCTGGAGATGACCGCGCTGACACCGAAGGTGTACTGGACGACGATGCCCCGCTCGATGATGCAGCGGTTCGGGGAGATCATGCGCGAGTTTCATGAGGACATGCCGGAGCCGGATCCTGCCGAGGCCGCCGCGATGGCCGAGATCGGCCTCCCCGACGATGAGATCACCACGTGGGTGGACAGCACCGCATTCAGCGGTCAGAAGTTCGATGCGCTGGCCGCGCACGCCAGTCAGGGCGAGAACATCTTCTTCCTCAGGATGGGCAAGGAGAGGTTCGGCGAGTTGATGGGCATGGAGACCTTCGTACGTGTCCAGGACGCCACCGGCGCGGCCGTACCCGAGAACGATCTCTTCGCCGGACTGCGCTGATCCGCCCGTAGGACGGCGGTTTTGGGCGGCGCGGACTCGGAAGAGCCGTTGATGCCGCCACTGGAGGCGATCGAACTGGACGCCTTCCGCCGGCGGCACGAAAGGACACGTGCTGGTACGGGCTGCTCCTCGGTGGAGAGGCGGGAGGCTACAGGGATTTGAGAGGCGCCGAGGTCTTGGCCGGGGTCCGGATGTTCACGGGTTTCGGCAGCGGGAGGAGTGCGTTCCGCTTGGGATGTGGACCGCACGTCCGTCCGGCTGCGAGGAGCATGGATTTCGGGGGTTGAAGTTGCCGCTGCGGCAGCTCCTACCGTCGTGACCAGGGCCGGAGAGACCGGCCCGGCGACACACACGTGCAGGAGTCGTGATGGACTGGCCGATCTCAGAGGTGGCCCGGATCTCGGGCGTCACCGCCCGGACACTGCGCCACTACGACGAGACCGGCCTGCTGCCGCCGGCCCGGATCGGCGCCAACGGCCACCGCTACTACGAGGAGCGCCAGCTTCTGCTGCCGAAGCAGATCCTCGTACTGCGGGCGCTGGGCGTCGGGCTGCCGGCTGGCCGAACTCATGGCCGCAGGCCACCCGGCCGACGCAGACCCCGTGCAGGCCGAGATCGACGCCCAGTACCGGGCGCTGACCCAGCTGCACAGCGTCTCCGCCGAGCAGTTCCGGGCCGTCGGGCGCTCCTGCGTGGACAACGACGCCTGGCGCACCGCCTACGAGGCGATCGCCCCGGGTCTGGCCGCGTACGCACGAGGGTTCCGCCGGCGGTGACCCGGAACGGGTCCGGCCGACCGGTGTGGCGGTCCCGCGCGTTCACAGCTCGCCGAGCACCGAACCGTACTCGAGCTCGGTGCGGGAACGCTTCTGCAGCCCGCGCTGCATGAGGGCGGCCACCCGGGCGGCGCTCTCCGGGTCACGTGCCAGTATCTGGAACTGGGCCGCGTCGACCTGGACATCCTCCTTGGGCGGGAGACTGGCTGCGTTGATCCGGCGTTTGGCCAACCGCACGGCCGCCTCCGGGAATCCGGCGATACGTTCGGCGAGGTGCTCGACGTAGGGGATCAATTCTTCGTCCGACAGGGCCTTGTTGACCAGGCCGATGCGTTCGGCCTCTCGCGCGTCGAGGTCCTCGGACCCCAGGACCACCTGCATGGCCTGACCGCGGCCGGCGAGCCGCACGAGCTGCTGCACCGCACCCGCGCCGGGAAAGACGCCCGTTCCCACCTCCGGCTGGCCGATCACCGCATGCTCGGCAGACGCGAACCGCATGTCGCACGCGTACAGCAACTCCGCGCCGGCGCCGCGCGCCCGGCCTTCGAGGACCGCGATCGTCACGGGGCGCGCCTCGCTGAGTCTGCGAAACAGTGTGCCGAGGCTGCTGTCGTCGGGCCCGCCGGACGTCGCCGCCATCGCCGTGTACTCGGCGATTCGCTCGAGGTCGACATGCGGGATGAAGAAGTCGGGATCCCCGCTGCGGAAGACGACGACCCGCACGCTGCCGTGTGTGTCGGTGTCGTCGAGCAATGAGATCAGGTCGGCTACGAACCGTTCGTCGATCAGGTTGACGGGGGGATTGTCGATCGTGGCCCAGAGGACCCCGTCACGCGGTTCCGCTCGGATTGTCGAGTAGTTCCAAGGCATGGTCCACGGGCTCCTCTGTCCACGGCTCCCCAAGACCGTCAGCCGGGCGTCAACCGCCTTGCCGGCTCATCGCTGCAAGGTGGATCCGAGTGATGGAACAGGCTGCAGAGCCTCCTGTCCCCCTCCCCATCGTCTCTCGCATGCCGAGGCCCGCCACCTGGGCCGGCCCGATCCGCGCTCGGACCGGCACGTGCCGCTGGGGCCGGACCAGGCCGCAGTGAGCCTGGGCGGGCACCGGCGACCACCTCGTCCCCGGCCTCGGCGATCACCCGCGCGCGGCCGTCGGCGCCGCCTACCTCACCCGCCGGGACGGAGTCGACCACCGGACCTCCGTCAAGTCCGGCGCGGTCGGCTGCGCGGCGACGCCGACGACCGCCACCGTTCCTTGACACCTGTGCGGCCCATCGCCTCGCAGAGGGTGCCCGTGGACGCCTGTTGATGCCGGGGCAGGCGTGCGTGCCGTGGTAGGGGATATCAGAAGCCAAATCGGCCCGTGATCGCGAAAGGTGCCGCCTGTGTCTCAGGAGCAACGCAAACCGGGGCAGAGGCGGCGGCTGCCCGTGAAGGCGGCCCTGCCCGGCCGCCATCCGCACGAGGACAAGACGGCCGTCACCGACCGGGTGGTCTTCGGCGTGACGGCCGTACTGACCCTGGGCTTCGTGATCTGGGGTGTCACGGCCACCAGCTCGCTGGAGAGCGTCTCCGACATCTTGCTGAACGGCCTGATGCACAACGCCGGCTGGGTGTTCGTCCTGGCAGCCTCGGGGTTCGTCGTCTTCGCGCTCTGGCTCGCCATCAGCCGGTACGGACGGATCGAGCTGGGCCAGGAGCACGAGAAGCCGGAGTTCAGCACCGTCTCCTGGGTCGCCATGATGTTCAGCGCCGGCATGGGCATCGGCCTGATGTTCTACGGCGTCAGCGAACCCCTCGCGCACTACACCACTCCGCCGCCGGGCACCGACCCCGCCGACTCGGCGGACGCCATGCAGACGGCGCTCGCCACCACGCTCTTCCACTGGACGCTGCACCCGTGGGCCATCTACGCGGTGGTCGGCCTGGCCATCGCGTACAGCACCTTCCGGCGCCGCAGGCGGCAGACGATCAGCGCCGTTTTCGTCCCGCTCCTCGGGAAGAAGCGCGCCGAGGGCGCACCCGGCCGGGTGATCGACATCCTGGCGATCTTCGCCACGCTGTTCGGCTCGGCCACGTCCCTGGGACTCGGCGCGCTCCAGATCGGCAGCGGCATGCACGAGGTGGGCTGGCTGAGCAAGGCCGGTACGGGGCTGCTCGTCGCCATCATCGGCGTGCTGACCGTCTGCTTCGTCTTCTCCGCCGTCTCCGGAGTGGAGAAGGGCATCCAGTGGCTCTCCAACATCAACATGGTGCTGGCCGTCATCCTCGCGGTCTTCGTGTTCGTCGTCGGCCCCACCATCCTGGTGCTCGACCTGATCCCCACCTCCCTCGCCGCGTACTTCGGCGAACTGCCCCAGCTGATCGGCCGCACCGAGGCGTCCACCGGCGGCGGTGACGTCGCCGACTGGCTGAGCAGCTGGACGGTCTTCTACTGGGCCTGGTGGATCTCCTGGACGCCGTTCGTCGGCATGTTCATCGCCCGCATCAGCCGGGGCCGCACGATCCGTCAGTTCGTCGGCGGCGTCATCCTGGTGCCCAGCACCGTGAGTCTGGTCTGGTTCGCCATCTTCGGCGGTACGGCCATGCACCTGAAGGAGCAGGGAAAGCTCGGCGGCGCGACGACGCCCGAGGCGCAGCTCTTCGGCGTGCTTCAGGAGTTCCCGATCGCCGGCGTGATGAGCCTGCTCGTGATGATCCTGGTCGGCATCTTCTTCGTCTCCGGCGCCGACGCGGCGTCGATCGTGATGGGCACCCTGTCCCAGAAGGGCACCTTCGAACCCGACCGGTTCGTCGTCGTCTTCTGGGGCGTGGTGACCGGTGGTGTGGCGGCCGTGATGCTGCTCGTCGGTGAGGGCAAGGGCGAAGCCCTCGCGGGCCTGCAACACTTGACGATCCTCGTCGCGGCCCTGTTCGTCCTGGTGATGATCGGCATGTGCTGGGCCCTCTTGCGGGACCTCCGCCAGGACCCGCTGATCGTCCGGAGCGAACTCGCCGAGGAGGCGGTGGAGGAAGCCGTGATCGCGGGCCACGAGAAGTACGCGGGCGGGTTCGAGATCCGCATCGGCCCGGCGCAGGACGAGGCACCCGGGGAAACGAAGAACGACCGCGACCGCGAAGACCCGGAAGCCCCACCCCCGGCCTCCTGACGGCTGCGGTGCGTTCGGTGTCCAGGTGCATGGGCCGAAACGATCACGCGTCCGGCTCGTTGGCGGAATATGAATCACACTAGGCGTGGTCTCGCATTCATCGCCCTGACGGCCGCAGTCGGCCTGCTCACAGTCCCCCTCACAGTCCCCTCCGCGCACGCTGTGGACGACACGACCGAGGGTGCGGGCGTCTCCGACACCTGCGGTGGCTCGCTCGCGGATTACCTCGACACGGCCGCGGGAACTGCTGACACTGCTTTCGCGGGCACGTTGACCGTGGCCGGAGGCGCCTCACCCATCGCCATGACAGTCACTCCGCAGGCGTCCGGAGGGGTGGTCCCCACGGACCTCGTCCGTACGGAGTTCACCCACCCGGCCATCTCGGATGACGCCGTAACCTCCATCCCCGGTCTGGTGAACGGCCAGTCCGAAAGGAGCCGGCTCCTGTTCGAGACCCCGTGGGGCCCGACGCTCGCCACGGCCGGATGTACCGGTGCCACGCCCCGTGTCACCAACCTGACCGGCGGCATCACGCATGAGGGCGTCGTCTACCAGTACACCCTCACCCGCCCGTGAGTACCCGTTCATCGACTACAAGACGGAGGACATGAACGACTGCGCCTGCCCTTTGGAACAGGACGCATGGGAGCCGCAGATTCGGTCGATGGCCCTACGCACGCTCCTGTGATTCCGTACGCTGCGTGCATCCGCAGGGGTAGGACCGACTGGGGGGACATGGCCGGCGCAGAAGGAGCAGGGCCCGTACTCGGGGGCCGTTACCGGCTCGTGCGCCCGATGGGATCCGGCGGATCCGGACTGACCTGGCAGGCACACGACGAGCTCCTCGGTACCCGCGTGGTGGCCAAGGAGTTACGGGAGCCCTGGACGCTGACGGACGCCGAGCGCGGGAACTGGCTGCGGCGGACGGAACGGCAGGTCCGCTGGACTGCGGGACTGCCCCGGCATCCGAACCTGGCGGCCGTCCATGACCTGCTGGTGGACGGCCACAGCCTCTGGACCGTCATGGAGTTCGTCGAAGGGCAATCGCTGGCGGCCCGTCTCCGGACGCAGGGGCCGCTGCGCGCACCGGGGGCCGTACGCGTCGCCACCGCCCTGCTGGCCGCTCTGCAGGCGGCACACAACGCGATGTTCGTGCACGGCGCGGTCTGTCCTGACAACGTGATGCTGGACGGCGACAGGGTGGTCCTGCTCATCGACCCGGAGACCGCTGTCCACCTCGGGGACAACGGGGACTACGGGGACGGCGACCCGGCCGCAGTCAGTGGGCTCATGCGCCGGCTGGACCACCTCGCGCCGGAGCGGATCCAGGGACTCCCTCAGGAGCCCGCGAGCGATCTGTACTCCCTCGGTGTCACGCTGTACGAGGCCGTCGAGGGGATCTCGCCGTTCCGCGGTGACTCTCCCGCAGCCATCCTGACCGCCATCGTGCACAGGCCACCCCCACCGATGCGGCGCGCCTGGCCGCTGGAACCGCTGATCGAAGGGCTCCTGCGGAAGGACCCCGCTGCCCGCCTCACGATCCCCCAGGCCTGGGGTTACCTGAACCACCCTTCTGCGCCCGTCGGCGAGGACGCCCCGTTGCGAACCATGCCCGAGGCGTTCCCGACCAGTCCCGCGCGCAGGCCCACGGCTGCTGCGCCCGTCCGCGAGGACGCCCCCGTGCAAGCCATGCCCGAGCCCGCGCCCATGCACCCTCCCCCCATCACGGCATCCGGCGGCAACAGCACCCTGGTCGTGACGGCCCTGCTCCTGCTGTCCCTGGTCGCGGTGTGCGTTCTGCTGGCGCGCCCGGTGCTGGAGTACGCCGGCTCCCTCGCGGCGGCTTCCCTCTGGCCGGCCGTGCTGTCGTGGATGGTGTTCGCGCTCGGGCTGCTCGTACTCGGGCACCAAGTGCGGGCCACCGTACGGCAGGAGGGCCCGCGGCACCCCGTACGGTCTCGGCTGTCGCTGGTACCGCCACCGCGGTGGTCGCCGCACGAGCTCGCGGTCCGCCGCGAGGCGGCAGAGCGGGCCGTGGACGAGTCCTTGCTGCGGGTAGACCAGCGGCTGGCAGCCGCCTCGCCCCGGCCGAACCGGAACGGGGGCATCGATGCCTGACCAGGATCCCGTCACCCCGACACCGGCACCGGCGGCTGCCTCGGCCGCGCCCGCGGCACCGGCCCCGAGTGCCATGCCCTCCTTCCCCCACGCGGACGAGGCGTCGAAGTGGAAGGACATCGAACCGGACCACCTCGCGTGGCGGCGCGCCCTGGTGGAGCGCCAGTTGCGGCAGGAGCGCCTGGACCAGTGGACGGGCTACGGCTTCCGGCTGCTGGAGTACGCGATCGTCGTGGGGTTCGGCGTGGCCTTCGTCTGGCTCGGCTTCTACGCGGTGGACCACAAGGCCTCGGGGCAGGCCGCCCCGCTGATCGGCGGCGGGATGGCCGGGCTGGTCAGCGCGGTTCTGGCGGTACGCAACCGGCGGAACTGAGGGCGCCCCGCGCCGAGGCCGGTCGCCGGACCGCTCGCATGCCACTCCTTGAGCCGGGTTCGCCCGTACCGGCTTCCCGTGCCCCGGCGTGGCGATACCCTGGACGCAGCACGCCAGATGACAGCCCAGGAGCCCTGGATGAGCCAGCAGCCGGCCACCGCGCCCGTGCCGGACCGCCAACCCCTCGACGAGCACGCCGCCGCGTCCGTCCTCGCCTACGCGGCCGACCAGCGTGCGAAAGTGGACGTCCTCGCCTCCGTCCTCGAGGACATCGCCGCGAACGGCTACCCGTCCCCGGAGACCGGCCTGCTGTGGGAGACCGCTCGCGACGCCCACCTCGACCGCCTCGCGGACGAGCGGCCCCGTGTCGCCTGACCCCTCCGCGCGCCGCTCGCGCGTCGTCATGGTGGAGCCCGCGCTCACCCAGCTCGCCAAGCTCACCGCGAACGAGACGCACCGCCTGGACCGCGCGATCGTCGCCATCAGCGTGAACCCCGAGCTCGGCACCGAGGTGCCCGGCACCCTGCTGCGCGACTACGCGGACGAGATCGACGGGATACGCGTCATCTATTACGTAACCGCCCTGCGGACCATCACGATCGTGGCCTACGTCGAAGCCTGAGCGCGCAGCAGCGGCGCGGGCCGGCCGGGCAGTTCGCGGGCCGACCTCAGCGGCGACAGCAGCAGGGGGACCACGGCGAGCAACTCGCCCGGTGCCCCGACCCACAGAGCCGTCCGGGCCCCGAAGTGCTGTCCCAGCAGCCCTCCGAGGAGGGCACCGACCGGCATGGCTCCCCCCACCACGAGGGCTGTAGAAGCAGCTGCGCAGTGCTGTTCCCACCGGGGGCCGAGAAGCCCCAGGTCGCCTACCTGGGGCTTCGTTCAGCTCGGACAGGGTTCCGCCGCGAGAGACCCTAGCGGCCGCGTCCCCTCTGGATCTCGAAGTGGTCGATCCGCTGGCCCGTCTCGGCCAGTGCGCTGACCTTCAGCTTCGGGGAGCGGCCCGTCTCGACCTCGACGGCGAGGAAGGAATAGTTGGTGTACCGCACGCGCGACCACTCGACCGTCTCGGTCGCCTTCGAACCGCCCTTGACCCACCGGTAGGACTCGACGCTGTCACGGTCCGCGACGTGGCCCTCGTACGAGTCCGGCACCGGGAAGCTGTACAGCGAGCGCCCCGCCGCGCCGGCCGTGACGTACACGATGCCGTCCTGCGTGGGGTCGGTGCGCTCGCCGATGGGGACCTTCCGGCCGACCTTGTTGCCCTTGATCGCGTCGGTCCGTTCGTACACGTGGTTGTGGCCGTTGATGACCAGGTCCACCTGGTGCTTCTCGAACAGCGGCACCCACACGTCGCGCACCCCGCCCTCCGACGCGTGCGCGCTGGTGGTGGAGAACGCGCAGTGGTGGAAGAACACCACGATGAAGTCCACGTCGCGGTGGTGGCGGAGTTCGCCCAGCCGCCGGTCCAGCCACGCGGTCTGCTTTCCGCCGCTGATCCCGAAGTTGGCGGGGATCTCGTACGAGACGTCGTTCGCGTCGAGCGCGACGACCCCGACGTTGCCGTGTACGAACGAGTACACGCCGGGCTGGTTGACCGGGTCCGGGCCGTTGTCGGGCAGGGACCAGCGGGCGTTCTGGCCGCCGTAGCCCTGGGGCGAGTACCAGGCCTCCATGTCGTGGTTGCCGGTCGTCACCATCCACGGCACGGTCTTGGCCACCGTCTCCGTCTGGGCCAGGAACTGGTCCCAGGCCCGCGCGTCGTAGGTGTCGCCGGCGGTGCCCGAACCGGAGGAGTCGGCGTAGCAGATGTCGCCCGCGTGCAGGTGGAAGGCCGGGTTCTGGGCCAGCAGTACCGCGTCATTGCCGAGCGCGTGGTAGCTCACGCCTTGGTCGCCGAAGGCGGTGAAGGTGAAGTTCTCGGCGCGCGAGGGGGCGGTGGTGAAGGTGCCGAGAGTACCCAGGTTGCGGTGGTCGGCAGGGTCGAAACCGTCGTGACCGACCCCGTAGTAGTAGGTCTGACCGGGCCTCAGCCGGTCCAGGCCCACGTGCAGGTAGAACTGCTCGGCCGCGGCGATCTTGCCGCCGTTCAGGACCGGGGTGCTCAGGTGCCGGACCTCGGCATCGATCTTCATGCTCAGCGCCCAGGGGCTGGTGCCCACGCGCAGGTACGGCTTCTTCACCGCGAACGGCACCTGCCAGGACACCCGCATCTGCGTCTTCGGGTCGGCGCCGTACTGCAAGTGCCGTGCGAACGGTGCGGCCAGGGCGCCGTCGACACCGCGCCGCTCGGTGGAGGTCGGCGCGGCCGGAGCCGCGTACGCGGGTGAGGCCGCGCCGACGCTCAGGCCGGCACCGGCGACGGCAGCGGTCACCGCACCCGCGCGCAGCGCGCCGCGCCGGGTGAACTTCGCACGCAGGTAGTCGTGCTGCTCAGCCATGCTCATCCGGGAGGCGAGCTTCTGGGGGATACCGAAATCGGGAAGGTCCATGGCAGCAAACCTCATTGTCCGAGACGACGCGGAGGTCGCCGAGAGGTGAACGGACGGGGGCGGAACCCCCATGAGAATCCCCGGAATTACCCATCTTCGTGCCACCCCGGTTCGATGCCGGGCCGATGTCGGACCGATACCGGGGTGGCGGGTGGCCCTGCCGGGGAGACGTACTCAGTTTCTCGGCGGCGCTTCTTCGCGTCGAAGGAGGGGAGGGCGACCGTCATCGTTCCCGCCCCGACGGGGGATCCACAGGGCGGGCGCGCCGGGTTCGGACCTGACCGCGATCACACCATCGCCGAGCGGTCCAAGAGCTACGGGTACTCCACCATCCACCAGGCCGTCATCGACGCCGACGCCCGCCTGGCCGTCGTGGTCGGGTGGCCGCCGGCCGGAAACCGCAACGACGCGGAGCCTGGAGGAGTACTGCGCCGAAGCCGCCCGTCGGCAAGACCACAACGATCGCTGACGGCGACTACCCCGGCGGGCCCAAGGCCGAGGTTTCAGTGCTCGCAGAGGGAGAATTCTCGTTCGTAGAGCTGCTCGTTGTGTTCGTCGACGAAGAACTTGCGTTCCTGCATGAGTTGTTCGCGGTAGTTCTTTGCCTGTTCGAGCGTCATGGTCGATGTGTCGGACCATGGTTGTTGCGGCGACACATCGGATGTCGAGACGATCTCTTCCGACGGGTCAACCAGGAAGAACGCGAGAATCTTGCGATATCCCGGGCGGGTGGTGTCCGTGAGGCGGAATGAGTCGACGCGGTGTTGCAGGATGTTCGGGAACGCCAGACAGCGGCCCGCCGGGGTCGATGTCGATCCCAGTGTCTGGTTCAGTGCGTCCTCGTCCTCCAGACCGTAGACCTCGCGCAGGCCGTTGTCGTCGTTCTGTTCGTATCTCGGGTCGTCGAGTGCCGCCCGGAAACTCAGCCGGCTTTCGGTGATGTTCTCGCTGTCCCAGTAGTAGATGCCGGTCGAGACGATCCGCTCGTTCATCATCCCCTCGACGTGCCAGGAACCGCCGGGGTACTCGGGCTTGTCCGGGGTGAGATGAATGGTGGCGAGCTTGACGATGACCTGGAGACGACGGCCGCGCAGGTCGACTCGCGCGGATGCATCGGGCAACTCGGGCGGGGTGAATGCCGGGGCGTCCGGGATGACCGGGCGGCGGTTGTCCCACCAGTCGTCCTGGACCTGTTCCCACGTACGAACGGCTTCTGCGTAAGCCTCATCATCACTGTAGGAGGCTTCGTTCGGATACTCCGGCTCCGAGTCGTACCACCCGTAAGGATCGGCCTCGATCCGCAGGGGCCGCGGATGGCGCAGATCGGTGAGCACGTTCTCCAGCAGCGGGCGAAAGCGCGCGAACAAGTCCGGCAGGACGGAGACTAGTTCGCGATGATTCTCGGGGTGGACGTTGTTGACGTACGAACGGAATGCGACATCGCCGTCTTCGCTGACGTCGACGTCCGTGGGTAGCCACTGGAATTTCTCCGAGAACTCGTATCTCGAATAGCGGTCCGTCGGATTTTGCCAAGCCCTCTCGGGTGCACCGCTCACCTCCCTCACCAGGCAGAACAGTGAGGGATGAACCAGATCCAGCACCTGGCCGTCGGATCCGGGATGCCAGTCCTGTTCCGCTTCGGGGACCTGCTCCAGAACCCGAACCGCCTCGCGCAGCCGGGACCTGAGCTTGTCGTCGACCAGCGTGTCCGACTGCCACACCCCGTCGACGGCGGCCACCTCGACGCCGGTTCGTCCGTCCCGCAGCGCGGCGTAATGCGCGAGTTCGGCAAGCACGTAACGAACCTGCGCTTCGGTGAGGCCCTGGGTGACCGCTTCTTGCGTCCACCTGGCGACGATGTCGGCATCGCTCATCTTGTCGAACCAGCCCGGCTTCGCGCGAATGAGTGAGCTGCACTGCATCATCTGAATTTCCCGCAGCGTTCGGGGTGTCGCGAGCGATATGGAACGGGAATCATGAAAGGGCAGCGGGAACGCAGACAGGCCAGTCAACTCTCTTGGTCCTCCGAGTCGGTGTGCGGTGGCGGGAAGGATACTTCAGCAGACTGACACCGCAGCCGTGGCCCTGTCATCGCTGGTCCGGGAGCCGGGGCGACGAACGGCGTTCACGCCTTCGAGCGTGGATGACCAGGAGGCCGGGCTGGCGCGACCGGGCCGGCTTCGGCGTCGTCCGGCCGGGATCGGGCCACCGCCACTCGCCCGAGTCCGCCGGCGTCGCCACCGCTGCGCCGCCGTGTCCGGCGGCGGGACGCAGCTGGCCGTCAGGCCTTCTGGCGCGTCCGGTCCAGGGTGAGTGCCCGCTCTCTCGATGGCCACGGCCCGGGACGTCTGTGGACGGAGCGCCCGGGCTTCAGCCGGAAGGGGGCAGCTGCTGGGCGAAGCGGCGGACGGCGCTGGTGAAGGCATCTGGATCGTCGAAGTTCGAGAGGTGTCTTGCGCGTGGGATCAGCTCGATCCGTGCCTGCGGATGGGCGAGGGCGAAGTCCCTTTCACCGGACCGGAAGACGGTGTCCTTCTCGCCGTTGAGGATGAGGACCGGTGCCGCCACGTGGCGCATGGAACCCGCATCGAAGCGGCCCAGTACCTCGCCCCATGCGGCCGGCACGGTGTGAAAGGCGTACCCGGCGCGGATGGTCGCCTCAACCACGTCAAGCGGATAGAGGCGGCGCAGCAACCGGTCGTTCCACCGGGTCAGCCGGTCCGCCGGTACGCGGGGGGCAAGCTGTGCGGCCCACCGGTACGGTATCGCCCAGGCGCCTCGCGTCGAGACGCTGGCACCCGCGAGGACGAGCCCGCGCAGTTTGTCCGGGCAACGCCGCGCGAACTCCAGCGAGGCGTATCCGCCGAGCGAGTGCCCGACCACCACGGCCGGCCCGCGGCCGAGCGAGTCCACTGCCGACGCGATGATCTCCGTTGCCGCGTCAAGGCTCCATGGCTGGGCAGAACGGGCGCCGTGACCGGGGAGGTCGACCGCGGCTACCGGAAACCCTTCGTGGAGGGCGGCGAGCTGCGGACTCCACTGTGCCGCGCTGAAGCGCGTCCCGTGCACGAAGACGATGGGCGGTACATCATCTGGCCACATGGATCCCCCCGAATCGTTTCTCCTGTCCGCCCAACTCTACTGACCGGGCGCCAAGATGCCTGTCGTGTCCGGTTGAGAGGCGCTCTGCCCTCGCCGTCCGCACCGCCCACTCGCTACGGGCGTAATTTCCTGTTCGCGCGTCTCAGGTACGCAGGTATGAGGCCCCGTTGAGGTCCAGAACCGTCCCCGAGGCCCATTCGGCCGCCGGTGACGCCAGCCACAGCACGGCCGCCGCGATCTCGTCCGCCGACGCCACTCGCCCGAACGGGCTCTGGGCACGGATCACATCGCCCTCCGCCCCACCCAGCCGGTGCGCGACTCGCTCCGTTTCGAAGAACCCGGGTGCGACGGAGGCGACGCCGATTCCGTACGGGGCGAGGTGCACGGCGAGGGACTGGCCCAGCGCGTGCACCGCCGCCTTCGTCGCCCCGTACGCCGGGTGGTCGGGCTCGCCACGGAAGGCTCCGCGCGAGCCGACATTGACGATCCGGCCACCGCCGCCCTGCCCGATCATCCGGCTAGCGGCGAGGTGACTGAGATTCGCCGTCGCGAGGAGGTTGACGGATACGTGACTCTGCCAGGCGGCCGCCCAGTCCTCGTACGAGGTGGTGGCGAGCGGATGCGGGAGGTTCACGGCGGCGTTGTTCACCAGTACGTCCAGCCCGCCGAGCCCTCCGGCGGCGGTCTCGGCCACGGCTCGCGCACCGTCCGGGGTGGACAGGTCGCCCCCGGCAAGTACATGCCCCGTACCGGCGAGGGAAGCGAGCGTCTTCTCAGCCTCCCCACGCCGCGAGCCGAAGTGGACAGCCACCCGGTCCCCATTGGCTGCGAACGCCTGCGCGAGCGCACGGCCCAGTCCCCGCGAGGCACCGCTGATGAGCACACGACGGCCGGTCGACGCGAAATCCCGCGCGGTGACGCTGGAAGAGGAGGCATCGATGGAAGGAGGGAGCTCTGCGGAAGTCATAAGGATCATGATGCCCCTCGGCCCGCCCGGCCGGGCGCCGGCAGTCGCCGGGCCATCTGCCTCTGGATGCGATGAGCCACTCCGCGGCCCGCAGCCTCTGGCGGAACCCGAGGAAGAAGCCTCCACCATGGCTGACGAACTTGGAGGGTGGCGCCCGTGGCTGAGCCTACGAGAGGTCCTTCCGCATCAACGTGCACATCGTTTCGTAGCGGCGCAACGATCCATCCGGGGCTCGTTCGTCCCACGAGTCCGGCTGGCGGCCGTACGCGACATAGCCCAGTCGTTCGTACAGCTCACGTGCCCGGGGGTTGCTTTCCTCCACGGCCAGCTCGGCCTGCCGCAGACCGCGCTTCCTGATCCGCAGTTCTGCGGCTTCGACAAGGAACGTGCCGATCCCGCACGACTGCAATGCGGGGTGGACTGCCAGCTGCCACAAAGTGCCGACGCCTTCCTTGACCTGGTAGTCGACGCCGCCCTTCGCCACTGGGATGTCCGTTGCAGGGCAGACCGCCAGGTAGTCGACCTCACCGATCCGGGCACGCTCCAACTGCTTGGCGACGCCGGCCAAGTGGTGGTCGGACCCTGCCCACCCGCACGACGCCAGATCCGCATGCACCAAATCACGGGCTGACAGCTTCAGCACAACATCGGTCATCTTCAGTACCTCCGGTCAGTCAGCATCCACGTCGATCACACGGGGCGCAAAGCCGTTTCCTCAGCGGACGAACATGACGATGCGCAAGCTCGCCCCGCTGTTCGGGGTGTCCAAGTCGGCGGCGGACCGCATCGTCGACCACCTCGGGCCGATGCTCGCGCTCCAGCCCCGCAAGAGGTGTCGTCGCAGTGAGCTGCGTCGCGGGTCCCGGGGGGTCTGCGGCCAGGGGGGTGTGTCAGAGTCTGCGCATGCTTGAGATCGTGGTGAAGGCCGAGAACGGGGAGCGGCACGTTCGTGTGTCCGCCGAGGGGCTGGCTGGGCTGGTCCGGCGAATCGGCGGTGAGGGCGACCGGTTTCTGGTGGTTCATCGGATACCCGACCTGCCCGACGTCTTCGCCCAGGTCTGGCACGAGGCCGGCGGGGGTTACACGCTGGAGCACCGCGACGGTGCCGCCGACCGGCACTTCCAGGTGATGGTCGACGGTTGCGAGGCCGTGATTGAGGCGATGACCGGCTGGGCCAGGCAGGGGTCCGATTGGAGCACTGATCTGACCTGGTCGCTGCTGGATATGGGCCCCACCCGTGAGGTGCCGCCGCTCGACCTGGACGAAGTCGAGCGCGAGGAGTTGGAGAAGCGCGTCCGCGAGGAGCTGGTCGGCGGCTATGCCGACCGCGCCGAACTGGCGGAGCTCGCCGAGGAGTACCTGGTCACCGCGGACCGTCGGCCCGTATCGCGCGAGCAGGCGGAGGCGCTGGCCGACCGGATGTGGCTGGAGCGCGTCGCGGAGCAGGCCGAATGGCACGGCGAGACCGACCCGGAACGGCTCACCCGCGCGTTCACCGCCCTGCAGGAGGCCGGTATCACCGCCCGCGAGAACTTCACCTGCTGCCGCAGCTGCGGCCAGTCCGAGATCGGTGGCGAAGGCGGGACCGACGCCCGTGGCTTCGTCTATTTCCACTCCCAGTGCACGGACTCCGCCGCTGCCGGCCACGGACTGATGCTCCTCTACGGAGGCTTCGACGGCTCGTCCGAGACCACTGCGGCCATCGGCCACGAGGTCGTGGCCGCCCTGGAAGCAGTCGGTCTCCAGGTCGATTGGGACCGTGACCCGGGCCGGGCCATCACCATCACCTCCCTGGAGTGGCGCCGCCGCCTGGTCGGATAGAGACCGTCGCCACCGGAGTACGTGAGCCCCGGCCTTCGGGGGCGCCGCCTGGACGGCCACGTGACGTTCAGGGTGAAGGACGTGGAGGAGCTGTTCTCCGGGAAGCTGATCACCGGTTTCGACGGGGACTAGATCGTGGTCCGGGAGGAGTTCCCCAAGGGTGGCTCCGCCCGATGCAAACCGTAGGCATGGCCCGTATTCACGCTCCGGAGCCGGAAGACCAGGTCGATGAGCTGGTCGAAGACCAATGCTGCTGGTGGGACGGGGTGTCGAGAAACAGCCGCGCAGTGCTGTTCTGGACGCGCAGCGCCCTCGTTTCCAACGACCACCGCCGTCGCGCCGACGGCCGTTCGGTCGCGGGTGCTCCGTGTACTCACCGGCGTCTGAGTACGGGAGCGGTAGTGCGCGGTGGGATCCGCCTGTTGGGATGGGCCCATGACTACGACTCCCCTTCCCACCACCTGTCCGCGGGACCCCGCGCCGTTTCGCCGGCGAGGCAGGGTGCTGACCGTGGGCGGCGCGGTGCTGCTCGTCGGGGCACTGACTCAGGGCTGCGCGGGCGGTCGGGTGATGTCGGAGACGGAGTTTCGCGAGCACCTGAGGCTGACGCAGGAGGCGGGCGAGGACGCGGTGCGCGGGCTGGGGATGGTCCCCTCGTCAATTGTGGACCGGCGTGAGATGGCCAACGCCTCCTGCAAGGACGACCTCGGTGTCGACTCCGAGGGCGTCACCCGTGACCAGCCGAGAGTGACCTGGGCACCCGACTTCTCGGGCCGCGGGGCGTACGAGGCAGCGCTCGAGACACTCCGCGATGCGTGGTCCGGGCAGGGCCTGAAAGTGCAGGACATAGCCGCGCCCGGCAACGGTGAGCCGGGAGCCGGCCTGCCGGGGGTTCGCACGACCAACGACCATGGCATCGACCTGTCGTTGAGGCCCGACCGGTACTCGGGGGAGCCGACGCTCCTTGCCGACGGCGGGTGCGTTCGGCACCAGAGCTACCTGGTCACGTGGGAGTAGTGCAACCTACGTGGAGGGTGTACTGGCACCGGCGAGCGCCGTTGTCCTGGAAATGGTGAGGCGTTCGTATCAGTGGCCGATGGACACTGTGTGAGTGCTGATCATGGATGCCGTACTGGAGACCTACAAGGCCACGGATTTCACTCTGTGGCCCATTGCCGAACCGTCCGCAAACCGCCTACTGCCTTTGTCCGGACAGTTGTCGTCGCGAGAGGTTGGCACGGCCATGGCGATTCTGACGGAATACAACGGGAGCAGCCGGCGTAGAGCTCGCGCCACCGAGAAGAGCCTGGAGCAGGTCCGGCGCCTGGTGACAGCGGAGTCCGTCGTCGCACCCGGTGGTCTGAGGATCCGGGACACCGTCACCGGAGTCACGGCGTTGCCCGGATGCTGCTTCGGATTGGAGAACTGGCGGGACTGGGGGGTCCTGGCCGACGGGGAGTGGCCCTGGCTCGGGCACGATCCGACGCCGCGCGTCGAGCACGTCGGGGCGATCATCAGGCTGTGGCCCGATACGGACCGCCACGAGGGGCCGCCCATCGACATTCCCCGGGCCCAGCTGCCCGAACTCCTGGGCTCCGTTCAGGACGAACTCGTCGCCTTCTCGCGATCCGTTGGCCGCTGGGCCGGGCACTGGTTTCCGCCCGTTTCCGCCGCTCTGGTCGAGAGGCTCGACGAGGGCCTGGTCATATCTGCCCCGCTGCCGGACAGCCACAGCTGAGACGCTCGGCGGCGCCTGCCGCCCCGATGGGTCCATGTCTCATGAGACATGCCACAGCCAGGAGAACGAAGGCCACCGCACGATCCGATTCATTCATCCCGTCGGCACCGGCGGCCGATTGCTGCTGCAGACCCCCTGCACGTCGCCGCCGAGAAGGACATGGTCCGAGGTTTCGGATCCCGGTTGTACGCCGACGCCGACGCCGTCCGCGACCGCGGTGCCCGCGAGCAGCGTGAGGCCGGTCTAGCCGATCTCCAGCAGCATGGTTCTCGCAGCCGTCGATCCGTACGTCGACCGCCGGGTGTTCGCGGAAGACTGCGCGCGAGGAGGAGTTCAGCACGGTCAGTTCGGCCAGCCGGGCCTGCCCGGAGGATTCGGCGCGCAAGCGCGCGGCCGCCTCCCGGAACCGGACGAGGGACTCCTCGGCCCTTCCGATACGGTGCAGGGCCGCAGCCCCGTACCCGAGGGCCCAGCAGGTCTGGAGCCCGTCGCCGAGCGCGCGCGCCACCGCCGGCGCCTCGTCGGCGACGGCCAGGGCGCCCGGATGGTCGTGCACGCACAAGTTGCGTGCCCAGGCCGGGTAGTTGAGATGTACGGCCTCGTCCCGCCGGCTGCCCAGGGCACGGACCGACGTCACGCCCAGCCCGAACAGCTCCGCCCACTCCTCCCAGTGCTTTGTGAGGTCGGAGAACCAGTGCATGGCCTGCGCCGCGTCGGTGACCTGCCGGTGCCGTCCCGTCTCGGCGGCCCGCCGCAGCGCGGCCAGCCACTGGGCGCGCTCCGCGTCGAGCCAGGCGCGGGCCTCCGCCCGGCCGCCGGGGGCGGTGGCCGGGTCCGGGTCCGTACCGTGGGTCTCCCCGTGCCGGTCGGCGTCGAAGAGGAGCGCGGCGGCGGTGGCCCGGCCCAGCATCCAGTCGGCGGTCCGGTCCAGTGCCGCGGCGCGGCACCCGGCGTCGTCGTCCGCGGCCAGCCGTTCCGCGGCAGCCCAGGCGGGTTTTACGGTTCCTGGCCAGGCCAGGCCAGGCCCGTCAGGAACCGGTCAGGTTCAGCAACTGGGCGGCATTGGTGTCGAGGATCGTCGCTGCTTCCTGCGGTGCCAGCCCCGAACGGGAGATGTAGTCCACGGCCTGCAGGAAGCGTTCCCCGTCCTCGTAGGGGTAGTCCGTGCCGAGGACGAGGCGGTCCGCGCCGAACGTCGCGGCGCCAGCCGCCAGTGCCGGTGGGTGCACGTGGCTGACCGTGTCGTACCAGAGCCGCCCGAGGGCCACGGACGGCGGTTCAGGCGTGTCGGGGGACTCGAACGCCAGGTGGTCGTCGAGGCGGCGCGGCAGGAGCGGCAGCGCTCCGCCCAGGTGTGAGGCCAGCACCCGCATCCGGGGATAGCGGGCCGGGATGCCCGCGAGGACGAGGTGCATCATCGCCACCGTGTCCTCCACCGGTGCCCCCACCATCCACGTCATGCGGTGTCGGGTGATCAGGGGGCTGGCGGCGCCCTCGCCTGCCGGGTGCACGTACAGGACCGCTCCGCGCCGGTCGAGCTCCTCGTAGAGGGGCCACAGCAGCGGATCGGCGAGCGTGCGGCCGAGTACGGTCGTGGTCACGCCGACGCCGACCGCGCCGAGGCCGTCGAGGGCCCGGGCGGTCTCGTCCAGGGCTGCGTCGAGGTGGGGCAGCGGAATCGCGGCAAAGGCGCGGAAGCGTCCCGGGAAGCGGGTCACCAGTTCCGCGTACGCGTCGTTCGCCTCGCGGGCCAAGGCTACGGCCTCGGATTCCTTCTCCAGGTGAGGGCATTGCGGGGCCACCGAGAGCACCTGCAGATCGATACCCGCCCGTTCCATCAGCGCGAAACGGTGCTCCAAGTCGGCGTCGGTGGCATCGGCACGGATCCCGCGCTGGGTGCCAGTGTCCGTCTTCCCGAGTTGTTCGAGGCGGTCGAGATACCGCGCTGTCCACAGATGTGCGTGCACGTCGATACGCAAAGAGACCACACATCCATGGAACACCGTGTGCATGGCCCGTGCCAGCCGGCGGCCGATACCGGGCCACGGGTGCGGGCCGTACGAGGTTTGAGGGATGCGAGTGAGTGAGTGAGTGAGTCGTCCGAGGCGTCGACCCCGCACGGACCTTACGTGGGGAGACTTCCCCGTCCGCCGACCACGACGGCCCGTTCCCGTACGGAGTGGACATGCGGCGCGGTGAGACGCCGCGTCGCCGGAAGGCGAGGGATCCCCGATTCGGCCAGCGTGGGTCTGATTCGCGCCGGTTGGGCCGGTTCGGGTTCGCGGGTTGTCCGGCGAGCGCTTTGCTGAAAGGGCTGCGTCCGTGGGGGGGGTGAGCGTCCGCACAGCAGAAACAGGGGGTCTTCAGCGATGGCTTCTCTGAACTACGAAATCCTCACCGACCCGGCTCCGCTCCAGGTGGCGGAGGCAGGCGATGAATCGCAGGGAGCGGTCCACATCGTCGTCTCCAATCCGACCATGGACGAGGTGATCTGGTACTCGATCGAGGTACGAGTACCAGTCGGCCCGGCGGACGGTGACCTGACGCTCCATCCGAAGGCGATCAACGCACGGGTCGAGCACAACACCGCGACGAGGCAAGGGGAAGAGCCGCTCGTCGTCTGGGACGGCGACGCAGGTGTCCTCACCGTGACCGGCCGGCCCAACACGCTGTTCCAGAAAGCCGGCTCCATGGTTTTGGTACTCGACGGCTTCCCGGTCTCCGGCGCGGCGGGACTGGTGCTGCTGCACGTGACGGAGAGGGCGGCGAACGGCGCCAGGGTGCAGAGCAACCCCGTGACTCTGGGCCTGCTGAAGCAGGCGTCCAAGGTGCCGCGCAACTTCCGCCCGAAGGACTCCCTGGTGGTCGCGGGCAACGACGTCGTCCTGCGGTGGGACGGTCCCGACACCCTCACGTACCGGATCCAGGGTCCGGACGGCCCGCCGGAGACCGTCACGTCGGGGAAGGGGGGCATCCGGCTGGGAGTGGTCGCCGAAGGCGGGCCAGGAGCCGAAACGGGATGCCACGTACATCCTGATGGCCACCTCGCCGGGCTCGCAGCAGCCGGGGTCCTTCCTCACGACCACCGTCCACCTGCGCAGCCCCGAGTTCGAGAGCGTGACGGCGACGACCGGGGTGCACACCCCGTGGGTCGAGGGCACGGAGAACAGGGGCCGGATCACCTTCACCACGCGGGGCGCGCAGTTCCAGGACGACGCCCAGGCGCTGGGCACCGTCGCGGCGGCCACGGCCGACGCCGAGACGGTGACCGCGACGTGGGTGCGGGGCCGGGACAGTGGTGCCGGGTGGATCCGGTTCCCGTCGGACGGGATCAAGGTCGGCCATGGCGCGGGAGGCGACCTGGGTACCGTCACGGCTGACAAGGTCAGCGTGAACGGCATCAACACCCAGTGGGTGGGGGACCGCGACGCGGGCAAGGGGTGGATCGAGTTCCCGCAGTCCGGAGTGAGCGTACGCAAGGACGGAAATCGGGAGTGGGGAACCGTCGCCGCTGACAAGGCGGACCTGAACGGCATCAACACCAAGTGGGTGCAGGGCCGCACAGCCGCCGACGGATGGATCGAGTTCCCCGCCGCCGGGGTGAACGTGTTCCAGGGCGCCGGAAACCGCCAGTGGGGAACCGTCGCGGCCGACAAGGCGGACCTGAACGACTTGATCACCCGTCGGGCCCAGGTCAAGGAACGTCTCACCCTCCAGGGAGGGCTGACCGTCGACAACGTGCTGGAGACGCAGGACGGGCCACCGCGGCTGATCGTCCACGGGGAGTCGGAGTTCGAGGGAAAGGTGAACGCCAACGGACACCTGTCGGTCCGTAACGACGTCGGATGGATCATGCACACCCGCGACGACTTGGTTGCGATCAACGGCGACCTACGTGTCCACGGGGCATTCCGCTCGGACAGCTGATGGCAGACGGCAGACGGCAGACGGCAGGTACAGGAAGAGGCGCGCGGGCGCGGCCGGCGCCGCGGCGAGGAGCGGTTTCCTGTCGGATCGCGACGTTCCACGCGGGGACGGAGGCCGAGGAGGCGGTGTGCTGCCTGACCGGCGGCGTCCGCCTCTACTTCCGTCCCCCCGGCCCGGGCAGCGCCTGGAACTGGATGCCCCCAGCGACCTGATGTCGGTCACCCTCCGCCACGGCACCGGCCTCGAGGAGCGCACCGACACCCGCTGACGGCAGGGTGGGGGTGGGGTGGGGTCAGGTCAGCCGGCACGTGTGGAACCGGTTGGAGTGGATGTTCCCGAACGACGCGGGGATCCGGGCGATGCCCTTGTCAGGGCGGATGGTCCGGCTCTGCCCCCGATACTCGGTGCCGCTGTACACGGTGACGCAGCGGCCCCACAGCTGGCCGCCCCGGCGCCACGTTCCGGCACTGTTCCACACGGATGCACCACCGTTGAATCCGACGTACGCGGTCGTCTCCGGGTAACGCGGCATGTCCTGCGAGACGAAGCTCGCCACGCCCGTGTAGCCGGGGCCGGTCCAGCCGCACACCCAGCCGGACGTGCACGGCTCGGACGGCGCGGGGGCGGCCTGCGCCGGTGGGGTGGCGAAGGCGAACGCGACGCAGAGCCCGCAGACAGCGGCGGCGGCCGCCGCCCTCCGCCTCCGCTCGCGCGGGGGGCGTTCGCTTCGCCGTCCATCGGCCACGGCGCGTACGGTCGTCACGGGGATCACCGTCACTCTCCGGGGAAGCCGCGGGCCGCGCGACGGCCTGCGGGGACAGCTCCATCGCACCTCCGTTCCGCCTTGATCGCATCACCAGACTCCGTCTCCGGCCTCGGCTCGGGCTCCGGTGCTACGGCGGTGTCAGGCCGAGGCGGGCAGACCGGGCGTGGCTGCGATTCCGCGCACCCCCGTCCGGCAGCCACAGGAAGATGGGCACGTTTCACTGTTCGCCGGGCGCTGTACGCGGGGCCATGGCGAGGGTCATGCGGCGGTGCCAGCCTTCGTAGCGGCGGACCCCAGGTAGTCGTCCGGGCCGCGCTCCTGCTTCGCGGCCCGGGAACACTCCTCGACCGCCCACCGGCCGACCGCTGGGGTCGCAGGCCAAACCAATGACGCCATCCAGCCGCCTGACTGCGCCTGACCGCCCGTCACCTGGCTTGGCACACGATTGGCCGGACAGCTCCCAGGGCGGCCCAGGTCACCGTGCGCGCAGACGACCTGGAGCGGAGCGCGTCCCCCAGCAGCTCGAAGCCCTGCCCCCATGACAGTGAGCCTTCAGCGAGACGCCGGCGGAACCGGGGGAGGGCGCCTCCGGGACGACCGTCCAGCGCCTGGTGTCAGTGTGGGGCGTCAACCCTCGACCGCGCATGTCACACAGGATGCCGAATGCTGTGCTTCTCGGGCGGGCCGCCGACTTGCTGTGGCTATGGTCGGCTCAGTCCGCGTCGACAGGGCGTGCGCGGGCGAGGCCCGGTGACCAGAGCGCTCTGGAGGCAGTAGCACCGGGCCGCCCAACCACCTTCCGGACCCGAGGTCCGGTGTACGAACAGGCGGCGGGTACTGGCCGAGGAACTCGGCGTAGGCGGCCTCCGGTTGGGCAAGCCGGCGCACCTGGGGGTCGTCGTGGCGGCGGGCGCGGTCGGCCACCGCCGGGTGCAGCCGGGTCGTCATCGCCGCCACGGCCCAGCGCAGCTGCGGGGAGCGGGGACTCCAGGTGCCGAAGGCACTCGTCCACCGGCGCTTCCAGGAGCCACCGTGGTCCGGCCCAGGGCCGCGACAGCCCGATGGCGAGCTCGGCGATCCCCGCCTCCTCGTCGCCCGCCCCCGCACCCGCTTCGATCTCCGCCGAGCAGCGCGGCCCGGCGCTCGTGGGACAGCCGGCGGCTGAACAGCAGGCGACACCGGACGAGTCCGTCCCGGTCGGCTTCCAGCAGGTCACGCGACTCCTCCGGCAACCCGGGGTGGCCGACGAGCACCGCGCGCACCTCGCTGTCCGGGTCACCGGCCAGCTCGACTGCGAGCGCTGCGGACAGGCCCACATGCGCAACGGTCAACGCCCGGGTCGCCGGATCGGCCGGCAGCCGCTCGTGCAGGTCCTGCGGCGGTGCCGGGCACCTCGGACGGCAGGCGGCGGCCCTCACCGACGGGTCCTCGTCGGCGAGCAGAAGCCGCACCGTCCGCGGAGGCAGGACCGCGACCTGAGTGGCCAGGGCAGCCCGTACCCCTGGATCCGGATCCGCCACCGGGAGGTCCCGGATCGAGGCCGGCGCCTCGTGCCGGGCCACCGCCGCCCGGACCCGCGCATCACCGTCCGCAGCGAGCAGCTCAGACAGGTCGGCCGCCAGGCCGTTGCGGGGCACCCCGCTCCGTACCTCGGGATCGGGGTGCCGCGCAAGGCGCCGGAGGACCGCCTGCGGCAGATGCTCGTTCATCGCGAGCGCGGCGTCGACATCCCGGTCTCCGAGCCGCAGCATGGTGTCGGCCACCTCCGAGTCGACCTGCGGATTGCTCCAGGCGATCTCCTGCGCGGCTCCGGTAAGCCCCGACAGGCGGCACAGGACGTCAGGGGTGGCCGATCGATTGACGATCAGCCCTTGCAGAGCGGCTTGCCGCTGGGCCGCGCCCAGCGGCGGCAGTTCGGTGGTCACAGAAGCATGCTGCCGGGCCCTCTTGGCCCCCGGACAGCCAGCGCGAAGCTCGACCTGCCGGCCGGAACCCACCTCACGTCCACCGCAAACGGCGCCGAAATTCGCCGATGCCGAAGACAACCCCGTCATGCGGATGCGGCCGGGCACCGTGACCGACGCCCAGGGCAGCAAGCACGCCTACAAGCTGACCGTCGGCGGGAACACCCTGACGCAGACCATCGAAGGCGCCCCGGGCGAGACGATCGAGGGAACCGAGACCCTCGGTTACTGAGCGCCGACATGCCATGACCGGCCCGTAGCCGGAGGCGTCGCCGGGCCAGGGTGTGCTGAGGGTGCCTGGTTTCCCCTCGGGGACGATACTGAAGGTCACGGTGCGTGGAGGCGACATGCGTGAACCGGAGCGTCGTGGCCCGAAGCCCGCCTCGGTGCCCGTCATCGAAACGGCAGCGGTCGTACTCGACGACGCAGGTGTGGTCATGGCCCGTTCGGAGCTGGCTGCGACCCTGCTGGAATGTTCGCCGGGTCAGATCTGTGCTTCCCTGCTGGGGCTCCTGCCGCGCGCCGGTACGGAGGCGGGTCAAGAGGTTCCGGTTCCTGTGGTCTCTCTGGACTGCACGGTCGTCCGGCTTGCAGCTCGGACTCCCGGCGCTTCCGGCGCCGCCGCGCAGTGGCTCGTCCTGGTCACCCCGGCGGAAACCGCGGTGGAGGCAGCGGAGCGAGATGCGCGGCGACGCCGGACGGGGCTGTCCCACGCCGCCGCCGAGGGCATCGGCGCATCCCTGGACGTGATCGAGATGGCCGAGACCCTCGCGAATCTGCTCGTTCCTGATTTCGCCGACCTGGCGACCGTGGACATCGCCGAGCAGGTACTGGTGGGCGACGAGCCCCCACACCTTGACACCAGCGGCGACGTCCGCCTGCGCCGGACCGCCGCTGCGCAGAGCCCCGAGATATCAGCCGAGAACCTCCTGGCGGTTGGAGAGGCGCTTCCTCCAGTGACGGACAGTACGTTGATGCGCCCCCTCATGAAGGGGCTGCCCGTGCTGGTGCCGGACGTCGCCATCCTGCACGCGAAACTCGGCGTGGATCCGGAGAGCCTGCCGTTGCTCGTTCCGAGCGGGGCGCACTCCTCCGTTGCGGTGCCGCTCTACGCCCGAGGCCTGATCCTCGGCTGCGTCACGGTCTGGCGCAGTCAGTTGCCCTCCGCGTTCAGCGAAGAGGACGCTGCCCTGCTGCAGGACGTCGCATCGAGGGCCGCGCTCGGCGTGGACAACGCACGCCGCTACACGAAGGAACACCGGTCGGTGGTGGCCCTGCAGCGAAGCCTGCTGCCGCGCTCGGCCTTGGATTCCGCGGCTGCCGAGACGGTGGGCGTATACCAGCCGGCGGGTGGCGGCGTCGGGGTCGGCGGGGACTGGTTCGACGTGATCCCACTGCCCTCGTTGCGCGTCGGGTTCGTCGTCGGGGACGTCGTCGGCCATGGACTCGATGCCACCGCGGCCATGGCGCGACTGAGGACCGCGGTGCAGGCCCTGGCCGACCTCGATCTGGATCCGGGTGAGCTGCTCACGCACCTGGACGACCTGGTGCTCGGTCTCTCCAGCGAGGAGATGACCGGCGATTCCCGCTCCGAGACGGCGATGCTCGGGGCGACGTGCCTGTACGCCGTCTACGACCCGGTGACAAGGAAATGCACCGCCGGCACGGCGGGACACCCGCCGCCCGCCCTGGTGTCGCCCGGTGACGAGCCGACTTTCGTCGGTATGACGCCGGGACCGCCGCTCGGAGTCGGCGGAATGCCATTTGAGGTCACGGAGTTCGAAGTACAGCCCGGCAGCATGCTCGCGTTCTTCACGGACGGACTCGTCGACAGCCGCGACGGCGACATCGAGGAGGGAATGGAGAGGCTGAGGAGCTCGCTCGCCGGCGCGGACCCGAGCCGGACCCTGGGCGAGATCAGCCAGAGCATCTTCGACAGCGTGCTGCCCCAAGAGCCCGCCGACGACGTCGCTCTGCTGCTCGCCCGCACCCACGCCCTCTCGCCGGATCAAGTCGCCGAGTGGGAGCTCGAACCCGACCTGTCCCTCGTCGCGCACGCCCGTGAGCTGGTGGTGGGCCAGTTGGGCGACTGGGAGTTGGACGAACTGGGCTTCGTGACGGAGCTCGTCGTCAGCGAGCTGGTCACGAACGCGATCCGATACGCGGGCGGACCCGTGAGGCTCCGGCTGATCCGCGACCGGGTGCTCGTGTGCGAGGTGTCCGACCCCAGCAGTACTCAGCCGCGCCTGCGCCGCGCACGGGAGTCGGACGAAGGCGGGCGTGGCCTCTTCCTCGTGGCCCAGCTCACCGACCGCTGGGGCTGCCGGTTCACCGGTAGCGGGAAGATCATCTGGACGGAGCAGCCCATAGGAGGGCTTCTCGTCTAGGGCCTGTGTGATGGTGGTGGCCGATCTGGTGTCCACCCGCAGCACGACACCCCCGTCCTCCTGTGTCGTGGAGGCGGGGGTGTCGGCGTACCTGGGTGCAGGCCCTTTGCAGGGTCAGGTCATGCAGTCATGCAGTCAGGCGGTCATGCAGTCAGGCGGTCAGAAGGTGAGCTTGAAGTCGGTGATGGTGCCGACGTCCGCGGCGCCCTTGTCCTGGACCTTCAGCTTCCAGGTGCCGTTGGCCGCGACGGCCGAGGCGTTGACGGTGTACGTCTTGTCGAGGTTCGCCGCGGAGTCCGAGGAGGAGTTCTGCAGGCGGAACGACGTCCCGTTGGGCGCCACGAGGTCGATCTGGAGGTCACCGATGTAGGTGTGGGTGATCTTCACGCCGACCTTGAGGGCGCTCGGCGCGTTGCCGGTGACACCGGTGACGCTGACCGACGAGGTGACCGCGGGCCCCGGGGAGTCCGGGATGGCGACCTGGCCGGTGCTCTCGAAGACGTTGCCCGGGGTGGGGGTGCTGCCGTTCGAACGGGCGCCCACGTTGACGGCGGCCCAGGCGTCGGTGATGTTCTTGACCTCGGCGCTGCCGGCGCCGTACAGCTCGGTCGCCGCGGCGATCGTGCCGTCGCGGGCGCCCTTGTAGTCGGTGCTGGAGTTGAACTTGGTGGTGAGCGCCTTGTACCAGATCAGCTGCGCCTTGTCCCGGCCGATGCCGGTGACGGGCAGACCGTCGGAGGTGGGCGAGTTGTAGTTGACGCCGTTGACAGTCTTGGCGCCGGAGCCCTCGGAGGCCAGGTAGAACCAGTGGTTCGCCGGGCCGGAGGAGTAGTGGACGTCGAGGCTGCCGATGCCCGAGTACCACGCGTCCTTGGAGCCGCCGTCCTTGCTCGGCTTGTCCATGTAGCGCAGCGGGGTGCCGTCGCCGTTGATGTCGATCTGCTCGCCGATGAGGTAGTTGCCCGGCGCGCTGGAGTTGTTGGCGTAGAACTCGACCGAGGTGCCCATGATGTCGGAGGTCGCCTCGTTCAGGCCACCCGACTCGGCGCTGTACTCGAGACCGGCGGTGGCGGCGGTGACGCCGTGCGTCATCTCGTGACCGGCGACGTCCAGTGAGGTCAGCGGGTCGTTGTTGCCGGTTCCGTCGCCGTAGGTCATGCAGAAGCAGCCGTCGTCCCAGAACGCGTTGACGTACGCGTTTCCGTAGTGGACCCGGGAGTAGGCGGCGACGCCGTCGCCGCGGATGCCGGACCGGCCCAGGACGTTCTTGTAGAAGTCCCAGGTGACCCCGGCGCCATAGGCGGCGTCGGCGCCCGCGGTGGCGGCGTTGGAGTTGGCTCCGTTGCCCCAGGTGTCGGTGGACTGGCTGAACAGCGATCCCGTGCCGGACGTACCGTGGTTCAGGTTGTACGTCTTGTGGCTGCCGCGGCCCGTGTCGTTCAGCGTGAAGTTCGAACCGGACTTCGAGGTGCCGAGGGTGACCTGGCCGCTGTAGTGGGTGTTGCCGACACCGGTCTCGATGCCCTGCCACTGGTGGAGCTTGGCGCCGGTCGTGGCATCGGTGATGACGTGGAGCTGGTTGGGGGTGCCGTCGTCCTGGAGCCCGCCGATGACGGTCTCGTAGGCGAGGGTCGGCACGCCCTTGGCCATCCACACGACCTTGCGGGGGGCGGCGTCGGCCTTGGTGGCCTTGGAGCCGACCGCCTTCGCGGCGTCGAGGGCCTGCGCGGAGGCGGCCGCCGGAGCGTCGGCCGGGGCGGAGGTGGAGACGCCCGCCAGCTGGGCGTCGGACGCCTTGCTGACGCTCTGCGTCGCGTTGGCCGCCGTACGGCTGACGACCAAGTCGCCGCCGAGGACCGGGAGTCCCTCGTACGTGCGCTCGTACCGGGTGTGGGTGGTACCGTCCTGGTCCTTGACCACATCGTGGACGAGGAGCTTCTCCTGGGAGGTGAGGCCGAGCTCCTTGGCCGTCGCGGCCGTGGTGCTCTGGGCCTTCGCTATGAGCTCGGCGCGCTGGGACGGGGAGAGCTGTGCGGGCAGCGCGCCCGGGTTGCGCACCGGCTGGCCCTCGGGGGCGGCGGCCTTCGCGGACTGCTCGGGCTGCGCGCTGGCGCTGCCTGCCTGGACACCTACGGTGAGCAGGGCTGCTGCGGCGAGCAGGGCACCGGTGGCGGTGGCGTTACGACGAGGCGTGGACTTCACGCTGACTCCTTCTGCCTGTGGGGGGTTACCGGGCGGCTGGGATGAGGCCGGCCGGGCAGAGCGATGCGGAGCTGGTCCGTGCGGGGATGGGGAGAGAGTGTCAGCGATCGCGATCATTGTCAGGAGCGCGTCATGAATCAGCCGAATCGAGTCCGGATTTCGCCGTTGACTGTTCGCTGAGCGGACGTTCTGGGTGGGTGATCGGCTGCTTCGGGCACGCCCGAAAGGGCTGACCTGGGGCGGGACTTGCTCCGGCCGGGGGTGCGCAGTTGCCGCGGGCGTTCGCCGGTGGCCTGGGGGTGGTGGTGCAGGCGGCCGTGGAGGCGGCGTACTGCGCAATCAGGTAAAGCGTTCGGCATCAAGCGTCAAATAGCCTTGTCCTGCACATGACTTGCCGGGTGAGATCGCGGAAGCCGCTCTGCGCGGCGCCACCCCCCAGGGAGTCTGCAATGCATCCAGTTCGTCGTACGTGGTCGCGTTCCGCAGCCGCCACGGCCGCTGCCGTCGGCCTCGCGCTCACCGCGATGGCGGCCGCCCCACTGACCGGTACCGCGACCGCCTCCGCGCCGCACGCCCCAGCGGTCCCGCGCACCGTGGCCCGTCCGGCCGTCGCGGGACACCAGCTGATCCGCTCCGTGGGCAGCCCGCTCTCCATCGAGGAGTGCCGGACCAAGTGGAAGATCGCCTGTTACACCCCGCTGCAGTACCGCGAGGCGTACCACCTGAACCCGCTGTACAAGGCGGGCATCACCGGTAAGGGCCGCACGATCGTCATCGTGGACTCCTTCGGCTCGCCGACCGTCCAGCACGACCTGGACGTCTACAGCAAGCAGTTCGGGATACCCAGCACCAAGGTGGAGGTGGTCAAGTGGGGCAACGTCCCCGCGTGGGACCCGAAGAACGCCGACATGCTGGGCTGGGCCGGCGAGGCGACCCTCGATGTGGAGATGGCGCACGCGGTGGCGCCGGACGCGAAGATCGTCCTGGTGGAGACGGCGGTCGCGGAGACCGAAGGCACCACCGGCCTGCCGGAGATGATGGACGCCGAGAAGTCCCTGATCGACCGCGGCATCGGCGATGTGATCACGCAGAGCTTCGGTGCGACCGAGAACACCTTCCCCGGTTTCGACAAGGGTGACTTCTCCAGCATCAAGAACCTGCGCTACGCCTTCGAGGCCGCGGCGCGCAACCACGTCACCGTGCTCGCCTCCTCCGGCGACGGCGGAGCCACCGACTACAACGCCGACGGCAGCGCCTACTACGACCACCCCGTCAACTCCTGGCCCTCCTCGGACCCGTTGGTGACCTCCATCGGTGGCACCCAGCTGCACCTGAACGACGCAGGCAGGCGGACCGCCCCCGAGAGCGTCTACAACGACAACGGCGCGGGTGGCGGAGGCCAGTCGCACGTGTTCAAGCGTCCGGCCTTCCAGAACGGAGTCAAGGGCATCGTCGGCGCGCAGCGCGGCACCCCGGACATCTCGATGGCCGCTGCGGTCGACGGCGGCGCGTGGATCTACACCAGCTATGACCCGGCGTCCGCCGGCTGGGACGTCTCCGGCGGCACCAGCGAGTCCAGCCCGCTGTTCTCCGGGATCGTGGCCCTGGCCGACCAGGCTGCGGGCAAGCGCCTGGGGAACATCAACGAGGCGCTGTACTGCCTGTACGGGCGCTCCGCCTATGACCGTTCCACCGGCCTCGTCGACGTCAATGACGGTACGAACAACAGCTACGAGGGCGTCACGGGCTACACGGCGGTGAACGGCTACGACATGGCCACCGGCGTCGGCACGCTGGACGCGGCCCGCTTCGTACCCGCCCTCGCCCGCGAAGGACAGCGCGGCTGACGGTTCGCTCCGACAGCCCGGCACGGGTGCGCTGCCGCAGGAGGCAGCGCACCCGCGCCCTACTCGCTGCGAAGCTGGCCACAACGAGCAACTGAGCACGGTGGCGGAGTCTGCGCAGCCCCGCGCCCACTCCCGCAGCGCGGGCCACGGCACGCGCCCGACCTGTCCGCAGCGAGTCCGCGGGCAGGTCGGCTTTCCGGCGTCGGGGCTCTTACGATCTTCTTAGGATTGCTTCCTACTCTCGCCGCTCATGACGACCCGACGACTCTCCGCCGTGCTCGGCGTTCTCCTTGCCGCGGCCCTCGCGCACCCCGGCCTCGTGCCGACGGCCGCGGCGGCTCCCGCCGGCTCCGGGCACGCGGCACGGACCCAGGCTCCGGCCCAGTACCTCTATTCCTCGATCGGGGACTTCGACACCGAAGTCAAGCCCTTGATCGAGCGGCCCGACATCGCAGGTGTGCAGGTGGTCGTGGCTTGGAAGGCCCTGGAACCGCAGAAGGACCAGTACGACTTCTCCGCGATCGAAGAGGCCCTCAGCTACCTCCAGGCCCGTCACAAGAAGCTGTTCGTCCAGGTACAGGACCGCTTCTTCAGCGCTCCCACACGGCTTCCGAACTACCTGCTCACGGACCCGGAGTACGCCGGCGGCGCCGCCCCGACCACGAACGAGAACGGACTGGGGCCCGGCGAACCCGGAGCCGTTGCAGCCCAGTGGAACCCCGAGGTGCGCCGACGCTTCCAGAGCCTGCTCAAGGCGCTCGCCGACCGCTTCGACGGGCGTCTGGCAGGGGTGAACCTTCCGGAGACCGCCACCCAAGTGGATCTGGGAAAGGACCACAGCGGCTACACCGACGAGTCGTACTTCCGGGCCGAACTCGACAACATGGCCTTCGGCGCCAAGGTCTTCAAGCGGACGCAGTTCATCCAGTACGTGAACTTCTGGCCCGGTGAGTGGAACAACGACCACGGCTACATGGCGAGGACCTTCGAATTCGCCAAGGCCCACGGCGTGGGTCTGGGCGGACCGGACGTGTTGCCGAACCGCCAGGCGCAGATGGAGAACTCCTACCCCTTCTTCGAACGGTACCGCGGGCTGCTCCCCATGGTGGCGATGGCTGTGCAGGAACCGGACTTCGAGTACACCAACCCCTCGACCGGCAAGCCGTACACCAAGAAGGAGTTCGTCGACTTCGGCGGCCGGCGTCTGGGTGCGGACGTGATGTTCTGGGCGACCAGCGCCCCCTGGCTCCACCAGACGGCGTCCTGACGCCCGAGCCGCTGACGGCGGGCGAATCGTCACCGCGATCGCCCGACCGGCCTGACTCGGACCGTGGGGAACCCCCGATCGCTTCCGGATCCTGCACACCGGTTGAGACCAGGACCTACGCCCCGGCCAGCCAGGCGACGGCCGCCCGCAGCTCCTCCGGCGTGCCCGGCGCCAGGGCCGACAGACGCTCCGGGCGGCCCAGGAGCCGCCGGTGGGCCGGGGTGAGCACGGCCTCGGCCAGCAGCCAGCCGCTGAGGGCGTGCGGGTCCGTGGGGGACCGGCGCAGGGTCTCGGCGTAGAGGTCCTGGGCCGTGCGCGGGACCCCGGCGACGAGCTGGGCATCCGCACCGGCCGGCGTGAGCGGCGGATCGCGGTGGAGACGGGCGCGGGGGTCGTGCCACGGACCCGGCGGGCCGGCCAGGACCGGCTGGTGCGCACCGGTCGGCGGGGGAGTGTCTCCCGCGGCGAACGCCGAGGCCAGCGCAGTCCGTTCGGGCTCGTCGCAGCGCAGGTTCCGCAGCCGCCACTCGACGAGGTGGCTCAGCGCGGCGGCCCGCGCCCGCTCCGCCGTCCGCGGTGCCACGGGCTCGCGCAACCAGCCGTCGAGGGTGGCCGCCAGCCCGCGCAGCAGCCGGGTGCCGGGTGTGGTCAGCCGGGCCCGGGTCAGCAGCGTACGGACGATCAGCCGGGTCTGCAGGCGGCGCAGCGCGAAGTGGAACGCCGCGATCCCGGGGTCCACCCCCGGGTCCGTCATGCGGTCACGCCAGAAGCCGGTGACCCCCGTGAAGGCGTACGCGCCGTGCAGCAGCCCGGTGGTGTGGCGCGGATCGGGCCGCCATGGAGCGTAGTGGATCTCGGCGCCGTCGTCGTGGAGCAGAGGGAAGAGATGGAGCAGCGCGCCGAGCTTGCTGTGCTGGAACTCGTGCACCATCGCCTCGGCGAGCGCCAGCGCGTCGGGCGGACGGGAGACGACCATGGAACCGAAGGCGTCCGACGTGGTCGCGCTGACCAGTACGTCGGTGGGCGCGGGGCCCGGCGCGGTCGATGCCGTACGGGTCGGCCCGCCCGGCTCCGCGAGGTCCGCCGGCACGATGCGCCGGACCTCGGCCACCCGCAGCCCGCCCGGCCCGTCCGGCGAGGACCCCTCCAGGATGGCCGCGGCCTCGGTGAACAGCCGTTGCCAGCGCTCCGCCTCCGCCCCGGACAGCGGCTGCGGGCTGACCGGTTCGTCCAGGTCGCGGTAGGGGTCCAGGTCGTCCAGCCAGGTCGACGTACCGGCGAAGGTGCGCGATGGGGTCCAGTGGCTGCGCCAGGCCTCGTCCAGCGGGCGGACCAGGATCGTGCGGCCGCCCGAGGTCAGGTGCAGATCGCCGCTCCGCAGCCGGGCCCGCCCCGTGCCGAAGCCCTGAAGACCGCCGATCCGGGCCAGGCCCAGGGTGGGCAGGGACAGGCCGCCGTCCCGCAGGGGCACGTCCAGTTCGACATCCAGCCCGGCAAGGATCCGCGCGGTCAGTGAGATGGCGCAGAGGTGCCCGGCGTCCGCCCACAGCGGCGGGCCGCCCGTCGTGCCGTGGAGACGGCGCACCATGTGCGCCGTCCAGCAGCCCATGTGCGGGCTCATCAACAATGTCTCGCACGCGTCCGGTTCTGCCTCGGCCGCCTCGGCGAACAACTCCCAGACCGGTGCGGCCGGGCCCAGTTCGCCCAGTGCGTCCGGGAGTTCGTTCAGCCGGTCGAGCAGTTCACCCAGGAGCATCAGGCGCCTGGTGCGTTCGCCCCGGACCAGGAACGCGACTGCTTCGGCGGAGCCGCCGCCCGAGGCGAGTTCGTCGAACCGGGCGCCGGGCATCCGTAATCGCGCTTCGTGCTCCTGCGACGCCATCTACTCGGCCCTGGCCCCGCCGGTCGGATTGCTGTGCCCCATGGTGTTGCTCCGGGCACGGCGGGCCTGGGCGAGCAGCCGTCGGCTGCGCAACTGTGCGGGAACGCCGCGCATCGCGGCGAGGCTCACCCCGGTCAGATCCGCGAGATCGGATTCGACGTGCTCCGCGCGGTCCGCACCGGGATGGTCCGCGTTGGCCGGCTCATGCAACGTGCTTCCCCCTTCAAGTGCCCCGTTCCCACCGATCGGACGGGACGTACCGCCGGCGCTGCCGGAGTCACCTCCATGATGACGAACGGGAGCTGTACCGAAAAGCCCATGTGATCAAGCCATCTGACGATGCCCCGGCCCTTCACCCGGCGGGTCGCGGTCCGGCACACGCGTGGACGGCCGCCTCCAGGGCCACGGCCCGCTGCTCGTCATCGTCCAGCAGAGTGACCGCGGCGTGGAGCAGCCACAGCTCTCCGGGCACCTCGCTCAGGGCCCGGACGATCCCGATGAGGTCGGTGCGCGGTTTGGCGTGCCTGCGCATCCGTTCCACGGTGCGGGTGGCCCCGCCCAACTCCGTGACGATCGACTGCCGTTCCTCGGGGTCGGTCATCATCGGGTAGGCGAGCAGGGCGCCGATCAGGCGTTCCATCCGCTGAGCGGGTGTGTTCGCCACCCCCACGGCAGCCCGCGGTGCCGCCGTCGCGGGGGTCGGCGGCGCCGGGTGCTCGGACCGCTGGGGGCCGTAGAGCCAGACCATCGGCAACTGGTCGGTGCGCCGCTCGGCCCGCAGTCGCTCCACCCGCTCCTGGACGTCGCCGAACAGTGCCTCCGGATCCGGCCACTGAGGCGCACCCGCGCCGACCACGCCGCGCCTGCTGTCAAGGGCCTCCAGGACACTGGCCGAGAACAGACCTGTGCCGCGCCCGGGATCGTTCGTGGCCCGCTGTCCCCGGGTCGCCGCCAGCAGCAGCGTCTGCTGGTGGGACTGCACCCGCCGTCCCACGGGCAGGGTCTCGGAGGGCAGCGTGTGCTCGAAGCCGTACTCCTCCTCGAACGTCTGGCAGGCGTCCACGATCCAGATCTGCCGGCCGAAGCCGGGCAAGGTGTCGCTCGCCAGGGTCCGGCGCATCGAGTCCAGGTCGAGGTTGCGCTTGTCGGCGGTGGTGGCGTCCGCGCAGAACAGCCGCAACCGCTCCGCCCGGTCCAGCACCCCGTGCCCGCCCCACCACACCCACAGCGCCTCGCCCCGCAGGGAGTGCAGCCCGGACACCACCAGCCGGCGCAGCGTCGCGTGGTCGGCGGGCCGGTACGGCACGCCCGGGTCGGTCAGCGGGTCGAGGTGGAGCAGGATGTTCTGCTCCGGTACGCCGGCACGCAGCAGCCAGGAGCGGAACCGCAGGGCGTCCCCGGCAGGCCCGGGCAGTTCCCAGCCGGACCCGGCGGCGTACCGCTCGATGCCCACGACCACTGCGAAGGTGCGCTCCGGCGCGGGAGCCGCGGTCCCCGTCACGACAACCGGGCCGCGATCTCGCGGTAGACGGCCGGATTGGTCCAGTAGGCGCTGTGCGCGGCCGGGAACGGCTGCCGGTTGTCGACCTCGACGTCGGTGACCCGGTCGGGGAACAACCCCGCCCCGAGGTAGCCGAGCAGGTCCCGCCGGTCGTATACGTTCAGCCAGTCGGGCACGTGGCGCGGCAGCGGCTCCGGGTGGGAGAGCCCGGGCAGGGCCCCGCTCTCGTAGAGGAACGGCCCCTGGGACCCCACCGTGACCAGCAGTTCCACTTGTGGCAGCGGAGTGCTGACCAGGGTGTCCAGGGCGATGATGCCGCCGAGGCTGTGCCCGACCACGACCACCGGCGCCGGCAGCTCCTCGATCAGCTCGCGCAGCCTCCGCCGCAGCGCCCCGCCCCGGGCCAGGTACCGCATGATGTCGGCGGCGGCCGGATGGGCGGCCTCGGTCAGCGCCCGACGGCGCCGGACCGCGGCATGTGAGGCGAGCCGGAGCGCCGGCCGGGCGAGCAGGGCTCCGAGGCCGCGCTCGGAGCCCGCCGGCCGGGCCCCCATGAGTTCGGCCAGAGCGGCCACGGCCGCGTCCCGCGCCTCGCCGTCGGGGACGACGGGCGCGTCCTCGGCGAGTACGGCGGACAGCGCCGCCGCGACCACCGCCCGGGCCAGCAGCCGGGCGAGGTCCTCGTCGTCGGGCAGGCCGCTCGCGGCCCGGCCGGGCAGAGGGCTGCGGGTGAGCGCCAGAGCGGCCTCGGCCAGGTGCTGTTCCGGTACACCGGTGCGTTCGGCGACATCGGCGACCTTCCCTTCGAGGGCGGCCAGCAGCGCCCGAGGCCGCTCCCCCGGGATCGCGGCGCCGAGGGGCAGCTCGCCGGGGGCGGCCGGGCCGTCAGCGGCGACCAGCGTCAGTTCGACGAGCGGATCGCGGTACAGGTCGGCCCAGCGCTCGCTGTCGGTGTCCTCGGCCGGGGCCGCGTCGGGCGACTCGCCGAGGCCGCCGCGGCTGCGTCCGCCCGGCTGCGGCAGGGACAGGCCACCGGCCGCCAGCGTCGCGCCGAACTCCCCGCCCCAGTAGAACGGTACCGGGCGGACGTCCGGGGCCACGGCGCGCAGCCCGGCCGAGAAGCGCCCGTACAACTCCGAGAACCCGGGCTCCCGGACCCCCGTGCCGTGGATGAACAATGCCGTCGTCATAAGTCCCCACCCCCGACGTCAACCAGTCGCCGTGAACGCGATCGTGGCACATTACGAGCCGTCAACTTGGCAGTATGCTGAAATCGTGCCCCTCGACCCCGGGTGCGCGCTCTTTGGTCTGCCGTGCACCCGCCGTGGCCGTTCCGGCCCGGCGCCGGACTCCTCGAGGGGGACCGTATGGGTACTGATGCGATGATCACCCATCTCGTCGGCGCCACCGCGCTCGTCCTGGTCGTCGCCCACACCGCGGGCTGGCTCGCCCGGCGGTGGCGACAGCCCACGATCATCGGGCAGTTGATCGCCGGCATCGCCCTCGGCCCGACCATGCTCGCGGGGCTCTCCCCGGAGCTGTCGCGGATCCTGTTCCCCCCGGCGCTGGGCCCGGTGCTCACCGGGCTCTCCCAGATCGCCCTGGTCCTCTTCCTGTTCGCCGTCGGCTACGAACTCGATCTCGGCGTGGTCAGGGGCCGGGCCCGTACCGTGGTGGCGGTCTCGCTCGCGGCGTTCGCGCTGCCGATGGCGGCCGGGTGCGCCGCCGCGCTGGTCTTCCACGACCGGCTGGCGGAGCTGGGCGCGCCCCAGGAGATGTCCGCGGCCTCGGTGCTGTTCTTCGGCGTGGCGCTGTCCATCACGGCCGTGCCCGTCCTGACGGCCATAGTCCGCGAGAACGGCCTGGCCGGGACAGTTCCCGGAATCGTCGCCGTCGCCGCCGCCGGGGTGATCGACGTCATGGGCTGGACCGTCCTGGTGGGCACGCTGCTGGAGACCGAGGCGAAGGGCGGGCTCTCCCGGCCGGTGCGGCTGGCACTGCTGCTCGGGTTCACGGCCGTGATGCTGCTCGCCGCCCGGCCGGTCCTGCGCCGCCTGTTGTGGCGCTCGGGGGTCGATCCCTCGGTGCGGCTCGCCGTCCTGGTGGGCTTCGCGTTCGCCTCGGCCTGGGTCACCCAGGCCCTCGGGCTGCACGTCATCTTCGGCGCCCTGCTCGCCGGCGTGGTCACCCCGCGGGAGGACGGAGGCACCCTGGATCCGGACCTGGTCCGGCCGCTGCACGACATCGGCATGCTGCTGCTGCCGTTCTTCTTCGTGGTCTCCGGCCGCAGCGTGGAGATCGGCGCGCTCGACTCCGAAGGTGTGGTCGCGGTGATCGCCGTGACCCTGCTCGCCGTCACCGTCAAGGTGGTGAGCGGGACCGTTGCGGCCCGGCTCGCGGGCCTGGACCGGCACGATGCCCGGACCGTGGGCGTCCTGCTCAACACCCGTGGTCTGACGGAGCTGATCGCGCTGAACGCGGGACTGCAGGCGGGTCTGCTCAGCGGCCGGCTCTACACCGCGCTGGTGCTGATGGCCCTGGCGACCACCGTGGCCACCGAGCCCCTGCTGGCCCTCGTACGCCGCCTGCGGGCGCGCGCGGAGGGCGCGGGCGGGGACACTTCACCGCCACCACCCCGCACCCCGGTCGACGCATCTTCCGCCGAGGCCCTCTGACACCGTGTACGCGGCGGCGTAGGGCGGCACCGCGGCGCACGGCGTCCGTACGGCGGCACTCCGTCCACTCCGTACGGAGTGGACGGAGCGGACGGAGTGCCGCCGTACGGCGCCTACAGGGGCATCGGCGCGATGTCGCACTCGATCCGCTGGTGCAGCCGGGCCGCCACCAGCCACGGGTGGTCCGGGCCGAGCACCCGGGTCATGCCCTCCACGGCGTCGGCGTTGAGCTCGTCGGCCTCCCGGATCCGGCCGAGCCCGCGCAGGTCCAGGGCCAGGTTCGCCCGGCAGGAGAGGGTGAGCGGGTGGTCGGGGCCGCAGGTGCGGACGAACTTCGGCAGGTTCTCCTCGTCGATGGCGCGGGCCGCGTCGAAGTCCAGCTTGGCGTATTGGTTGTTCGCCAGCCCCAGGACGGCGGTCAGCGTGAAGGTGTGCATCTCGCCGAGGGTCTCCCGGAATGTGGCGGTGGACTCCAGGTCCAGTGCCTCGGCCTCCTCGACCTCGCCGAGGGCACGCAGTGTCGCCGCCAGGTTGGTCATCGTGATGAGGGTGAACGCGTGCTGCGGGCCCAGGGTCGTCCGGTAGCGCTCCAGGGTCTGCAGGCCCAGCTCGCGGGAGGCGGTGAAGTCCCCGCGCAGCCGCCGGTCGACGGTGGCGTTCACGGCGCAGGCCAAGGTGTCCGGGTACTGGGCACCGTAGCGGAGGGTGAACCGCTCCAAGGTCTCCTCGGTGAGGTCCGAGGCCTCCTGGAGGGCCGCGTCCCGGCGCCGGCACACCGCCAGGTTGCGGGCGGCGCGGATGGTGGCCGCGTTGTCCTCGCCGAAGACCGTGCGGTAGATCCTGTACGTCTCCTCCTGCATGACCCGGGCGGCCGGGTAGTCGCCGCTCTCGCGGATGTCGATCGCCAGGCCGTTCATCGTGTTCAGCGTCAGGCCGTTGGTGGTGCCGTAGAGGATGTCCCACTGCCGGGCGGTCTCCTCGTCCAGCTCCCGGGCCGCCGCGAACTGACCGCACGCCCGCAGGGTCACGCCGTAGCTGTGGGCGGCCAGCAGGGTGGCGGGCTCCTCCGGGCCGATCAGGTCACGGGCCCGGCTGTCGGCCTCCTCGTCCAGCGCGCGGGCGGCGTAGAAGTCGCCCTTGTAGCGCAGGGCGCCGGCCATCTGCGTCATCGAGTCGATCAGGTCCTCCTCGGGAACCGAATCCCGCCGCGAGATCTCCAGCACCTTCTGGAACAGCTCCAGGGCCTGCGTGACGCCGCCGGTCTGGAGCAGCAGGAACCCCAGGAGCTTGCCCATCACCAGGACCTGCGCGTCCTCCTCGCCGGACCGGGCGGTCCATGTCCGCCACGCTTCCTGGGCCATTTCGGTACCGGTTTCGTGCGCGCCCCAGTAGTAGAGGTAGAGCACCATGGACTTGATCAGTTCGCGGCCCCACGGGTCGGAGGTGCGGACCGCGCCGCTCGCCATCACGTGCGGAAGCAGAGCCTGGTACGCCGGCCACTGGTCGGGTGAGTTGGGCGCCCCCGGCGCGGCGGTGGCCAGCAGCAGGTGCGCCGCGCGCCGCAGGTCCTCGGTCCGGCTCTCGTCGAGCCCGGCGGCGAGTACCGCCTGCATCAGACGGTGGATGTGCAGGGTGCCGTTCTTGTGGTCCAGCTTGATCAGCGACAGCTTGCTGAGGTCGCGGGTGGCCCGTGCCAGCAGCACCGGGTCGCGCAGCACCGGGTCCAGTTCCGGGGTGATGTCGACGTTGCGGGTGCCGCGCAGGATGCTCAGGGGGATCGGCTCGGGAGCCATGCAGGCACAGATCTCCAGGAGCTGGCGGGCGGCCGGGTTGCTGTCGGCCAGCTGGTCCAGGGAGATGTTCCACGCGGCGGCGACCGAGACCGGATAGTCCGGAGACGGGTCGAGCTCCAGGATGCCGGGTCGGCGCTGGTCCAGCAGGTCCAGGTACTGGCCGACCGGCATGCCGGTGGCGGCGTGCCAGGCGCCGGCCTGTTCGATCGCGAGCGGCAGGTCGCCCAGGGCCTCGGCGAGGCGGTCGGCGTCCCCGTGGCTGAGGTCGCGGGCCCGGCGCTGGAGCAGGGCGATGCTCTCCTCGCGCTCGAAGACGTTGACGGTCAGTGGGGAGGCGACCCGCTCCCAGTCGCGGTTGCGGGAGGTGACGATGATCTTGCCGGGGCCGCCGGTGGGGAAGTAGCCGCGGACCGTCTCGATGTCCTCGGCGTTGTCGAAGACCAGCAGCCAGTTGTCGTGCGGTCGTCCGGTGCGCAGCGCCTCCCGGACGGCGGGCACCGCGGTGTTGGCCTGCGGGCCGACCTCCAGGTTCAGGGCGCGGGCGAGGTCGACGAGGGCTCCGAGGATGAGGTTCTCCCGCTCCGCGGGGATCCACCAGATGACGTTGTACTCGTGGCTGTGCCGGTAGATGTACTCGATGGCCAGCTGTGACTTGCCGACCCCGCCCATGCCATGGAGGGCGTGCGGGAGCACCGCAGCCGTCTCGTCCGACATTAGCTGATCCTCGACGGCCGCCAACAGGCTCTCCCGGCCGGTGAAGTTGGGGTTCTTCGGCGGGACGTTCCCCATGACCCTCGGCTGGCCGGAGCGGACGAAGAGAGTTTGGGACTTGGTGTCCATGATCGGTTCAGCCTTCCGGACTGCGGGGTCTGAGGGGTCGGTGGTGGTCGGCACACGTTCTCCAGGGGAAGCGTCGTCGTTCGCGGGGACGGGGATCTCCTGGGGAGGTATGCCCTCTCTTGGAAGGTCGGGTACGCCGGGAGGGCCGGAGCCACCCGCCGTGTTGACGGTGGGGTCCGTACTGACGCCGCCCGGCCCGGCCCCGCCCGGCCCGCCGCCGACGGCGGCCAGGACCCGGTCGGCGCGCCGGGCGTACGGGCCCGAGAGGGCCTTGAGCACGGCCAGTTCGACGCGCAGCCACGGCCGGTCGGCGGCCGTCGCCTCCGGCAGGGCGGCGTGCTCGGGGTCCTGCAGCGCGGCCCGCAGCCGTACGCCGCGCCCGCGGGCGCTCGGCAGATCGGCGAACAGGCTCACGGTCCGGGCGAGCTGGCTGCGGGTACCGGTGGCGAGCAGCGCCTCCCGGATGCCCTCGGCGAAGTCGGGGCGGCCGTCGGAGCCCGGGCCTTCCCAGTCGATCAGCCCACCCATCAGCAGCTCGGCCACGTGCCCGGGACCGGCCTCCGGCACCGCCCGGTCGCGCAGCTCCTCGATCAGCTCGAACTCGAAGGGCAGGGCGGCCAGATGGGTGGCCAGCCGGCGTGCGGTCGGCGTGGCCAGCGAGAAGAACCGGCGGACCGCGGCCTCGGCGGCCTCCGCGGAGCCGGGCCCCTCCGTCCGCGGCGGCCGCAGCCCCGGCGTCGGCCGGCCCTCGGCCAGTGTCCCGGCCAGCAGGAAGGGCAGCGTCCGGCGTACGCCGAGCTCCCCGGCCACCAGCTCGGCCCAGGCAGTGAACGACTCCGGTTTCAGACTCAGTACGGGCACGGGGACGACCGGCTTGCCCTCCGCCCCCCAGGGCGGCTCCCCGGCCGGGTCCTCGTACGCGGGGCCGTGGCCGATCCGGGTATTGGGCGCGCCGAAGCCGCCCGCCTCCAGCTCCGCGCGGTACGGCGCGGCGGAGGAGCGGTGCCACAGATAGGTGGGCAGCAGGTGCACCAGCGCCGTGGGCCCGCTGCGCGCCAGCCGCATCAGCAGGTCGTCCGCCGCCGGTCCGGCCCAGCCGTGCGCCAGCCCGTCGGTGACCAGCAGGTGCACCCGGGAGCCGCGCGCGTCGATGACCTCCGCCGGATCACCGGTCCCCTCCCCGGGCCAGCGCAGCCGGGCCCGGCCGCTCGGGGGTAACTCCAGCCGGACCGTGCGCACGTCCCGGAACGCGCCGCTGCGGGCCGCCTCCACCGCGATCGCGGCGATTCGCTGCTGCCAGATCCGCATGGTGGGTGCCGCGTCGACGAGCAGCACGAGGTCGAACGCCTTCTCGGTGGCCGGCCGCAGGTACGGAATCCAGAGGTTGTCGGAGATGCCGTACCGGGCGGTGCGTTCCTCGTCCAGTTCCATGCGGTGGCGGGCGGGCAGGCTGCGGCTGAGCAGGTGCAGCGCCTTCGCCAGGCGCAGCGGCACCGGTCTGCGGGCCCGCCGGGCGGCGGGGGCGACGGGCACGGTGCGGCCGGCCTCGGCCTCGGCTTCGGCCCCGGTCTGCCGGAGGCCCGCCGGGCCGTCCTCGTCCGAACGGTCGGACGGGGACGGGAGCGTGACGAGGGAACCGGTGGCATCGTCCGGGCCCCGCACCGGCTCGGCCTGCGGCGGGCCGCCGGGCATGCTCGGGGGCGGGGTCACGTCACCGGCCAGCCCCGGGTCGAGTTCCGGTGCGTGCTCCGGGTCGTCCTCCGGGGCGTTCTCCGTGGGAGGGCACTGCTCCTCGGCGGCCGGCGCCGGGGCCGCGGCCCGACGGGCCGCCGCGAGCCAGACAGCGTCGGCGACCTCCCGCCAGGTCGGACCGTCGCCGGAGGCACCGTCCGTCCCGGTACGGGCGTCGGGTGCGCGCTCCCTGGGAGTGCCGTCCATCAGCGGCCTTTCGCGAGGTCGCGCAACAGCAGTTCAATGAGCTTACGCCCGTCGGAGTCCGCCTGGAAACCACCCGCTGTGGTCATATGGACAGCATTGAGCAACTGGTCGACCGACTGTGTGCCTCCGGTACGTACCCGCCGCTCGAAGTCGTCGATCAGTGCGTCCACCGCTTCGGGCCTGCTCCGCAGGTGGCTGACCACGATCGAGACGAGCTGCTCCCGGCTGGGCGGACGCATCTCCAGCGGCAGACAGCGGCGCCGGAAGGCGGCCGGAAACTCCCGTTCCCCGTTGCTGGTGATCACCACGAGCGGGAACTCCCGGCACTCGACCCGGCCGTCGACGATCTCGGCCCGGCCGTCCGGGTCGTCCGTGAACACGCTGACCGTCGGCAGGGCGCTGCGGATCAGTTCCGGGACCGTGTAACTGCCGTTCTCCAGGACGTGGAGCAGGTCGTTGGGCAGGTCGATGTCGCTCTTGTCGAGCTCGTCGATCAGCAGGACGCGGGGGCGGGCGTAGGCGAGCAGGGCGGTGCCGACGGGGCCGAGGGTGACGAAGTCGCCGAGATAGGGCGCGAGTTCGGGCCCGGCGTCGGGCGGTAAGGCGGGCGTCGAGGGTACGCGCGTCGAGGGTACGGGCGAGCCGGGGAGCCCCGCGGCCGGGGCCGGCCTGTCGGCGCCCGCCCGCCAGGCCGCGATGGCCTGGGCCCGGCCGATGGAGTCGTACTCGTAGAGCCCGTCGCGCAGCGTGGTCCGGCTGACGATGCTCCACTGGAGCACCCGCCCGAGGCCCAGTTCGCGGGCGACCAGATAGGCGAGGGTCGACTTGCCTACCCCGGGCGGACCGGACACCAGCAGCGGACGGCGCAGCAGCAGCGCGGCGTTGACGGTGTCGATCTCCTCGTCGCGCAGTCCGGGCCGGGCGTCGTGCGCGCCCAGACGGCGGTGCAGGGCACGGTCGTCGTCGGCGGGGGCGGGCTGGAGCGGCGCGCCCAGGAACTCCCGCCAGGGCGGGGCGGGCGGGATCGTCGGCGGGTCACCGGCCGGTGGCGCGCCGGTCGCGTGGAAGACGTGCCAGGATCCGCCCGGCGCGGTACCGGTGCTGCCGCCGGCGGCCGGGGCGGTGTCGTGCTCCGGCTTCTGTTCCTGCTCGTACTCGGTCACGCCGGTACCTCCTCGCAGTCGATGAGCCGAAACGGGTCATCGTAGAAGAACGCCACATGGCGGCCGGGCAGTTGCATTCCGTGCAATTCGGTCTCGGCCTTCATGCGCAGCCGGTGGATGGTGCCGGGCAGCTGGGTCGTGGGATAGCCGACGAGCATGTCGAGCGGGGTGCCCAGCGCCTGCGGCGCGGGGTCCCGACGGTCCCAGAGCGCCACGCCGATGCCCTCGGCGATGGCCGCCTTCAGCGGTTCCAGGGCCTTCCCCTCCAGGGCGGGGGCGCCGAGCGTCACCGCCGTCAGCTGCTGGTCCGCGACCAGCTTGTTGCGCCAGATGCGCAGCCCCGTCGTGGTCGGATCGGCACCCGTCCAGGAGTGCGGGCGGGCGGCGCTGGCCGCCCGCAGGGTCTGCCAGCGCAGCCGCCAGCGGCGCAGCTGGGCCGGGTCGCGGGTACGCATCCGCTCCAGGCTGCGCAGGTGGACGTAGTAGCGCAGCCCTATGGGGACCGGCTCGTCCTCGCCCGCCTCGCGCAGCCCCAGGCCGGCCACGTCGTGGTTGAGCATGCTGTATGGAAGGACGAACTCGATGTGGATCGGGCTGGGGTCCTCGCCGGCACTGTCCGCGTCGGCCCAGTGCGCCTCACCGCGCCGGACGGCCCGCTCCACCGCCGTGCCCAGGGTCGGCGGGGTGGCCCGTTCCAGGGCGCCCGAGACCGGGGCCCAGTGGCCGGCGGTCCGGTTGACCCAGTGCCGCACGTAGATGTCGGGCGAACCGTCGAGGGCTGGATCCACCATGACGATCAGACAGCGGGGAACGTCCCCGCCGGTCGGCCCCGTGGTGCCCGGCCGGCCCGGGGCGTCCAGCCGCTCGCGCCGCCGGCGCAGCGCCTCGTCGGTCCCCGCTCCCGCGCCGGACGCCCAGGCCTCGCACCACTCCCGAAGCCGGCGCCGCCGCTCGCTGTCCTGCGGCATCAGCTCGGCGACGCACTCCAGCAGGACCACGGCGGGCGGCAGTCCGCCGGCCTGGGCGTTGAGGTCGACCAGGTGGTCGAAGAGCTGGCCGGGCATGAGTCCGCCGGGCAGATCCAGCCGCAGCTCCCGTCTCAGCCGGTCCAGCAACTCGCCCGCGTCGACTCCTGTGTGCCCGGCGAGCAGCGCCCGGGCGGCCTTGAGGTCACTGTCCTCGAATGCGCCGAGCAGGGGCAGCGCCGAGGAGGACCCGGGCTCCCAGGCCCGTAGCACCCGCTCCCGCACACGCCCGGCGACGTCACTGCCCTCGTGCAGCTCGACGGCGTAGAGGAGCGCGTCCACGGCCGTCTCCACGTCCTGCTGGTCCCGTAACACCGCCTGCACAAGGGCGACCGTATCGTTCCGGGCGTTCTTGCCGGGCAGATCCAGGACTCTTTCGAGGTATCCGCCGACACTCTGGCCGAACAACAGCCGCTCGCTGGGGTCCCGGACGCAGTCCAGCGCACTCAGCTCGTCCACGAGCGCCATCCGCAAGCGCGCCTTTTCCCCAACGCCCAACCGCACCACCACGTTCCCCACCCCCGACCGTCCCCCAGAAGTCGGCACGAGTCCCCTCGCTGGTTGGCGAAATTATCACGGGGCCTTCCTTGCCACCAGAAGAACTGATCAATCCCCTGGGATAGTTCCGCAAAAAATTCAGGGCTTGGCCGAAGAGGTGCTTTTCCCACGCGCAGCGGGCTGTTCACCCCGGCACCCGGGAGAGCAGTGCGCGGCCCGGGGCCGTCCGCCCCGGACTCAGGTCCGTGCTGTGCCCCGGGGCGCCGCGGCCGCAGTGGGGGAGTTCCGCTGTCTGGACCAGGTGGCTTAACCCAGGCCTCGCCCGCCTCCGAGCGGTCCGCCGGCAGCCGGTCCGGGCGTCAGTGGCCGTCCTCCTCGCCCGCCGCGGGGGCCCCTCCGCGGCGATGCGGCGCTCGGCGGCCGAGGAGGCGCCCGGGGCGTCGTAACGGGCCGCCTCATACCGCCGCGACACCTGGAGGGCCGGGTCCATTGGTTCCCATGCCATTGCCGGCCAACTCCCGGTGGACCGAACGGCCTTACGATCGTCGCCATGACCTCCGCACTGATCCTCATCGACCTGATGCCGCGCATCATCGCCCTCCCGCTCGCACCGCACTCCGGTGGCGAAGTGCTCGCGCGCTGCCGTGCGTTGGCCAGGTCGTTCCGGGCGAGCGGACAGCCGGTGGTGATGGTCCGGGTGGAGCGCCCGAACGTCGCCGAGCAGCCGCCGGGCAGCGACTTCGCCGAAGACCTGGTGGAGGACGGCGACATCGTGGTGGTCAAGCGCACCATCGGAGCGTTTTACGGCACCGACCTGGACGAGCAGTTGCGCAAGCTCGGCGTGAACACCGTGGTGCTCGCCGGGCTGGTCACCACGATGGGCGTCGAATCCACCGCCCGGGCCGCGGCCGACCACGGTTATGAGCTCGAGTTCGTGGCCGACGCGATGTCCGGACTGGCCGCGGACGAGCACGAGTTCACCGTAGAGCGGAGCTTCCCGCGCTTCGGCGAGGTACGGAACGCGGCCGACTACAGCTGACCCCGGCTCAGCCGGGCCCACCCCGCAGGGTGGCGCCCGTGTCCGGACCGTTGCAGCGGGCGGCCGACCGGCCCCCACTGACGCCGCTCCCCGGCTTGTCGCGGGGCGCCCTGGTGGGGTGCCCGTAGCGTGCGGCCATGCCTGATGCTCTGTCCGCCCGGAAGCGGTCGACGCTCTTCGGCCAGTGCCCCGGTGCCGTACGCGCGACCCCCTGCCGGCGTCGACACGTCGAGGACACTCGCCGCGTCGGCCTTCAGGGCTTGTGGCGGCTACTGCCCGATGTGTAGCGCATCGCGCAGCCGCCACGGCTACCAAGTGGCGGTCCATTCTGCTGTTGGTCAGCGTCGCAGGCCGGGTGGAGCCACTGGCTTGATTGACCTGCGCTTCCTTGGTGCGCGACGTTGTGGTGACCGGGCGGACCCCGGTGTCACGCGAAGGTGCAGTGCGGCGAGCAGTAGGCAGAACGCGGCCATCGCGGACCACAGTGCGGTCGTCCCCGCGTGGGCGAGCAGTTGGGTGCCGAGGACGGGTGCGAGCGTCGCGGCGATCCCCCAGCTGGTACCGAAGACGGCCAGGTAGCGGCCGCTTGCGCCGGGTGGCGCGAGGTCGGTGACGAGCGCGTAGATGCGGCCCATGACCAGGAGATCGCCGAGGCTCATCACGGCGGCCGAGGCGAGCAGTGCCGGCAGCGTGCGGGTGAGGGCGTAGCCGGTCAGTCCCGCGGCCAGGAGGAGATGGGCGAGGGCGAGTGCGACGGGCGTGGTGAGCCGGGTCGCGCAGCGCAGGCGGATCAGCGGCTGGGCGAGCACGGTGGTGGCTGCGGCGGCGGTGAACAACAGCCCGGCATCGGCGGCGGGCAGGCCCTGCCGCGTGAGTGCGAGCGGCAGGGTGATCACGGTCTGTTGGTTGATCAGGGCGTAGGCGGTGCCGGTGGCCAGGACGCTCAGCAGGGCTCGGTCGCGCAGCGGTCGTACGGCGGTGCTCTCCTGGTTCGCTCCGGGTTGTTCGGGACGGTCGCGGGGGAGGGCCAGCCGGATCAGCAGTGCGCAGGCCAGGCAGGTGGCGGCGTCGGTGACGAAGAGCCAGCGCAGGTCCCAGCGGCCGAGCAGGGCGGCGAGCAGCCCGGCGCCCATGCCGCCCGCTGCGAGCGCGGCGCTGAACAGGCTGAACGCGCGCACCCGGTGCTGCTCCGGCACGGACTCGCCGATGATCGCCTGGCTCGGGGGCTCGTAGAGCTCGAAGGCCAGCCCGAGCAGCACCGCCCCGGCGACCGCCCAGGTGAGCGACGCGGAGGCCGCGATCGCCAGCTGTGCGGCGGCGCATCCGCAGAGCCCGAGCACGATGGTGGTGCGCCGGCCGATTCGGTCGGCCAGGTGTCCCCCGGCCAGCCGCGAGGGGATCGTAGCGAGCCCGAAGGCGGCGCTGACCAGCCCGGCGGCGGTCAGGTTCGCGCCGTGGTCGGTGCTGATCAGCGCGGTGAGGAAGGGCAGTGAGAAGGCCCCGAGTCGGTTGACGACCCGGGCGAGTAACAGCAGGCGGGCGGTGCGGGGCAGTGGTTCGGGGCGCGACACGGCGCCTCCCGTTCTCGTGAATCGTGAATCGTCAATGTCAGTGATCGGCGGGTGGTACGTGAGTTGATGCCCGGCTCGTCCTCGTGTCACCTGTGAGCGCTGCTGCCCGATGCCGTCTGCGCCGGCCGCAGCATGGGTCTGCGCTGCCGGGTCGGTGATCCACCGTCAGGTCGGACCGACGCCGCGGGCGAAGTGCGGCAGCATCATCGCGACCAGGGCGTCGACATCGGCATCGGCCATCGGTTCGCCGGTCATGCCCATCCGGTGGAGCAGGGTGCCGACGGCGGTATCGATGAAGAACAGGACCCTGTTCTCCGGCTCGTCGAGCGCGTCCTGGAGGGCGAGGCGGTAGGGGTCCTGCAACCGTGCGGAGAGGATGTCGCGCAGGGCCGGGTCGCTGACGGCGTCGCTGAACACGCCCGCGAACGCGTCTCCCACCCCGGGCTCGCCGATCTTCGCCGCGATCCAGCGGATGGTCGAGGACATGAGTTCGGCCCGGTCGGCGCCCTCCTCCAGCGGAACCGGGCCGAACGCGTCGAGGAGGCAGTCCACGATCAGCGAGCCCTTCGACGGCCAGCGGCGGTAGACCGTCGACTTCGCGATGCCGGCCGCGGCGGCGATGCGCTCGACCGTGGCGCGCGCGTAGCCGATTTCGTGGACCGTGCTCAGGGTGGCGGTGAAGACCTGGGCGTCGAGGCCGGCGCGCGGGCGTCCGGGCGGTCGGGCGGGAGGAGGCGTTCGAGTCATTCCTTCACCATAGCTAGTTCCGCTACCTTAGGTATCGATACCTAAGGTAGCGAAACCATTCGGGGAGGAGAAGGCATGGGCGGGGACAGCGGTGCGCGGCAGCCGTCGGCGAGCAGCAGCGGGTTGCGGCAGCAGGCATTGGGGGGCGAGCCGGACTGGGCGGCGATGACCGCCGAGGAACTGGCCGCCTACCGTGAGGCGGAGAACCGCAGGCGGGCGTCGCCCGCGATGCGGGAGATCACCGGGATGCCGGACACCGGTGCCGCGATCGACTGGCAGTCGCTGGCGCTGCCCGGCCGCCGCCTGCCGGTCCGGGTCCACCGGCCGGCGGGCGAACGCGGCTCCGGCTCCGGCTCCGGCTCCGCCGACCGTGCGGCGGCCCTGCCCCTCGTACTCCACGTCCATGGCGGCGGGTTCGTGGGCACGGCGGTGCAGAGCGACTGGATCAACAGCCATCTCGCCGCTCAGTTGCCGGCCCTCGTCGTCTCGGTCGAGCACCGCCTCCTCGCCCCGGACACTGCGCTGTCGGCCGCCGCCGACGACGGCTGGGACGCGCTCCAACACCTGGTGCGGCACGCCGCCGACTGGGGCATCGACCCGGCGCGCATCGCTGTGTTCGGCGAGAGCTGCGGCGCACTGATCACCGCCCTGGCCGCCATTCGCGCCAGGCAGGCCGGCCTGCAACTGCGGGCGCAGGTGCTGGTCAACCCCGTCGCGGACGTGACCGGGACGATGTTCGACCATCCCTCGGTCACCGAGCACGCCCACAGCCCGACCCTGACCGTTCCCCAACTGCGCCTGTTGCACCGGCTCGCCGTCCCCTCGGGAACCGATCCCCGTGCGCTGTCTCCGCTGCACGCCGGCAGTCTCACCGGGCTCGCCCCGGCGCTGGTGGTGGTGCCGAGCCATGACCCGCTGGCCGACCACGGCCGCCGCTACGCCGAGCGCCTGCGCGCGGCCGGGACGCCCGCGCGGCTGACCGAGTTCCCCGAGGCCACGCACGCCTTCGTCAGCATGCCGGCCGTAGTGCCGCAGGCCGAGGCGGCACGGGCGGAGATCACCGAGTTCCTCCGCGACGCCCTCGGCCGCCCCGGCGGCCGCTGACCAAACGAGTCCGACGGACGGGCCGCGGCGTCCACCGGCGCCCCGCGCCCCGAACCGAGCGGTCAACGTCACCTGTCAGACCGGCGACGCAGGCAAGCCCATGGCGACTCCGGGCAAGTCCGCGCAGTCGGTGGCGGCTGGAGGCCGGGACGCATGGACGGGGATGAGGAGTTGCTGCGCGGCCGGGTCTACGGCCCGCTGGACGGCGTCCCGCTCGACATCAGCGGCTGGACAGCGGACGAGCTCCAGACCGGCACCGCGCTGCTGACCGAACTTGGGCAGTTCGGCAGCCTGGCTGCTGGGGGCGGACCGGCCGCCTGGGATCTCACCACAGCGGGTGGATGCTGTCGCCGACCTCGGCGGCTGCGGTGGGGGCTGTGGCAGTTCTCGCCTTCCTCGCCGACCACTACTCCTGGCGCACCACTACGCCGTCCTCGCCGCCCTGACCGTCCCGAGCCACGGCCTTGCCCTGCGCGCCCCGTGGCCGCCGGCCCCCGACAGCCCCCGGTATCCAGCCGCATCCAGCCGCCGGACGGGTGGCTGCGTAGGCCATTTCCGGGCGCGGTCGTTTGCGGCGTCCAGGAACGATTCGTGGTCACCAATACCCGGGATGTCGGTGAAAGGTAGGAACACCTCCCGACCATCGGGGGCGGATCCCTCGGCTCGGCGACCGGCCGGCTGAGGGCCAGGCGGCCGCGGCCTTAAGGTTCGGGATCATGACGAGGACCACGCCACCGCGCCCGCTCGACGTCGAGGTGCTCTTCCCCGGGCTCGCCGCCCACCGCGGCACGACCACCCGGCTGCACCCGCGGCCGGGCAGCCCCGACGCGTCGGTGAGCTCCGTGGGCGGGCCGATGCTCTGGCCGGCGGACGAGCCGTGGCCGGTGTGCACCGATCCGCACCCACACGGGCGCGGCCGGCGCCCCGCGGACATCCACCGGGAGCGGCAGCTCCTGGCCGCCGCATGGGCCCGGGACCCGGATTCCGGCCCCACGGACGAGGAGCGCCGGCTCCTGGAGGAGCTCAGGCGCAGGCACCGGGCGGCGGGGGAGAGCGGGGAGACGGATCCGCTCCCGATGATCGCTCTGGCCCAGCTGTACCGCCGGGACGTGCCCGACCTGCTCGCGGGGCCGGAGGACTGCGATCTGCTCCAGGTGTTCTGGTGCCCCTTCGACGCGCACGGCGAGAACCGGACCGGCATGCTGCTGGACCTCCGCTGGCGCCGGTCGTGGGAGGTCGTCAGGGCGATGGCGCAGCCGCCCGTGCCGGAGGTCGTGGGCTTTGAGGGTTACGTACCCGAGCCGTGCGTGCTGCACCCCGAGCAGGTGGTCACGTACCCCTTCGCCGGGCTGCTGCCCGAAGAGCTGTGCGCCCGGATCGAGGCCAGGGAAGAGGCCCTCGAAGAGGAGGCCGAGGAAGCGGACGCGGAGGAATGGGACTGGCCGACCTACCAGTTCGACCTGTCCATCCCGCCCGGCTGGCGCGCCGGGGGCTACGCGTCCTGGAACCTGACCGACGCCGCCGCCACTGACTGCCCGGCCTGCGCGGCCCCGATGGAACTGCTGCTGACCATCGCCAGCTCGGAGTGGGACGGCGGAAGCGGCAGCTGGATGCCGCTGGAGGAACGGGACCCGGCCGTCGGCGGGGGCGGCGAGCCCACCGAGGTCCAGGTGGGCCGCTGGGGCAAGCTGAACGTCTTCGCCTGCCCCGCCGACCCGGGACATCCGCACCTCACGAGCATCCAGTAGCTGCCGTACGGACCCCGGCGCCCACCGCACGGGTACGCGCGGACGCCGGCCCCGGCCCCCGCCCCGGCCCCGGAGCCGGCGGCGGGATGCCGGGCGTACCGGGCCTCCCGGGCACTCGGCATCCGGCCCACCACATCACCACCTGTTCCGATTCGCCCAGCACACGAGAAGGGCTTCGAGCAGGTACCGGCGCGTTTCCGGAACTCGGCAACACGTCTCCTGTCGCCGAGAGACCGTTCACGCGTGCCACCAAAAGCCGTTGCTTGCTCTCGGCGACAAAGCCAGTTGGTCCAGGTAGCGGTCAAGGGGTTGGGTGCGTTGCGGGCGCGCAGTGCATCGCGGGGGGCCGGCGCCAGGTGCTCGTCCCGCATCGTCTCCAGGTCCGGGATGGTGACGGAGCGGATGATGCTGTGGGCGATGTCCGGCGCCCCCGGTGGTGGGGGAGTCCCGCGGCCCGTCCCGCAGGGCGGTGAGCAGGATGCACCCGACCCCTTCCACTGCGAAGGAGCCCGCGTGTGGATCGGATTCCCCGCCCACGGCCGCTGTGGGCCCGATGACGCCGTCGGCCGGCTGGAGCAGCCGGTAGGCCGGCTCCGGGTCGGCGGCCGCGCGGTCCGCGCGGTCCGCGAAGGACGGGACTCGCTTCTCAGGCGGCGCCGGCCTTCGCGGCTTCCGCGGCCTCTGCGACGTCGGCTGTCCTGGTGGCGGCCGGTCGCGGCTTGCGGACGAGCGGGACCGTCGCGCACGCGGCGAGCAGGGACGCCACGGCGACCGCGTACCAGCCATGCTGGAACGCGGCGACAGAGTGTCCGGGGGCCGGGGTGCCGAGGATGCCGACCAGGATCGCGACGCCGAGGACCGCGCCGATCTGGCGGCCCATCGAGGTGATGGCCGAGCCGGTGGCGAAGCGGGCCGGCGGCAGGGCGGCCGCCGACGCCCCGGTCAGGACCGGGATCGTCATGCCGACGCCGAGGCCGGTCAGCATCATGCCGGGCAGGAGCGAGGCCGCGTAGGCCGAGCCGGTGTCGAGCGTCGCGGCCCACCACAGGATGCCGGCCGCGAACAGGACGGATCCCGCCAGCGCGATACGGCCCGCACCGAATCTGGCCACGGCGGGCCCGATCCGCAATGCGACCGGCGGAACCAGCAAGGGTCCCGGCGCGATGGCGAAGCCGGTGCGCAGAGCCGAGTAGCCCCACACGCCCTGGCACCACAGCACCGCGCCCAGCAGCATTCCGGCGAACGCGACGGTGAACAGCGTCAGAGCGGCCGCGGCGGATGCGAACGCCGGAACCCGGAGCAGCGGCAGCTCGACGATCGGCACGGGGTGGCGGGCCGAGCGCAGGACGAACCAGACGCCGAGCAGTACCGCGGCAGCCAGGCCGCCGAGGGTGCCGGCGCTCGTCCAACCCCAGTCAGGAGCCTTGACCAGGCCGAGCGAGAGCGTTGCGATCGATCCGGTGAGAAGGACGGCGCCGAACAGGTCGGGCAGCGGACTCTTCTCCGCCCCAGCGCGTCCGGGCGACGGCAGCACCTTGACACCGAGCGCGAACGCCGCGATCCCCACCGGCACGTTGACGATGAACACCCAGGGCCATCCGGCCTCGACCAGCAGCCCGCCGGCCACGGGCCCGAGTCCGGCGGCGATCCCGCCGATCGACGCCCAGGCCCGCACCGCCCCGGCGCGCTTCTCGGGCGCCGTCGTGTCGAGCAGCAGCGCGAGCGACGTCGGCATCAGCAGCGCAGCGCCGGCGGCCTGTACGAGCCGTGCCGCGACCAGCGTCCCGACGTTGGGAGCGAGTGCGCAGCCGACCGAGGCGAGGGTGAACACCGCCAATCCGGTCAGGAAGACCGGCTTGTGGCCGGAGCGGTCGGCGACGCGGCCGGCGACTACGAGGAGCGCCGCGAAGACGATCGCGTAGCCGTTGAGGACCCAGGAGAGGGAGCCGAGGCCGCTGCCGCCGAACGAGCGGCCCATCGCCGGGAGGGCCACGTTGACGATGAAGAGGTCGAGGTTCGACATGAAGACCGCGGCCGCAACCGTTGCGAACACGGCTCGGGACACCCTTTGTGGGTTTGAAATTCCAACTGTCATGGTCGGAGGCTAGCCGTGTGAGTTTGAAAACACAACGGACTCGGGGGAGGATGGGGACATGACCTCGAACGCGAAGCAGGGCGAGAACTCGGTTCCGCACCCCGAAGTGCCCGGTCGGCCGTGCTCCGCGGCCGCCGCGCTGCAACTCGTCGGCGAACGCTGGGCCCTCCTGGCGATCCGCGAGATCTTCTACGGCAACCAGCGCTTCGACCGGATCGTCCGCAACACCGGCGCCCCCCGCGACCGCCTCGCCGCCAGACTGCGCGCACTGGAAGAGGCGGGCGTGGTCCAGCGCCGCGCCTACAGCGAGCGCCCCCCGCGCTTCGAATACCACCTCACGGAAGCCGGCCGCGATCTCGCACCGGTGATGCACGCGCTGCTGGCCTGGGGCGATCGCTGGGCGGTGGACACGCCGCCGGTCGCCTTCCGGCATCGCGGCGGGCCCGGATCCGAGCAGGGCGGTGAGCACGACCTCGATCTGAAGTCGACGTGCCGGACCTGCGGTGAGGAGGTCGGGTCGGGAGGTCTCACGATCGACGTGCGGGCGCCTGGATGGGATCGGGCCGGGCCGATCGAAGGCTCCTGAACTCGGCGGCGATCAGGAGCGAAGGGGTCGCCGCGATCGCACCCGGCGGAACCTCCAACCTCGCGCTTTCACGAGGCGGGCTTTCCGAGTAGTGATCAAGAAAGCAGAAAGTGCCCGGTGGACAGGTCGCGGTCGACGTCGACGGTTTCCCGGTACGCCGCTGTGTCCTTGCCGGAAGTACCTGATCGGCTCGGCTCGGTAGCATGCAACGCATGGCCATCAAACTTGAGAACGTCGGCATCGCCGTTCGCGACCTGGAAGCAACGATCTCCTTCTTCACCGACCTCGGCCTCACGGTCGTCGGCCGTGACACGGTCAGTGGTGAGTGGACCGACACCGCCGTCGGCCTTGATGGCAATCACGCCAAGATTGCGATGCTCCAGACGCCGGACGGTCACGGTCGCCTTGAGCTCTTCGAGTACATCCACCCCGAAGCGATCGAGACGGAGCCCACTCGTCCCAACGAGATCGGCATGCATCGCGTCGCCTTCTCGGTCGACGACGTCGACAAAGCCCTTGAGGCAGCCGCAAAGCACGGATGCCGTCCGCTTCGCGGTGTGGCGACCTATGAGGACGTCTACAAGCTCGCGTACGTCCGCGGTCCCAGCGGCATCATTGTGATGCTCGCCGAGGAGTTGAAGAAGAACTGACTGCCGATCGGGTCAGTTGGCCTCGTGCTTTCACGAGGCGGGCTTCCGTTTTGAGGCGGTCGCTGTGGAGTCGGACGGTGGCTTCGACGGCGGCGGCGTGCTGTTCTGCAGCCCGGCCAAGCCAGGCAACTGCGCAGACATCGCTCACGCCCGTCCTGGTGGACGGCCGGGCCGGCAGCGGAAGTCCTTGTCGACGCCGGCTGCAAGCCGTCGCCGGTCGGCTCTCCCGTCAGTAAGCCGAGGACCTGATCCCGGCGGCACGGCACGCTGTCCTTCATTCCTGACGGGTGTCCTCGTCTGTCGCCTCGAGGGCTGCGGCAGAGCCCTGTGTCAGCGCGCCGGCGCGGGCAGCGGCGAGCGTGATCCGCGCGGCCTGGACAGCGGTGTCCTCCCCGATCGGATCGGCGCTGACAAGCAACCGGTAGTAGATCGGAGCGGCCAGCGTTTTCAACAGCTCGGCCGGATCCGTTCCTGCCGGGACTTCGCCCCGCTCGATGGCGCGGGCGACCACGGGTGCAGCCCGCCGGAACCGATCTGCCAAGACCCGCCGCTGCCCCTCGGCGATCTCTGGCAGTCGGCGGGCATCGGAGAACATCGCGGTCTGCACCGCCCTGCCCACCGGGCCCGTCATGCTCTGCACGAGCGCACGCGCGATTGCTTGCAGGTCGGTCTCAAGGGTGCCGGTGTCCGGAGTGGGGATGTCGGTGGCGAAATGCTCGGAGAGCGCGTCGACGACCAGGCTCTCGCGGTCCTTCCAGCGCCGGTAGAGCGTCGTCTTGTGTACCCCGGCCCGCTGAGCCACGCCCTCGATGGTCAGTTCGGCATATCCCCGGTCCACCAACTCGGCGAGGGTGGCGGCGCGCACCGCCGCCTGTGCCTTGCGGCCGCGTCCGACCGGGCGGACGGGTCCGGAGGAACCCAACTCCATTGCAACTCCTAGTTGCGTTAGCGGGCGGCTGTGTGTCAGGCTCCAGCCTATCGCAACTAGTAGTTGCGTTATGTCGGTCTCTGTCCAGCTGCGCGCCGGACGCCCTCACCCACGAGAAGGAAGGCCATGCCCAGCGCTGCCCGTACGAGGACCCTCGACTCGATCTCCCATGAATCCCGCCGACGGCGGTGGTCGCCAGAGCCGACAGCGACACCGTCCAGGTCACAGCAGCGGCACTCGCTCAGGCACCCGGCGCCCATGCCGAGGAGCGCCTCCCTGACCTGGCCGCTCTTACCTCCGTACGCGCCTTCGCCGACGGCTGGACCGTGACCGGCTCGCCCGGCTCGATCTGCTGGTCAACCACGCAGGTGTGGCGATGGTGCCGTTTCCCCGTACCGCCGCCGGCCTCGAATCGCCGTTCGGGATCAACCACCCGGACACCTTCGCCCTGACCGGACTGATGCGGCCCCATCCGCTCGCCTCGCCCGATGCGCGGGTGGTCACCGTCAGCAGCGAAGGCCGGCGATTCGCCCGCTTCGACCCGGACGACCTCAGCGCCGAACGCCACTGTCGCGCGACATCTGCCTACCCGTGCAGTCCCAGCGACGCGCCGACATCCAGCTTGCCCCCGACCGGCAACGCCGTGCCGATGTCGCCGGCCTGAGGCTGCGCAGCGCGGTCGTCGCCCCTGGCCCCACCCACACCAACGTTCTCACCAGCGGCGCCAACGGCGGCCGCGCTCACTCCAAGGAGCGTTGACCCGGCTGCTCCGTGCCCGCCGGGCCGCTGCAGCTCTGCGGCGAGCCTGTCCTGAGCAACCGAGAGTGTGCCATCCATGACACCACCACCACCGCCCGCCGGCTGTGGGAGCTGCTGTCCCAAGACCTCGCCGGCGTTCGCTTCCGGCTGTCCGACGATGCCGCATGCCCCGCCCAAGTGCCCTGATGGCCGGCCCAGTTCAACTCGGAGGAGATTCACCTCGAACTCAGACTCACCCCGAACTCAGATTCACCCCGCGCACGTTCGTAATGCAGACCAATGAATGGAAGGACGGTGAAAGCCTGTTCCTGACCTGCTCGGTACGGCGCCGGGCCGCCGAGAACGCCGCCGCCACCATCGACCCCAGAACCCGCGCCATCGTCCTGACGACCCGTGGGCCCCACAGAGCTCGTATGTGCCGTTCCAGCCCTCGCCGCGACCGGTCCGCGCGACCCGTCGCGGCCCCTCCCGCGCGTGAGCAGTATCTCGACCCCGGACAGGAGCCCCGCCCCCGTGAACCGCACACCCGATGTCGTCCCCCTCGCTTCCCTCGACACTCATCGCCTGATCGTCACTCTTCCGAACCACGGCCCCGCCGACGTCCGCTCGAACCTCCCGCGCGCCACGGCCGCCGCCATGCTGCGCCGACTCGCCGACGAGCTCGACGCCGAGCAGCTTCTCGCCGCCCTGCCCGGGGAAGCGTTCGCCACCCTCACCCAGCAGCTCACCCGCCGCCACCGCCACGCCGAGGCCGCGCGGCTCGCTGCCGCCGCCCTCGCCCACCACACCCGCGAGCTCGCCGGCATGCTCGACGCCGCCCTCGACCGGGGCATCCCCGCCCAAGCCCCGTCGGTCGGGCGGCATCTGGTCTCGATACTGCGCAGCCACGCCGTCAATATCGACAGCCCGCCCCGGACCGCCATCGATGTGCTCGACCTCGCCGCCGCCCGCCGCGCCCGTCTTACCGGGCGCACGCAGTGATGAGCAGTCGGCGCGGGCGAGCCGTCTTCACGGCTGTCATGGAGTGAGCGGGCTGCTGCCGTGAGGCGCCTCTTGGAAGTTGGCATGAGCGTGGCCGATCACACCACGAACCGGGCCCGTAGCCGACGTCGTTGCGGGCCCGGGGCGGGGGAGAGGGAGGGCGGCCAGCGGTGTGGGGCCGGTACCCGGCCGCGGTGGTGAACCGGCCGCGACCGCCCAGCCGGTCGACGTCGGCGCAGCGCACCGCGGTGCCCCGCTGGGACTCGGCCGCCCGTACGGCCGCCCCGACCATCGCCTGCCAGGCCCGGTGGGGAGATTGCACCCCGACGAGGCGGGCCGGCGGCGGGCTCGGGAAACAGCGGCGTCGGGGCGGAACTTCGTATCGTAAACGCCCCCGTCCCCTCGCTCGGCGATTTCGCCGAGGCCAACGGCATGATCTGGCGTTTCGCCCGCGTCCCGGCTCAGCGGCTGCGATGCTTCCGCCGGTGTCACAGGTCCCCGCCCCGCGAGGGGCCCGGTGATACCGGCGAACGTCGGCGGCTCCGTGTGCGGGACGGCGCTCCGGTTCGTCGTGCCGGAGCGTCCGGCCGCGGCTTCCCAGGAGTCTTCGCCTCCGGCCGCCGCCGGGCGCAACTGAGGGGGAGGCTTCGATGTCATCGACTGCTGTGGTGAGCGGACCGAGATCCCGGTGGCGCCACCGGCTGCTGGCAGTGGCCGCGTCGTCCGCGCTGGCCGCGGGCAGCCTGGCGGTTCTGGAGGTTCCGGCGGTGGCGGAAGGGGTGTGCGCCGCCCCGGTCATGGCGGATGCCGTCACCACGATCACCTGCACGGCGGGTGGTTCGGGAAGCCTCACCGTGCCCGACGGCGTGTCCAGCGCCGTGGTCACCCTCGACGGCGCCGGAGGCGGGAGCGCCTTCGACGGGACACCGGGCGGCAAGGGCGCGCACCTCGTGGCGACCGTTCCCGTGACTGCCGGGCAGACGTTCAACGTCACCGTCGGCCGCCGCGGCGCCAACGCCACTGCGAACCCGCAGTTCGGAGCGTCCGGGTCCGGCGGCGCCCTCGTCGCGGTGACCACGGCCTCCAACAGCCCCTTTCTGACGGCCGGTTCGGGCGGCGGCGCGGGCGGAGCGGGCATCGGTTCCCCGGCCTACCCGGGAGCGGGCGGCGGTGACAGCGGCAGCGCGGGCGCCGACGGCCACGGCCTGGTCCCGGACGCGCAGGGCGGTACGGGCGGCGGCCCGGGCACCGACACCGCAGGCGGGGCGGCGGGGACGGGAGGGCAGGGCGCGGACAACGAGGGCGCGAACGGCTCGTCCGGCGCCTACCCGAACGGCTCCGGCGGCGCCGCCGCGCAAGGTGTCTTCAATCCGACCGGCGCCGGCGGGCGCGGCGGAGCGGGCTACGGCGGCGGAGGCCGGGGCGGTGCCGGCGGCCGGTACGGAACCACAGGTGGCGGAGGCGGCGGCGGAGGCGGCGGATCGAGCCTGGTCTCCGGCACGGTCCCCGGCTCACCGGTCATCCTGACCGACGGGGCCAACGCCGCGGACGGTCGGATCGTGTTCGCCTTCCACCGCGACGCGCCCACGGTCACCGGCATCAGCCCGGACACCGGACTCGCGGCAGGCGGCACGGCGCTGACGGTCACCGGCACCGATCTGGCGGGCGCCGTCATCACCTTCGGCGCGGGCAACCCCGCCACCGGCGTCTCCTGCACCCCGACCTCCTGCACCGCCACCGCGCCGGCCGGGACCGGGACGGTGGACGTACAAGCCACCACGCCCGCCGGCACCAGTGCCACGTCCCCCGCCGTCCGCTACAGCTACCTTCCCGTACCCGTGGTGACATCGCTCAGCCCCTCCGCGGGCCCGACCGACGGCGGGACCGTCGTCACGGTCACCGGCACCGGTCTGAGCGGCGCCACCTCGCTGACCTTCGGCCCCGGCAACCCGGCCGGCGCCCTGTCCTGCACCGCCACCACCTGCACGGCCACCGCACCCGCGCACGCTGCCGCCGGCTTCGTCGACGTGCAGGTCACCACGCCGGGCGGGACCAGCGCCGTGGCCGGCGTGGCCCGGTACACCTACCAGCTCCCGCCCGCCGACATCGACGTGGACCTGGCCGCGCAGCCGGGCCTCAGCCTCCTCGTCCCGTACCTCACCTACACCCTGACCGCCCACAACACCGGCCCCGGTACGGTCACTTCGGCCACCCTCACCGCGACCCTTCAGCAGGGCTCCTCCGCCACCGCGCTGTCCCCGGGGTGTACCGCCATGGGGACCACCGTGACCTGCGGCTACGGCACCATCGCCGCCGGCGCCGCTTCGGCCAAGACGTTCCGGGTACCGCTGAGCCTGCTCTCGCTGGGCCGCGTCTCGGTCAGCGCCACCCGTACGGTGTCCGCTCCGTCCGACCCCAACCCGCTCAACGACAGTGCCACCGCTACCTGCACGGTCGTCTCCGTCCTCCTGGCCACCTGCCCCTGACGCCCGGGACGACACCCGCCTTCAGGATCGGCCCCGGTCCCGCGAGCCCACAGGCTCGCGGGGCCGCGCCGCGCCGATCCTCGGGGCCACCGGGCGCCGTGCCCCCAACCGACTCCACCGCCAACGAGTCCGCGCCCGGCAGATCCGGCAGGGGGTTCGCAGGATGCCGGACGAGTCGTGGACGACGGATGAGTTCGGGCCCCTCGTACCGGGGCCGGGTGGGGTGCTGCTGGAGGACGGGAGCGTTCCCGAGCCGGTGTGCTTGGTGGCCAGGGTTGGCCGTGCGGCAGTGCCGTACGTGCGTCAGCGGGTGAGGAAGCGGGTGGCGCCCACGTAGACGCGGCCGGTGGAACCGATGGGCTCCTCCCTGACCGGGTCACCGGTCCGAGGCGAGTTGATCATCATGGGTTCGCCGTTCCTCGTCCCCGAGTAGATGCCGACGTGGGTGACCTCGGTGCCGGTGGCGGGGCGGAAGGCGACGATGTCGCCGGGCCTGAGGTCCGCCGTACCGCTGATCCGCACCCCCGCGGCCGAGCCGGCGGGTACCTGTCCGCCGCCCGCCTCGAACTGCGGCTGGGCGTCCCGGGGGATCGTCACGCCGAGGGCGGAGTAGACCTGGCCGGTGAGACCGGAGCAGTCGTAGCCGAATCCTGAGGTGCCCGACCACAGGTAGGGCAGACCCAGGAAGGCGCGTGCGGCGGCGACCACGTCCGCGCCGCTCGGTGCGGCCGGCACCCTCGCCAGGTCCTCAGCCCGGAAGAACAGCCGGCCACCGCTGGGGGAGTAGGCGGCGACGACCCCGGGCAGCGGACCGGCCTTCACCGGGAAGGAGGTGTTGTACGAGTACTCGCTCACCTGCCCGGACTGACGGCCGGCAAGCGCGGCCTGCGCGGTGGCGAAGCCCCGGGCCGTGGGGCGGGCAACGCGTTCCTCGTGCGTACCGCCGGGCGGGCGCCGGTGCTCCGAGGTCAGTTGCCGGTCGGGAATCCAGCCGGGGTAGGCGCCCCGCCCTGCCTCGTCCCTGGGGGTGGGCTGGCCGTGCACCCATACGTGGTCCCAGAGCAGACCGCCGTGCCGCTCGGTGCGGTCGACGGTCACCGGGACGCCGTGGAGAGCCTGCGTCTCCCCGGCGACCTCGCGCCGCTCGTCCAGGGACATGGTCGTCAACCAGCCGCGGATGTCCGCGGGATTGGTGGTCGCCGGAGCGTCCACGGGCCGGACCTGTCCGGGACTCACCCAGACCTGAGCGACCGTCACGTCGACGTAGCAGGTCGGGGCGCCGTCGCAGGGACGTGGCTCGGCGGACACGGAGGGGCGGGCCGCGGTGCTGGGAGCCGCGGGGACTGCGGCGGCAGGAGCGGCGAGGGCGAGGAGCATTGCGGCGGTGGCCGTAAGGACGGTCTTCACGGAGTACATGCGTCCATCCTGTCCAGGGCGGCGCGCCTGCGAACCCCTCCGGCCGGGTCGGCCCCCGCGGGGGTCATGGGATCGAATCGCCGCCGTCAACCGGTCCCCGGCGAAATGGATTTGAGCCACTCCCGCCCGGCAACCGCCCCCGATACGACCGGAATCCGGCCGGTGGCCGCCCGCCCCGCCGGATCACACTGAGGCCATGGAGACGGTGTACGCCCTGCTCGTGGGCATCAACGAGTACCCCGCCGCGAGGCGTGCCGCTCTGCGCGGGTGTCTGAACGACGTGGCCGGTGCCCGCGCCGTGCTGGAGGCGGCGGCCCCGGGCCGGGTCCTCGCCCGTGTCCTCACCGACGGCGCGACCAGAGCCGCCGCCCGGGTGCCGCGCGCAAGGCCGAGGCTGTACTCGGCGGCTTCCTGGAGGGTGCCCCCGCCCATCGCGGCGACGGCGGTGCGCAGCAGCCGCTCGACGGCGGGGAAGTGCGGCTCTCCGGAGCCGGCCTCCCCCGGACCGGCCGACATGCCGGTGAGTACCGGGAGCCGGAGCTCACGCAGTCGGACGATCCCGGCCCGCCGCACTTCCCTCACCTCCGCGAGGACCTCCCCGTAATCCGGCAGTTGTGTGGGCGACATGGCGGAAGGATCGCACCGCCCGCGCGCCCCGTACAAGCCGGAACCGGCCCTCTTCTCCCATGGTGCGGACGGGCCCGGTCGCGGCCGGGTCGCCCGCTGGTCGTGGCCGGTCGGGTCCGGGTCGGATCCGGGTCGGGTCCGGGTCGGCGGTTACGGCCGGGCCCCCGCCGGGCCGCAGTGAGCCCTCGAACCGACCTCCCTCACTCGGGAGTTGACAGCCGAAGGCCGCCCGATGAGATCGGCTGCCCTCGTGGCCTTATGGTCCACGCGACGCCCATCGAACGGCGAAGACTTCGCCGGGACCCGTCCTCACGCCAGGAGCCTCCGCATGCCCGCACCCACCGGTCTGATCGACGTCCACCACCACGCGATCCCGCCCTTCTACGCCGAGGCCCTCGGCGACCGGAAGGCCATCCCCGGCGTGGACTACCCGACGTGGACCCCCGAGCAGAGCCTGGAGGTCATGGACGCCCACGGCATCGCCGCCGCCGTCCTGTCCATCACCGCCCCCGGTGTCACCTTCCTCGACGGCCCGGACGCCCCGAAGCTGGCCCGCCGCGTCAACGAGTACTTCGCCGAACTGGTGCGCGAGCACCCGACCCGCTTCGGCGCCTTCGCGGTCCTGCCCCTCCCCGACGTGGCCGCCGCCCGCGAGGAGCTCCGCTACGCGCTCGACGAGCTCGGCCTGGACGGCGCCGGCGTCCTGACCTCATACGGTCACCGCTACCTCGGCGACCCCGGGTTCGAGCCCCTCTTCGCGGAGATCGCCGAGCGCGGCGCGGCCGTCCACGTCCACCCGGCCGCCCCGCCCAGCCGCGACCTGGCCACCTTCGACCTGCCGGTCTCCCTCTACGAGTTCACCTTCGAGACCACCCGCACCGCGGCCAGCCTGCTCTTCAACGGCGTCCTCGACCGCCTGCCCGACCTGCGGATGATCCTCTCGCACGCCGGCGGCACCCTCCCCTTCCTGGCCCGCCGCCTCACCTTTGGCACCACCATCGGCGCGTACCTCAAGGACCGCGCCCCGGAGGACGTCATCGGCACCCTCGGCCGCCTCCACTACGACATCGCGATGTCCGCCAATGACTTCGCGCTCCCCGCCCTGACCCGCCTCACGGGCACGGACCACATCCTCTACGGCAGCGACTACCCCTTCATGCCGGCCGCTCACACGACCGAGAACACCAACGGCTTCGCCGAGTTCGACGGCTGGACCGACGCCCAACGTGCAGAGATCGGCCGTACGAACGCCCTCCGCCTCCTGCCCGCCCTGGCCGCCCGCCTCACCCCCTGAAAACCCGCCCGGTGCCGCCCCCGCGTCACCCTGGCGCGGGAGGCGCGGACCGTAGCCGGGCCGGACGATCCCGCTGAGGAGGCCCCAGACCCCGGTGCGTGCGAGAGGGGGAGCCCGAACGGCACACCAGCGGCCGCGCCGCGGGTTTCTGCTGCCCGGGGACCTTGAGATCGATCTTGACGAGGGCCGGGGCGGCCGTGCCCCGTCGGGGGTACGGGGCCCGGCGACCTGCGGCTGCGTCGTGTGGGCGTGAGTGACCGGAGGCGACGCCGCAGGCAGGCAGCCGCGCCCGAGGGCCCCGGCTGCGTGCCCGCCGGTGTGGTGTGTCAGACGATGGCGAGCCGGTCCACCAGCAGTTCCACCCTCTGCGCGGTGTCCTCCGGCGGCAGCCGTCCCGCCCGGGTCAGGGTGGCCAGCCCGTGCAGGGACGCCCAGAACACCTCGGTGAACAACCCCGGGTGGACGCCGTCCCCGGCGACCTCGCCGAGGCTCTCCAGCAGCGCGGCGAATGCGTCCTTCAACGGCTCCGGGGTGTCCTCGTGCGCGAACGCCAGGCCGCCGTCGAGCTGGAACATGGCGTCGTAGACCGCCGGGTTGCGTTCGGCGAAGTCGAGGTAGGCGCGGGCGAGGGCGGTGACCCGGGTGCGAGGGCCGCCCGCGGCGGAGGTCGCGGCCCGCAGTGCCGCGGCCATCTCGGCGGCGCCTTCCAGGGCGACGGCGCCGATGATCTCGCGCTTGCCGCGGAAATGGCTGTAGAGGACGGGCTGGCTGTATTCGATGCGCTCGGCGAGCCGGCGGGTGGTGACCGCGTCCCAGCCCTGCTGCTCGGCGAGCTCGCGGGCCGTCGCCACGATGAGGCGCTCGCGGTCCGCCCGTTCGCGCTGCTTGCGTTCCTGTACCGACATGATTCGATCCTAGCATCGCTAGACAATCGAGCGGCAGTAGTACTAGCGTTGCCTCATCACCTAGCGATGCTAGATCCCAGGAGGGGTCAACATGCTCAACGCACTCCAGGTCATCACCACCGTGGTCGTCGGAGTGATGGTGGGGGTGGAGTTCTCCGTCGCCTTCGTCATCAACCGGATCCTGAACGCACTACCCGAGGACAGCGGCCAACTCGGCCGCGCCCACGGGGGCCGGATGCTCGGCGCCGTGATGCCGGTCTGGTACATCACCTCGCTCATCCTCGTCGCGGTCTGGGCCATCACCAGATGGCACCACCACGGCACCGGCCTGGTCGTCACCTCCGCCGCCCTGCTGATCCTCAGCGTGATCATGTCGATCCTGCTGCTCGTCCCGATCAACAACCGGGGCAAGACGTGGACCCCCGAGAACCGGCCCGCCGACTGGAAGGAGCAGATGAACCGCTGGGACCGCTACCACTACATCCGCGTCGCCGTCATCATCGCCGCTTTCGCCCTGCTGGTCGCCGCCCTCACCTGAGCCCGCGGGCTCACCCAGCCGGTCGTCAGCCGCAACCGCTCGGCCGTGCGCCCCAGGTGCAGTTCCTCGGCCGGCGTCAGGAAAGCCTCCGCCTCCGCCCGCTCCAGCAGGGCGCCTCCGGTCCATCCACATCCAGGACCCGGACACCAACACCCTCGAACTCCGCTGGTATCCCCAGGACGGGTCCCCAGCGACACCCACTGACCGATAGCGAGAGGAAGTACCGAAAATGGCCAAGCTGCAGAGTCTCGATCCACACACACCGATGTGCGCGCAGTTCAAGGAGAAGACCGGGCCCATCGTCCTGGCCAACACCTTCTTCGTCCCGAAGGAGAGGACTGAATCGTTCCTGGCCCTCTTTCGGAGGCAGGCCGAGTTCATGAAGGCTCAGCCGGGATTCGTCTCCCTGCAAATACACAAGGGAACGGCGAACAGTCAGCTTCTGATGAACGTCGCGGTCTGGGAATCGACCGAGGCGCTCGCCACGGCGTTCGGCAGCCCGGAGTTCCAGCGCATGGCGGCCGAGTTCCCCGACGACATCGTGTCGTACCCGCACATCTTCGAGCAGATCGACCTATGACACGCGGCAGCAGTAGCTCCGCGACGGGGTGATGTCCTCGTGCTCGGCCCTGCGGGTGGGCGATCCAGCTCCGGATCACCTGCGACACCACGGGCCGACACCGCGCCAGTGGCGCACCGTCCCCACTCCCCGGGCGGCAGCTTCCGGTTGGCGGCCTGGTCCCGTTTCTCCGGGATGACGGCCTTGATGCCGAGCCTGCGCGGGTGGGCGCGGTCGCCGCGGGACGAGTACGCCTCGTCCCCGGCGACTGCCTCCGGGCGGGTGCGGGGACGGCCGACGGGACCGTGGACGCGCTGCCCGGGTGACCAGGGCCGTACGGGACGGCCAGACACGGGGTGCCGAATCGTTCGATCTCTCAACGGTCGGAACTGATCCCAGATCCCGCTGTCCGTCGACCTTCAACTCGGTCGGCGTGTCATCGAACCCGGCCGAGGATCTTCTCGGCCGTGGCGTGCCAGGATGCCGGGGACACGACCGTCAGTACGTCGATGAACAGGGGGTAGCCGTGATCAACGGTGCACATGTCATCCTCTACAGCCACGACGCCGAGGCGGACCGTGCTTTCATCCGTGACGTCCTCGGCTTCCCCGGCGTCGACGCGGGCGGCGGCTGGCTCATCTTCAAGCTGCCCCCGTCCGAAGTCGCCGTGCACCCGGCCGATGGCCCACCCCGGCACGAGTTCTACCTGATGTGCGACGACCTTGATTCCCAGCTCGGCGAGTTCCGCGCCAAGGGCGTCGAGATCACCCGCCCGGTCAGCGAACAGCGCTGGGGCAAACTGACTGCGGTCCGGCTTCCCAGCGGCTCCGAACTTCCGCTGTACGAACCGCTGCACCCCATCGCACACAGCTTGTGACCCACGGGGCAGACCGGCTCGGTCAGCCCCAACTCTGCGTATTGGTCGGCCATCGAGGAACCCGTTGGCTCGGTCACGTGGAGCTTTGCGTCGCTGGAGGACGACCCGGGCGGCGATCGAATACCGCGACGGCTCCGCCGGCCACCGCCACCGGACAAGCACCTGCCCGCCCGCCGGTGTCCAACCCGCTGACAAGGTCGAGTCCCGTTCGGCGATGGACCGTACGGGGCAAGCCCAGGCTCGTGGGGGTGCCGGCCACCGTTCTGCGCGGGCATGCGCGATCAGGCGGGCGCGCAGTGCTTCGGGCAGGTGGGCGACGTCCTGCCACTGGCGAGGCTCGGCGATTGTTGACCGGAGCGCGAACGCCCCGTGACCTCGGCGGACCGATGTCACGGGGGCGTCCTCGGACCGGCCGTCCGGTCGGCTACCGGCTACCGGCTACCGGCTGAGCGACCTGAGCGCCGCCGCGTCGTAAGGCTTCAGCTCGTCGAAGCGGTTGCCGAGGACCTTCGCCGCCCACTGCGGGTCCTGGAGCAGCGCCCGGCCGACGGCGACCATGTCGAACTCGTCGCGTTCCATGCGGTCCAGGAGGTTGTCGATGTCGCCGAGGGCCGCACCCTCGCCGGCGAAGGCGCGGATGAAGTCGCCGTCGAGGCCGACCGAGCCGACGGTGATGGTCGGCCGGCCGGTGAGCTTCTTGGTCCAGCCCGCCAGGTTCAGGTCCGAGCCCTCGAACTCCGGGATCCAGTAGCGTCGGGTGGAAGCGTGGAACGCATCGACGCCGGCTGCCGCCAGCGGGGTCAGGATCGCCTCCAGTTCCTCCGGAGTCTGCGCGAGCCGTGCGTCGTAGGCCTCCTGCTTCCACTGCGAGTAGCGGAAGATCACCGGGAAGTCGGCCGGAACGCGCTCGCGGACCGCGGCCACGATCTCCGCGGCGAACTTCGTACGGGCCACCGCGTCGCCGCCGTAGGAGTCGGTGCGGCGGTTGGTCCGCTCCCACAGGAACTGGTCGAGCAGGTAGCCGTGGGCGCCGTGCAGTTCGACGCCGTCGAAGCCGATCCGCTCGGCCTCCGCGGCGGCGTCGGCGAACGCGCCGATGACGTCGTCGAGGTCGGCGCGGGTCATCGCGTTGCCGGTCCCCTCGGTGCCGTCGACGCGGATGCCGGAGGGGCCGACGGCGGGGGCGTCGGCATACGGTGCCTCGCCCTGCTTGCGCACCATGCCTATGTGCCACAGCTGAGGCACGATCGTGCCGCCCGCCTCGTGCACGGCAGCGGCGACCTTCGCCCACCCCGCCAGCTGGTCCTCACCGTGGAACCGCGGGACCCGGTCGCTCTGCCCGGCGGAGTCGTGACCGATGTAGGTGCCCTCGGTGACGATCAAGCCCACACCCGCGGCGGCCCGGCTGGCGTAGTACGCCTGCACGTCCTCGCCGGGCACGCCGCCGGGGGAGAACATCCGCGTCATCGGCGCCATCGCGATGCGGTTGGGGACGGTCAGTCCGTTGAGCGTGACGGGCCGGGACAAGATCTCGGCGGCGCGGGAGGCGGTGGACGTGGTGACGGTCATGCGGGTCCTCCGGGTTAAGGCTGTGGCTCGTCGGGGTGACAACGAGAAGTGCATAATACACATGCTATGTATCATGCATATTGCGGTGTCCGGCCGTCGTACGGCGGCTCCCGCAGGCCGAGCCGTGCAGGGGTCCGCCGGTCCCCGGGTTCACAGGTCAGCGATAATGGAGCGCCGGAAGGAGCTGGAGGCGTAGTGCTGGAGAAACTGGAGCGGGAGCTGATGCTGCTCTCGCGGCACCAGGTGCTTGCCCGGCGCGAGCGCGATCCCGAACGCCTGGAGCGGTCGGCGTACCTGCTGCTCAGCCGGATCGACACACAAGGCCCCATGTCCATCGGGGAGTTGGCGGAGGCCTTCGCGCTCGATACCTCGACCGTGAACCGTCAGACGGCCGCGCTGCTGCGCTGCGGGCTGGCCGAGCGCGTCGCGGACCCGGACGGCGGCATGGCCCGCAAGCTGCGCATCACCGCCGAAGGCGGGCGCCGGCTCGCCGGAGACCGTGAGGTCAACCGGTCCTGCCTGGCGCGGGTGGTCGCCGACTGGTCCCCTGAGGAGGTACGGGAGCTGGAGGACGTCCTGGTCCGGCTCAACCGCAGCGCCGAGGCCCTCGAAGGACGGTACTGGCCGCGCACGGAGGAAGACGACACCCGCGCCGCATGCCACCCGCCGGTCCCGTACGAATCCCCGACTCCGGCTCCGCAGGCACCCGCGACTCCCGCCCCGTAGGAACGCCCGCGCATCGGGATTCTGAGCCAGTGAGGTTGGAGCACCGGGACGTTCACGCCGGCGAATGTCGCCCACGTGGCGAGGCCGCTGACCGTGTCAGAGCCCGTCAGCCGTGATGCCAAACCAGCGTGTGCCTTGCGTCCCTTGTTTCATGACCCAGCCATGACGACATTCATCCGACAGTGCCCACTGCACTGGAACGGCGGCCCTGTGAGCCCCCGAGCCGCCGCATGATCCACCGGTGGTGGAGGGCGTTGTGGTCCCTTGGGTGGACGGAATGGAATCGGGCAAGGTCCGATGGCATCGGTGGCGGCCACGGGCTCCTTTGGGGCGAGGGCAGTGTCCTGTGCCGGTGCGTGCGCTCGCCTCGGATCGCTGCACATGGAATCCCTGGTCAGAAAGCCTGCTACCCGCACCCGCGGGGATGAACCCGCCCTGGCCACCGCGAGTGGTGCACGTAGTGCCGGCTTCTCTCCACGACTGGGTGATGGACCCCGCGGCCGGAGTCACCGGCATGCCGGACCGATCTGCTGCCCGAGCCTGCTAGGCGGCGGACCCGTGCCGAGGCCGCCGTGCAGACGTACTGGATCATGGATGTGTGCTTGCACATTCGGGCTCCGGTCCGTGAGTCAGGCGTCCCGGCAGAGATCCCTTCTGCTGGAGAGGCATCTCTTCCGAGGAGTCATTCATGACCGCATCCGTCAGCCGCGCGAGGGCCACTGCGTCCGCCGCCGCCATTGTCAGCGACGAACAGGGCCGGGTGCTCATCGTCAACCCGGTCTACAAGGAGCGGTGGAACCTGCCGGGCGGCCACATCGAGGAAGGGGAGCTCCCCGCCGCCGCTGCGCGCCGAGAGGTCCGTGAGGAAATCGGCCTGGACCTCGAGATCGGGGTTCTCCTCGTGACCGCCTGGGTGACCAGGGCGGAAGGCTCGCACGTCTTCTACGTCTTCGACGGCCCCGAGCTGAGCGCGGAGCAGCAGCAGGCCATCACGCTCCAGGAGTCGGAGATCGGTGAGATCCGTTTCTGTCTCCCCGCAGACATCTCTCCCCACATGATTCCGCCCTTCGCCCTCGCCATATGGCGCAAGGCCCTCACGGCACGTGAGGACAAACGTGCCGTCTACCTCGAACTCGCCCTGTAGGCCTGCGCTCCACGCATGGTTCACGCTGCGCCGCGGCCCCGATTGCCGCGCTGCCGCCTCCGGTGATCTGGGAGTTGCCCGAGCGACCCCGGATGCTTGCGGTGTGCTGTGGGGGGAGTCCCGCGCTCACCCACCCACCCTCCCGTCCACTCGACAGGCGCGAAGACCTCGAAGGGAACGGCAGATGGCTGCGATCGTGCAGATCGACTGCACGTTCCTGAAAGCCTCGCGGAAGCTCAACGCGCTGCACACGGAGCGGGGTGTGTGGCCGGAGCGGGGGATGAGCGTGAGCTGATCACGGATCGCAGGCGTGGTCCTGGCCACCGCCTTCGGCGCCACCGCCCAACGGGCCGCGAAGGAGATCGCTGGCCGCTCTGATGCCGCTCGCGACCCCGTTCCCGGCCTCTGGCTCCATCACGACCACGGGTCCGGTCGTTGCACCCGCGTCGGCCTCGACGATCGTCGACGCGAGTCCCTTCTCCACCAACGGAGCCCTGGTGGTCGCCAACACGCCGGAACCGCTGCGCTCGGACGTCGGTTTCCTGGCCCAGTACTACGGAGCGGAGGCCCGACCACGGCCCGGCACGGGGCCCGGCAGTCCTACCCGGACCCGGCCGCGGCCCCGCGCCGGGGGAAGCGCTTCGACCAGGGTGGTCTTGCCGCCCCGGCGTCAGCGAGGGCGACCGCCGCCAGTTGCGGCCGCTCTCACTGGACTTGCCCGCGGTCATCGACCGCTCCTCAGACTCGTTCCCCGCCCGGCGGCTGCCTGGAGAGGAGGCAGGGCCGCCCCGAACGGGGCTGTCCTACACGGTGGCCGGCAGGACGTGGTCGCCGACCTTGTCCGTACTCAGGCACAGCGAGCAGACGACCGCGTCGTGGGTGACACAGGCGGTGAGGTCGGGGCGCTCGTAGGGCTGGTGGCAGACGTGGCAGTCGAGGGTGGCTGCGCTCGGGTTCCCGTCGGTGTCCAGCAGGGGCTCGCTGATGCCGTCGTCGGTGCGGCGCAAGTAGTAGCGGCCCTTGGTGACCACGGCCATCAGCGGGGTGACGACGAAGGCGATCACGGCTGCGGCCACGGGTGAGTACGGCTGGAGGGTGTCGCCGAGGAGGTGGAAATACATGGCGATCGACAGGCCGGAGGCGGCGACGAAGGCCACGACGCCGACCGGATTGATCGCGTGGAGCATGCCCCGGCGGAACTCCGGCTGGAGGGGGGACAGCTTCAGCACGTACTTGTTGATGCCGATGTCGGTGGCCACGGTGACCACCCAGGCGATCGCGCAGTTCGAGTAGAAGCCCAGGATGCTGCCCAGGAAGCTGAACATGTCGGCCTCCATCAGGGCGAGTGCGAAGGCCAGGTTGACCAGGACGAAGACCATGCGGCCGGGGTAGTGCTTGGTGACGCGGGTGAAGGAGTTCGTCCAGGCCAGTGAGCCGGAGTACGCGTTCGTCACGTTGATCTTGATCTGGCTGATGACCACCAGGACCACGGCCAGCGGGATGACCATCCAGGACGGCAGCATCGCGTCGAAGGCGCTGCGGAACTGCTGGATGGGCTCGGGCGCTGCCGCCGGTCCGACCTCGGCGATGATGTAGACGGCGAGGAAGACACCGATGGCCTGCTTGAGCGCACCGAGCACGACCCACCCGGGGCCGGCCATGACCACGGCGGTCCACCAGCTGCGCTTGTTCGCCTCGGACTTGGGCGGCATGAAGCGCAGGTAGTCGATCTGCTCGCCGATCTGCGCGATCAAGGACAGACACACACCCGCTCCGAGCATGACGGAGGCGGTGTTGACGGCGCCGTCGCCGTTCGTGCCGGGATAGGCCAGGAAGCGGTCGACGGTGCCGGGGTCGTTGGCGATCAGGTAGACCAGCGGACCGGCCATGAGCAGCAGCCAGATCGGGGTGGTCCACACCTGGAGCGTGCTGAGCGCCTTCATGCCGTAGACGACCAGCGGGATCACCATGAGCGTGGAGACGGCGTAGCCCAGCCACAGCGGCAGTCCGAGGCCGAGTTTGAGGCCCTGGGCCATGATCGAACCTTCGAGGGCGAAGAAGATGAAGGTGAAGCTGGCGAAGATGACGCTGGTGACGACCGAGCCGTAGTAGCCGAAGCCGGAGCCGCGGGTGATCAGGTCGAGGTCGATGTTGTAGCGCGCGCCGTAGTAGGCCAGTGGGAATCCGGTGATGAAGATGACGACCGCGGCGACGGCGATGGCCACGAGCGCGTTGCCGGTGCCGTGGGCCAGGCCGATGCCGGCGCCGATGGAGAAGTCGGCCATGTAGGCGATGCCGCCGAGGGCCGTGGTGGCCACGACCATGGGGGTCCAGCGGCGGTAACTGCGGGGTGCGAAACGGAGGGTGTAGTCCTCCAGCGTCTCCTTGACCGCCTGGTCGGCGGCGGTCCTCGTCGTTTCTGTCGTGGTCTGTCGTGACTCGGTGGTGCTCATGCCACGCCTCCCGGTGGGGCTGGGTGCAGGGGTGATGCGATGCGGAGCCCCGTATGGCGCCGTTGGCAGGACGGGGGCGATGGACCGTCATGGGTGGTTTCCGGCAACCCTGTTCACGGCTGTGATCCCACGGTCGGTCACGCTAGAAAGCGGTTGTTACCCCGGGTGTGCGTTGTGGTGAACACCATGTTGCCGCCGGCAGCGTGGCTGCGTACGTACGCCCCACTCGCGCAGGCTGCCCGCAGGGATCCGTAACCAGGTCGACCGGTACGCGCGCTACGGCGACCGGATTGCCCGCACCCCTGACACTCCCCTCGACCAGGAGTCGTCGGTGAACACCACAACGACAAGGTCGGCCGAGCACCGTCACGTGTCCCGTGAGCGGCGAGGCCCCGCACCTTCGCCGAAGGTGCGGGGCCATGGGGGACCTACCGGCGCGGAGCCGGCGGGGTCACCAGGTGCCGGGCAGGGCCTGCCAGCTCTGGAGGCTGTTCTCGAAGCCGCCGTCCGGGCGGCTCTTGAACGTGAAGGCGCTGGAGGCGCCGCTCGCGTAGTTGTACACGATGCCGATGTCCTCCCGGCCGTCACCGTCGGTGTCGCCCGAGACCGGCAGGGCGGCGCTGGTGCCGTACCAGTTCTCCTCCGGCGTGTCCCAGCTGCGGACGTTCTCGCCGACCGTGCCGTCGGCCTTGCCGAGCAGGGTGTCCAGCGAGGAGTGGCCGTCACCGTGGTCGTACATCAGGGCGACGTCGGCGCGCTTGTCGCCGTTGTAGTCGCCAACGGTCATCTTCGTCTTCGCGTACTCCCAGACCCCGGCGGGCTTCGCCCAGTGCTTCACCGGGGCGGCGAAGCCGCCGTTCGGCTGGGCGAGTCCGGTGAACAGGGCCGTGCCGTAGGAGGCATAGCCGTACATGGCCAGGAAGTCGTCCCGTCCGTCGCCGTTCATGTCGCCGACGCGGAAGGTGGCGTAGTCGATCCACCACTTGCCGGCGCCTGTGCGCCAGCTCGCGACGGAGGCGTTGAAGGTGTTGTCGCCCTTGGACGTCCACGTGTGGGCGCCCATGTCACCGTTGCCGTAATCCTGGATCAGGGCAAAGTCGGCCCGCTTGTCGCCGTTGAAGTCACCGGCCAGGGGCTGGGACTTGGCCCAGGTGTACACGCCCTTGGCGACGGTGATGCTCTTCACCGGGGTGAAGGTGCCCGTGGCGTTGGAGACGAAGTTCCACAGCGCGGTGCTGCCGTCCTCGTACCCGTACCAGGCGCCGATGTCGGCCCGGCCGTCGCCGTTGAAGTCGCCCGCGACCCACTTGGCCTGGTCGGCGGAGAAGCTGCCCTTGGCGCTGGTCCAGCGGACCGTCGGCTCCGAGAAGCCGCCGCTGGGCAGGGCGTCGAAGACCCACAGCGCGGTGGTGCCGTCGCCGTAGTCGTACGCGGTGGCCAGGTCGCTGCGGCCGTCGCCGTTGAAGTCGCCCGACAAGTCGGTCCGCAGGTGCGCGGTCCGGTCGGCGGGCTGGTGCTCGACGGTAGTGCCGGTGGTGCGGTTGTGGCGGATGTAGCCCTTTTCGAAGTCCTCCCGAGGGCCGCCCGCGACGTCGTACTCGTCGGAGGTGGGGTAGCCGAGGGTGCTCTTCTCGCCGCCCAGCGCGATCCACTTCTTGCGGATCGAACCGAACACCGACCAGGCGCCGTTGGCCTTGCTCCAGTAGACAGAGCCGGTGTCGGCGGAGTCGGAGCGCTTGCGGAAGTGGTTGAAGCGGGCCACGCTGCCGTCGCCCACGTTCGTCTCGTCCGTGGTCGGGTAGCCGAGGTAACTGGCCGGGCCGCCGAGCGAGGCGTACTTGTTGAAGATCGATCCGTGGACGGACCAGGCGCCGGTCTCGGCGGACCAGTAGATGCCGCCCTTGCCGCCCGTGGTGGAGGAGAAGGTGGAGTTGTAGCCCGCGCCGTCGAAGTTCTTGGCCTCGTCGGAGGTGGGGTAGCCCATGATGGACTTCTCGGCGCCCATGCTGAGCCACTTGGCCCGGATGGCGCCCCACACGACCCAGGCACCACTGCTGGGGTGCCAGTAGATGGAGCCGTTGTCGCTGGTCGCGCCCGCACCGCGGAGGTTCACGTACCGGCCCACGCCGTCGCCGGGGACGAGGACGTCGGTCGTCGGGTAGCCGAGCGACGTGCCGCCCTTGGCCAGGAACTTGGACAGGATCGGACCGCACAGCGTGTGCGTGCCGGTGGCCGTCGAGGTGAAGGCCTGGCACTCGGACCACGAGGTGCCGCCGAGGACCAGCGGACGGCCCGCCGCGAAGGCGGAGCCGGCGGACGCGGCCCGGCCCGGGAACTCGGTGATCCGGCCGTCGCCGCCGCGGGACCACAGGTCCGCGAAGCCGTCGGTCTCGAAGTCGCCGTTGCTGGACAGGTGCGGGTACGCGGCGCCGGTGAATCCGGTGGCGATCGCGCTCTCGCGGGCGGAGGGCTCACCGAAGACCGCGAGGTCGGCGGTGGTGGTCGCGCCGGGCTCCGTGGTGCGGCGGCTGGTGTACTGGTGGATCTTGCCGCTGACGGTGTCGCGGGCCCAGACCTCGGGCAGCTGGTCGCCGTTGAGGTCGCCGGGCGCCATGATCGTCATGTTCTTCCAGTCGGCGTTGCCGAGCCCGACGGGCTCGCCGAACGCGTCCAGGAAGCCGACCGTGGAACCGAGGTACAGCCACAGCTGGTCGCCGGACTTGACCAGCAGGTCGGGCTGGTCGTTGTCGTCGGTGCGGCCGTCGCCGTTGTCGTCGTTGACGCTGCCGATGGAGACGACCTGGTCGGCATTGGCCCAGTGGTCGTCCGCGTCGGGGTTGCCGGCCTGGAGTTCCTGGCGGTTGGCGTCCGCGGTTTCCAGATCGCCGTCGCCCTTGTTCGGGTAGACGTACAGGTTCTTGCGCGAACCGTCGGGACCGGGCCGCAGGACGACGAGGTCCTCGTAGTAGTCCTCGTTCCAGCTGCCGCGGTGCGCCAGCGAGGTGGCGTCTGCGAAGGAACCCTGGTCGAGCTGGCGGGACAGGTCGAAGGTGCCGTCGCCCTTGCCCGGGTGCAGCCACAGGGTGCCGGCGCCCGGGTCGACGCTCCAGATGTCGACCGTGCCGTCGCCGTTGAGGTCGCCGTGCTTGTCACGGGTGGCCAGGCGCTTGGCGTAGAAGAGGTATTCCTTCAGGTTCGACCGGTTGCCGGAAGCGTCCAGGCTGCGGACGAAGAGCCGCTGCGGACCGGCAGTGGTCGGCGTGTACTTGACGTCGACCGAGCCGCCCTGGGTGGTCGGAGCCACCTTGTTGACCTTGGGGTTGGAGTCGGTCCACCACTCGAAGGCGGTGACGTCCTTCACGCCGTTGGCGCCCAGGGTGAAGACGCCCTCGGTGCGGGCCAATCCCGTCTTCTCGGGGTCGTCCTCGTTCTCGGGGAACTGGACGGACTTCACGGACGGGGTCTTGTCCGGCCGGGTGCGGTCGATCGTGAAGGTGCACTGGCCCGCCCAGGGGCCGGGAGGACCGACCTTGTCCAGCGCCCGGACGTCCCAGCGGTAGGTGCCGTCGAGTCCGGTCGCGGGGATGGGCAGCTGGGCCACATTGCCGTTGGTGATCTTCTTTTCGACCTTGGTGGGGGTCGAGGTGCCGTCCTTCCAGTAGTGGAACTCGGCCCAGAGATTGATGTCCTCCTTGTCCTTGTCCTTCACGCGGGCCCGCAGGACGACCTGGTCGGTCGTCCCGATGATGCCGCCGGTGCAGGGGACGGAGGGGTCGGTGGACCGCTCGGTCACCTTCTCCGGGGTGGTGTTGAAGGTGACCGAGATCCGGGCGCTGTTCGGGTCGAGCTTGCGCCAGGAGACGTCGACGGTGTCCTTGGCCGCCTTCAGACCGAACGTCCAGTTGCCCCAGTGCTTCTGGGCGGCCATCGCTACGGCCGACTTCACGTTCAGCTCGATCAGGTCGCCGTCACCGGGGCAGTTGCGCCCGCCGTAGGACTGGCCGGTCGCGTCGACCATCCGGACCCAGTTCGGCTGGTTGTTCCAGGTGGTGGACTTGGAGATGGTGCCGGTGTCCCAGACCTGGATGTCACCGGACTTGCAGCTCCAGGAGCCGGCCGACTTCTGCTTGATGCGCAGGGTCGACTCGATGATCTGCTTGTCCCAGTAGTCGGTCATGCCGACCTGGAAGAAGGTCTTGGCGCAGATCACCGCGTTGCCGTTGGCGGCGTCCTTCGCGCAGCCGACGCGGGCGTCCTTGCTGAGCGTGCCGCCGTTCCAGTAGTTGGTGCTCGGCGAGGAGGGGAACGCGTTGTGCTTGTACGCGATCGTCCAGGCCTGCTTCCAGGCGTCCCAGGTCGGGTCGATGACGACCGGGTACGTGGTGTCCGGGGCCCGCAGCAGGCTCTGGTCCGGGGTCAGCGTCAGCGTGGACCCGGAGAGCCGGATGCCGAGGTCGGCCTGCTTGGCGCCGGTGGTGACGCCCTCGACCGGGGCGGCGGGTGCCGCGGGGGCCGCGGCTGCGGGCGCCGGAGGGGCGGCCTGCGGGGCTGCCGCGGGTGCGGCGGCGGCCGAGCGCGGCGCCTTGGCGGCGGGGGTCGCCGGGGCGGCGGCCTCGGGGGTCTGGGTCTGGGTCTGGGGCTGGGCCTGGGCCTGGGTCTGGGGCTCGGCGGTCTTCTGCCCGCCCGCGTCCCACATCTGCGGCTTCGCCGAGCCGAATACGGTCTGGCCGTTCGGGTCCAGCGCGCGCAGTTGGCCGTCGGTCTCGGCCCGTACGGTCAGCCCCTTGGCCTTGAGGCCGAAGTCGAGCTGCGCGAGGGCCGGGTTGGACGCCGCCTCGCGGGACTTGACGATCAGGGCGTGGGAGAAGCTGTCGACGGTCGCGCTGACGCGCAGGTCGACTCCGGGGAGGACCTCGGGGTAGACGGCGCTGTCGCCCTCCAGCTTGGGCTCGGGAAGCGGCTTGGGCCAGGACAGGGAAACATCACGGCCGTTCTCCGACATCACCGCCAGCGGAGCCTCTCCGCCGCCGGAGAAGGTCAGGCCCATTGCCGTTGCTTTAGGTGCGATGCGTCCGTCGCGGCCGCGCTCCAGCGTGGTGTCGACCGGGATCAGCTTTCCGCCCTTGCGGACCCGGACGGGCACCAGAGCGCGATTGGCCGTCTTGGTCCCGTCGGGGTTGGCCCAGACCTCGTCGGTCTCGGTGCGCCCGCTCACGATCTCGACCGGCTTGCCGGTCCGCTTTGCCTCAGCGGCCGCCCTTTCGGCGTCGGTCCGGGCGGCGGGAGCCTCATGTCCGGCGGCCGCTTCGCGGACACCGGCCGCCAGGGCGGCGGGAGCCGTGGCCAGCAGGCCGGCAGTCAGGGCCACGGTGGTGACCAGCGCCGATGCCCGCAGGCGTGGCTGGCCGATGGCGCGGAGCCGCGCCAGGGGTGGTCTCACGGGTGTTCCTTGAAGTCGTCCCGCGCGCCCTGGGAACCGGTTCCCGCGCGCGGATGGCTCGAATAAGACCGGGTGAGCTTCTCACGTGGGATGCGCCGAGAATAAAGCGGAAGTGGAAATTCCGATTCCATAGGCTTCCTGTCCGCCTTTGCCCGTTCTTGGTGCACTCAAAGGACTCCGGGAGACCCGTGGTAACAGCAGCCATAAAGTGTGACGCACTCCTCGCTGTTACTTTTTGGGTCCTTGTCGAAACAGCGTGTAGATTGCTTCCACGCGTGACCTTTCACGGAATCCACTTTGCCAAATCATAATTCGTACGGTAAGGGCAGACGGCGCAGACGCTCGCTCGGCTGGTCGATACCAGCCCTTGCCGTCAGCCTGCTCGTCACAGGACTCAGCGCACCGCCCGCGACGGCCGCTGCCGCGGCCAAGCCGGAGCTGCAGAAACTGACCAAGGTCGGGGGCAGGCCGGTCACCGGCAAACCCGCCCCCGGCCCTGCGGAATCCCAGCGGAACAAGTGGACCGGCGCCCCCAAGGTCGCCTGGCCCGCAGCAGGCTCCGCCGAGGTCCAGGTCCCCGCGGCCTCCGCCCCCACCGCCTCCCGCGCCGGGATGCTCGCCGCGCCCGCGGCGGGCGGCCCCGAAGCTCCGGCCGCACCCAAGGTGCAGGCCGGGGCGCTGCCGGTACGGCTCGCCGCCGGAGGGACGGCGCAGCCGCAGACCACCAGCGCGCCCGAGGGCCCGCGGGCCTTCGCCGCCCCCGCGCCCGGTGCCCCGGCCCAGGACGACGTCAAGGTCCGGGTCGACCTGCACGACCGCGCCCAGGCCGACCGGGCCGGCGTACCGAACGGCCTGCTCCTCACCGTGCAGCGGACCGATGCCCGCACCGGGGACGCCCCGGTGTCGGTGGAGCTCGACTACAACGCCTTCAAGAACGCCTACGGCGGCAGCTGGGGTTCGCGCCTGCGCTTCACGGCCCTGCCCGGCTGCGCGCTGACCACCCCGGAGCGGCCGGAGTGCCGAAACGGCACTCCCGTCACCACGCGGAACGACGCGCAGACGGGCACGCTCACGGCGACCGTCGAGGCCCCTGCCCGCGCGGCCTCGGCCCCGGCCCCGGCCGTCGGGTCCTTCGCCAAGTCGGCGTCCCCGTCGGTCGCCCGGCCGATGATGCTGGCCTCGGCCGCCGGCGCCGCACCGATGGTGCTCGCCGCCGCGCCGAGCGCCGACGGCGCGAACGGCACTTTCAAGGCCACCTCGCTCAGCGCGACGGGCACCTGGCAGGCCGGCGGCTCCGCCGGTGACTTCTCCTGGTCGTACCCGCTGGAGATCCCCGCCTCCCTCGGCGGCCCCAGCCCGTCGCTGGCGCTCGGCTACTCCAGTGCGCAGATCGACGGCCGCACCTCCGCGTCCTCGCAGCAGACCTCCTGGGTCGGCGACGGATGGGACCTGGGCTCGAACTTCATCGAGCGCTCGTTCCTGCCGTGCAGCCAGGACAAGAAGGAGGGTTCTGGCTTCAACAACCCGAAGGACGACACCGGCGACCTCTGCCACGCCGTCTCGGCCGTCACCATGTCCCTCAACGGCGGCTCCACGCAGCTCGTACGGGACGACAAGACGGGCGTCTGGCGTCCGGCCCAGGACGACGGCTCGCGCGTCGAGCTCCTGACCGGCGCCGACAACGGCGACAAGAAGGGCGAGCACTGGCGCGTCACCACCGCCCAGGGCATCCAGTTCCACTTCGGCCTGAACAAGGTCCCGGGCTGGACCCCGGGCAAGCCGGTCACCAACTCGGCCCTGCTCGTCCCCGTCTACGGCAACCACCCCGGCGAGGACTGCTTCAAATCCGGTGACTTCGCGGGCTCCGTCTGCGACCAGGCCTACCGCTGGAACCTGGACTACGTCGTCGACCCCCGCGGCAACGCGATGACCTACTGGTACAACAAGGAGGTCAACCACTACGGGTCGAACTACAAGATCGCCGGTGGTTCCACCAACCGCGCCTACGACCGCGCCGGCTGGCTCGACCACGTCTCCTACGGCCTGCGCAAGGACAACCTCTTCGCCCCGGCGCCCGCCCAGGTCGACTTCACCGTCGCCGAGCGCTGCCTGAAGACGAAGGACTTCGACTGCGCCGAGGGCAAGCTCAAGCCCGAGGTCGACTGGAACATCGCCAAGATGTGGCCGGACACCCCCGGCGACCAGCTCTGCGGGGCGGGCGAGGAGTGCAAGGCCCGCTTCACGCCGACCTTCTTCTCCCGCAAGCGCCTCACCGAGATCACCACCAAGGTCTGGAACGGCACCGCCCACCAGCCGGTGGACACCTGGAAGCTGACCCAGGACTTCCCGCAGACCGGTGACGGCACCGACTACCCGCTGTGGCTCTCCGCCATCCAGCACACGGGCCGCAACGGCCAGGAGATCACCCTCCCGGCGGTCAACTTCCGCGGCAAGCAGCTCCCGAACCGCGTGGACGGCATGGGCGACGGCAAGCCGCCCTACCTGCGCTACCGCATCATGGCGATCGACACCGAGACCGGGTCGACCGTCAACGTGACCTACCGCGACCCGGAGTGCCGGGCCTCGGACCCCAAGGTCCTGCCCGCCTCCCACGAGTCGAACACCCTGCGCTGCTACCCGGTGATCAACGAGATACCGGACCCGAACGACCCCAAGCGCGAGAAAAAGCTCTACACCACCGACTGGTTCCACAAGCACGTCGTCGACACGGTCTCCGAAGAGGACCGCAACGGCAACTCGCCGACGCGCGTCACCCAGTACCAGTACCTGGGCGCGCCCGCGTGGGCGTACGACGACGAGACCGAGGCGATGCGGGCGAACACCCGCACGTGGTCGCAGTGGCGCGGCTACGAGCGCGTCCGCACCCTGATCGGCGAGGCCCCCGACAAGCGGGCCATGACGGAGAGCCTGTTCTTCCGCGGCCTCGACGGCGATCGCGCCGCCCCCTCGGGCGGCAAGAAGTCGGTCAAGGTCAAGGACTCCGAGGGCAACGAGGTCGCCGACCACCGCCTCTTCGCGGGCCAGACCCGCGAGGTGCTCGCGTACGACGGCGAGGGCGGCCGGCTGGAAGCGGCGACCACGTACATGCCGTGGCTGCACGGACCCACCGCCTCCCGGGCCCGCGAGGGCATCGAGCCGATGGAGGCCTACGTCCGGGGCACGGCCAAGGTGGCCTCCCGCATCCTCCTGTCGGACGACCGCGGCTGGCGCCGTACCGCGCAGGACACGGTCTTCGACGACCGCGGTCTGCCGAAGACCGTCTCGGATCTCGGCGACGTCGCCGACCCGAAGGACGACAGCTGCACCCGCTTCGAGTACGAGTCGGACGAATCCCTGTGGATCATCGGCCGCCAGAAGCGAATCGAGTCCCTCGGCAAGGCCTGTGACGCCACCGACGTGAAGCGCCCCGAGGACGTCATGTCCGACGCGCGCGTCTACTACGACGCCGTCGGCAACGTCACCCGCACCGAGTCCCTGTCCGGGTACGCGGGCGGTCAGCCGGTCTACGTGACGGACGGATCGGTCACCTTCGACGCCTACGGCCGTCCGAAGACGACCACCGACGCGTTCGGCAAGGTCACGAAGGTCGACTACACGCCGGCCGCCGACCAGATCGTCACCAAGACGGTCAGCACCAACCCGCTGGGCCACACCCAGACCTTGGAGACCGACCGCGGACGCGGCTCCATCCTGGCCAAGGCGGACACCAACGGCCGCCGCACCGTGATGCAGTACGACGGCCTCGGCCGCGTGAGCAAGGCCTGGTCCCCGGACCGCAACCCCGACACCAAGTCCCCGGACGCGGAGTTCGGCTACGACGTCCGCACCGACGGGCCGGTGGTCATCTCGACCAAGAGCCTGCTCGACGACGGTACGTACCGCAGCAGCTACGAGATCTTCGACAGCAGCCTGCGCATCCGCCAGACCCAGATGGAGGCCCTCGGAGGCGGTCGGATCATCGCCGACACCTTCTACAACAGCCTCGGCCAGGTCTGGAAGTCCAACGGCGCCTACTACACCGCCGGTGCTCCGTCCGGCGCCCAGTGGGAGCCCAAGGACAACCAGGTGCCGGCCTCGACCCTGACCCAGTACGACGGGTCGGGCCGCTCGGTCGCGCAGATCTCCCGGAAGTTCGGCGAGGAGACCTCCCGCACGACCAGCCGCTACGGCGGCGACTCGATCACGGTCGACCCGCCGAAGGGCGAGACCCCGACCCAGGCCTTCCTCGACGGCCAGGGCCGCAAGACCGAGCTGCGCTTCTTCCGCTCGGACTCGCCGACCGGCCCGTACGACACGACCCGGTACGCCTATGACCGCCGGGGCCAGCTCCAGAGCGTCGTCAACGAGGCCGGGGACACCTGGTCCTTCGAGTACGACATCCGCGGCCGCGAGACCCGCGTCTCCGACCCCGAGAAGGGCGTCGCGACCAAGGCGTACGGCAAGGGCGACCGCCTGGAGTCGATCACCGACGCCCGGGGCAAGACGATCGCCTTCGCCTATGACGCCCTGGGCCGCACCACGGCCACGCACGAGGGCTCGCTCAGCGGTCCCAAGCTCACGGAGATGGTCTACGACACCCTCCCCGGTGCCCTCGGACTCGCCGTGTCCTCGACCCGGTACGTCAACGGCAGCGCGTACACCACGTCGGTCACCGGATACGACACCGAGTACCGGCCCACCGGTACGTCGGTGACGATCCCGCAGTCCGAGGGCGGCCTGGCGGGCACGTACGAATCCTCGGTCGGCTACCGGCCCAACACCGGCCTGACGGCGTGGTCGCAGCTGCCCGCGGCCGGCGGACTGCCCGCCGAGCGCGTCACGATGACGTACAACCGCTACGAACTGCCCACCACCATGGGCGTCGCGGGCAAGTCGTTCGTCTCCAAGATCGACTACTCGCCCATGGGCGACGTCCTGCGCACGCAGGCGGGCCCGGCCGGCTCGCAGCTGTACACCAGCAACTTCTTCGACGAGCAGACCCGGCGGCTGACCCGCTCGGTCAACGACCGGGAGAAGGCGCCGGGCCGGATCAACGACACGTCGTACGAGTACGACACGGTCGGCAACATCCTGAAGATCGCCGACAAGGAGGGCCCGGAGGCCTCCGCGACCACCGACACGCAGTGCTTCGCCTACGACTACATGCGCCGCATGTCGGACGCCTGGACGGCGACCGACGACTGCGCTGCCCAGCCTGGCGCGGCGGGCCCGGGCTCCACCCCCAAGGTGGGCGGACCCAACCCGTACTGGTCGTCCTACGGCTTCGACGCGGCCGGCAACCGGACGAAGGAGACCCGGCACTCTCCCACCGGTGACCTGACCAAGGACGTCATCCGCACCTACGGTCACGGCACCCCGGGCACGTACGGGGCCAACCGCCTCGCGAAGGTCGACACCGCCGGTCCCGGTGGCTCGCGGACCGAGTCCTACACCTACGACGAGATCGGCAACACCCGCTCGCGGACCGTCCAGGGCAACACCCAGAACCTGGAATGGGACATCGAGGGGCACCTAGCGAAGGTCACCGAGGGCTCGCAGACGACCGAGTTCGTCTACGACACCGCGGGCAGCAGGCTCATCAAGCGGGATCCGTCGGGCACCACGCTCTACCTGCCCGGCACCGAGGTGAAGCTGACCAAGGCCGGCAAGTTCGAGAGCAACCGGTACTACGCCCACCCCGCCGGCCCGACGATGGTCAAGACCGTCAAGGACGGCGTGACGTCGACCTCGTACCTGCTCAGCGACAACAACGGCACGGCCACCACGGCCGTGGACGCCGCCACGCAGGCGGTCACCCGCCGCAAGTTCACCCCCTTCGGCGAGGCACGCGGCGAGGTCCCGTCGGTCTGGCCCGGCAAGAAGGGCTTCATCGGCGGGGAGCTGGACGAGTCCACGGGCCTGGTCCACGTGGGTGCGCGCGAGTACGACCCGGCAACCGGACGGTTCTTGTCGGTCGACCCCGTGGTCGACTTCAACGAGCCCAAGCAGATGGCGCCCTACGCCTACGCGAACAACTCGCCGGTGACCTTCCCCGACCCGACCGGCAAGTCCATCGCCCCGCCGGTCATGCCCATCAAGGACTTCTCGGACGCCGAAGCGGCCTGGGCGAACTGGGCCAACGGCCGCAGCGCGCTCGACGTGGCCCTCGACGTCGCGGTGAGCATCCTGAAGGACGTGTCCGGATACAACGACATCCGGTCCTGCCTGGGCGGCGACTGGGGTGCCTGTGCGGGCCTCGCCTTCGAGGCGGCGCTGCCCTTCGCGGGCAAGGCCAAGCGGATAATCAAGGCGCTGGACCGGGCCTGGGACGCTTTCAACAGCTGGATGGGGAAGCTGAGGCTCGCGCGGGACATCATCTCCCGGGTCCAGCGTTACGAACAGGCCATGGCGAAGTACGCCGAGGACCTGGCCGAGTGGAAGAGGCAGATCGAGGAAGCGGCCGAACGGGCCCGAAAACTGGAGGAGGAAGCGGCCGCGGCGAGAAGAGCCGCGCAAGAGGCCGCGGCCGCAGCGGCAAAGAAGGCCGACGAGGCCGCGGCGACCGCGGCGCGGCAGGCCAAGGATGCCGCGGCCAAGGCCAAGAAGGCCGACAGGGGCGGCAAGGCCAAGAAGGCCGAGGAGCCCAAGAAGGCCGACAACAAGGAGAAGGCGAAGGGCGACGGCGGCGGTCACGGCGGAGCCGCCAAGAAGGCCGAGCAGGGCGAGACCTGCAACAGCTTCGTGCCCGGCACCCAGGTGCTGCTGGCCGACGGCTCGACCAAGGCGATCGAGGACGTCCAGATCGGCGACGAGGTCGTCTCCACGGACGCCCGGACCGGCACCACCACGGCTGAGCCGGTCGTCGCCAAGATCGTGGGCGAGGGCCGGAAGAACCTGGTGGAAGTCACCATCGACACCGATGGCGACCGGGGCGACGCGTCGGAGACCATCACGGCGACCGACGGCCACCCGTTCTGGGTCCCGACCCTGAAGGAGTGGATCACTGCCGCCGAGCTGAAGGCCGGCTCCTGGCTCCAGACCTCCTCGGGCACCTGGGTCCAGGTCACCCAGGTGAAGTCCTGGACCCAGCAGAAGCGGGTCCACAACCTCACCGTGGCCAGCCACCACACGTACTACGTGGTGGCGGGTCAGACCCCGGTCTTCGTCCACAACTGCGGCATCTCGATGGAGGAGGCCATCGACCGCGCCATCGCGCACGTCAGCGGCAACGGTCCGGTGCGGATCGTGCGGTCCGGCAGCGGTGGTGTGCAGTTCATGGCCGAACACACCGACGAGGGCGGCAACCTCGTCAAGAAGATCGCCCGCTTCGACGTGAACCCGGAGAGCGGGCACGTCCAGAAGCTCAAGCCGCACCTCAACCTGGAAACCCAGATCAACGGTGACACGATCAAGAAGGGTCCGCTCGCGGACCCGCACACACAGATCGATCCGGCTACGATCCGGCCGGGTGACTGGTGGCCGAAGGGAACATAGGGGAGATCATGCTGTACGTCCTGGTGAGTGACGCGACCGGGGAGCTGGAGCTCTCGGGATCCCGCGCCGAGCTGTACGCCTTCGGGCGGCAGCTGCGCGCGGGTCTCGGCGGGACGGCCCTCTCCCACGTGGCCGACCCGGCCCCCTACAGCCGGTCGCTATCGCGCGTCGCCTTCGGGCAGACGGAGGCCGAAGCGGTGATTTCCGTCCTCGCGGACGGAGAGACCCTTGAAGTGCGGGGCGGGCCGGAAGCCCTGGCCTACCTCGCCGCCAACATCGAGGGCTTCGCCGAGGAGGCGGACCCGTCCGACCATCTCCACCTGGAGTATCCGGGACACGCCTACCTGTCGGAGGAATCGGACCCCCTGGTCCTCGCCTTCGACGGGGAGTCCACCCCGTCCTGACCGACGGAACACGCAGGGCCCTGCCGCGGCTTCACCGCCGCGGCAGGGCCTTTCCGTTGTCCGGGCGGCCGCGACCCCACCGGCCCGGCGTCCCTTCGTGTGCGAAGACACGGCGAGCGCGAGCGAGTCGGCGCTCGACCGAGCTCGTCCCGCCTTCCTTTCCAGCACCTGCAGTGGCCCACCGGCCCCGCCCTCGTGATGGAGGGAGCTGCTGCCGCCCCCTCCGACCAGGACGGACTCAAGGCCGGTGGCGCCTTCGGGCACCCGGAGCCCGTATTTCCCGGCCTTGGAGCGGGGCGGCTCGGCTGGCATCACCCGGTCATGGGGCGATGTTCGTGGCTGCGTGGATCTGGTTGAGGTGGATGAGGATGTCGTAGGCCCGGGTGATGGCGAGGGTGGGGAGCGGGTCCTTCTTGAAGGACGAGCCGGCCTCGTAGGTGGGGCGGGGGGTGTTCAGCCAGGTGCGGCCCGCGGCGGGCAGGGCGCGCAGGTCGAGGTAGTAGTCGCGGTGGTGCACCCGGTCCAGGGTGTACTCCTGCATGTCGGGGGTGGCCGCGGGGACGGTGACCTCGTTCCAAGGGCTGCCGAGGGTGGTCGCGGTGAGGAACGAGCCGCGGCCGAAGGTGAAACCGATGGCGGCGTAGTCCCGGCCGAGGTTCTCGCGCAGGAAGGCGCCCTGGGTCGTGGGGTACATCACCGGGTCGGTGGCCAGGTAGCCCACGTGGCCGTTGTGCGCCGAGAGCAGTATCTTGTCGCCGGTTCGGCGGTGCCACCAGGCGGTGTTGTCGGCCATGACCCGGTCGCGGAGGTGCTCCGCGGCGGACACCGACGCGGGGTCGGACAGGTCGAGCGAGGTGAACTCGAAGGTCTGGGCGATGCTGCGGGCGTGCTGCTCGGCCCATTCGTAGGCGTCGCCGCCGGCCCCCTTGTCCGCGGTGACCAGGTCGAACGCCTGCTGGGCGGTGGAGGCGTTGAGGCGACGTTCGGCGACGGGCTTGCTCAGGTAGGCGAAGACGTCGTCGAGGGGGCGCAGGCCCGCGTACAGCTGCTCAAGGCGTGCGACGTTCTGGGGGTGGCTCGTGCGGACGTACGAGAGCACCCGGTCGAAGACCGCGTCGCCGAGCTTGGGCGCTCCGATGTCGTTGCCCATGAAGTGGACCTTGCGGCCGGGGTGGCGGTCGTTGTAGCGCCGCATCCAGGCGATGAGGCTGACGAACTCCTCGCGTTCCCAGGGCGATCCGGTCAGCGTCTCCTTGGCGATCCGCCGGGCGTCGCCGGGGCCGCCCTGGAGGTACTCGTCGATCAGCAGGCCGGCCGTCCAGCTCATCTCCAAGCCGAAGGTGGTGAAGCCCTTCTCCTCGACGAGGTGACTGAAGACGCGTTGCTTCATGGCGAAGAACTCGTGCGAGCCGTGGGTGGCTTCGCCCAGTCCGACCACCTTGGCGTCGCCGATCATGGCGTCCAGCGCGCGTAGGTCAGTGGTGTTGCCGCCCGGTTCCGTCGAGCGCAGGGGGTGGGCGGCGCGCTCCAGCGCGCGGAGCGCCTCGGCCTGCCCGCCTTTCGCCGCCGGAGTGGCGGGCGGGGTGGGTGTGGTGGTGGCGGAGGCCGTGGGGGCCAGCAGGGCCGTGGCCGCGAGCCCGGCCGTCGCGGCGAGCAGCCTCCGTCGGCCGATCGTTCGGTGGTGCGCGGTCATGCTGAACTCCTCGGCTCGTTCTTGTTCCCCTGGGCGGTGAAACGATCATGACCTGGGGTAGGAGCGGGCCGCGCTGGGGGCTTCCTCCGGGTTTGACCGGGGGATATCCCCCCTTGGACACTCGCACGATGCGTGACAGCGGATCGTCGTGGACCTCCTCACCCCCCGCTGGAAATGCTCCACTGCCGCACCTGCCCGGCTGACCCCCACCGGGTGCGTGCCCTCACCCTCCGTGGCGTACGCCCGGCCCGGGTCACCGGCGCGCGAGTGGACACGCAAGCGCACCGCGCGGATGTGGACCGCGTCGTCGATGGTCGACGAGGCCAGCCGTCGCCGGCACCCTTCGTGCTCGCCGATTGCCGGCCGGAACAGCGGACCATCGGAGCCTCCCCGCCGGACGGGCACAACCCTCCTCAGGGGCTGCTGCCCCAATCGCGTGAACCCGGGACCCGCCTCCCGTCGGGTCTCACCGGCGAAAAGTAGGTTGGACGCGAGCCTGCTCCGGCCGCGGACCGGGTGATCCCAGAGGAGCGAGCATGGCGACCGATGCGAATCAGCCGACCGTCCCACAGGTGACCATGACGCTCTCCGCGATCGCGGCGACCGGCGCCACCCCGCGCCCCTCGGGCGAGACCCTCGCGGAGCAGAGCACCCGGATCATCCTCGGCATCAACCGGCAACTGGCCGACGCCTCGCTCGCGACCCAGGGCACCTGGGTCCTCTGCTGGCTCGCGGTGAGTCCGGGCAACGCCAACATGGCCTACCTCGCCAAGAACACCGACGGCTCGAACTCGTTCGCCGTGGTGATCCGCGGCAGCGTCGGCAACGTGCCCGATCTGCTGGAGGACCTCGACGTCGGCACGGTGGTCCCGTTCAACCTCGTCGGGATGCCGTCCCCGGTCCCGGTCTCCAAGGGGGCGATGAAGGCGTTCACCCAGGTCGTCACCATGAGCACGGCGGGTGTCAGCCTGGCGCAGGCGCTCGGAACGGCCCTGGGGCAGGCGCAGCCGAACCCGACGGTCTACGTGACCGGCCACAGCCTGGGCGGCTGTATCGCGACCATGGTCGCCCCGTACCTGCAGACGCTCACCTGGCCCGGCGGGCGGCCGAACTTCGAGCTGCACACCTTCGCCGCCCCCACCGCCGGCGGAGAGGAGTTCGCCGCCTACGTCGACTCCCTGGAATGGCAGGCGAACGAGCGCCACTACAACATGTACGACCTGGTGCCGCAGGCCTGGAACAACCTTGTGGCGGCTCACCAGTGGTACCCGAGTCCTCCGGGCCCGGCGGCGGACGATGACGTCAAAGCCGTCATCGCGACGCTCGCCGGGCTCCCCGGTCCCAACATCTACGTCCAGCCGGGCAAGGTCGACCAGCTGAACAACACCTACGACCCCGTCGACCCGAACGTGGTGAAGCAGTCGACCCAGGACTTCATGGGCCAGGTGGCCTTCCAGCACGCCAACTCCACCTACCTGGGCCTCCTCGGCGCGCCTGACGTGCAGTCGGGTCCGGTGGTGACCATCGTCACCCCCGTCGGCACGGCCGGCGCCCCCGTCGAGATCGTCGGCAGCGGGTTCGAGCAGGGGGTCGTGGTCGACTTCGGCACGGTGTCGAGCACCAGGAATTACGTCTTCCGCGACGACGTGATGATCGCCTGGGCACCCGAGGGCGTCGGCGTGGTCGACATCCGGGTCACCAGTGGTCTGGGCACCTCCCCGGCCGTTCCGCGCGGCCAGTTCGCCTACGGCGGCCCCGCCGCCGTGCTGGTCACCGGCATCAGCCCGGACAGCGGCCGGGCCGGCGACCAAGTCCAGGTCAACGGCGTCTACTTCACCTCGGACGCCCAGGTCTACTTCGGCGACAACCTCGCCGAGCTCGTCGACTACGCCCCCGAGCAACTGCTCGTCACGGTGCCCAAGCCGACCATCGCCATCGGCAAGCCCGCGACCGTCAACATCACCGTCCTCTCGAACAGCTACTCCTCGCCCGCGAGCCCGGCGGACGAGTTCACCTACCTGGAGTGGCCCCAGCCCTGAACCGGATCCCGCCCCTGAACCGCCTCCCGGGCGGCGGGCCCGGGTCGATCAGCGGTGGCGCCTCAGCCGATGGCGGCGCTGCGGCGTTCGACCAGGACGACGTCGGGCCACCTCCCGTGGTGGCGGCCGATGCGCCGGAGCCGACCACCACCGCGACCATCCCCGCCGTGCCGATCCCCTCGACGGCCGCCCGCCGGAACAGCGGCGCGCCGGCGCTCACCCTCCACAGAACGGGTGCCGCCCCTCCTGGGCGAAGCGCAGCAGGAGCAGGGCGATGTCGTCGGTACGGGGGGCTCCGCCGCGGGCTCGGCCGATGAGGTCGTCCGCCAGCGTGCTCACCGGGTGGCGTTCGTGGGTTGCGGTGATGCGGGCGGCGACGGCCGCGATGCCATCCTCCAGATCCTCGCCCGGAACCTCGACCAGCCCGTCGGTGTACAAGGTGAGCAGGGTGCCCGGCCGGAATGGGATCTCGACGGCCGTGTACGAGGCGTCCGGGTCGATGCCGAGGAGCAGCCCGGGCGGCAGGTGGAGCATCTTCGCCGGGCCGCCGGCGTGGCGCAGCAGCGGGGGCGGGTGGCCGGCCGTGGCCAGGTGGGCGGTGCGGGCCGAGAGGTCGATGTGGGCGTACACGCAGCTGGTGAACAGTCCGGGTTCGAGGTCGGTCAGGAGCCGGTTGGCACGGGCGAGGACCTCCGCCGGGGGCTCGCCGGCGGAGGCGTGGACGGCCGTGCGGACCTGGCCCATGAGGGCGGCGGCGTTCACGTTGTGGCCCTGGACGTCGCCGACGGCGGCCGCGACGGTGGTGTCGTCGATCCGGATGAGGTCGTAGAAGTCACCGCCGATGTCGAACCCGTGAGCCGCCGGCAGGTAGCGGGCGGCTACTTCGAGGTGCGGGACGCGGGGCAGGACGCGCGGCAGCAGGCCGGTCTGCAGGCTGTGGGCGAGCTGGTGGGTGGCGTCGTAGAGGCGGGCGCGGTCCAGGGCCTGGGCGATGAGTCCGGCGAGGGAGATCAGGATCGCCCGTTCACCGGGGACGAACGTATGGGGACGCGCGTAGGCCAGGATGAGGGTGCCGATGGGCCGGCCGGACGCGATGAGCGGCAGGAAGGTCCACGCCGCCATGTCGTCCCCGATGACGACGGCCGGGAAGGCGGCCGCGAGCTCGCCCGCGTCCGCGAAGAACAGCGGCTCGCCCGTGCGCAGGCCATGGGTGCTGGCCGTGTGGACGCCGAGCGGGATGCCGTCGTAGCGGGCCATGAGCTCGGCCGTGTAGCCGCGGAAGCCGACGATGCGCAGGCGCTGCTCCTCGGCCACCAGAAGGGCCAGGGCCTGGGCGCCGAGAGCGGGGACGAGTAGGTCGGCAGCCTGGTCGACGACGTCGCGGGCGTGGACGGCTTCCGTGAGGGCGGCCGCCAGGTGCATGAGCTGGTAGAGGGCGGTGGCTCGGCTGGGTGAGGGCTCCGCGGGGACGGCTGTCGGCGGGGCGGTCGGCGGGACGGACTCGTCGGCGGCGACCGGGGTGATGCGGACACTGATCCCGGTGTCGTCCGGGTAGAGGTCGAAGCGCAGGTAGCGGCCGATCGGGGGCGCGGCGGTGAAGCTGCGCGGCAGCCGGCTGATCGCCGCGGCCCGGTAGTGGTCCTCGATGACGGGGGTGTCCATCCAGGGCAGCGCTTCCCAGGGCAGGGCGCCGCGGAGGCGGGAGACGGGTGCGCCCAGCAGCTCGGCCGCCTCGGTGGTGATGAAGGTGATCGTGCCGTTCAGATCGAGTGCGCAGCTGCCTCCGGGCAGCCGGCGGATGAAGGCCATGGCGGCGGCCGCCTCGACCGGTCCGGGCGTGGGAGGGGGAAGCGGGCGCAGCATGACCGGCTGTGCCGGCGGACGGACGGGGTGTCCGGCGTCGGCGGCCCGGCGCAGGTGGTTCGCGAGACGGCCGCAGGCCGAGTCCACGGCGTCGCGTTCCCGGTCGGTCAGGTGGGGCGCGTGGGAGCCGGGCCACAGGAGGACGAGACCGGCCCCGGTGGGCTCCGCCGCCTCGGGTGCCGGGTCGGGGACGAGCGGGGCGGCGGCGAGGGCGAAGTCGTACGGCAGGACGAGGCCGAGGCGCGGGTAGCGCCGGGCCGTCTCCTCCTGGCCGCCCAGCCAGACGAACCGCCCGTCGCGGACCGCGTCGGCCACCGGGATGGAATCGTCCACGACGACCCGGGACCAGGGCAGCGCGAACTCACGGGCAAGTCCGAGGGTCATCGCCAGGTGCAGGACGCGCCGGGCGGGGTCGGGCAGGTAGAGCATGCCGACGGACGCCCCCGCGGCCGCGCAAGCCCGGACCAGGGCCTCGCCGAGCGCCCGCTGATCGGCGCCCTCGGCGGGTTCGGCGCCCTCGGCGGGTTCGGCCCCCTGGTCACGCCCTGGAAGGTTTCGCACCCGTCCATGGTCCCCCCACACGCCGCCCGCGCGTCGGCACCGGCCCGCCCCGGCGAGCCCGCGGCGTCCGCCCGCCTCCGGCCGTGTGCGAGCGGACGGTTACCGGGTGTCACGTATGGGGGTCGAAGGGGACAGGGGCTTCGAGGCGTTCAGGGCGTCGTTGAAGCGTCCGTCGGTGATCTTGATGGTGGCGGAGTCGAAGGCCAGTCGGCGGGGTAGCCGGCGAACGAGGAGCGCACCAGCACCCGGAACCCGAACCGGGGCCGGGGTTCATCGCGCACCAGCACGACCTGCGCCGGGGCCGGTGTCGTCTGGCCGCAGCGCCAGGCGCCGAAAGATCGGGGGTGCAGATCGAGGGAGCAGCCGTGCGCGAGGAGCTCGGCGGCCCGGACCCCGTCGATGAGCGGGGTGGTGCGCTGCGCGGAGACGTCGTCGGCGGCGTGCCGGTCCCCGACGGCCTCGCGCAGCCGGGCTTCGAGGTGCGTGCGGGTTCCGGTCGGGCCCAGCCACAGCGCTGCGAACTCGGCGCCGCCCGCGAGCGTGTTGTGTCGGGCGCGTGGGCCGGTGTCGTGGCGGGACTGGCCGGGAGGAGGCGCGGGCAGGCGGGACAGCGGCAGTGCCGCCCCGCCGTCGATCTCCCCGCGCTGCCGCGGGTCTGCGCCTCGCCGTCGGCCGACCGGCCGTGGACGAGGGCTCGGTGTGGCCAGCCCTGCTCGCCGGTCCGCCATTGCCCATCACCGTGAACGACACGGCGAAGAAGGCCGCGCCGGCGGTGATGGCGCCAACCAGGTCACCGGGCCCCTGCTGGCCTCTGACAGTGGTCGCGGCGAGGGGTGGTGTTCACCGTCCGTCCGGGCCGCCGAGCGGTGCGGTGAACCGCGGCCGCCAGCCTTCCTCCGTCAGCACCACCAGCTGGACCGCGGCCGCACGGGTGCGCAGCGGCAGCAGGCTGTCGATCGCAGCGCGGACATGGGCGGCAGCTTTCGGGTTGTCTGCACCCATGGCGACCGTGACATGGGCGGCGGGCCGTGCCCCGAAGCGGCCGCTGTACGGGCGCAACCCGGGCCATTGGGCGTGGAAGGCATCGACGATCGGTTGGAGTTCGGGAACGGTGACGCCGACGAAGCCGGACGCCGTCACGAGCTCCTCCAAGAGCAGATCAGCTGCCGGAAAACTCGCCGCCAGGGAACGCACGCCCTTCTCGTCCTGACCTGTCAGTGCCGGTTCCGGCACGAACGGGTAGAGGAGCGAGACATGCGCCGGCACCCCACGACGCACCAGAGCCGGGTCGATACGCCACGCCGCATCCAGGAGCGGGGCGGCATCGGGCAGAACAATGACGACGGCAGTGGTCCCTGGCTCTGGCACGCCACCATCATCGCAGGCCGGCTACGAGACCCGACACTGTCAGACGGGGAGTGCGGGGTGGTTGGGGTCTGGCCCAAGCTGGGTGACGTGGTGTCACGGACCGTCAGGCCGGAGGACGCGCGCCGGCCCGCCTGGCGAGCTTGCCGCGGGCGTGGTGGAGGGGGCGTGGGCGGCGCCGGCCCGTTGGATGCGGCGACGTGCGCGGTGATGCGGGAGGGGCCCCAGCTCGTGATTCCGAAGAAGGCGGCCAGCGGTTCGTCGACCGCCGATCTCCTCGCCTACCCCTTCGGTCCGGGGGAGCGCGACGAGCACGTCGCCCCTCACCTCGTCGGCGGTTGGGACCCGGATCTGCCGTTCCCGGCCCGCGACCTCGGGCGGATGGCGCTCGCGGAGCCGGTCGCCGCCACCCTGGTCGCCGCCGGGATCGCCGGCCACGGTGATGATCAGGCCTGCCGGTGGATCGCCGCGCGGCACGGCGACGTTGGCCCGGCAGGACGGCCGACACCCGCGCGTGCGCGGTGACATCCTCGCGATGCATGCGGCAGCGAGAAGGGTCGAGGCCCGTTGGGGCCTCACCCCGATGGGCGGGCGAGTGGTCGTCTTCGGGGGCGGTGGGTGGCTCGGACTGGCGGGACAGGGGCAGTCCCGGCCGCGCGGGCGGCGGGCCGGCGGGCTGCTTGTGGTCCGCCGCGGCCGCGGCGGGGGAGGTCCTCGCGGGCCGGGTAGGGGCCGGGCGGACGGTGACGTATCCGTCAGGCGGCGAGGAGGACGGCGTGGAGCTCGGCCACCGAGCTGTTGCCGTACGGGCCTGGTCCTCGATGGCGAACTGGTCGTCTGGGACGCCGAAGAGAGCTGGTTGTCGTTCGAGGCGTTGCAGCGCCGGCCTGACCACTTGACCGGATCGGTGCTGGTTGCAGCGAAGGGTGCAGACGGGGCACAGTCGCTCCCTTGCACTCGCCGGACTGGCGCACGGCCGCGTGGCTGTGACGGCGGCTGGACGGCTCGGTGACCGGATCCCGGGTCCCCTCGGTCGTGCAAGGACCGGGATCCGGTCATCGTCGTGGCAGTGGGTTATTCGCCCTGGAGCTTGGTCAGGATCCACTCGCCGAGTTCCTCGGTCATCACTGTGTGTCCCTCGTTGTCACTGGCGCACATGAAGGCGTCGAGTTCGCTGTCGGCGGCGTCGATCTTGCTGTAAAGCGTGTCGTGGTCGTCGATTTCGCCGGCCGCCACTGCGCTGACGCTCGGGACGAACGTGCTCGTGTTGTAGGTGAGTTCGGCCGGCTCACCTTCGAGAAGCCCGGCCAGAAAGGCGGCGGTTCCGAAGTTTCCGGGGTGGCCCGGGAGGTTGTGCGCCTCGGGGAACAGGCCGCCCGGAGCGCCGTCGATGTCGGGCAGGCCGCTGGTGGTGATCTGGATCTCGGTGGCTCCGGCCTTCTTCAGGATGGCGACGACCTGTTCTCCCGTGTTCTGCGTGTCCAGACGGGTGCCCGTCAGCTCCTGACCGGTGGTCCGCATCGCCGTCACGCCGGCCGGGATGTTGTTTCCGGCGCCGGTGCCCGTCCCGTTTCCGACACCGAGCCGGCGTACGCCCTCCGGCCAGCCGCCGACCCGTTCGAGTTCGGCGAGGAAGTCGGTGCGGGCCCGGTCCTGGCGGGCCTCGGCGCCGACGGTACCGATGTGCCAGCGCAGCAGTTCTCGGGCGGCTGGGCTGTTGACCAGCACGGAGAAGCTGCCGAGGAGTTCGCCGAACCCCGGGATCGAGCCCCAGTTGTCCTTCACCCAGTGCGCGAACGCCTGTACCGCGATGGGCAGCCAGGCGCCGCAGTGAGGGGTGTCGTAGGAGAGATAGGTCGAGGTCTCGTGGTCGTCACCGTCGTGCTGCATCTTCGCGAGGGCGTAACGCGTGACCAGCCCACCCATACTGAAACCGCCGACCGTCAGCTTGGCGGTCCCTTCGCGGTCGTCGATCGCCTTCTTGATGCACTGGATCGCCACGCCGGCGTTGTCGAGGATGGACGCGGACCGCTCGTCGAAGCCGAGGAGAACCAGGTCGAAGCCGGCCTCCCGCAGCGAGGAGACGAAGGGGTACTCGCCGTTCTCCAGGGCGTTCCACAGGGCGTCTGGATCGCTCTTCCCGCCGGAGAAGCCGTCGGAGAGGATCACCGGCTTCCTGACCCGGCTCTGGCCGGGCGTGCTGTAGAACACCCAGGCGGTTCCCCCTTCGAGTGGCCACGTGGCGTCCCACGCGGAAGTCCTCGGGTACGCGGGCTGCGCGCCCGGCATGGCGTTGTCCCAGATGCTCACAACAGGCATGGACATGAATCCAGTTCCTCCCTCTCGTGGTGCGGCCGGGCTGCGTCACCCGTGAGGCCGCCGCTTTCAGGGCGAAAGCGGAACCTATGATTGCGAGGCTCGGATCCCGCTACCAGCGAATCCAGAACACGTCACTCTTTCGACCCGACGCCCTTTCCGTGCAGGTCACAGGGCTGACAGGGAAGAAACGATGATGCGGGTCCGAGGCCCGGGAGCATTCGGCCGGGCGCGAAATCCGGCTGAGAGACGGCTTCGAGCGCCCCCCGGCACTACGGGCGTACCGTGATTCTGGTCAGCCGTGTGCATCGACCAGAAGAAGATGACCGCGATGCGCACGGCGGTCAGTGACCGGGTGTGCACAAGGGATCCTGAGTAAGCGGGTAAGCCCCTGGCCAGCCGCCACCTCGCGGGATGTTCGGTTGTGGTTCTCGCATGACAAGTCCGCCGGAGTGCTCGCGAGGAAGGGTCTTGGCCATCATGGGACCCTCGCCCGCCCGGGACTGTTCGTCCTCGGCCGCGACGACCGGGACGGCCGGCTGCGCGCGGCCGGCCGCATGGTGTCCCTGTCAACGCTCTGCCGTGGCACCAGTCCGAACTGGCCCGCTGACCCGAGCCGGAGAGTCTCTGGCAGCCCGGGTGAGAATGAACCATGGACCGTCTGCTGCACCTCGACCGCCCGCTCGACGAGCTGGACCCACCCCGCTGGGAGCCTCCCGCCGGCGACGCGACCCATCTGGTCCGCAAGGTCCATGAGCTGCGGCGCATTCCGCTGGGCGAACTCGGTCCGGCAGATCTGCGAACCCTCATCTCGCAGCAAGTGGCGCTGGCGTACGTCCTTCCGCTCGCCGTGCGCCTGCTGCTTGAGGAGCCGCTGCTCGACGCCCACTTCTACGAGGGCGACCTCCTGCTTGCCACCGTCAACGTCCCCGCTTCTGCCTGGTCCCTGCTGCCCGACCTCGCCGCGCGGCTGCGTGCCGTGATCACGGCACTGCCGCAGGACGTCGTCGCAGGCCTGCCCCGCGGCGCCGCCGAGGAACTCACCCGATTCGTCACGCAGACCGAATCGCCTCGCTGATGAAGGCGCGGGCGAAGGATGCCCAGGCTCCGCCCCGGACTCGTGGTGGTTCATTGGTCCACCCCCGCTCGCCTGCGTCCACTCATACGGGCGGACACAGCGCTCTGTCGTGCGGCCGGACACCATCCTTGGCCCACTGGCGTGTGCGCGTGCTCGCTGTCCCTACAGGAAGGAGCCGTTCCGTGCCGCTCAGAAGGTGCTGACCAAGACCTTCACCGATCCTCGGCTCTGCGCGGCCATCATCGACCGGCTGGCCTTCGGCGGCCGCCTCATCCAGACCGGCACCGAGTCCTGCCGTCTCGCCATCACCCAAGCCCGGGCCGCAGCACAAGACTCCGGCCGCCGGCCTCGCACCCGGCCCTCTCCCGTCGATCGGCTGATCGATCACTTGGCCAGTCCTCGGGGAGAGATCATCATGTGGGGATGTCTGAGAATCAATCCTTTCCGGCACCGGCTGTAGTGCGGCTCCCTCGGTACACGAAGACAGACCAGGACGAGATCCTCGGCGACGGCGATGATCCCTTCGGTGTTGCCGCGGCCGGTTTGACCTGGCTGCCCAAAGAAGAACACTTCGGTATCAGACACGGCGGCCGGCTCGTGGCACACGCCGGCCTCCTACGGCTGCCTGTTGCGATCGGCGACGTCGGGACAGAGACAGTGGGCCTCGGTGGAGTGGCCGTGGCACCCGACATGCAGGGCCAGGGGTTGGCCCGGCGTGTGGTCACAGCGGCACTTGATCACGCTCGTACGATGGGTCCTCAGCACGCGCTCCTGTTCTGCAGGCCTCCCCTCGTGCCGCTGTACCAGCGCCTCGGATGGCACCCCCTCGACAAGGACGTACTTGTCGAACAACCCGAAAACCGGCTGGTGACCATGCCGCTGCGGACCATGGTGACGCCCCTGCGCGACGATGCGCATTGGCCTTCAGAGCCAGTGCGTCTGTTCTCCCTCCCGATGTGACGGGCCCTTCCGCGAGGGCCGTCCGGCCACGCGGCACAGGACTCACCCCTGCGACACCGGTGTCGGTTCTCGCTGACATTTTCCGACTCTTTGATCAACAAGTGCTGCCCGAACTCGGCTCTGGCACACATTCCGTGAGGGATCATGGGGCTGGCTGCCCGGGGCTCGTACGACTCCCGATCGCTGCTGGTCGTGCGACTCGTTCCGCTGGCTGGCGCGAGACCGGCAAGATCTTTCACGGAATCGATGCCAGAACCCACATCTCACCTACGCAGCCACGCCCTCTTCCGCTGTGTTCAGTGCCCGCTCGGCGTGGACGAGCTTGGCGCGTAGGTAGGTCACCACGGTGCGCAGGCGCGGCAGGTCGGGCGGGAGTTCGGACACCGCTCAGCCGCCGTACTGCGCCTGCCGCAGGGCCTTGCACGCCGCGCAGAGAGGCGAGGCCCGACCCCGTACCTCCAGGTTGACGCACCGTGGCCGGTGCCATGGGGCGCGCGGCTCCGGTCGGGCCGCCCCTTCACCAGCGAACGGCGGTGAAGTCAACCGGCCGAGGCTGCAGCAGCCGAGTGCGCTCCGCCAGTGTTCTCAACCGCCCAGTGCTGTGACCGCATTGGTTCGCCGGGTTTGTCAGCCTGCGGTTTTGAGAGGGCGTCCGCCCCAGCGGATGCCCTTCTCGCTGCGGATGCGGGCGCGCTCCTTGCGTTCGGCGGCCAGGACGTCGCGGTGACGGGCGTTTGCGTTGCGCCACCGCAGGTAGGCGTGCAGGGCCCGGGTCTGGACGGTGTGGTTCGGGTGATTCGAATTGGCGATGGTGAACTGCCTCAGCGGTCCGAAGTGGGCTTCGATCGGGTTGGCCCAGGAGGCGTAGGTCGGTGTGAAGCACAACTCGACCTTGTTCTTCTCCTCCCAGCGGCGAAGTAGTCCGGGCTGGATGCGGCCACAATGGCGTGCCCTCGACCCTCATGGATCCGGTCTCGTCGCACCCGGCGACCGGCGCGTCCGTGATCCGCGCGCGCCCGCTCGGTGAACTCGCCCAGGGCGCGCGCTGCCTGGTGGCCAGGGACGCGACCGTGCCCGGGGCTATCGGCGCGCCGAAGACCTCGCCAATCCGGCGAGGCGGGCCTTGGCCAGGAACTGCCCGCGCAACAGAGGGGCCGTTGACATGGGCTGACCAATAAGCTTCGCTGCTTTTGCCAGTTCGTCACGATAACTGGTCTCGCTACGACATTGGTTCGACCAACGGCGTAAGGAGCGAATGTGTCACTGGAATTCACCGCCCTCCACGAAGAATTTGTCGTGGAAGTCACCGGGCGGACCGGTACATTGCTGGCCGGTCGCGACGGAGACGCCATAAAGAAGGCGCTCATCACCTACTCGGTCGTCGTGATCAGAGGTCTGGAACTGGTCCCGGCAGAACAGGTGGCATTGACCCGGCTGCTCGGGACACCCGAGGTGGTAACGGACATGCGCAATCACCACCCCGAAAGCCAGGACATCTTGGTGGTCAGCAATTCGGGCGCCACCCCCGTGGTCGGAAACCGGTGCTGGCACTCGGACCGATCCTTCTTGCCCGAACCGACGCGCTACACGATGCTGCGGGCGGAGGTTGTTCCGCCGCAGGGCGGGGACACCCTGTTCGCCGACATGGTGGAGGCCTATGCGCAGTCCCCGGAATCCTGGAAGGAAGCGCTCTCCGGCGCGGTCGGTGTGCATTCCTACGACAAGATTGCCCGCCTGCGCTCCGAGATCCACCGCAAGCCCATCGAGGAGGGTTATGAGGACCTTTATCCTCCGGTACGCCATCCTGCGGTGCGCGCCCACCCGGAAACCGGTACTCCCGCGCTGTATCTGAGTGACCTGTGCCTTGACCGCATCGAAACCGAGCAGGGCACCTCCCTTCCCATTCCGCTGGACAAGCTCCACGCGCATGCCACCGACGACAGGTTCGTCTACCGTCATCGCTGGCAGGTGGGGGACGTCGTGATCTGGGACAACGCCAGGGTGCTGCACAAGGCGGACATGCGGCTGTGGGAGCTGCCGCGCGTCCTGCACCGCAGCACCACGGCAAGCCTCCCGCCTGTCCCGGCCGACGCGTACGTGCCGGACGGAACCCGCTGATGACGGCCCCATCGGATTCCCCTGGCTTTGTGGCGGAACTCCCGGCCGATGACGACCGGCGATACGATCCCGATGCGCTGCTGACGTTGTTGCGGACGTTCGCATTGGTTGTTCTGCGGGGGATGGAGCTGACTCCCGCTCAGCAGGTCGAATTGACGCGCGGCCTTGGTGAACCACAGGTGGACCCGGATACGCACAACAGGCACCCCGACCATCCCGAACTCTTCGTCGTGGACAACTCCGGTGACACGCCGGTGGTCGGAAACAATGTCTGGCACACCGATGGCTCGTTTTTGCGCCGGCCCATCAGGTACACCATGCTGAGGGCGGTCACGCTGCCGCCGTCAGGCGGCGACACCTTGTACGCGGACTCGCGGACCGCGTACGAAACCATGCCCCCACAGTGGCGAGACGTGCTGGCCGGCGCGATGGGCGTGCATACCTACGACCGCATTGCGGCCAAGCGGGCCGAGGCTCACAACAACCCCGCTGCGCTGGCAGGCAGTTCCACACATACGCCGGTCCGTCACCCGGTCATCAGGGCGCACCCCGATACCGGAGCTCCGGTTCTCTTCGTGAACGACCTCTGTCTTTCTCGAATCGAGTCCGGTGCCGGATTCCCCGTGGAACTTACCGGGGCGGACCTGATCGCGCACGCCACCCAGGACCAGTTCGTGTACCGCCATCAGTGGGCGCCCGGTGACGTGGTGGTCTGGGACAACGCCAGAGCCCTGCACCGATCGGACTTCACCGCTGCGCTGACCCGGGTCATGCATCGTACGACCACTGCGGGCGACATTCCGCGGTCTTTCACCTAGCTCTTCCTTCGATAAAAGGTGGGTGCAAGTGATTGTTCTGGGAACCAAGCCCGGCCAGCATGACGCGTGTTTCGCCCTCATCCGGGATGGAGAGCCCCTCTTCGTCTATGAGGTAGAGCGCTTCAATCGGGTCAAGCGCGCCACGTCCACAGATCTTTCGGTGCTGTTCGAAGGGCTCGCGGAGCACTCGATATCACCTGCCGACGTGGACCTCGTGACAAACTGCATGCACCCCGGTGAGTTGGAGAAGCGCAAGTCGCTGATCTCGGGGTACATGACTCCCGATAAAACTGGTGATGTACATCGCTTTCTCGACTGGCATCTTCCGTCGTGGGACCTGCTGCTGCGCGAGGGAGGCTTTCCGGCTGACCGGATCGTCAATATTCGCCACCATCTGTGCCATGTGGCCGGCGTCTACTATTCGGGACCGAGCGATGACGCGGCCATCCTCAGTGTCGACGGCGGCGGCGAGGCGGAGACCGCGATGCTCGCGCACGGTCGTAATGGCCGCATCTCCATCCTCAGGACCACTCCGCACCCGCACTCGCTCGGGCACCTCTATCAAGGTGTCACCATCTGGCTCGGGTGGGGGTACGGCGAGGAGGGGAAGACGATGGCACTTGCGGCCTACGGTGACCCTCAACGCTTCAGGCGGCAGTTGGACACGTTCATTCAGTTCGACGATGAGGGTCAGTTCCAGTACCTCCCGGCCCTTCGCCCTGGAGCGTTGCGGTACGCGTCGACAGAGATCGGGCGCATCATCCTGCCGCAACTGGTCGGGCCGGGTCGGCAGGACGGCGAGGAAGTAACGCAGACGCACCGGGACGTTGCGGCGGCCGTCCAGGCGATATGCGAAGAGATCATGCTGAGGCAGGCGAGATTCCTGAAGCGGGAAACCGGCGCGAAGACCCTCCTCCTCGCGGGCGGCGTAGGCCTCAACTCGGTCACCAACGGAATCCTTTCGGCGGACAGTGGATTCGACGATGTTGTCGCCTATCCGCAGGCAAGCGATGCGGGGACCGCGCTCGGCGGAGCGCTGTACGCGTATCACAACATCGGCGCACCCGATCAGCCGCGCCGGTGGAACATGACGCATGCGTACTGGGGCAAGAGCGTCGATCTGGAAAACCTGGACGCGGCAAGCAAGAGCTACCAGGTGAGTGGCAGGCAGTCGGATGACATCGCCGCGGATGCCGCTGACACGCTGACCGCCGGTCATATCGTCGGGTGGGTGCAAGGCAGGTCAGAGATTGGGCCGAGGGCCCTTGGGAATCGCTCGATTCTGGCAAACCCCCTCGCAGCCGGCATCAAAGACAAGGTCAATGGCGTCAAGCACCGGGAGTCGTGGCGACCCTTCGCGCCGTCGGTCCTTCGAGAGGACGTGAGCACCTACTTCGAGGCCGACGGTGACCTGCCGTACATGACCGCAGTCGCCCGCATCAGGGATGAGTGGCGCCAGCCCCTCAGCTCGATCGGTCACGTCGACGGCACCGCGCGCGTTCAAACGGTAACGGAGCAGAGCAACCCCCTCTTCTACCGATTGCTGCAGGAGTTCAAGCTGCGGACCGGAATCGGACTGCTGCTGAACACATCGCTGAATGGCCGGGGCGAACCGCTCATCCAGACATGCGAGCAGGCACTCCGGTTCTACGTGAACTCCGACCTCGATGCGATCGTCATCGGAGACCGGCTGTTCACTGACAAATCAAACGCACTCGTGGGGCAGACTCTCGTTCCCTATGTGTGGAACATCCGAAAGTTGCCGCGGACACGACTCCTGGTCGTGCCCGGCGAGCTGCCGGTCAGCAAGCATGAGCTGTTGTTCCATATCGTGCAGGACAATCCGCAAGCACGCGTTGCGGTACCCGTAGACTCGGCGGTGGCGAAAGCCATTTCGTCCGCTGGCCAGGAAAGGATCGTATCGGCGTCAACGCTTGAGCCCGGCGACATCGCGGCCGCGTACGATGCGGTGGCCTTCTACGTGCCCTTCCCCGGCGACAAGTGCGTCTTCGAGGAGGAAGTTTACTATTCTCCGCTCGCCGTTCTTTCGCGGCGCATCATGGAGGAAGCCGGCATCCCCGTGTACTGGATCGACTCCAGCGGCGATGTCAATTTCATGCGGGATTCCCTCTACGTCCACCATGAGGAAACTCCGGAACTGGCGATACCGTCCACGTACCAACGGTTCTGGACGCCCGAGGCGTGAGGTCCGCTCACGAGCCGATCCAGGACCCGGATCTACCGATCGTGGATCCGCACCACCACCTGTGGCCGGACTACTCGGTACAGGACCTGCGCGCCGATACCCGGTCCGGGCACAACGTCGTGGCCACGGTTTTCGTGGAGTGCTCCAGTAACTACTACACCGAGGGTCCGCACCATCTACGGCCCGTGGGAGAGACGGACTGGGTGGCGAGTCAGTCCGTCTCCGGTGGACTGCTCAGCGGTATCGTCGGTTTCGCGGACCTGACGTGGGATCCGTCTGAACTCGGCGAAGCCCTGGATGCGCATGTCGAAGCAGGGAAGGGCGCATTCAAAGGGATCCGCCACACGGTGGCCTGGGATGCGAATCCAGGTGTGTTCGCCAGTGCCCACAGGCCACCCCCGGGGCTCCTTCTCGACAGCGGCTTCAGGAGAGGGGCGGCCGAACTGGCGCGCCGCAGGCTCGTGTACGAGACCTGGACGTACTTTCACCAGCTCCCGGCGCTGTGCGACTTCGCCCGAGCGCACCCGGACCTCGTGGTGGTTCTGAACCATCTCGGCGGCCCGGCGGCGACCGGGCTGTACTCCGGGCGGAGGAGCGAGGTGCTCGAAGAATGGCGCGCCGGTATCAAGGCGCTGGAGGACGTTCCCCAAGTGGTGATGAAGCTCGGTGGGATCGGCATGCCCGCGTTCACCCCCGCCGAATTCATCGAATCAACCCCGATGACATCCACCAGGATCGCCGAATACTGGGGCCCGCACATCCGCTACTGCATCGACACCCTGGGCCCCGAACGATGCATGTTCGAAAGCAACTTCCCGGTGGACAGAAGGCTATGTGAATACGTCACCCTGTGGAACTCGTTCAAATTGATCGCTGCACCCTACTCACGTGCCGAGTGCGAATCCCTCTTCGCCGGTACTGCTCGTCGAACCTACGGTATTGGACCATAGAGAGGTAGCCGGGTGTGAGGGAAGTAGAAAGCCCGTACGCTTGGATGAGTCCGCGCGATGGAGATTTGATCAAGACGGTCCTGCTCAACGCGGCCGAGGGCTCAGCGCGGCAGCTTCGTGTTCTGGAATGGGGTGCGGGTCAAAGCACGTTGTCCTATACCCAAATCCTGGCCGCGCACGACCTGCCCTTCCAGTGGCTCGCCCTCGAATACGACCGCGAGTTCTTCGACACCTGCGTGGCGCCCGCACTGCTGTATCGGGCTGACACCGTCCTGCGCTATCCAGACGACGGCAGGGTCTTGCACGGACCGGTCGGCACCGGACGCGCCCATATCGAAGCGGTGTGCTGGAACCGCACCGCACTGCGCCCGTCAGAGCGATCGGCGGATCGTGAGGCAGATCTGGATGACTACGTCGATTATCCCGCCGCGACCGGCCACGGTTTCGACGTCGTCCTCGTCGACGGGCGCAAGCGGCGCCGCTGCCTGTCGGCGGCTGCGGACTTCATGGAAGCCGACACCGTCGTACTGCTGCACGATGCCCGGCACCCGCACTACCACGGCCCGCTGGACCGGTACCCGGCCTCTCGATTCATCGGCGACGACATGTGGGTCGGAGCGGGCAGCACCGCTCGGCTCGATGAGGTGCTTGCCGAGAGGGCGGCGATGACTGCCTCTCTCGGGTATCGGTGGCATGTGCGCAAGTTGATGACCGAGCGGAAGATGTTCGAGACCACCGAGCTGGAGCATCTGCTGGCCGAGCGGGGCGTCATGGTGTCCCGTGAGCAGGTCCACCGGCTGTTCACCGGCGTCCCGGAACGGCTCAACCCCAATCTCCTGGTGGCGCTGTGCGACATCTTGGACTGCCAGGTCGGCGACCTGATCGAGCCGGCGCGGCAGGCGCCTTCGCGCTCATCGGGCTACTGACCTCGCGCTTCAGGAACGCACACAGGGCCCCGCTGCCGTGGTGACGGCGGCGGGGCCCTGTGCTGTGCACGCGCGGGTGGCGCGGGTCCGACGGTTACTGCGGTACCGCGGGTGGGACGGGCCGTACGGGTGGTGCTAGGTGCTGTGACCGCATAGGTTCACCGGGTTAGGGTCTGTGCGCTTGCTGGTGCTGTGAGTCCGCTCCAGGGGTGTGACTGGCACCTCACCCGCACGGGCCCTTGGCAGAATCTCCGCGTGATTCAGAAGAAGCTCGACGCGCTCGCGCAGATGATGGACGAGTACAGGGCCATGCCGTTCCCGAACGGGTTCCGCGGCCTGGACGTTGAGGACCAGGACATGGTCATGCTCGACGCGGACACCGCTGGCTACGTCTATCGCATCCTCGATGGCCCCCTCCCCGAACCGTCCCGAGGAGGCTTGATCAGGTTGGTGGGGGTGTTCGAGAAGGTTCTTTCGGCAATCAGCGACGAGTACGCGAGCAAGTACTACACGCAGGCGCGCGACGTAGCCGCGCTGGCTGCCGAGATCGAAGTCATGCGCGACAAGTAGTCCTCTGGCGGGGAACGTTCGCCACGCTGGCGTTCGTGGCGGTTGGATGTGCGGTGACACGTCCGATCCGATCGCTGGAGGTGCGGTGGCCGAGCCTGTCCGTGTACGCAGACTGACCGATCAGGAGGGGCAGCGGCTGCAGCAGATCGTGCGCCGGGGCAGCACGAGTTCGGTGCGTTATCGGCGCGCGATGATGCTGCTGGCCTCGGCCGGCGGTAACCGTGTCCTGGTGATCGCCCAGCTGGTGCAGGCCGACGAGGACACCGTCCGGGACGTGATCCACCGGTTCAACGAGATCGGCCTGGCCTGCCTGGACCCTCAGTGGGCGGGAGGCCGTCCCCACCTGCTCAGCCCTGACGACGAGGACTTCGTCATCCAGACGGCCGCCACCCGCCCGGTCAAGCTCGGCCAGCCTTTCACCCGCTGGTCACTGCGTAAACTCGCCGCCTACCTGCGCAAAGTCCATGGCCGGACCATACGCGTCGGCCGCGAGGCATTACGCCGCCTCCGCGCCCGCCGGGGCGTCACTTTCCAGCGGACCAAGACGTGGAAAGAGTCTCCCGATCCTGACCGCGAGGCGAAACTGGACCGAATCGAGGACGTCCTGGACCGCTTCCCGGACCGTGTCTTCGCGTTCGACGAGTTCGGCCCCCTCGGGATTCGCCCCACCGCAGGCTCGGGGTGGGCTGGCCAGGGGCGCCCCGACCGGCTGCCGGCTACCTACCACCGCACCCACGGGGTCCGGTACTTCCACGGCTGCTATTCGGTCGGCGACGACCGCCTGTGGCCAATTCGAATCACCCGAACCACACCGTCCAGACCCGGGCCCTGCACGCCTACCTGCGGTGGCGCAACGCAAACGCCCGTCACCGCGACGTCCTGGCCGCCGAACGCAAGGAGCGCGCCCGCATCCGCAGCGAGAAGGGCATCCGCTGGGGCGGACGCCCTCTCAAAACCGCAGGCTGACAAACCCGGCGAACCAATGCGGTCACAGCACTTGACATCTCGTCGGCGGGCAGCCGACGGCGATCGCCGTGGCCTGGCAGAACCCACTCGAACCGGAGCCGTCCGGCCGCCCTGGCCAGTGAGGAGGCCAACTCCTCGATGGAGTACCAGGTCACACTTTCCGCGACTTCCAGATCGCCGGTGGTGCGTGACCAGTAGAAGCTGTCGCCGCTGAAGCAATACCGGTCATCTGCGAGGTAGAGCACGCTGCCCTGAGTGTGGCCGGGCAGCGGGTGGGCGGTGACCCCCTCGCTGATCTCCAAAGGTTCGAGACCGCGCATCACCTGGTCCGCGTCTGGCGCCGCATCGAGGTCGCCCTCGTGGATCCACAGCCGGGCGCCGAAATGGTCCGCGTAGCGGCGGCCGTGTGCAGCGTGGTCGCGGTGGGTGAGCAGCACATCGGTGATCGGGCCAACTGCTGCGTAACGTTCGGCGAGTTCACGACTCCAGCGCGGTGTGTCGATCATCATGACCGTGCGGGAAGGCCGCAGAAGCAAGTAGGAATTGGCCCCGGCAGTGTGTTTCGAATTGTGCCCGCACAGCAATACGCCGCTGTCCAAGGCCATCGGAAAGGGGTCGAGTCGCTGGTCCGGTCGCCCGGAAAAGGGGCGGATCGAGCGGGTGGGGCAGGCGAAGACGGCTGCGTGCAAGTCCCGCGTTTCCTTTTCACCGCGCGGCGGGCGCAGGATCTGGGACCTTCCGTCGGCCTCGCCGATCAGGTCGGGCGCGAGCTGTCGTGCGACATCGCAGTTGAAGCAGCGCTCATCCACGTACCAGTCGTCCACGGCAAGTGTCCTTCCAGGGGCAACGGCCCCCGATCGGGGCCGCCTTTCAGAGATACCCCAGCCGCGGCCGGAACCGGTAGGCCCCGCCGATCTTGTACTTTCGGCCCCAACGCGTTCTCCCGACCCGGTCGATGCCAGGGTCATGTTGGCCGTGAGGCGTGGACCTGCAAAGACGCTCAGCACCCACCAGCAGAACACCCGTTTGGTGCAGTCAACAGACCGAACGTGTTGTCGTTATGGGGTCGGTGGGAACCCCCTTTGCCAGGAGTGCCGAGCTCGGCTCCTGGAGTTACGGCAGAAGCCGGCCCACCTCACAGCCTGACGACTGGTTCTGCCCCCTCCCGAAGGCCTGCGGGCGCTTCGTGAGGAAGCCGGGCTGACATACGACGAGCTGGCCGTGAAGAGCGGTCTGTCTGCGGCCACGCCGAAGCGTGCGGCTTCAGAGAAAACGCTGCCCGCGCTCAAGACAGCTGAGAAGTTCACCACCAACTGCGGCGGTGAGTGGATTCGGGTCCACCATCTGTGGCTCGCGGCCAGGATGGCCGGTCGGGGCCGCCCACATCCTGTTCACCCGCCGGTCATCCCGCCGTTTGAGATACCAGTCGCGTGGTGCGGGACCGGGTGCCGGCCACGGAATCCTGCACGGATGCAGCACCGCCATCAGGAGCCTGAGCGTGTCGGTGACAATCTTCCGCTTCCGCCCGACGATCTAACCTTGCCGTTCTACGGCCAAAAGCACCTGCTGTTCGTGGTCTACGCGGTAGAACTTTCCCCGTTCCAGCTGGTGATGGGGAACGCTGAGTACGGCGAGGTCAGCCGCTTCCCGTTCTCTTACCTGAGGGGAGACGTAACTGAGAGCGGTCTGCTCCATCTGTTCGCGGTCGCGGACTTCTGCTCCGGGCAGGTTTACTACCTGATGAATGTGATTGATCACCCCGCTTCCTCTGTTGTACACGACAAACACATACTGCGATTCGGGTTCTACGGATCCGTCGGTTCCGTTGAGAGATTCTTGCGGCAGCATGCGATCAGCTCCACTGGAAGATGTTGCAGACGGCGGTGCCTTCTTGAGCTGAGCCGAGCGCGAGTGCGAACGTGACACTGGTCAGATGCTCATCAAATACCGTGTTCGGCCAGTTGTAGAAGTTATCGCCGAAGTCTGTGACCTGCTCCGCCCCTGTGGAACTCGGGCGTGTCCGAAAGCCACGGATGCCCGAATTGCAGAGGCCGGCGCCATCGGCCTGCCCCAGGGTGACCTGTCCCACAGCCTTCTGGGCGCCGATGTTCATCTCCAGTGTGCGACCTCCGTTGCTGGACCAGAGGATGTTCCACATCATATTGGCGATCGGCATTGGTGACCTTTTCTCGTGCCGGAACTAGGCGCGGGCCAGCGGCCCGTGTGGATGCCGATGGCGGTGTTCCGGCGGCTGGCGCGGCCAATCAAGGGCCACCCTGCCAGCCCTGCCCTTCCGGAACGTATTTGCAGCATCACGCTTGGTTAAGGAGCCCGCAACTTGACGGCAGCATCACCTTGATCGTTGGCTTGCGGAGCGAGGCTCGTGTGGTCTGGGAGTTCCCTTTCCGGCGCGGTCAATGGACGGCAGGGCGCTGTCCAGGATCACGATCTTGTCGAGGCGTACTGGTCGGACGTTTTGGTGGGGATGATTCCGCCCCTCGCGAGGTGTGGGGAACCGACTGTGGATCGTTGGCGACGGTCTGAGGGCCCTGATCGAGCCGTTGCTGCCGTCCCGGCCCCGAGGGGCGCCGGCCCGAGGCCGGTGCCTGACCGGCTGTGTCTTCAGGGCATCTTGTAGGTGCTCTACCACGTGTATTCCGGAGAAAATGCTCCGGGCTGACGTGTAGCCAGCCCAAAGCGGCTGGTCAGTAGGTCTGCTGCCCGCGCTCGCGGGGATGGCTCCGAGTCGGGCCCGGTGGGCGGCGGGCTATTTTCTCGCCAGGCTCCCACGCCCGGCGACCGACAGTGCGAGCACGGCGGCAGCGGCGGCCGCGCCGCAGGACATGGTGAAGGCCGCCCCGTACCCGTACGCCCGCGCCAGCGGGCCCGCGGCTGCGGCGCCCAGCGCCTGCCCGATGATCAGGCCGCTACCAACCATGGTCATGACCTCTCCCATCCGCTGCGCGGGGCCGACGCGTTCGACGAGCCCGAACAGCGCGATGAGGTGCGGAGCCACCATCAGCCCGATTCCGGCGACGGCGAACGCCGCGCCCCACAGACTCGACACCGCGAGCAGCGGAAGCGTCAGCAGGGCCTGGACGGCGATGGTGCGGCGAAGTCGGACCGTTAGGTCGGCCGTACCGGGCCGGGCCACTGTCACGAAGCCGGCGATCGAGCTGGTCACGGCCATGGCGGACCACACGAGCCCGGCGGCCCCTGGGGAGCCGGCGGACTCGGCGAGCGCGTTGACCCCAGTGTTGGCGCTGCTCCAGGCGGCGCCCTGCAGGACGGCCATGGCGGACAGCAGCGCCAGACCCGGGGACCACAGCCGTACGCCGCTGCGCGCGGCGGTGGCGGTTCCCGTCGGCCCGGGCGCCGTGCGGTGCAGGGCGAAGAGCGTTCCGAAGGTGAGGATCAGGGCGGCTGCGAGGACGAGTGCTGCCGTGGGGTGGAGGGTCACCGCGAGGATCCCGGCCAGCGCGGGTCCCACCATGAAGGCGACCTCGTCGAGGGTGGTGTCGAAGGAGAGTGCGGCCCCGACCAGAGCCTTGTCGTCTCCGGCCAGCCGCGCCCACCGGGCCCGGGCCAGCGGCCCGACCTGCGGCACGGTGAGGCCGGTGGCTACGGCCAGCGTCAGCTGGGCGGCCAGGGGCAATCCGCCGAGGACGGCTGCGACGAGGGCGAGGAGCACGACTGCGTTCGCGGTACAGGCGGCCAACAGGACGGGGCGGTGGCCGCGCCGGTCGGCGAGCCGGCCGATGACCGGGCCGCCGAGGGCCTGGCCGAGCCAGAGAGCCGCCGCGACAGTACCCGCGTCGCCGATGCCGGCGCGTTCGTTGACGAGCAGCAGCGTCCCGATGGGACACAGGGCGGCGGGGAGCCGGGCGAGGAACCCGTAGACGGGGAGAGCGGCACCGCCGAGCGAGATGACCCCACGGAAGCCGCTGGACGCGGATCCGGGCACGGGAGGAAGCGGGGAGCCGGGTGGGGTTACGGGCACGGGCACGGGCACGGACATGGAAAACCTCCAGTCACACGCCGACCCTCCCGTTTCTCCGGCGCGCGCTGTTGCCCGTTGACGGGGACCGTAGTGGAGGAACGAGTGGTTCGGTAGGCCCTGTCCGTGGCGACGGGCCCCATGCCATGAGTGAAGGTGGTCGCAGCCCCCACCGCCCCGGATCTGGTCACGCGGCCGCGTCGGGTCCGTGCCCGCGCGCCACCGGCCGCTCCGGCGGGCACCACTGCTGGTGAGCGTGGACGCGAGAGTTGTTGCCCGGCGTCCCCGTCCCGCCTGCCGGGAACCTGCACTCCCCACGACCGCGGGGTCCAGCCTCCTGGGTCAGGTGGCGGGTCGGTGCGGTGTCGAGTACGCCCCGAGCCGCAGGGTCAGGTGACCGCCCCGAGGATCGTCTGCCGACTCCTGCTGGTGGAGGTGGCATGGCTGTCGTTGCCGATGCTGCGGCGGCACGCCATGGAGGGCGGCGGGTTGACCGACGCGGGGAGGGCCGGACGGGAGCGCAGTCGGCTTCAGGCCGTGGAGCCACCCCGGGAATAGGACCGAACGGTCTGAATCCCGTATGTGGTCATCCTCTCGTACGCGGATACCTCGTGCTCGCAAGGGGATTGGCGCTTCTGATCCTCGGCTACGGCGTCGGGGGACGGTCCGAAGGCCTCAGTGACGTCCTGCCGCCTGGCGATACTGATGAACACGCCGGTCGCGACAACGGCGAGGGCCGTGCCGCCGCCGATGATGATCTTCTTGTTCTTCTTGAACAGGTTCTTCACGGTCTCGGTGACGGAGGTGGGATCGCCGTCCTCGGGGGGAGTCTGGTTGGGCATGGAGGCGTTCACCCGCACAGACCTACCGGACCCACCCCTCAGCTGTCAGGCAATCACCCGACATCGCCCGATCAACTTCAGCAGGTGGTCCAGAGCCGGCCCTGGTCTACGACGCCGCGGATACGTGACTGCGGGCCGCCGTCATGCTCACGATCGTCCAGGTAGCCGTGGCCCACAGGGAGAGCGCGGCGCCCCCGCCCACAACTTGGCGCACGAACGCGTCGGACCCGTCCGCCCAACTGATGACGGCTCCCGCCGCTCTGACGGCCACCAACAGGGCGGCCGGCAACTTGAGGCGGGGCTGCTCGAACGTCGCCGCCAAGGGGAGGAAGTGCAACCCGACGGCCACTGCCACCAAGGACGGGATCAGCGCCTGCGCCCCCGCGCTCGTGCAGCCTGCCACCACAGCGGCGATCACCAGCCACTGCAGGGCATTGATCTGGTTGAAACGGCGTCGCCGCACCGGGTCGGCGAGTCCATCCACCTGCGTGCCATCGAGCACACCTCGCTGATCAAGCCGTTGGTGATCCTGAGAGTGTCGGTCCCGCTTCCGGCGACGGTCCGGCCGTCCTCGTCCGTGACGGCAGCGAGATAGGGCCGGGCGACCAGGCCGGTCGGTGCGCCATCTCCAAGCGTGAGGTCCACTACGGCCGAGCCCTCGGCCACGAAGTGAAGCCCGCGGCGCCCTTGATGCCAGGCGGCGATGATGTCGGCGAGCTGTTGCGGAGTGTGGACATCATCGAAGGCCTCGGTGCCTGCCTGGGCATGACGCAGGACGAATTCCGGCGCCGTGATCTTCTCGGCAAGGTGCAGATCACCGTTCCACATCGCCGTCCACCGGTTGTAGGTGTGGATGCCGAACTGCCCGCGCGCGCCGTCGCCGCCGAAAGCAGGCAGAACCTCTACCTCGCCGCGCCCCGGGAGCAGTTCTTGCGCCTGTTGGAGCTCACCGGTACCGGGGATCTGTTCACCATCGAGCCGGCCGGCCCCGCCGTTCTGACCGCCCGGACCGCGTGGCGGCCCCGTACTGCTGCTCCTTCGCTCCGCCGCGTCCGGGCTCCAGACGTCCGGGCCGCCGCGGCGCCACTCGATCAGCAGGGCGTCGTCCAGGTGACCTTGCAGGGAATCCTTTTGGAGCGTGTCACCAGCTCCCTGACGCGGGAGTTGCGGACCGAGCGGCTCGGTGGCGAGCCGAACGTCTGGTGGGCTGGCGGCATCGTGAGGCCGGTGTCGCGGCGATGGCCGGTTGAGCGTGCTGGACGAGGGGTGTGTGTGCCGGGCTGCTGCCGTCGAGTCCGTTGCCCGGGGACGGCGGTATGAGCGCCGGCGCCGGGGGTTTGCCGAGCGCCCCTGTTCCGGGTCGGTGAGGGAGGCCGGGACGGGGGTGTTCGGGTGCCGTACGGATCCCGGCGGCAGCCCGTCGTGCGGGCGGGCCTGCCGCATGACGCCGGGGAGGGGATGGGCGGCATGCGGCGGGGCCTGCTCCGAAAGCGTCCCATCCGCAGGTGGCAGCTTCCGGTATTACGCGTCTAACCCGGCCTCCCTCCTCTAAACGCCTTCCCCGCCAGGAGTTCTGAGGACATGTCAGAACCATCAAAGGATGTTGGGCTCTGGCGTGGTGCCGTTGGCCGGCCTGCCGCACATCGGATGGATGGCGGATCAAGCGGAGATCGTGATCCACGCCGTGTCGCCGCAGGGCGGGGGAGCGACAGCCGCGTCGTCGACAGCCGCACCACGGGCGGGGTGATCGAACGCTGCGGCCAGACCAAGGTCACCTCCCTGCGTGTGCATGAGGCGTGATGGGTCCGGCCATACTCGGCCCGTTACAGGAGCTGGACCTGGTCACGTACTTGCGCTTCGCGTCCGTCTGTAAAGCGTTCGACTCCCTTGAGGACTTCGAGACCGCCGTCGCGGAACTGTGTGAGCGGAAGCGGGCGCAGGGGCCGGTGCGCTCCCTGGGCCCGCCGCCGACTGACCGACAGCCGTCGCTGCCCGCCCGTGCCTTCCAGCTTCCGGCTCTTGACAAGGAAACTTGGCGATGGCCAGAAGGAGAGGTGCTCGTATAGCGAACGCACAGTGCCGTACGGCAGCAGTGCAGCGGGCGTACAGAAGCCGCACAGTTGGCGGCCCCGATGGCAGTGTTGAGCGCATTGATGAGGGACCGGCCTCGCGGACCCCGGGACCCCGCACGGTGCCGTCCAGGACGCGACGCGATCCCTGACGTCCTGCCTCGCGCGCCGGTCCGCCGACCCAGCTCCGGCCCCGGCGGGGACCGTGCGCAGGTACACCCTGCTCGGTGTCCGGGCCGCTGACGGGCAGCCAGTCCATCTGCCCAGCAGTCGGCCCCCTGGTACACGGGTCGTCTGGAGCGGTCCAGCAGGGAAGACGGAGCAGTTCGAGCTCACCGACGCTGTCATGGAGGACGGCACGTACGCGGCGGAGCCGATGGCGCTGTACCGGCGCGGATAGCTGGGCCTGATTCGTTGGCGGCGCCGGCGGACGACTATGGGCTTGGGAGCCTGGACTACGCGTTGTTGTCGGGTCCCCGATCCATGGACGCTGTTGCCCCAACGGCTCGTCGTGGTGCGGGCGCACCGGCCGAGCACAACCGCGGCAAGGTGGTCTGGAAGGTCGACTGGCCATGCGCTGGGCGTACGAGGCGTGATCTTCGAGCCGTCCGGTGTCGACCTCTCCTCGGCCGCGGCGGGGTGCTGTGCCGGTGCTCTCCGCACGCGACTGCATCCTTTGGCCTACTGCGTTTTCGTCCCTGAAGAGGACGATCTTGCGGCACCGCCGCGAGATCGTTGATCCGTGCGAACAACCATCGGATACACCGTCGAAAGTATCGGCTACGTCGTAGGAGCCCAGGGGCTTGTCAGCTTCGCTTCGCAGACCTTCTTCGGCACGGAGTGGGGCTGGCTGCACAAGGTCGTCGACCTTCCGTCCACCGCTTACCTCGGCATCGTCGCCGTGGGGCTGGCGCTCATCTTCGGCGGGGTGAAGACGCGGAAGACGCCCCAGCGCCAGAAGGTCGCCTGACCGGCGGGCATTTCAGCCCGCGACTCCCATTTTCCGTGTCGAGTGGTCGAAGCCCGCAGGCCGCCCGGCCGCGTGACCCGTGCTTACGGCGGCCCGGCCCGCGCCCCGGCCCCTCACGTAGCGTTCGGCCATGCACACCACTCTTACGGAGCACGCCAGGTGCGTCTGGGGCGACGAGTACGGCCCGAGGCCCGAGTGTGAAGTCCGCGAGCACCACTGGATGTACTTCGTGGAGGAGCTGACTTTCGCCGATGCCGAGGCGATCCTCGCCATGTTGCGTGAGCTCTGCCCTCACCTGGTCGACGGCTTCCTGCCCGTGTGGGTCCGCAACCTGGCCTACCGGCTGATTCTGCTCCAGCGGCCCGACGACCCGGCGATGATACGGGAGGCGGCCCTCAACCTTGAGGCGCACGGACCGTCCTGGGACGACATCGCCGAGGACCTCCGCGCCCGCGCGGACGCCCTCGATCCGGAGGGAGCCAGAGCCTGGGGGCAGGGACCGGGGTAGTCCCTGTCCGGTCTGCACGGCGTCCAGAGCGGCGGCGACCTCGGGGATGCGGGCGTCCGGTCCGGGCTTCGGCGGCCGCGCGGGTCCGCAGCGTGGAGCACGAGGGAGGCCGCGGCCCGCCGCTACGTTCAGAGCCGTTTCCCTCGGCCGGGAGGACCGAACCGCTCCTCCCTCCACCGCCGCGGCGGCTACCGTGGCGGTACGACCTGTCTGGAGGAGCCCGTGACCGCCCGACCCGCCGACGACGTACCCGTCCCGCCGTATGCGCCCGCGCCCGGCGCGCCGGCCGAACTCCGTGCCCTGCTGCGTGCCGACCGCCGTGCGGACACGTGGGTGCCGGCGTTCGAGCGGGACTGGGCCAAGGCCCTGGAGGATGCCCGCGACTCCTTCAGCCTCACCCCTTTGCACGAGGTGGTGCGTGCCTGGCAGTTGCGCGTCGCCGCGGCCCCGGCCGTCGAAGCCTTCATGGACTCCGGCCGTGACGAGTCCGGCTTCGTGGACCTGGACGACGTCCTCGGTCGCCGCCGGTGACCGGTCAGCCGTGGGCGGTGCGTCTGTCCCCGCAGGCCGCGAAGACGCTCGCCGAGCCTCCCGACCCGGCCAGGGAGATGGTCCGCGACGTCCTGGACATCGCGGTGCGCTCGCCGTGGGGCTGGCCCCAGTGGAACGACGGCGATCCGGAGGGCGAGGACCTCCGCGCAGCGTCCGTCGGACAGCTGTCCGACGTCTACGTGGCCAACCGCTGTTCTATCAACGACTTGTTCGCCGAAGCGGGCATCCGTGACCGGGCGGCCGCCGTCCGGCGCGCCGTCGAGGCGGGCCTGTCCTGATGCGGCCGAGCCCTGTCGGAACCTGGGCGCCGACCAGGTGAGCGGTCAGGTTCCGGGCTGGATCGGGCCGATGAGGGTTCCGGAGGCGACTCCGAAGCGGCCTTCGCCGACGGAGGCGCCGGGGATCTCCCCACCCGGTCCCCTGAGCGTGGAGGACGCCTCGTCGGCCGGCCTGCTGTGGCCGTTGTCGGGGACCCGGATGTCGAAGTGGACGGGCCGGCCCGGCCCGGAGGCCACCACGGCCCCCTGCCCGCCGTACCGCCCGGCCGTGATGCCGCGGGGCGAGCCGTTCTTCGCGAAGGCCAGGTCGGTCGGGGAGCCGACCAGTTCGCATGCCGCGGACCCCTTCGGCGCGGTCAGCGTGACGCGGAAGCGGGCGTGCCCGGAGCTCGCTCGGCCCTGCGTGATCTCCGCGAGGTGGTTGGCCGGCCGGCGGGCGGTCCTCGCTCAGCCGTCGGTCGGCAGCCAGCAGCCGTGCAGGCCCAGCGGGACCCGGACCGGGATCCGGGCCCGGGCCACGGGGCCGGAGGCCGGGTCCTCGGCCGGGACGACCAGGAACCAGGCGGACCCGTCGGTGCGGTCGGTGGCGAACGCCAGCCAGTAGCCGTGCTCCTCGGAGGCCCGCCCCGGCACCGGTGCGAAGACCGGCTCCCCGACGGACAGGTCCCCGGCATCCCAGACGCGGGCGGTGTCGGTCTCGATGTCATGGAAGCGCACGGCGTCGTACTCGCCGGGCAGCAGGTCCGTCCGGCCGGTCTCGGTGGCCAGCGCGGCGTAGCGGTGGCGGCGGCCGATGCGCCGGTCGTCGATGCGGGGGAATTCCACCGGGGCGTCGTCCAGCGGGGTCCGGGCCATGGTGCCCGCCACCGGGTCGATGTGCGCCCGTACGAGTCCGCCGCTCGCGGGGGCCGCTCCGGGCTCCGGTTCTCCGCCGACGGTCAGCCGGCTCCACTGCACGTAGTCCAGGACCACCGGGGCGTCCGGGCCGGGTCCGTCGTCGTACGCGTTCACCGTGTGCCAGAGCCAGAACGCCTCGTCGGCGGCCCAGCGCGGAGGTCCGCCGTCACGCGGGACGAGGACCACGCGGGTGCCCCGCTCGGGCCGCCAGGCGAGGAACGAGCCGCCCGCCATGGCCGCGGCGAGGTCGAAGAAGGCGGGCGCGAGGACGATGACCGCGTAGCGCTCGGTCAGGGCCATGTCGTGGATCATCATCGGCTCGTCCACGCCGTCGATCGGTGTGGGCCCGCGCGTGACCGAGCCGTCGCGGCCGATGACCGACCAGGTCAGGTACGGCGGCTCCAGGCCGTAGCAGAAAACGACCATCTCGCCCGTGACCGGATCGATCTTGGGGTGGGCGGTGATGCCCATCGGCAGGGTGCCGTCGAAGTCCTCACGGCCGAGCGTCTCCAGACCGGCGCCGATCCGGTAGGGGCACGCGGATTCGGCGAGCGCCAGCAGCCGGCCGCCGTGCCGTACCACGTTGATGTCGGGCATGTCCCTGAAGGTGCCCGCGAGCTCGGGCCCGACCTGGCCGGCGTCCGGCACGGTCATCGACTCCAGGCCGCCCCACAGGGCCCGGCCGACCCGCTCCTCGGCCCGCAGCGCAGGGGTGCGTACGAAGCGGTTGCGGTAGCGGGCGCGGCCCTGGGAGAGCCAGACCCCGTGCAGCATGCCGTCCCCGTCGATGGGGTACAGGTACGAGCCGATCGGGGTGAAGCGGGGATTGGGGCCGTTGCGCAGGTACAGCCCGTCCAGCGCCGTCGGGATCTCGCCGGTCACCTCCAGGTCCGCGACGTCGACCTCCTCGCTCACCGGCGCGAACGAGCCCAGCAGGTGGGGAACCCGGGTGGGGTCGAAGCGCGGCGGCGTGTGCGTGTTCACGGGACCTCCCGGGGTGTGCTGGTTCCGGTCCTGCCGACACTTTCCAGTGAAGCGCGGTGCACGGGGCGGCGCCAGGCGTCCGGCACGGCGCAGACAGGCCGCCGGGCGCCGCCCGGCACACCGGCAGCGCCGCACCCGACTCGACCGGGCGTACCGCCGTACCCCGCTGTACCCCGCCGTGCACCGCCGGCCCCGGCGGTGCACGGAAGAGCCCCGACCCGCCGGGGGCGACCGGTCCTGTCGGCACCCCTGCCGAACGGCCGGCATCCGGCGGTGGGAGGAGCCGCGGTGCGTAACAGGAACGCCGTGGTCCGGCCACCCGCCGCCGCATACAGCCCGGCCGCCGGTGTCACCCTGTGCGGAAAGGCCCGTCCATGCCCTCGATCGTCGTCGCCGCCCGTGCCTCCCGTACCTTCACGCCCCGCTGACGGAGCGTGCCGCGGATGGCGGGACCGGGTCCCTGTCGGCGTACGCCGCGCAGGCTCTCGCCGCCGCCGTGGAGACCTCCGAGGCCGGCGGCCCCGGGTGGACGGCCCCCTGGTCGCTGCCGTGTTGCGCGCGGCCGGCGTCGCCGCGCAGGACCCGGACGACGACCCCGTGCACCCGCCAGGCCCACCGGGAGCTGTGCGTGTTCCTGGCCCGGGTCGTCGACCGCCGGGAGCCGAGGCCACCTCTCCGAGGTCGGTCCTCTCCGGCGGGCCCTGGACGCCGCCGTGCCGAGGAAGACCGCCCCGACGATCGCGGCCCTGCTGGGCGGCCTGTGCTCCGCCCGCCGCACGGTCGTGGTCGCCTACCGCACCAAGTGGTCCACGCTGGGGCTGACCACCTTCGCCACGCTGGACGAGGTGGATGTCCTGATCACCAACGCCCTGCCCGAGGACCAGGCCGCGGGCGGTTTGAGATCAAGTCACAGTGCTGGCCGTATGGGGGCGAGTTGGCGGGGCCGGCGTTTGTCAGGAGGCCGTCCCGCCTGCGTTGCGGATCAGCCGCTGGAGTACTTTCACGGTGGTGACGTAGTCCGCGTCGTCGATGCCGTCGTGGAGGGCTGCGCGGATCGCGGGCGCGTTGCGCGCGAGGTCGACTCGGGCGTTTTCCCCCTCCTCGGTCAGCCACAGCCGGTGCTCGGTGTCCTGGGTCAGCCAGCCGCGTTCCATGAGTACTTCGGCCTCCGCCGCCAGGTCGTCCTCGGGACGGATGTAGGAGGTCATGGCCACCTGGAGCTCGGGCAGGGTCATTCCCTCGCCGTCGGGGGAGATGTCGTTCGCCGACAGGTTGCGCAGCAGCCAGAACTGGGGCTGGGTGTAGCCCTTCTCAGCCTGTCGGGCCCGGGTGAATGCGATGAGCGCCTCGTAGGCGACACCGGTCCAGTACGCGGCGGGCTGTCCGGCGAGTTCAGCGTCGGAGATGTGCTGGGTGGTCATGGGGTGTTCCCTCCTCGTATCCGGGGCGGCGCCTGCACGCCGTGCACGTCATGCGGGCCATGCAGGAAACGTACGACCTCAAGTGTGGTTGAGGGCAAGCAGGTGATCTCCCGGACGCCTCCGGCGGCCCGACCCCGGACACCACGTGGCTGCTCAGCTGGCAGGGACCGCTCCGTGCAGTAAGCCGATCAGCAGGTCCGTCACAGTGGCAGGCCGCTCCAGGCTGGGGAGATGGTCGGCCCAGGGCAGTTCGACGTGCCGGGTGCCGGTGAGCAGCCCCGGCAGTCGGGGGCCGGGATCTGCGGTCCCGCGTGGTCGAGCCACGGCGCCCGGCGGGTCAGCCGGGGGTGGAGCCCATCCCAGGCTTGTGCGGTTGCGGTCCCGCATCCCGTCGGTGTTGATGACGGTAACCGCGGTGGCCTTGAGAGTGTCTCTTCGGCGTGGTTGGTCAGTTGATCGGGCAGGGTGCGGCCATCGGTACCTTGGAGTTGCCGCACCTCGAAGGAACAATGTCGAAGAAGTCGACGCTTGGCGCACGGGGCGGAGCTACCCGGTTCGGGCAGTCCGCCGCTTCCTTGTCCCAGTGGTTGGGTCGTCGACGGTGAGCTTGAATCCGACGCGAACCAACAGCCGGAAGAACGTCCAAGACCCATGGTGAGAGAGGCCGCTGCGGAGCCGGGCCGGAGGCATCCGGTACTTGGCCGTGGCCGGCAAGGGGTGGACCACCTCGTTGATCAGCCCGGTGTAATAGGCGAGCGTCTTCGCCGCGTCCTGGCAGGTGCTCTTGCGGGTGGTGGGGGCCAGCTCTGTGGAGAGCCCTCGCTGGACGACGGCAGCCTCTCGTGGCCGCCTCACCGCCGCGTGGATCCCACCCGGCCGCTGCTGCGGACGCCTTTAGGCGGGCTCCCCTCGGGGCCCCGTTCCCGGGTCCAGCAGACGACCTGGGTTCCCGGAGGCCTCGCCAGTGAGTCCGGTCGCGGCACCGGGTCACCGTGTCGGTGGCGCCGTGCGTCGTCGGGCGGTGGGCTCCTGGGACCGGCGTTGCTCTGCCGACAGGGCGGTCTCGACGTCGGGGTGGACCCGGAAGACCTGGTCCGCACCCGTGATATAGAACATTCGTTCGACTGGTCGGTGTAGGCCGACCAGCTCCAAGCTGCCCCCGACGTTTCCGGCCGCGAGCCGACCGTGCAACAACACGTTCAACCCCGTCGAATCGCAGAATTCCAGGCGGCTCAAATCGACCAGCAGCCGACCGCCGCCCTGGCGGGCGGTGTCGAGTGCCTGCCGCAGGGGCTCGGCGGTGTCATGGTCGAGCTCGCCGGCCAGGGCCAGAACCGTGGCTCCCGGGACGGACTCGACCTCGACGGCGAAGCGCTCACCGTTCGCCGTGGCCATCATGCCTCCTCCCGTCCAGGGACCTTCGCCGCGTATCGCGCATACCCCGCTTCGTAGGGCGTATGCCTGGCACCAGGCGGGCGCCGGGCGCTCAGGGGCCATCGTCGGGGACGCGGATCTCCAGGACGCAGATGTCGTCTCGGTTGCCCGGGCGCATCGCGGCCAGCGTCCGGGTGAGGGCTTCGCCCCGACCCTCTCGAATCAGGCGCAGGGCGGTTGCGGAGAACCGGTCGAGTCCGACTTCGATGTCCTCGCCCGGTTCCTCCACGAGTCCGTCGGTGTAGAGCAGCAAGCGGTCGCCGGGTAGTAGGTCGATGACGGCCTGCCCGTAGGAGGAGTCGAAGCTGGCGCCCAGGAGGCTGCCCGGCGGCTGTTCGAGGAAGTCCGCTCGATCTCCGCGGATCAGCAAGGGGGGCAGGTGTCCCGCCCGCACCCAGATCAGGCGCCGGTCCCAGGGCTGGTAACGGCCCATGACCATCGTGGCGGTGGCGCCGGCCGACGGGTCCGAAGCGGTGTGGAGCAGGAGGGTGTTGAGCCTGTGCAGGACGTCGGGCAGCGGCGAGCCGGTGACCGTCATGCCCTTCGCGGTGAATCGCAGCTGGGCCATGGTGCCGACGGCGGCCAGACCGTGCCCCGCCACGTCCCCGACGACGAACAGCGCGCTCTCGTCGGGAAGTCCGATCGCGCTGTACCAGTCGCCTCCGACGTTCACTCCGCTGTCCGCGGGGACGTAGGCGACATCGACGCGCAGGCCGGCGAGTTCCAAGGACTGTTCGGGGATCGGTAGCAGGGTGTCCTGAAGTCGGGTGGCGAGTGTGCGTTCGGCCTGGAGCATGCCCCGTTGGAGGAGGACGGCGCGCTCGCTCTCGCGCAGCGCCAGCTCGGCGCCGCGCTGTGCGGTGAGATCCTGGAAGAAGCCGTGCACCTCGACCGGGGTGCCGTCGGCGTCGGTCTGGGCCTCGGCGACGATCCGCAGGTGTCGTACGCCGTGCGCGGTGGTGATCCGGAACGGCTGATCGATGGCCTCCCCGTCGCTCAGGAGCCGCTGGACGGCCGCGCCCAGCTTCGGCAGGTCGTCGGTGAGGAGGTGCGCCGGCAGTTCCTCCAGCGCTATCGGTCCCTCGCGGGGATCGCGGTCGAAGATGGCGTAGACCTGCTCGGACCAGATGACGGTGTCCGTCGCCAGGTTCCATCCCGCCCAGCCCAGGTTGCCCAGCCGCTGCATGTCGGCCAGTCGCCGGGCCTCCCGCTCACTGGTGTCGTGACGGACCCAGGACACCACGAGGTGGCCCTCCAGCCTGGACGCCCGCACCGAGTAGACGGACTGCTGGGGGACCCCGGTGACCACCTCCTCGTAGGTGAAGGGCTCACCCTCGTAAGTGGTTCCCGTGGTCAGCGTCTCCAGGTACCCGTCCCACAGCGCGGTGCCCGCCACTGTCGGGTATGTCTCCAGGACCTGTCGGCCCACGAGCTCCTTGCCGCGCCGCCCCGCCACGTCCACCGACTCCGGCGCCGCCGCGTCGATGCGGTAGTCCTCCACCTCGCCGGACGCCGAGCGCAGGGGTGTGAGCAGGACCGCGGGTCCTGCCATCGCATCCAGGATCCGCTGGACGGACGCCACGACGGCATCGCCTGCGGCCTCCCCGTCGTCGTGGGCCTGCTCCGGCCACCCCAGCGGGCCCGCGCACAACCGGGCCGCCCGCCGAAGCAGGGCCCGGGTGTCGGCCGCGAAGGGACCCGGCTCCGAACGGAGGAAGCCGATGGCCGCCTTCGGGGGGCCGTCCGCGGGGACGGGGAGCCATGCGCGCGACGGCCACCGCTGCGGCGGGTCTCCGATCAGCAGGTAGCGTCGGGCGTCCTGCGCCGGGTTCTCGAGCCACAGGGCCCGGCGGTCGGCGATCGCCTCCAGGGCGGCGATGCCACTGAGCGGGGGGACGTGACGCCATTGCCCGGCCAGCGCCTCGTCGATGCCGGCGCGGCCGGTCAGCTCCAGACTCCCGGCGGAGGTCAGGGAGTAGATCATCACGGCGTCCACGCCGGTGGCCCCGCCGAGCACGGTTCGCAGCAGCTCCGCGATGTCGTCACCGTTGTGTGCCGCGGCCAGCCCTTCGGCGATCCGGGCCAGGAACGGACGCAGGGCGGGTTCGGAGCCGCTGTGACCCCTGCGGTAGCGTCCGCGGCTGAAAGGGGAGGAGACCTGCTCCTTCTGCGCGCACACGGCCTCGGCGGGGGCGTACGCGGACACGGGCGGGCCGGTCCCGGACGGCGTACGGGAGCCTACCTGCCCCAGGGTGATCCAGCACTCCTCCAGGAGTGTGTGGCCCCGCCCGCCCGCGTGGTCGAGGAGCACTTGGTACGCCGTGTCGGCGGATACCCCTTCTTGGGCCATCAGTACGCCCTTGGCCCGCTCCACGACGGCGGTGGTCGCGGCTATGCCTTCCAGGTCCGCGAATTCCGACCGCAGCCTGGCGATCACTTTGGCGAGCGCCAACACCTCGGGTGCGGCGCCCTCACCCGGTGGCGCGGCATCACGCTTCACACCTTGAGCATGGCACGTTGGCGCGCGATGGGCGCGATGCCGGCATTGGCTGGTACCGGACGGTGACGGCACTCCGGCGGTCTTGGTCCTGGGGCATGCCGATGAACCACGGATCGTATTCGGGGTGAGGCTGTCGTCCCGCCATCCGCTGATCTTTGACGGGTCCCGAGCTGCGGTTGCAGGCGCTCGGACACGAGACGAAGCCTTGAAGACGGTCCGATTCGGGTCTACACGCCCACAACATGGCCGCGTTAGCGGGCCGGAGCCGCGATGGCGGGTTTACCCCACCTGCTGGCAGCCGTACCGCGGGTAGATCTGCCTGAGCAGGGAGGTGGCCTGCGGGGTCGTGGTGACCGTGAAGACCGGCCCTCCGTTGCAAGACCACCTCGTAGTCACCAGCGCAGCAGCTTCAGCTGAGGACGGCAGAAGAAGGCTGCCGGCAATCAGGCAGCCGGCGAGTGCCGCCAGGCACCTGCGAAATGGAACCTGCCACATGTCTCTCACCACTCTCCATCAGGTCCGGCCCTGAGAGCCTGGACGAACATAAGGATTATTTCTGCAATAAAAAGGAAACGCCGACATTTATGAGCTGAACGGGTGCGAGAGCAAACATCAGCCCGGCACCCAGGAGGCTCTTGCCGAGGCGACCCTCGGCGCGGTCACGGGAACCCTGGGCCGGCCGCAGGTCCTCGTCCTTGGGCGGCCTCGAAGCCGGCCCGCCGGAGCGGCCGCCCCGAGTCCATCTGCGGGCCTGCCGCGCGGTAGGGGACGGACGCGGCCGGCCGCCGACACACCCATCACACCCATCTGAAGATCCACCAGGTCTCGCGCTCCTTCGACCGCGGTCAAGCCCGCCGTCCGCGGCGGGCGCCGGTGAGTCGGTGAGGTACGCAGACGCTCGGACGCTCGGCCGGGGATACGCCCAACCGGGGGCAGCTGGCGGTTCGGCTGCCGGAGGACGCCTCCCGGGAATGCCAAGGTAGCGGGGTGGCTGGGTGCACGTCCCGGCTCTCACGTGCTCCGGGAGGCCCGATGACATCGGTCGACGAGTCGCCGCGCGTGATGGAACCGTCCCCGGGCAGAGATCGGCGTGTGAGGTCCGGCGCCAGGGTCCTGAGACTCGTGTCGACCACCGATCACAAGGTGATCGGCAACATGTACCTGGTCACCGCGTTCGCGTTCTTTCTCTTCGCTGGGGCGCTGGCGCTGATCATGAGGGCGGAGCTCGCCCGGCCGGGTCTGCAGATCGTTTCGCGCGAGCAGTACAACCAACTCTTCACTGTCCACGGCACCGTCATGATGCTGCTGTTCGCGACGCCTACATTCACGGGCTTCGCCAACGCCGTGATGCCCTTGCAGATCGGCGCACCGGACGTCGCCTTTCCCCGGCTGAACGCCTTCACCTACTGGGTGTACCTCTTCGGCGGCCTGATGGTGGTCAGCGGCTTCCTCACGGCCGACGGATCCGCGGCCTTCGGCTGGTTCGCCTACGCCCCGCTCAACGGCGCCGTCTACTCACCCGGCGTGGGAGCGGACCTATGGGTGATGGGGTTGGTGGTCTCGGGGCTGAGCACGATCCTCGGGTCGGTCAACTTCATCACGACGATCATCTGCCTGCGCGCTCCTGGAATGACCCTGTTCAGGATGCCGATCTTCACCTGGAACGTGCTGCTCACCTCGGTCCTGGCCCTGTTGGCCTTCCCGGTCCTCACGGCCGCGCTCCTCGCCTTGGAGGCGGACCGTAAATTCGGGGCGCACGTCTTCGACGCCGCGAACGGCGGGGCGCTGTTGTGGCAGCACCTGTTCTGGTTCTTCGGCCATCCGGAGGTGTACATCGTGGCACTGCCATTTTTCGGGATTGTCAGCGAGATCCTCCCGGTGTTCAGTCGCAAACCGATCTTCGGGTACGTGGCCCTAGTGGGCGCCACCGTGGCCATCACCGGCTTGTCCGCCACGGTCTGGGCGCACCACATGTTCGCGACGGGTGCGGTCCTGCTGCCCTTCTTCTCCCTCCTGTCGTTCCTCATCGCCGTCCCGACCGGGGTGAAGTTCTTCAACTGGATCGGAACGATGTGGAACGGTTCGCTGTCCTTCGAGACACCGATGCTGTGGTGCATCGGCTTTCTCGTCACCTTCCTGCTCGGTGGGCTCACCGGTGTCCTGATCGCCTCACCGCCCATGGACTTCCACCTCACCGACAGCTACTTCGTCGTGGCCCACCTGCACTACGTGCTCTTCGGTACCATCGTCTTCGCCACCTTCGCGGGTTTCTATTTCTGGTGGCCGAAGCTCACCGGAAAGCTCCTCGACGAACGCCTCGGCAGGATCCATTTCTGGTGCCTGTTCACAGGATTCCAGCTGACCTTCCTCGTCCAGCACTGGCTCGGTGAACAGGGAATGCCCCGCCGCTATGCCGACTACCTGGCCGCCGACGGGTTCACCCTTCTCAATACCCTGTCCAGCATTGGAGCGTTCCTCCTGGGCCTCTCCACGCTGCCCTTCCTCTACAACGTGTGGACGACTGCCCGCCACGGCGTCGCGGTGGACGTCGACGACCCCTGGGGGTGGGGCCGTTCACTGGAGTGGGCCACCAGCTGCCCACCGCCCCGGCACAACTTCCACGCGCTGCCCCGGATCCGGTCCGACTCGCCGGCGTTCGATCTGCACCACCCGGAAGTGAGGTCTCCATGAAGGCCGAGGCCTGGCTCTTCAGTGGTATCGCGGCGTTCTTCGCCGTCACGGGTGGCGTCTATGTGTGGTTCTCCAGCGACCCGGTCGGCGTTGCCGCCCTCTCGGTCTCGTTCCTGATGTCCGGCCTCGTCGCCACCTTCCTCTGGAGGCAGTACAGCCGACTCGGCATCCGGCCCGAGGACCGGACCGGCGCCCTCGTCCAGGAGGTGGGGGACCGACGCTTCTCCTTCCCCGCCCGCTCCTACGCTCCCGTCGTATCGGCTGTCGGCACAGCCCTGGTCGGGCTGGGAGTCGTCCAGGGGCTCTGGCTGGCCCTCATCGGCTTCGGCGTGCTCGCCGTCGGCGTCTTCGGATTCGTGTTCCGGCCCGTCGAAGCCGACATCGGGCCCTGAGCGGTGGTGTGCCGCTCATCCACGTGAGTCGGTTTCTGCCGCGTCCGGGCCCGCCAGGATCGCGTCGACCCTGCGCCGGTGTTCTTCCCGCATCGGCGGTGCCACCGCGTCCTTGTAGTACCAGTGGCTCAAGGCGGCTCGCAGGCGCTGTGCCCCGGCTCTGTGTTCGCCCGGCACCGCGGGCTCCGGAAGCAGCGGCTCGGGGACGCGCCGCACCAGCAGGTGGTAGCGCTGTGGGGCGCTCACCGGGAGGTGGGAGGACTCGTAGCCGCCCTCGACCGTCTGTCGTACCTCGTCCCCCTCCGCGCCCCGTTCCAGCAGTTCGGCGTCCTGCTGCTGCAGTGCCAGGCACAGGCGCCGGGTGAGCCAGAAGACACCGGGCGGGAGGACGACGAGCGCGCAGCGCAGGGCCCACGTCAGGGCCGGCAGCGGAGCCTCGAAGACGAAGGCGAGCAGGTCCTGCGCGCCCGCCAGCAGCAGAACCGCGTAGGCGCAGAGGACCGCCAGGCCCAGGGCCGTCCGGGCGGGGCGGTTCCGCGGCCGGTCGCACAGGTGCTGCTCGCCCCGGTCCGGACTGATCCACCGCTCGAAGAACGGGTACGCGTACAGCCCCGCGAACAGGACACCGGGCAGCAGAACCCCGGGGACGAGGGGGTTCCACATCAGGGTGTGCCCCCACAATCTGGTCTCGATACCGGGCATCAGGCGCAGAGCACCCTCCAGGAACCCGACGTACCAGTCGGGCTGGGAACCGGTGGAGACGAGGTCCGGCCGGTAGGGCCCGTACGCCCAGACGGGGTTGATCTGCGCCAGTGCTCCGACCGCGGCGAGGAGGCCGGCCACCATGAAGAAGAAGCCCCCTGATTTCGCGGCGTACTGAGGGAAGAAGGGGGCTCCGACGGCGTTGCGGCCGGTCCGCCCGGAATGGGCCCACTGGGTGTGCTTCAGATGGACGACCAGGATCAGGTGCAGCGTCACCAGCGCGAGCAGGAGTCCGGGTACGAGCAGGATGTGGACCGGATACAGCCGGGAGACGATGTCCTCGCCCGGATACTCGTCGCCGAAGACGAAGAAGCTCATGTACGTGCCGATGACGGGCAGGGACAGCATGATGCCCTGGGCCGTGCGCAGCCCGGTACCGGAGAGCAGGTCGTCCGGGAGCGAGTAGCCGGCGAAGCCCTCGACGAGGGCCAGTACGAACATCGTGAGGCCCACGAGCCAGTTGACCTCGCGGGGTCTACGGAAGGCTCCTGTGAAGAACACGCGGAGCAGGTGGGCCCCGACGGCGGCGACGAACACGAGCGCCGCCCAGTGGTGCATCTGCCGGATCAGCAGGCCGCCGCGCACATCGAAGCTGATCCGCAGGGTGGAGTCGTACGCCTCGGAGACGCGCAGGCCGCGCAACGGGCCGTAGGAGCCGGTGTAGGTGACCTCGCCCATGGAGGGCTGAAAGAAGAGGGTGAGGTACGTGCCGGTGAGCAGCAGCACGACGAGACTGTAGAGCGCGATCTCGCCGAGCAGGAAGGACCAGTGGTCAGGGAACGCCTTCCTCAGGCCTGCCTTCGCTACTTCGCCCAGTGGTAGGCGGGCGTCCAGCGCGAAACCCGCTCGCCTCACCGTCCGTCGCGCCGCCCGAGCGAGCCGTGCCCTTCTTCGTCCCAGCAGCACGCGCTCAGGCCTCCCACCGACGGCCCCGTCCCGACGGTCGGCCCCGGCGGGATTCGGATCCAGGGTCGAGCATGGCGCCCCTCGGGACCGACACCGCGAAGGCGCGCAGTCGGCGTCCATCGGACGCACCGGCGGGCCCCGACACCCACGACGAGACCAAACGCTTCTACGTCGCCGTGACGGAGACAGAACGACCGGTGGCGGTCGCAGTGCTCGACGCGGGCGTCGGGCAGGGCGGCGCGTTCGACGACACGGACCTCGAGGACGCGTTGGAGATCGTGGACCTCAACGTACGCTCCACCGTGAAGCCGGCCAAACGCATGGTGCGGGACCTGGCCTCCGACGGACCCCGGCTGGTCCGCTGTTCGCCCTTCGAGACGACCGGCCTGCTGGGCGCGGCTGCCGCGCGGACGAGGATGCGGCACGTAGTCGAGTTCCTGCACGGCGGCGGGGACGATGGCCGCGGCCACGGTCCGCTTGGCATGGGCCGGCGCATCGTCCGGTCGATCACGTTCGGCAGCTGCTCGGGGACGGTCACCGTCTCACAGAACGGGACATGGCGGACAAGACGCGGTCGATCCCCGTCCCGCCCGTCAGCCGTCCCCCAAACGCCCGCGCGCCCTGCCCGTCCCCCTTGAGAACAACCTGATCGGGCTCGTGGCGCTCCGGCCGGTGTGATCCGCTGATGGGTAGGGCACCCAGGGAGCCCGAACCAGCCCCCGAGGGGATCGGTCCGAGGAGGAGGGCATGACGTGCCCATGAGTGAATCCGATGCGGCGGCGATGACGTCTGCCGGCCCCCGCCCCAGCCCGGGGAAGAGCCGTCGGAGGCCCAGCCGGCTGGACGACGACCTGGGGAAGTCCGACACCGACGACATGCTCGACCAGGGCCGCTCGCCGACCCGATCCTCTCCCGCTCAGCCGTTGCGCTGGTTCGATGCCGGCGAGGCCGAGGACCGACGATGCCCTTGACCCCGCGGGATCCCGAGACGCTCAAGCGATTGATCGCGCGTGAGGTGGATGGGCTGCGTGCTGCCGCCAGTCGCCGTGCGGGCGTTCGGAGCGACGACGCGCCGGTCTCGAAGGCCCCCTCCGCCGTGGCCTGCCCCTGCGGAGGCGCCGAGGGCCGGACGCACGCGTGTGGAGCCGCGGGAGACGGGGACGACCCGTGGGCCTGTGTCTGCGCGACCCTGCCCGCCATTCCGGTGTCTGCGGCCGTGCTCGTGCCGGTCCGGGATGGCGAGGGCCGGACGGTGGATTTCACCGTGCGGGCCGGGAACCACGTCCGCGCGGCCGAGTGGCTGGAGAGCTCCGCGGCCTGTACCGGCCGCAGACTCCTTGAGGTCCAGCCCGGCGCGGCAGCCGGAGGACTGATCGATGCCCTTTCCGAGGTCCTCGACCGAGGGCACGTCCTGGAGTCGTACGCCGTGGACTATACGGAGCAGCGGGCGGACGGGTTGCACCGCACACAGCTGCTCTACGACGCCGCGTCCTGCGGGGGCCACGTGCTGGTCACCTGGCGGCCCGCCCGCAACCGGACGGAGCTGCTCTCACTCGACGCGCAGTACATCGCCTCCATGGGGTGGGGGACGTGGGACCTGTTGTCCGGCAAAGCCACTTGGTCGGAGGGTATGTCCTCCATCTTCCGAACGGAGACCGGGCGGACCCTCTCACTGGCAGAGCTGTGCGACGCCGTTCTGCTGGAGGACGTGTGGCGCTTCGGCAAGCTGCTCACCGGGCTGCTGGACGGGGAGGAGCCGCCGGGTGCGGAGATTCGCTTCAGCGTGGGGGGAGAGGTACTCACCCTGCACCTGGTGGGGCACTCCGTCATCGCCAGGGACGGGCTGCCCTGGGCCCTGCACCTCATCGCCCGGGATCTGAGTGCGCAAGTGCGCAGCCGCCAGAGACTGGCGGTCACCCGGCTGCGCACGGAACGGCTCGCGGAGGAGGCGGCCGCGGAACGCCGTGTGGCTTCGGTGCTCCGTGAGGCACTTCTGCCCACGCATTCCACGGCGCTCGCCGAGATCGGGCTGGCCGTCGCGGCGGCGTACCTGCCCTCCGAATCCGAGGCGATCGGCGGCGATTGGTACAAGTGCCGCCGGCTGCCCGACGGGCGCGTCCTGGCGGCCATCGGTGATGCATCGGGACACGGCCTCGGCGCCGTCGCCCGCATGGCCCAGCAGCGCCACGCACTCGCCGGCCTTGCGCACGCCCCAGGCACCGACGCGGGGCAGTTGACGACCTGGCTCAACGAGCTGTTGTGCGCCGATCCCAGCGCGGAGACCGCGACGGGGATCATCGGGCACATCGATGCGGAGCGCACGCTGCGCTGGGCGTGTGCGGGCCACCCGGCGCCGCTCCTCCTACGGGACGGACAGGCGTCGGTCCTCGGCACCGAGCACCGGGGACCCCTCTTCGGGCTGATGCCGGGCCACGCATACGCGACGGCGGACGTGCAGCTCCGGCCCGACGACCTGTTGCTCCTGTACACGGACGGCATGGTCGAGCGACGGGGCGAGGACATCACAGTCGGCATCAACGCCCTGCTGGCCGCATTCGAAACCTGCGGCGGGCTCGCCGCCCAGGAGGCTCTCGATCGCATCATGAGCCGCTACGCGGTCGAGGACCACGAGGACGACACCTGCCTCTTCGTTCTGAGTTTGGAGTGACAGCGCCGACCCGGGCAGGCGAGCACGGCCGGCTTCACCCTCGCCGGCAGCGACCTTTCACGACAGGCTCAGTACGAAGCCGCTGCGGGGCGCGGAGGGCATGCGGGTCAGGGGGATGGTGAGGTCCTGGTCGGGGACGTCGTAGTCGAGCCGTGCGAGTTCGGCGGTGATTGCCGACAGGGCCGTCACGGTGATGTCTTCGCCGGGGCAGCGGTGGCCGCGGGCGGCGTCGCCGCCGCCCTGGGGGATCAGGTTGGCGAGCGGGTTGTCCGCGCCGTTCGGGCTGGTGAAGCGGTGCGGGTCGAAGTGGTAGGGGTGGTCCCACAGGGCCGGGTCGTGATTCTGCCCGTAGAGGTCCAGCAGGATCAGGGTGTCCTTGCGGATGTCTTCGCCCCGCCAGGTCAGGTCGCGGGTGGCGAGGCCGCCGACGAAGGGGGCGAAGGGGTAGAAGCGCCGCACCTCGTGAGCGAACGCTTCGGCGTAGGTGCCCTCGGGATCCGAACGCAGGAGTTCACGGTGGTGGGGCCACCGGTGCAGCGCGTGGGCGGCGAACGCGACGAACCAGGCGATGGCGATCGTGGGCCGGATGATGTTCAGCAGTTCCACCGCTGCGGTGTGCGGGTCCAGGAGGGCGCCGTCCACGTCGCGGTGCCAGGCCACCGTCTCCAGGGCGGAAGCCTTGGTGTCGGGCTCCTGGGTGCCGCGGACCCGAGTGACCAGCATGGCGAGGACCTTCTCCTGGCGGGCCCGGGCGCGGCGTGCGCGCAGGTGCCGGGGCCAGGGCGTGGCGAACCCGTCGACCATGGCCGTGCAGTCGCCTGCCATCCGGGAGGCCTCCGCGTCGGACAGCGGGAGCCCCGCCCAGTCGCCCACGGCCAGGGCGAGGACTCTGGCGGTCTCGTCGAAGAGCACCACCCGGCCCCGCTGCCATCCGGTCACCGCTTCGCGCCACCGCCAGCTGACGTGGCCGCCGAGCGTGGCGACGCCCTTCTCGTCCTTGAGGAGGGCGATGAACATCGCCTTGCGGACCCGGTGGGCCTCAGCGTCCAGGGTGTGGACGGCGCCCTGTCCGAACAGGGTGTCGAGGACGGGATCCGGGAGGGCCGCAGAGCGTAGGACGTGGCGTTCGTCGTAGAAGAAGTCGGCGGCTGCCGGGCCCCGCAGGGCGATCGTCGGCCTGCCCAGCAGACGAGTCCTGAACGTGCCGTCCGAAGCGGTGCGCATCCGGTCGGGCAGCCAGGCGTAGCCGCGGGTCAGGAGACTGAGCGTGCTGTCACTGAAAGAGGACATGAAACTCGCGTACCCGGTTCGTTGTCCCGCACACGCCCCTCGGCCTGTCGCCACCCGGCTCGCCCCGGCCCTTCACCCTCACGCGCCGCGGCGAGCCCGAGGCCGGTCTCGGCCAGGGTTCTTCGCGGGCCGGCTGTGCGCTGGCTGGTCGCGTTGCGGCGGGATGGGGCGCCGCCGTCCCGGCGTGTGCGGTTGATGGCCGAAGCCCTTCAGGTGAAGGAGCGAACGGTATGGCGGTGCCTGGCTGCTGGCGAGCGTGACGAGAGTGCGGCTGAACGTTCGGGCGGGCGGGCCAGTCCCGTGACCGGTTCACGGTTACCCCGAGATCTGTGCCTTGTCGCGTTCAAGCGTGTTTACCCAGCGCTACCGCCATTGGCGGTGGTAGCGCGAAGACATCGCCGCACTGGGCGGCGTCCTTCGTGTCAGGCCGGGGGCGAAGCCGCTTCTCTTTCATGATCATCAGGCGCAGAATGTTCTGCATGACGACGACACGGGTGATCACACAGCAGGCTCTCGGCGGCTCCGATGTGCTGGAACTTGCCGAGATACCTCTTCCCTCGCCTGGCCCGGGCGAGGTCCTGGTGCGCGTACGGGCCACCGGTATGAACCCTGCGGACTGGAAGGTCCGTATCGGCAAGGTGGACTTCTTCGGCCCGCCGCCGTTCGTGCTCGGCCACGAGTTCAGCGGCGTGGTGGAGGGTATCGGCGAGGGCGCCACCCGCTTCGCGGTGGGCGAGGAGGTCTACGGCTGGACCGTCCCGCCGTATGGCAGCCATGCCGACCACGTGGTGGTGACCGAAGACCGGATCGCGCCAAAGCCGCGCACCCTCGACCACGTCGGCTCCGCGGCGCTGCCGATCTCCGGCTTCACCGCCTACCAGGCCCTGGTCACCCTCTCCGACGTACAGCCCGGCCAGCGGGTGCTGATCCACGGCGCGGCCGGGGGCGTCGGCCACATCGCCGTGCAGATCGCCAAGTCCCGGGGCGCGTACGTCATCGGCACGGCCCGCGCAGCCAAGCACGACTACCTGCGCGGACTCGGCGCTGACGAGCTGATCGACTACACGGTGGAGGACTTCTCGGCCCTGCGCGGCATCGACGCGGTCCTGGACACCGTCAGCAACGACTACGGCCCGCGTTCCCTGCCCACTCTCAAGCCGGGCGGCATCCTGGTCGACGTCGTCGGCGTCGGCGTGGACCGCACCGAGGTGACGGCCCGGGCCGCCGAACTCGGCATACGATTCGTGGAGTTCTTCCTGGAACCCACCCCCGCCGTGCTGACCGCGTTCGCCGAACTCGTCGACACCCATGGCCTAAACCCCACGATCGCCGACGCCCTCCCGCTCACCGAGGCCGCGAAGGCCCACGAGCTCAGCGAAACCGGCCGGGTCCAGGGCAAGATCGTCCTCGTGCCGTAGTACCGAAGTCCTGGATCCATCAGGTCGAGAAGGTGGGTGCCCCGACCCCGGCTGAACTCACCGGGCCAGGTGCCCGGCCCTCGCTTGTCCATGGCGTCGGCCCCGACCAGCCGCATCCGGGCGGGGCCGACGCCGTCCGGAGTCGGGCCGCCCGCAGCCCCACGGTGTCACGAAGCCCTCGCCGACGCCGGCGTGAAGTGCTGGGCCGACAAGGCGTACCAGGGCGCCGACGGCACTGTACGCGCCCCCTACCGCGGTTCGGCGGGAAACCTCACCGCAGACCAGCGCGCCGTCAACGTCTCCCACGCCCACATCCGACCTATTTGCGTGTCAAGGGAATCGCGACCGACGAGGTCACCGTTTCGATCAAGCGGACACTGCCCTGCGAGGTAGGCCGTGCGGCCGCCTCCACCACGGTGACGTGGTGCAGGCCAGGCGTTCGATGCAACTGCTCGGGCACCTGGTTCGCGAAGTCCCAGCGTCTCCATCGCGTCGACCGCCACCACCTCGCCGAATGGGCCGGCGGATCCCGACCCCTGTTGGAACTCCTGCACGCACTGGCTCCAACCGTTCGTCCGGCCGTGCGGCGACTGCCGTAGGCGTGCTGACCTGTGGCGGAGCGGCATGTTGGTGGGGTTGTGGACGGCGCTGGACGGCGCTGGACTCAACCACAACTGCAACCGACATCGCCGAACTCGCCCTATCGGAGGAGGAGCCTGGCGACCTGCCGCGCCACGCCCTCCGGGTCGACGTCCGGCGGTAGCGGTAGCGTGCCACTGCGCCGCAGTGCTGTGAAGCCATGAACCAGCGACCAGGCCGCCAGCGTCGGCGGCCCGTCGGGCGAGGGTGCTGGCACTCTCTTTGCGGCAGGGACCGGATCGCTGTGGAAGGCGTGCTGCTCGCCGCCGTTGGCGCCGTGCCTTGAGCAGGGCGGCGAGGACGAGGTAGGGGCAGGGGCCGGCGGCGTATGCCGCCGCCGTTCCGCACTCGGGCCCCGGAGCGGCCCAGACGGCCCCGGACGGGCCCCTCGGATGGATGACATGCCGCGCAGCCCACGGCGGGGCTCCTCTGGTCGGGCCGACCATAGATGGAGGGTGACCGGGCGGGAGGCCCCGGAGATGGTGTTGCGACCGCCGGTTGAGCCGATGCTGGCGCAGGCCGCGGAGCCGCTGCCTGGCCCGGCCGCACTGCGCGCAGGCGTTGGTTGCTTATGAGCAGAAGTTCGACGGCTCTCCAGGCACTTTGAGCTGTCTCATCCGGTTCGGCAGACACCTTGAGACATCTCGACGGAGGTGAGTCTTGTGGCTCTGTTCACGAGAACGAGCAGCACCTGTAAGCCTCTTGGGGGTCGGTCTGCGCTGACAGGCGATTCGAAATGTTCACGGGAACGGACAGCGCGGCTGTAGTTGTTTCTGAACCTGAGGTGCGACTGATCAATTTCTTGTGTGACCTTCAGGGTCGGCTGCGATGGCGAGACCAGAGAGCGAAGCGTCGAGCCTGACGAACCCGGCTGCGGCCGTCGTCGGGGACCGGGCCTTTGGCGCCCGGACGGCTGCTCCAACAGACGTGGCGCGGAATCTCGGCGTTCTTGCAGTGCGGCGCGGATCGCGGTCTCGGCGCGTGCCCCTCGTTGACCGCCGGCTTCCAGTAGGTCATCCGGGTGGGTGAGCCGTTTCCGGACTGTTGTCTTCCGCACGTCGGTCGCCTGTCTTGCCTGCGCCGACGGACCGTTAGGACGCATGAGCGACGCATCAGTGCTGAGTGGGGCACCGGAGGACGGCGATGCAACCTCATGGTGACTGAAAGTATCCATAGGAGCGCACACCGTCACTCATCGAGGTGTGGCGCAGGTGGACTGCGGCGATCCTCACAACACACCGGTCAGTGCGAACTCCGGTCAAATCAGGACCCCTTCACACCGAGGAGCTGCCATGAGTACGCCGCCGCAGAATTCCTTCCGTATCACCAGCGCCCCGAACATCTCCTACGCGAAGTGGGACGCCGAACGCTTCGAGACCACCAGCACCAGTTGGACCGACGTTCCGGGCGCATCGATCAACCTGAGCCTGGGGCAGGGAGCCCCCTCGTACGGCGCGCTCTTCGTGGCCACCTTCTCCGCGGAGGCCCTCTCCTCCGACCAGGGCGGCGACGGGCAGGGCGTGCTGTACGCGACCGTCTTCTTCGGCGACCAGCAGGCCGAGCCGCTCAGCAACAACCACCGCTTCATCACCGCCCGCGGCAACCCGGAATGGTCCAGCCATACCCTCATCCGCGTGGTCCGATTCGAACCCGAATTCGCCGAACGGAAGGTCAACGCCCAGGTCAAGCTCCACGTCAGCGACAGGGATATGGGCGGCGTGCAGAACTGGGTACTGAAGATCGAGCGCTACAACCTCTGACCGCTCGCACGGGGCGGCCGGAGCACCGCCGCTCACCCAGCCGATGCGATGGGGTTCGAGTCGAAAGGGATTCGATCCCGCGATGGGCGCTGGAGGGGTTCCGGTAGCGCTACCTGCGCAGACGCCCCGATGGTGCGCCTGTCTCCTGAACGCGACTGGTCGGCGCGGTATCTGACACACCCGCTTCTAGGAGGCTGGCCGCCAGCTTCGGCCGGGAGCCTCCCACGGCCGCCGTCCGTCCGAGCTCCCGATCGGCCTGACACGCGCCCCATGCCCCGCTGTCGTACCTCGGCGGCGGGGCATCACCTTATGCGTCACCGATTGAGCACGCACGATCTGACGGAGTGCTGCTGCTTCTCGTGAACATCGAACACGATCCCCAGAGCGCGCCTCCCAACCCCGTGAACAGCCGCTGTAGCAACTCGTGAACAAAGCCAGTCTTGGGAGCTGCCTTTCAATGCCTGCCCGCGTTCAGCTGCGGGATCAGCAACTTGATGTCGTCGGCGGGCCAGGAACGGGGCCGGGGGGCGCATGAAGACGGCGAGCGGCAAGGCCGTACTCTGCAGACGGCAAGACAGTCGCTGCTGATGCGACGTAGCCGTCCGTTGCATGTCGGCTACCCAGTTCCATCAGATGCCCGACGAACGACCAGGAGGTTGACCGGTGATCACTCTGACCGCAGTCGGAGGAGTGGCCCTGGTCGAACTGGGCATGGCCCTGACTCCGGGACCGAACATGATTCACCTCGCCTCTCGCGCGATCACCCAAGGCCGCAGGGCGGGCCTGGTCAGCCTCAGTGGAACCGCCGTGGGATTCGTGTGCTATCTGCTGGCCGCGGCTGCGGGCCTGTCGGCGTTGTTCGCTGCCGTGCCGGTGGCGTTCATGGCGGTCAAACTTGCTGGAGCCGCCTACCTGGCCTACCTCGCTTGGGGCATGCTCAAGCCCGGTGGCCGCTCGCCCTTCGCCCCGGCCCAGGACCTGGCTCCGGTCTCTGACGCCCGCCTGTTCTCGATGGGGCTGCTGACGAACCTGCTCAACCCCAAGATCGCTCTCATGTATGCCGCCCTACTGCCCCAGTTCTTGGACCCGCAGGCAGGTTCGGCCTGGGGGCAACTGCTCCAGCTCGGTGGGGTGCAGATCATCGTGGGGATCTCGGTGAACGCTCTGATCATGTTGGGCGCAGCGCGGGTGTCGGGGTTTCTGACCGCCCGGCCCCGTGCCATGACTGCCCAGCGGTTCACGGCGGGTGGCCTGCTCGGCGCCTTCGCGCTGCGCACCGCGCTGTCCCGCACTCCTGTCTCCACCTGAACTCCGCCCGCGTCACCGTGACGCCAGACCAGGGCCCAGCCGCTCGCTCCCCCCGGGGGCCGTCTTGTCGGTGGCCGCGTGTCTCACGAGACACGTCAAAGTCTGGAGAACGGCGAGGAGGAGGGAGCGGAAGACGATGAGCCACCACCACGGGACGGCGTGGTCGAAGGTCTGTTCGTTGGAGCATCAGGTGAAGGGGCCGATCGTAGCGGGTGGGGTCACCGGAGTGCCCGCGGATGTTCCGGGCGGCGCCGTGAGCGGAACGCGCTTACGCTAGGGGAGAAGGCGTCCGTCTGCTCGGCACCGTGCGGCCACGCACGAGTATCCGGGGTGATCGATGAGCAGCAAGCGCAGAGCGGGCCCGCGATCGCGCAGGGGAATCGGCACGATCGCCGCCGCGGCCACGATCGCAACGGCATGCCTGGTGTCCGGGTATGCGGAATCCGCCGCCGCGCCCGCGGCCGGTTCCTGCTCGACCTCGCTGCCTGACAGCTTCTGGCGTGCGCCGGTAGACGGGCTTCCCGTGCACCCGAAGTCCGCCCAGTACGTCTCCTCGATCGGCGCTTCGGAGCCCCTGCACCCGGACTTCGGGTCGGGGCTCATCGACGGCCGACCGTTCGGCATCCCGATCACCGTCACGGACGCGGCGGTGCCGGAGTCGAAGGTCACCCTGGACAACGCCGAGGAGAGCGAGACTTCCGGGTACCGGATTCCGCAGGACGCCCGGGTCGAGAACGGGCCGGCCAGCGACGGCGACCGGCACGTCATCGTCTGGGACCGCGGCCTGTGCAAGTCGTACGAGCTCTGGAACGCACAGCGCGAGAGCGGCAACGCCTGGCACGCCGGGTCGGGCGCGGTCTTCGATCTGCGGAGCAATGCGCTGCGGCCCGACGGGTGGACGTCGGCCGATGCCGCGGGCCTCGCTGTCCTCCCCGGCCTGGTTCGCCGCGACGAAGCGGCGGCCGGGCACATCGACCATGCGATCCGGATCACCGTGCCTCGCTCGGATCAGAGCTACGTCTGGCCCGCCCGGCACCAGGCCGGCTCTGCGGCGGACGCGTCGCTGCCTCCGATGGGACTGCGGCTGCGGCTCAAGAGCACCGTGGACACCTCGAAGCTCGCCCCGCAGGCGAAGGCCGTCGCCGAGGCGCTCAAGAAGTACGGCGCCATCGTCGCGGACAACGGCTCTGCCTGGTACATCTCGGGGGAGGAGAACCCCGGCTGGAACAACTCCCAGCTCGACGGGCTCAAGAAGATCAAGGGGTCGGACTTCGAAGCGGTCGACACCTCCGGCCTCCAACGGTCCCCCGACTCGGGAGCCGTCGCACCACGGTGATCGTGGATGCCGTCGGCCGTCCCGGCCCCGGCAGCCCCGGATCCCGCGAAGACCGTCGCGTAAATGGTCACCGGCCCCCTCGCCGTGCCACGGGGGCCAGGCACGGGGTTCGTCGTGGAGCGCACCTGGAGGCGTCGATGCTGGCGTTGTTGCAGCCGTTTCGTGGCGGGATCGGCGCTCTGGCGGGGGTGCGCGGGTGGTGGTTAGGGTCCGGGCGTGGTCAATTCCTATACCGGGCTTTCGCGGCACTACGACCTGATCATGACGTCGGGTTACTACGACTACGACGACTACGCGCGCACGCTTGCTTCGGTCCTCAAGGGCCGGCGGGAGGTCTTGGAGCTGGGTGTCGGTACGGGCTTGGTCTGCGAGCGGCTGCTCGCCCTGGGAGAGCCGCCCGGCCTCAGTCTCACGGGGATCGATCACACCGAGGAAATGCTGGTCCAGGCCCGGCGGCGCCTGGCCGGCAGCGTCCGGCTCGTGCGGCAGGACGTCCTGCAGATGGCAATCCCGCCCACCTTCGACGCGGCCTTTTCCGTCGGCGGGATCTGGTTCTACATCCACGACCAGCACGCAGTCGAAGACGTCTTCTGCAGTCACCTCCTGAACGAAGAGGACAACGTACTGGCGCTGCGCAATCTGCACGCGGCGATGAAGCCGGGCGGCCTGCTGGCCCTGGCCTCCCAGGGCCCCCACCACAGCTACGAACGTGACCTGCCCGGCGGCCTGGTCTATGCCCAGGACGTGCGTGCCGCGGCCGGTGACCGGTTCGTGAAGGACTACTACGTCAGGTCTCACGACGAGGTGGTGGCCCATCAGCGTTGCGAGTTCCGCCTGTTCGCACGGGAGCAGGCCACCCGGCTGCTGGAGCACTGCGGGTTCCGCTTCGAGGGCACCGCCGCAGACGGCCTGTTCCGCCTCTACGCCCGGCTGCCGTGAACCGGCCGGGGGCTGCCGGGGCGCCGGCATGATCGGTGAGGTGGGCCTGTCCGAGGGTTGTGACGGCACCGGGTGAAGGGCGCACTGGCCAAGGCTGTGGCGCTCTCAGGCTGGTGGTGGGGGCAGTACGAGGATGTGGTCGTTCTGGGTTTCGGTGGTGAAGCCCGCGGTATGGAGTGCGGCGGCCAGGGCGAGACCGGTGGCGTGGTGCAGTCCGGCCAGCTCCGTACGGGACTGGTCAGGGGTGTTGGTGCCGCTGGTGCGGGCGTGCAACTCGTCGATCTCTTCGGGCATCCAGCCCACCATGACGCCGCGGGCGTGGCGGACCAGATGCACGCCCTCCCCGCCTTCGCTGCCTGGGTCGAAGCCCGCTTCGCGGAGGGCGGTGCGTACCGCGTCCAGGAGGTGCGTCTCGTGATCATCCACAGTTCGCACTGTAGAGGGTCGGTCAGGGCGGTGCGTTGTCCGTGGCGCTGCCCGGGTCCCGCGTGTGTGGACTCTCTTGTCGCCCTGCCACCCTGACATGCCGGGGCCCGGGCTGCGCGCCGGCACGGGGAGGGGTGTGCCGGGCGGGTGACACGCTCACACTTGCGGCTGTGCGGGGGCGCGCCGGGCATCGGCTCACCTGAGGATGGGGATTCCCGCAATTCGCGTTGTGCCTCGTCGAATGGAGCCGTTCATGTTGGAGCGCAGGTCGCGCAGGGATGGTACCGAGGTGACGTTCGTTCTGCCGGGGGAGGATCCGCCGGGGCCGGTGAGCGTGGTGGGGGACTTCAATGACTGGCGGCCCGGCGTCCACACGCTCCAGCCGCGAAACGACGGCAAGCGGGCGGTCACGGTCGCACTGCCCGGCGAGACCACCCACTCCTTCCGTTACCTGGCGGCGGGCGACTACTGGTTCAACGAAGAGAGCACCGAGGACCGCGACGGCGCCAACAACTACCTCCGCACCTGACCTGACGCCCGCCGAGAGCCAGGGCCTGCCCGCGAGCTGGTGTGTCGGGCAGGGCCGGCACCCTACGCGCGGTTCTACGGTGCGCTCATGCCCGACAAGCTCCCGGCCCGCATCCGGTCCGCTGTGCTGGCCCGGCTGCGCACCGGCGAGGCCGTGCAGGCGGTGGCGCAAGATCTGGCGGTGCTGGTCCGGGAGGTGTTCCGCGCGGCCCGCACGGATGCGGGGCCGGCGCTCGCGCTGGCCGGCATGGACCCCGACAGTGCCGAAGCAGTGGGCGTTGTCGGCCGCGCGGACCACTTGCGGCTGCTGGCTTGCGTGCATCTCCCAGTCTGGCGTCCCAGATCGTGTTCGACGGTCACCGAAGCCGGACTCACGCATCACCCAGCCCGAGCGGAGCCTGGCCAGAACTTTTCCGGTTTCCGTATGCGGTCCAGAACATGTCGAGCAGGCCGTCGATGGCGTATGCGTCGAGGGGGAGGTCGGTGACGAGCCAGCGGTAGTAAAGGGCCCCGCTGAGTACCTCCGCGGGGTAGGTGAGGTCGGCGTCCGGGTCGAGTTCGCCGGTCTGCTGGGCGAGGGTGATGCGGTTGAGCGTGCTCTGCTCCACGGTGGTCAGGAATCGCTCGTGCAGGGTCGCCCGGAGGGCCGGGTCGGCCTGTGCCTCGGCGATGACCGCGCGGTAGAGGGGGCCGAGCGGCAGGGTGGAGAGGGCGGTCACCGACCGCTGGAACTGTTCGCGCAGGTCGGCGCGGACGTCACCGGTGTCAAGGTAGTCCAGGCCTGTGGTCCACACGCGGTTGAGCGCATCGAGGAGCAGCGCCGATTTGGAGGGCCAGCGCCGGTAGATCGTGTGCTTCCCGACGCCGGCTCGGCGGGCGAGGGCCTCGATGCTCAGGGCCGCATAGCCGACTTCGGCCGCCAGATCGAGGGTCGTTTGGAGCAGCTCGTCGGTGCGTGCGGCCCCCCGGCGTCGAGGTAGAGCCTGCTCATCGTTCATGCCACCGATTCTATCGGCACAGCCTGTGCCGTTGACATGGTTTGAATGAGTGGACAGGATGAGGCCAAGATCTGAACGGCACGGGCCGTGCCGATATCGCCTTGGTCGAGCACGCGCCCGCAGCCTTGCTGCGCGCCCGCACTCGGCAGCGCACGCCCCCATCACTGGTCGAAAGCAGGATGTGTGCGCACGCTCACCTATTACGTCGGCACCACCCTGGACGGCTTCATCGCCGGCCCGGAGGGCCAGTTCGACTTCTTCCCCTTCGAAGGGGACCTCGCGGCTGCGCTGGTGGCTGAGTACCCGGAGACCATCCCAGTCCACGGCCGGGGCCCGCTGGGCCTCGACGGGGTCGCCAACAAGCGCTTCGACACGGTCCTGATGGGCCGTGTCACCTACGAGCCGGGTCTCGCCGTCGGCGTGACCAGCCCCTACCCGCACCTGCGCCAGTACGTCTTCTCCCGTACCCTCGCGCCGCTCGATCCGGAGGTGGAGGTCATCTCCACGGACCCCGTGGAGTTCGTCCGCGGCCTCAAGCAGCAGGACGGGGCCGGTATTTGGCTGTGCGGAGGAGCCGACCTCGCCGGACAACTGCTCGGCGAGATCGACGAGCTGTTCGTCAAGCGCTATCCGGTCGTCATCGGCTCCGGAATCCCGCTCTTCAAATCCCCCTTCCTCCCGGTCGGGTTCACCCTGACCGACTCCCGCGTCTTCGACACCGGCGCCAGCATCACCACCTTCACCACCACATCCGCCGCCCCCGCCCCCGCCGCCGTTCGGAAGTGAGTACCCGCATGCTGCTGCGTCCCACGACCCCCGCCGACCTCGACCGCGTAACCGCCGTCACGGTGACCGAACCCGTCGGCTGGATCCCCGCCGACCGCTACCTCGACGAACTGCGCGAGAACATGTACCGCCCCGAATGGACCTGGATCGCCGAGGACGACGCCGGCCGGATCGTGGCCCGCGCCCTGTGGTGGGGCCAGGCAAGCAGCGAGCACCCCGTCGCACTGGACTGCCTGTACGTCGACCCCTCAGTCACCGACCGCGTGGCCGTCGGCGCCGAGCTGATCCGATCCGGTCTGCGCGCATTCACCGAACAGGGCGCGCCCAAGCTCCCGCTCTACAACTTGACACTCCCGCAGGGCTGGCGCGAGGCCCCGGCCGTCGTGGCGGCAGCCGGCTGGAGAGGCGACGCCGCACGGGCCGCCGGGCTCACCGACGCGGTGGAGCGCCTGCGCCTGGAGTGGTCCCCCGACGCCGGGGTGCCCGCCCCCAGCGGACGCCTCACCTTCACCGAGGGCACCGACGAGGAGTTCCTCGACGTCTTCCGGCGAATCGCCGTCGGTAGCCTGGACGGCGAGACGCGCCGCAACCTCGCGCGCATCGGGGCCGAGGCCACCGCTCGCGAGGAGGTGGACTTCTACCTCGGCTGCCCCGGCGAGCGCTCCTGGTGGCGCCTGGCCCGCACCCCTGACGGTCAGCTCGCCGGGCTCGCCCTGCCGTCCGCCACTCCCTACAACCGCAACGTCGGCTACCTCGGCGTCGTCCCCGAACTGCGCGGACACGGCTACGTCGACGAGATCCTCGCCGAGATCACCCGTGTCCAGGTGGAAGCCGGGGCCGAGCTGATCACCGCCACCACGGACACCGACAACGCCCCGATGGCCGCCGCGTTCGCCCGGGCCGGATACCGGATCACCCAGACCCGGATGATCTGGTCCGCACCCGAGCTCACCCCGGCCACCTGAGGCAGGTCCCCGGCCGTCCGGAGAAGCTGCGGGCCGCTGCGGGACTGGCGCTCAGTCCTTCCACGGCGGAGGGGCGCCGGCGCCGGTCCCGCCGGCGCAGGTCGGCTCTCTGCCCGCAGCTTGCCCCGGATATCCCGATTTCGGGGCGGACCTGTGAGGTCATGTCAGGTTCATCGGATGGTTGGTCCGGTCGTGAGGGAAGCAGAGTTGTCTGATGCTGCGTGGACGGTGAGCGAGCCGTTGATACCGCCGGTGGGCCGGGCTCGTGGGCGGTGGGGTGACGGCGGCGAGGGCGCCAAGCACTGGGCGACGTAGATGGGCCGGTCGGTGACGGCGCCATCACGGATCTTCACGTGGATGGCGTCGATGAAGACCACCGGATGGACGGCGTCGAGCGGCCGGTTCTGCCATTGGGCCATGCCATCGAGGACCTTGTCGGTGATCGTGGAGATCGTCTGCCGGGAGACCTCGGCGCCATAGACCTCCGCGAGGTGGGCCTTGTCGACGACGGCGTGATTCCCCAGGGGCTGTGGTCAGGCAATTTCCCAAGGCCTCGCGGGGTCAGACATCATCGAACGGTTCGTCACTCCACCTGAACCAAGCACGAGCGTCACTGATGTGCAGAAGGAACTCCGCGACCGGTCCTGACGGGGCCACCAGCGATAAGGTGCCCGCGATCCGGTCGTAGGAGTCGTCGAACCGCTCGTACTCCTCCGCCTCCATCAGAGCCAGCGACTCGTCGAACCACGGTTCCACCTCTCCGAACGCCGGCGTTGGAACGAAGTGACCGTTCAGCCAGGGAAAGTCGGACTCGTGGATCACGATTTCGCCGAGCAGATCCTCCTGCCGCATCAGTCGCCAGACTTCGCCCTCGAAACCCATCCCGCCAGCTCTCCATCCATGTCCTGGTGTCGCCGGGCAGCCTCTCACGCGGCAAGGTCGGCGCCGGATCGGGTCGAGGCCGCGGACCATCGACGAGTACTTCGAGGTCGAGCGGCCGCTGCTGATGCCGCTGCCGGAAAAGCCCTTCGAGACGGGCCGGCTGATCGGAAAGCGGGTCCGGGTTGTGCATCATGCCCCTCACCAGAGCGGCATGCCTCCTACTCGACGACCTCGATCTCGTCGGCCATGACCCACGGGGGGCCGACCGTGGCCCGTGATCCGCTCGGGTCGTTGGTCTCGTAGACGTCCTTGCCGTCGTGCTTGGCCGCGGAGCCGGTCAGGAGGATGCAGTCGCCCGGCCGGTAGTAGCTGTCTGTTGCGCGGAAGCTCTCGATCTCGTTCCAGGTGCGGACGAAGGACTTGAGGTCGCGGCTCGGCTCCCCATAGATGCGTACCTTCGCCTCGTACTTGCGAGCGCCAGGACCCTTGACCTTGGCGTCGCACTTGGGCAGGCCGGCGGGGATGTCGTCCCCGTCCAGGTAGACCTTGTCCCGGTTCCTGTAGACGGTGTAGAAGCTCTTGTACTCCACCCCGGCCGCGTCCTCCTTCGCGGGTGTCCAGGTGATGTAGTCGAACGGCCTGGGCATGCCGACGTACTGCTTGGACTCGACCTGCTTGGTGAAGTAGCCCTTGACCGCGCCTTCGTGCACGATGCGAGTCAGGCAGTCACCCTTGTTCCACTGCCCGTAGCCCTTCACTTCGGAGCCGTCGAGGCTGTAACTCTGAGCGTGCCGCTCAAGGACGGCACCCGCACACTGCTCATCGTCACGGCGGGTCTGGACCGTGGCGCTCGCGCCCGCCATCGAGGCCGACAGGACAGAGGCGGTCGAGACGGCGATCAGCAAGATTTTCTTGATCATGAATGGTGTAACCAGTGAGCCCACCCTGGGTAACGGCACGTGTGGGAGATCCACTCGCACCGGGTAGCGGACCTGGCCAAGGGGGCAGCGCGTGCTCGGCCCACCGTGGTCAAGGGGGTCGCTGGGCGCAGGATGCACTGTGAACTGGGCGGCGGCGCACCCGGCTCAGAGCATCGAGTGCGGTCCACCGCGTGCGCGTCCCTGTGCCCGGGTGCCCGGGTGCCCGGAACATGGCGGGAGTTGCGCCGGTGATGGAGTCCGGACCGCCTGCGGCGGTGACGTCGTGGCGTCCAGCACGTTGGTGAGGCATGAACGCAACGGGTTCGGACAGCGGCGGAGTCGACGGGGTTCGCGCGGTGGCGCAGCGGCCCAGGGGCCGTCAGCGGTTGGAAGGTGTATCAAGGGTGGCCGGTGCGCCGGTGCGAGGCGCTGTTTTCCGGGCGATGGACAGGATCATCCCCGTGCGTTGGGCAGCTGCGATGATGAGAGTGGTCTTGGTGCCCCTGGACAGGATGGTCCAAGTGCGCAGTGGGGGCCGGTTCAGTGTCTCCGGGCTGCTGGGGCTTCCGTCGCTGCTCCTGATCACGGTCGGTGCCCGCTCCGGTCGCCTCGTTCCCACTCCTTTGTGCTACGTCGGCCACGCGGACGGCTTCGCGGTCGTGGCCTCGAATTTCGGCCAGGCACGGCATCCAGTGTGGAGCACTAATCTCCTGAAGAATCCGGCGGCCACGCTCTGTACGGGAGGCCGGCGCATGCCGGTTTCGGCTCGGCTCGTCACTGGCGTCGAACGAGATGAGATCTTGCAGCGCTTCCTTTGTATTTCGAGCCACTACCAGGCCTACTGTGACCGCTCCGGTCGTGACGTGCGGATCTTCCACCTGCAGCCTGCAGGCCCCGCGTAGGGCGCGCTACGCCGATGAGAGACGAGCGACCGCGGTGGTGGCGGGGCCCCATCCGGCGGGGCGCCGCGTTCCCCAGGCACCTGGACGCGCACGGCCGCTGGGCCAAGCCCTGGGTGCTTGCCCGGGGCAGGCCCGGGCGCCTGCTGCTTTCGACAATGTCGACTACATGGGGCGGCGAAGGAGATCAGAGCAGCGTTGCGTGCTCATTCCGTTCTGCTCGCAGCCGGGTCGAACAGGCCTGCATCGTACGGATGCAGTCGCGGGGGCTCCCTTCTGCCCCGGCAGGAACGTCTGCCCGTTGCGGCGGTGTCTTTCGCGGGCTCCATGGCGTTGATCAGGCGTGACCACGGGACGGGCAGGCACGGATGAGACCGACGACGCTACGGCAACCGGCGTCGCTCGGGAGGTTCCACGGGCGCCTGGGTACCGGCTGGGCCACCTGCCGCTGCTGAAGCACGGGTTGCTGCCCGCACTGGCCCGGCTGAGCGCCGGACCCCCGGTGGTGAGGCTGCAGTTCGGCGCGGTGACCAAGTACGTGGTGAGTGAGGGGGGACTGGCACAGGAGATCCTCGTTGACAAGGGTCAGGCCTTCGGACGTAGCCGGGTGATCCGAGGGTTCCGCCCTGTAACGTGCCCCTATCTCTTTGGTCAAGCTGTCTGGGGGTTCCGCAGCGGGAGCGTCAGCCGTCCGTAGCCGTCTCGGCTCCGGTGTGTTCGTAGGTCCAGCCGGCGGGAGCATCGGGGGTCCGGACCCGCGTGTAGGTGTGCCGGGTGGCAGGGTTCGAAGGTCCCTGGCCCTGGCCACCGCGAGCACGGAGGCGTGCGGGCGGAAGTCCGTCGTGATCGAGCTGGACAATCTTGGTCCGTCCATTGAACGGGCCGCCGGTCAGCTTGATACCGACGGAGTTGTTGACCACCTCGCCGGCGAGCCAGCGGTGGACGACCTTCATGTGCTCGGAATCCTCGGCCTCCATCTCTGAAGCTGATCACGCGCCTGTCGGGAGGACAAGGAGGTCTCAAGTCGCTGCGGTGGTCCGGGATTCGTAGAAGGTTCCGTCGCGGAGCATGGCGAAGAGGACGTCGGCTCGTCGTCGGGCGAGGCAGAGCAGGGCCTGGGTGTGGTGCTTTCCCTGGCTGATCTTTTTGTCATAGTAAGCCCGGGATGCCGGGTCGCCCAGGGCCGCGAAGGCGGAGAGGAAGAAGGCGCGTTTGAGCTGCTTGTTTCCCCTGCGGGAGGGTTGTTCGCCGCGGATCGAGGAGCCCGAGCTCCTGGTCGCCGGGGCGAGTCCTGCGTAGGCGGCGAGGTGGCCTGCGGTCGGGAAGGTGCTGCCGTCGCCGACCTCGATCAGAATCCGGGCTCCGGTCCTGACGCCGACTCCCGGCATGGACGTCAGGACCTTGGAAAGAGGGTGGGCGTCCAGGAGTTCCTCGATCCGTCCGGCCAGGAGTTTGCGCTGGTCCAGGACGGCTGTCAGGGATCCGGCCAGGCTCGGGACGATCAGCGCGGCCGCCTCGGTCCCCGGAACGGTGACCGTCTGCTCATCCAGCGCGTTGAAGATCTCCTCGACCAGGCGCTCGGCCATCCTCGGTGCCTTCGGCCGTAACAGCGTGACCAGGCGGCGCCGGCCGGCCTTGCGGATCTGAGCCGGGGATCCGAACCGTTCCAGCAGCGTGAGGACGGCCGGGTGCTGTAATCGCGGCCCCAGGACCCGCTCCAGCGACGGGTGGATCTGGGTCAGCAGGCCGTGGAGCCGGTTGGCGACCCGGGTCGCTTCGCCGGCCAGGTCGTCGTCGAAGCCGACGATCATCTCCAGCTCGGCGATCGTCTCGTCCTCGCCGGCAATCGCCCGGAGTGTGTGCGGCATCGCCCGGGCCGCGTCCGCGATGATGAACGCGTCCCTGGCGTCGGTCTTGGCCTCGCCCGGGTAGAGGTCGGCGATCCGCCGCATCGTCAGGTCCGGTAAGTAGGCGACAGGGCAGCCCATGTCCCGGGCGACGGCCAGTGGCAGGGCCCCGATCGAGGCGGGCTGGTCGACGACGACCAGCACAGTTCCGTGCTTGGCCTGGAGTTTCGCGAACAGTTCACGGAGCTTGGGTTCGGTGTTGGGCAGGCGCTTGTCGAAGGCTTTCTTTCCGGCCGGTGTGACGGCGGTGGCCCTGGTGTTCGCTCTTGCCGACGTCCAGGCCGAGGAAGACGTCGATGTTGCCGATGTCGATCACGTGCAGGCCCCTCCATGACGCTTTCGTCCGGCCTTGCCTCGGCATCGAGCTGCCACACCCACGTTACGGAGAGCTCTTCCGACTTGGGTGAAGCCGGTGCTCAAGCCCCTCATCAGCGGTCCGTCGATGCCTCCGGGCCCGGTGACACCACCCCCCGGATCATCAACCGCAACAAGGGGGGAAGTCATGCCGGACCCGAAGGCCGGTAGGCCCATTGCGGAGCCACGAAAAAGGTAACGGGGGGGCTTGAGGCGTGTGAACCGGGTGTGAGTCGGGCTGGCCGAGTCGTCGGAGACGTCGGACAAGTTCGACGCGTGGGCCGGCGAAGGCGTGCACGAATCCATCAGCGGTGGGGCTCTGGGTGACGGTGCCCGGGTTCGGCCCGAGGGGGCTGATCCATGCGTGTCCGGCGTCGGTCGTGTCGTCGTACCGCACGCGCGCGCCGAAGCGGCCGTAGTACGAGGCCAGGGCATCGGCCACGGGCCGCTCGACGGTCGCGTCCCGCGACCGCTGAAGAGGTGGACGGGGTCGCCGGAGAGGTTGGCGGCGACGGGGGGCGACCAGCCCTTGGGCGGACCAGTCGCGGGTGGTGCGTTCGAGGCGTCGAGCCGGAGGTCCTGGTACGTCTTCATGCACGCGTACTGGGCCCGGTAGAGGTCGCCCTGCGCGCAGCCGTACGGGCCGGCCGCGAAGACGGCGGATCCGGCGAACGTGCCGGAGTACACAACGTGGAGCTGCGTCGCCATGTAACCGCCGGAGGAGACCCCGGCGGTGTGGGTGGCACTGACGGAGTGCGGTTTCAGCTCGCCGGGGCTGGGCGCCGGCGCCGCGGTGCGGGCTGCGGCTGCGGTCGGGACCTGGGTCGCCGCAGCGAGCAGCAGCATCACGGCCATCCGGCGCAACCGCCGGAAGCGGGGCTTTCGCTTCGAGGGGGCCTCCTCGGTGGGGTGGGGATTTCCCGGGAGGCCAGGACCGCGCGTGGCCGCCTGCCATGTGCCGGACGGCCACAACGGGCCGGGCGAGTACGGGAGTTCAGACACGGTCGGCATCGAGGTCTCCGGCACCCGTCCGCAACGGCCGCCCTGCCCCCAGCCCCCGGCGGCCGTCGACGCCGCGGGCGGTCGGGGTCGTACTCGGCGAGGCGGTCGCTGTGGTGGAGCGTACGCGACCGGGACCGCAACGGGCCGGGCAGGACGGCCCGGGCCGAGTGAGAGTCACCCGGTTGTAGACCTAACCGCTGCGGGTGGCGACGTACACGTACAGGGCGAACAGGCCCGTGAGGCACAGGAGGACCGCCCAGGAGGCGGCGCCCGTGTGACGCCCGGTCCGCCAGGCGTCGCGTCGGCCGCGTATGCGTCGGCGGCGGGGCCCGGCGGGGTGCCCGCCGCGCTGCCGGGGGACGGTCGGGGCCGCGGTCTCGGCGAGGAGGCGGCGGCACAGGGCCGCGAGGCCGGGCGTGCCGGCGGCCGGGTCCGCCACGGCCTCGCAGCGGGCCGGTGCCGTGGTGCCGCCGGGCAGGATACGGCCCGCCCGGACGAGCAGTTCGCCGCTGACGCCCGTCGGGGCCAGGCTGATCCACCGCTCGACGTGGTCCCCACGGATCACCACCCCGCCCGACCTCTCCCGGTACACGGTGTGCTCCCGCCACAACAGGACGGCCAGTTCCGCCGCGGTCTCCCTCAGACGTGCGCTCATGTCTCCCCACCCCCGGCACTGCACGAACAGTCGAACGGCACTGTAACGGTGGACACCGACAGTCCCGGTCGCGGGTGCGCGGTCCCGGGCCTCCGGCACCTTGCGCCCGCGCGGGGTGAGCCGGACGAGCGGGTCGCTGCGGGTGGTGCGGACGACGAGTCGCCGTACGACCCCGGGGTCGAGCGGCGCCGCCCTCGTGGATCCGCGCCGGGACGCCGAGGAACCCCTCCACCTGCGCGACCCGGTCCTTGCGGATGTCGGCGACGACGACGTCCGGGCGCAGCTCCTCGGTTTCCTGGAGCAGCGACACGGTGTCTGGTGGCGCGGCGAGCACCTCGGGCGGTGCGGCCACGTCCGGGCCGTGGGGACCCCAAGCAGGGCCCGTTCGCCGCCTGCTCGCCCAAGGGGCACACACAGACACCGTTCCCACCGCTCCCCGATGACCCGTACGACCCGGCCCGGTGACCAGCAGGACCCTGACCGGCGCGGTCGCCCATTTCGGATCGGCGCGGACCTTGCCGAGTACGCCGGTTCTTCAGGGCGCAGGCTCTTCCGCGAGTGCCGGTGGACGGCTCTCCGGTGCGGGTTGTGGAGGGTTCGGATCAGGGCAGGCAGCAGCGGGGGAGGGTGCCTCTGCCGCCGGTGGACCTGCCGGCCGTCCTGGCTCCGGTTGACGCCGTCTGGGCGCGTCTGGACCGTCCGGCCGTCCGTCGACAGGTGTCGACTGCTGATTCCGTACGCAAGTTGCGCTGGGCCAGGGGTGGCCACCTTCGCGGCTCTACTCCCCAGTGACGGCGAGCGACCTCGTGGGCTACGAGTCGTGGCAGGAGCGGGGCCGGTTGATCCTGCTGGAACGCGAGCCCGAGGTGATCGGGATGGCCCCGCAACCGGACGACACCGCCGACCGCATCAGCCCCAGGGTGTAAACCCGTGGGCGGATGCTGCGCGAGTGGGGCACGTGACAGCGTTCCCCTGTGCCCACGGACTGCCCGTCGCGGCACGGTTGACGACCCGTCACCAGGGGAGGGCCCATGACCACCACACCGTTCATCAGCCGGAAGGGCATGACGCGCCGCAGCATGCTGGGAGCCGCGCTGGCCGCCGGGGCCGCCGTGCCGCTTGCCGCCGCTGCCGGCCCCGCGTGGGCCGACCCGGCCCCGGCCGCCCCCGCCGCGGCGCGGCTCATGCTGCCCGCGCCGACCGGGCCGCACCCGGTGGGCACGGTCCAACTGCACCTCGTCGACCGGTCGCGTCCCGACGACATCGCGGGCCCCGGGCACTTCCGCGAGCTGATGGCCACCGTCTGGTACCCCGCCCGCGACGTCCAGCGGTACCCGGTGGCGCCCTGGATGCCGGCCGGCGCACTCCAGGCGTTCCTCGCCGACGTCGGGTTCAGCGATCTGGCCCCTCTGGGACCGCTCACTGCCGCCCACGTGGGCGCTCCGGTGCGGCGGACGGGCCAACGGCTGCCCGTCGTCCTGTTCTCGCACGGCGCGCACAGCCACCAGGGCGACCACACCGTCATGGTCCAAGAGCTCGCCAGCCACGGATACGCGGCTGTGACGGTGGCCCACCAGTACGACACGTACACCGAGTTCCCCGACGGCCGGGTCGCCGTGCCGCTCCACGACAGGCAGGCGCCGACGCTGCCCGGGGACTTCGCCGCCGACCTGCGCTTCGTCCTCGACTGCGTCGAGCAGCTCGCCGCCGGGTGCAATCCCGACGTCGACCGCAAGGAGCTGCCGGCCGGGCTGCTCGGCTCCCTCGACCCGCGGCGCATGGGCGCGTTCGGCTGGTCGAAGGGCGGGACGGCCACCGCCTGCGCCATGCTCGCGGACGAGCGAATCCGGGCCGGGCTGAGCCTCGACGGCCCGATGCAGATGAATCCACCGCTGGCCGGCGACTTGGACCGGCCGTTCATGATGATGTCCGCCGTGTTCACCCGGGCCACGGATCCCGAGGCCGCCGCATTCTGGTCGCACCTGCGGGGTTGGCGGCTGAACATTCAGGCCCAGGGCGCCGTCCACGTCTCGTACGGCGACAACGAGGCGCTGTTCCCGCAGGTGGCGAAGCTGTACGGATGGAGCGGGCAGCAGCTCCAGGACGTGATCGGCACCCTCGATCCCGACCAGGCGGTGAAGATCCAGCAGGCGTACCCGCTCGCGTTCTTCGACGAGCACCTGCGCCACCGTCGGGGGCACCTGCTCGACGGCCCGTCCCCAGCCTTCCCGGCAGTGACGTTCCTCCCCTGAGCACCCGGGACCGTAGCATCGCGGCCCCTCGCAGGCCCTTGAGGGAGCAGGACGACTGGGCCGAGTTCTACCCGAACCGCCTCGGTTTCAGCACGCCGAGGGACGGCTCGTACGACCCGTAAAGGATCCGCAGCCAAGATCGTTTGGCAAAGGTCAAGATCTCTTGTCAGAGGTAGGCCGCGGAATGAGGCGGGGGGCGGGTAGGCGCCGATCGGTCCGTCGAGTTCGTAGGTGTGGACGACGGGTGTCCCTCTCCTCCTTGAACGGCGGCTCTCAGGTATCACTCGACGGTGGGACGCGCCCGCACTCTCCGTACGGGTGTCTGGATCGTCTGGGACAGCAGGGGGGAGCTCGATGCCGGGGCCGTACGTATCACCACGTTCGATCCAGAAGTGCGAGCAGGCTTGGCTCCACGGGGTCGCGCAGCTGAGGCTGGGCAACCGGGGTGCTGCGGCCGAGTGCTTCCGCGTGGCTGTCGAGCACGATCGGATCGCGGCCGATGCCTGGTTAGGGCTCCATGCCGCCGGACAGCTCGGCGACAACGCCGGCTTTTGTCGGGGAGGTCGCCTGTCTGCGCGGTCGCGCTCACGAGCAGCTCGGCCGGACCGAGGAGGCGCTGAAGCAGTTCCAGACTGCGTTCCGGTATGGCCCGGGGCTGGGTGACGTGGCCCAGCGCGCGAAGGTGGTTGCCCCGCCTGCCGCACGTGTGCCCGCCCTGGCCGCCGCGGCCGCGCGGGAACAGCGTGGGGACTCCTCCGGCGGCACCTTGAGCGATGAGGAGCGTTCGGTGTTGCTGGACGAGGCGATGGCCGAACTGGACGCGATGGCCGGTCTGGCCCCGGTGAAACGACAGGCGCGGAGCCTGTCGGCACAGCTGAGGATGGCCGCGGTGCGCAGGAGCCAGGGCCTGGCTGCGGCGCCGGCTCTTCAGCATCTGGTCTTCGCCGGGCCGCCCGGCACGGGCAAGACCACGGTCGCCCGCGTCGTCGGCAAGGTCTTCGCCGGGCTCGGCCTGCTGGAGCGGGGCCATGTCGTCGAGACCCAGTGCGTCGACCTCGTGGGACAGCACCTCGGAGAGACGGCGATCAAGACGTCCGAGGCCATCGACCGGGCGCTGGACGGCGTTCTCTTCATCGACGAGGCGTACGCGCTGTCCAACGCCGGGCTACTCGGGCGGTGACGCCTTCGGGAAGGAAGCGTTGCGGGTACTGCTCAAACGGGCCGAGGACGACAGGTACCGCCTGGTCGTGGTTCTGTCCGGGTATCCGAACGAGATCGCCGAGCTCCTGTCGGCAAGGGCCGCTTCGCGCGCGAACTCGCCCGGAAGACCGCGCCCTGGTCACGGAGGCCAGGTGCGGACCGTGTCCGGAGCGATCCGCAGACGGCGCGACACCTCCATGACCGATTGCCCCTCCGCGCCCTCCAGCACGATCCGTGACCCGCTAGGCCAACGCCTGGGCCGTCGTACGACGACGTACCCAGCCCTCCAGACAGCCTGCTGGGCATCGGTCAGCTACAACGGCGGAAGGGGCTTTCGCGTCGCAGGTCGTGAACCGCCGTGAACCGCCGTGAACACCTCGGCATCGACCCGGACCGGCTCAACGTCAACGGTGACGGCATCGCCGTCGGCCACCCCTACGGCATGAGCTGTGCCCGGCTCGTCGGACACGCGCTGCTGGAAGGGCGGCGGCATGGGCACGGCGGGTCTGTTCGGGATCGGCTGACGCAACGGCTCGGCAGAGGACCACTCCGAAGGCGTAAGCATTTGGTCATGGGCGATGGCCTAGCGAACCGGAACTCCCTTGATCACCATGGGAGCACGGATGCCGGACGGCATACCGGGCGCTCCCGGACGGGAGCCTGCGGCCATCAGGATGTCCGCCATCACCACAAGAGGGACCATCATATGAAGCGTGATCGCACACAGTTGAGGCGAATGGGACGTTGGGCGGTGGCCGGCGTGTTCGGCACCGTCCTCGCCCTGGCCGGATCCGTCGCCACACCCGCACCCGCGGAGGCGGCCACGCTCAGCGGCCACCTCAAGAACGCGAAGACGGGGCGCTGCCTCGATTCCAATTTCGCGGGCGAGGTGTACACCCTCCCGTGCCAGCACGGGAACGACCATCAGATCTGGGAGATTTCGGACGACCTCCCGTCCGAGTACCGTACGGCGGAGGACGGCCACGGCCGGTTCCGATTCCGCAACCGGGCGACCGGCCGATGCCTCTGGGTCGTCGCGGCGGCCGGTGGCTCGAACGGTGCGCTCGGGACTGCGTCGTGTGTTGACATGATCCCGCAGTACACCACGTTCATCGACGGTGTCGGCAACGGTTTCAGCAATGTGTACCTCCGCGGACAGCACGCCCTCACCGGCGGGCGTCCCTTCTGTGTCGGCGGCAGCTACTCGCAGGCCTACGCGCAGAGCTGCAACTACAGCAACCCGTACCAGCGCTGGAGCAGGGTCAGGGTGTGACTCCTGGGCCGGTGCTGCGGGCAATCGCCCTGCGCAGCACCGGCCCTTCCGGTTTCCGCTCCTGCCCGGGTGCTGCGGGATCGACGCATGTTAATGTCATTCACATTAGGGTGGTGTGAACAACCGGAAGTGCCACCCGTACACCTGGACCGCCGCCGACCAACGGAGCGAACCGTGACCGCTCAAGCGCACCCACCGCTGTCCGTATCCCGGCCGCTCAATGAACTCCGCAGCTGGCCGCGGTCCTTCGCGGACCGGCTGACCTCGCCCCTCCCCGGGCTCGGCGACTTCGTCCGCCTGGCCCTGCGGGGCGAACGCCTGCGCCCGTCGGCCGAAGGGCGCGCCCAGATTCCCGACCTGCCCTTCCAGCCCGGCCCGCTCCCCGAGGCCGGGCCAGCGGACCTGGCCCTGACCTGGGTGGGCCATGCGAGTTACGTGCTGCGGATCGGTGGCCTCACCGTCCTCACGGACCCGGTCTGGTCCCGGCGCATCGTGGGGACGCCGGAGCGTGTGACGCCCGTAGGGGTCTCCTGGCGGGACCTTCCGCCGGTCGACGCCGTGGTCATCAGCCACAACCACTACGACCACCTCGACGCCCCCACCCTGGACAGACTGCCGCGCGACACCCAGGTGTTCGTGCCGGCCGGCCTTGCCGGCTGGGTGCGGGGGAGGGGCTTCACGCACGTCACCGAGCTCGACTGGTGGGAGGCGGCAGAGCTGCCCGGCCCGTCGGGGCCGGTCCGATTCGACTTCGTGCCCTCCCACCACTGGAGCCGTCGAGGCCTGTCCGACACCTGCCGCAGCCTCTGGGGCGGCTGGGTCCTGACCGGGCCCGACGGGAAGCGCCTCTACTTCGCGGGAGACACCGGATACGGGAAATGGTTCGGGGAGATCGGGGCCCGCTACCCCGGGATCGACGTGGCGCTCTTGCCGATCGGCGCGTACGAGCCGCGCTGGATGCTGTCGCCCGTCCACACGTCTCCGGAGGAAGCCGTCCGGGCCTGCGTCGATCTCGGCGCGCGGATCATGTCACCGATGCACTGGGCGACGTTCCTGCTCTCGGCCGAACCGCCGCTGGAGCCCCTGCACCGGGTGCGAGCCGCCTGGGCGGAGGCGGGACGCCCCGCCGGGGACCTGTGGGACCTTCCCGTCGGCGGCTCCCACGCACTGGAGCACCGTTGAGGGGCGCCGTCTCAATCCTGCGGTACCGGGAGGGTGCGGATGCCCCTGTGGAGCAGGTGCCGGTCCATGGCGGCCGGGGCGTCGGGGCGAAGGTCGGGGTGCCTTTCGTACGTGGTCCGCAGCGCGGTTGCCAGTGCGCTCACGAGGTGGTCGTCCTCGATGTTGGTCCACTCGTGGAAGGCGCGGTCGAGGCACTCTCGTGTTGCGCGGAGGTCCGGGTTCGGCGTTGCCGAGTGGAACCGGGCGGCGGACAGCCACAGTCGGGTCGCGAGGCCGGGGTCCCGGGCGATGCCGGCGACGACGGCCCGCACTTCGATCCAGTGGGTGGCCTGGGGCGACTTGGAGCCGTGGACGCGTATGGCCTGGGTTTCCAGCCGCCGTATGGCGGCCTCGACTTCCTCGTACCGACCCGCGCGGGCCTCTCGCCACAGAAAGGCGTGGGTGTCGCCGCCGGGCACGGAGTCCAGGGTGAGCAGCGGGTGCTGCGGGAGCGTCACGGCGCTGCCCGCACGACCGGGGGCTCCCTTCGCCGGATCCGTGCGTCGGGCGTCCGCCACCACGACCAGGGTCACGCCCAGCATGATCACGAGGAGTCCCGGCCACGCGTCCGCGGCGGGCAGCTGGCCGAGCCACAGCCAGGCGATGAGCGCGGCCACCGGTGCCTCCAGCAGCAGCATCACGCTCACCGCCGTGGCCGGCGCCCGGCCGAGGGCGAAGTTGAGCGAGAAAAGCCCCAGCAGCTGCGGGAAGATGAGCAGGCCCAGCAGCGCGAGCCAGGTGTCGCCGGTGAAGGCGAACAACGGGGTCGAGGTGGCGAGGCAGAGGATCAGCAGCTCCACCGTGCACACCGTGAAGCACAGCACCGAGTACATCGGTGTGCTGACGTCGGGACGGGCCTTCTCGCTGAGCGCTGTGTAGCCGGCGAGCGCGATCGCGCCCGCGAGGGCGAGAAGGTCACCGACGAGCGCCTGGGTGCCCGCCTGCACGTCCGTGCCGCTGGCGAACGCGGCTCCCGCCACGGAGACGCCGAGGCCCGCCCAAGTGGCCCGCGGGAGCCGGCTCTTCTGCAGGGTCGCGATGAGGGCCTGCCAGACGGGCTGGGTGGCGACCAGAGCGGTGGCCATCGCCACGCTGGTCAGCCGGGTGCTGGGCATGAACGTGGCGAAATGGGCGGCCAGCGCCGTGCCGGCGAAGACGCCGTGGATGACGGCGCGGCGTTGCTCCTTTTGGACGAGCGATCGCTGCCCGAGGAAGACCTTGCGCACCTCGCGCCGACGGACCAGCATGAACGCCGGTCCCAAGGTGAGGAGCCCCAGCGCGTTGCGCCCGAATGCGAGAGCGAGCGTGGGGCCGGTGGCGTACGCGGTCAACGGCGCGGTGGCGGAGAACGCGAGGACCGTCACCAGCACGGCAGTGACGGAGACGGCATCAAGCTTCGTGCGCATGGCAAGGAGCAACTTTCCTGGTGGATCGCCTTATGGCGGTTGACGGCATCGATGCCCTGCGGGCCCGCGAGGTGAGCGCCGTGTCGGACGGCTGCGTCGCCTCGGCGACGAGACGGCAGGCGTGGTCAGGGGAGGTGGCGTCGTTGGATCACGGGTTCGGCGACTGGGGAGGTCGGGTCACCGGAACAGGGAGGGGGCTGCGGCGTAGGTGGTCTCGTTCCCACCGTCGTAGGGTCGGCGCCGCAGGCGGCTGATGCCGACAATCCTCGCGTCGTGCCAGTGGCTGGTCACTGTTGCGGCCCACCCGGTTTCGGGGTCCCACTTGTCCTGGTCCACAACACGACGCCCACACGCCCGCCTTGCGATGCACCGCACCGGACGACGCGCCCCGGCAGACCTCGCCGGCCACAGCAATAGGATGATCAGCATGACGGATTCGCCGGCCACCGATCCGGACGTCATCGACGCCCAAGTCGCGCTGCTCGCGGCCGGAATGCTCGAACGCGCCGAGAAACTCGCCGCGAGCGCGACGGCCAGGATCCGGGAGGCGGTTCCGGTCTACCGCGGCGATGCGGTGCCCGCCGAGGAGCTGTACGAGGCGGCGCTCGACAATGTCCACCGGCTGTTCGGACGGATGGGACGCACACCTGGCCCGGCCACCGATATCGCCCGTGAACACGGCAGAGCCCGCGCGCGAGCCGGGGTGCCGCTGCCCGCGGTGATGGAGGGATACCGGGTCGGGGCCTGGTACTTGTGGGATCAGCTGGCCGGCGCAGCCGCGGACAGCGGGCTGTCCGGGAGTTCTACGGTGCTGGCCGCCTCCGAGGTGTGGAGCGCGATGCACACTCACACCGAGCAGATGGTCGGCGGCTACCGTGACGAGCTCGCCGCGCGGTTGGTGACCCAGGAACAGCGGCGGTCCGCGCTCCTGCAGGCGCTGCTCGAAGGGCGACTGACCGACACCAGCCTGTGGGAGGCCGCCCATGTCCTACGGCTGCCCGCCACGGGCCCCTACGCGGTCGTCGTGGCCAGCGTGCCGACCGTCGGCCGGCACTCTCTGCCCGACATCGAGTCCATCCTCGGCCGAGCCGGTATCGCGTCGGTTTGGCGACTGAGCCATGACGTCGAGATAGGCGTCGCCTGCGTCCGCGGGCCCGAGAGCCGCTTCGACCGCCTGGTCGCCGCGCTGACCTCGGATGCAGCCGGCTTCGTCGGCGTCAGCCCACCCTACGCCGACCTGCGCGCGACCGGCTCGGCCCTGCGGCTGGCCCGGATCGCCCTGCACGGCGCATTCGACGGCCACCAGGTCGTCGTCTTCGACCGGGATCCGCTGGCTGTCGCGGTCGCGAGCGATCCGGAGGTCATGCAGAGGGTCGCCCGCACCACCCTCGCCGGGCTCGACGGAGTCTCACCTGCCGAGCGGGCGTTGCTGCTTGAAACGTTCGGGGCGTGGTTGGACAACGGTGGGTCTGCGCAGCGGTCGGCCGGGCGGCTGCACGTCCACGCCAACACGGTCCGGCACCGTCTGCGCCGGTTGGAAGAGCGCACCGGACGCTCGCTCTCGGATCCGCGGTGGGTCGTCGAACTGGCCTTGGCCTTCGAAGCCGACCGCAGACTGCGATCCGAGGCGCCGCGCGCACGGTCCTGATGGCCGATCCCCGGGGCGGTCCTGCCGAGTACCACAGCGCCAGACCGTGCAGGTTATGCCTGGTGGCTTCGGAGGTGCGCCAGGGCCATGCCCAGGGCGTCGCGGAGGGGAGTGATGTCGTGGCGCAGCCGGGCCATCATCATTCCGCCTTGGAGTGCGGCCATGGTGGCGGCGGCCAGCCGCTGGGGGTCTGCGTCCGGCCGTAGGGCGCCGTTGTCGCGCAGCCGGATGAGGCCTTCGGAGAGGTGGGACTCCCAGGCACGGTAGGCGTCGGCGAGGCGGACGCGCAGCACCTCGTCGTCGTCGAGTTCGCCGACGAGCTTGCCCAGCGGGCAGGCCAGGGGGCCCGCGGGGCCCTGGTGCAGGGCCAGGAGTTCATTGGCCCAGGCGTCGAAATCAGCCCAGGAGTCCAGGTCCGTCAGGCGCGGCTGGGCCTGGAGGATGCCGGCCAGCTGGAGGTCGATGACGGCGCCCGTCAGATCCTGCTTTCCGCCGAAGTAGTGGTAGAGCTGAGACTTCCCCGCGCCACTTGCCGCCAGTACCTGGTCCAGGCCGGTTGCCGCCACGCCGTGCTCGTACATCAGCTCACCCGCGGCCTTCACGATTGCGGCCCGGGTGCGCCTGCCCTGCTCGGTGCGCGGCACCGCGCGCTGAGTGCTACTGGGGGACTTGCCTTGCTCGGCCATGTACCGAATAGTACAGTCACGCTGATGTACCGATCGGTACATGTTCTGGCTTTCCGCCGGCTCTACCCGCAGCAGCGCCTTTCGAAGGGTTTTCCCGTGACCGACGATTCGCTCAACGCCCGCCTCGCCGAGATTTCCGGACAGCTTGGGTCCGCCCTTCCCGCTGAAGCCCTCGGTGTCCTCTTCGAGGAGCAGCGGCGCCTCGGGGAGGAAGGCCGCACCCCGGCCCTCGTCAAGCCGGGCGACGTGCTGCCGACGGCGACCCTCACCGGTCCCGACGGCGTCCCGGTGGACCTCGCGGAGGCGCTGGGCGACGGTCCGGCCGTCGTGGTCTTCTACCGTGGCGGCTGGTGCCCGTACTGCAATCTGACACTCCGCACCTATCAGCAGGAACTCCTGCCGCACCTGGGGGAGTTCGGTGCCACGTTGGTGGCGGTCAGCCCGCAGGCGTACGACGGCTCGCTGGACACCAAGGGGGCCGCCGGGCTCGAGTACGCCGTACTTTCGGACATCGGCAACACGCTGGCCAGGGAACTCGGCATCACCCACGCCGTATCCGAGGAAGTGCGCCGGACGCAGACCGGTCTCGGGCTCGATCTGGGAGAGGTGAACGGGACGGGCCGGTGGGAGCTGCCCCACCCGACCGTGCTGGTCGTCAGCGCGGACCGCACCGTCCTGCTCGCCGACGTCCACCCCGACTTCAGCACCCGTACCGAAGTCTCGACCGTCCTCGAAGCCTTGCGCTCCGAGCGCTGACATCGCCGTCCGGCCCGGCCGGTGACCGAATGAGAGGGAAGCGGCGCTTTGCATGACCGATTCGATGGTTGTGCTGTGTGGTTTCGGACCGGACCTGATTCCGCTCCCGGGCCGTGCCACGCTGACCGCGAGGCGAGGACGGCCGGTGCCAAGGGGGGGGGTGCGTGTCTCGACCGACCGACCCGGGACCGTTGCGGCCCGTCCGATTCCGAGCGGGGCCGCCGTGGTGAGCGGGGTCCGCCGCTCTTGGCCGGGCGTCAGGCGCCGCCCGGCGGGCGGGGAACCGGTCCCCGTGGGGGCGGCCGGAATTGCCGCGGTGCCCGGTGACCCCTCCTCCACGTTCCTGGCGGCGGAGCACCACGACGGCCTCGTCCTGCTGCGCACGGCCCACGACCGCACCCCCACCCCCCGGTTGGTGGCGGATCTCGTGACCATCCTCGGAGCCGCGGCGAGGGAGGCGCCGGAGGGACAGGTGGTCACCGTCCTGCCCCTGTGCCCGCCTGCGGGGGAGAGCCGGTTCTGGGATGCGCCGGCAGGTTCACCGGCCCTCGGCAACTCCGGGGCCGAAGCCGCTGCCGGCCCCGCGCTCACCGCGGGGAGTCCCGGCCCAGTCGTCTCCTTCACCGAGGCGCCGCCCGCCGGCGAGCCGTCGAACGCCCCCGCCCCCGTCCGGTCCGGTGAAGCGGCCGATCGGGCCGCGGGCCCGGTGGTCCCGGGCCGCACCCGCCCCGCTGTCACCCCGGATCCGTCCAACTCGAAGCGGGTGCTGCTGAGGAACAGCATGACCGGCAAGTGCGCCGACCTGCCCGGAACGGGCAGGGGGTACTCCAACCAGGCGGTTCGGCAGGGAGAGTGCAACTCCAGTTCCTCCGAAAACCAGTTGTGGGACTTCGAGCTCCACTACCCCCGGGGTGGCCCGGGCGGCGCGAACCTCTTGCAGATTCGCAACGTCAAGGACCGGCTCTGTCTGGACCTTGAGGGCACGGGCGGCGCGCCCCGCAACACGTGGGTCGCCGAGAACCAGTGCGTCGGTACGTACAAGGACAATCAGCTCTGGTGGCTCCAGCGCAAGAGCGACGGCACGTACTGGATCCACAACTTCGCCAGCGCGCAGCAGTGCCTGAACGTGGTCGGCTGGGCGGGTGACTCGGCCGACGGCGCGCCTCTGGAGATCCGGCCCTGCCTGGTGAACGACGACCACAAGTGGACCATCGTGAATCAGTGATGCGGGGCGCCCCGGGCGACGCGCGGCCCGCACACGAAGAAGCCCCGACCGTCGGCGGTCGGGGCTTCTCCGTGTGCCGGACGCGGGAAACCTTGAGAATCGGACCGGCGGTCCGTATGCTTCATTTTATGCGGACCGCTGGTCCGCATGCGGCTCGCCGTATCTTCGAGCAGAACGGAACCTTGATCATGACAGCCCCCATGACGCCCGCGGAGCTTTACCGCCACGGTCTGCAGCTGCTGCTGCAGAAGGACATTCCCGGCTGGGTGGACCTGTGGGACGAGGATGGTGTCCTGGAGTTCCCGTTCGCGCCGGAGGGCTGGCCCGTGCGGCTGGAGAGCAAGGCCGCGGTCGGTGACTACATGCGCCACTACCCCGACCACGTCGACATGCACGACTTCCCCGAGGTGACGGTCCACGAGACCACGGTCCCCGAGACGATCGTGGTGGAGATGCGCGGTGTCGGTCGCCTGGTGGAGAGCGACACCCCCTTCGGCATGACCTATATCGCCGTGGTCACGGTCAAGGACGGACTCATCTCCTCCTACCGCGACTACTGGAACCCCCTCGCCGTACAGCAGCCCGGCGCCGACTTCGTAGGAGCGAACTGATGAACGACCTCAACGCGACCCTGGTCATCGGTGCCACCGGCACCACCGGCCGCCGCGTCACCGCCGGCCTGATCGCCGAAGGCCACCGCGTCAAGGCCGCCAGCCGCAACGCCACCCCGGTCGACGGCGCACAGGCGGTCCGTTTCGACTGGAACGAGCCTGCCACCTGGGACGAGGCCCTGGCCGGCGTCGGTCGTACCTACCTCGTCCCGCCGATCGGCTCCTCGGACCCGGCCGCGGTCATGCTGCCCTTCCTCCGCAAGGCCCGTGCGGAGGGCGTGCGCCGTGCGGTGCTGCTGAGCTCTTCGGCGATCCCCGCGGGCGGTCCGGCGGTGGGACAGGTCCACGAGGCGCTGCCCGGGTTGATCGGGGAGTGGGCGGTGCTGCGGCCCTCCTGGTTCATGCAGAACTTCGCCGGCCACACGCCCCACGCGCGCAGCATCCGTGACGAGGGCGCCATCCGGACCGCCTCGGGGAAGGGCCGTGTCGGGTTCATCGACGCCGGCGACATCGCCGCGGTCGCCGTACGCGCACTGACCGACGAGCAGGCCCCCAACGCCGACCTCATCCTGACCGGGCCGCAGGCGCTGAGCTACGACGACGTCGCCGCGATCATCGCCGAGGTGACCGGCCGGCCGGTCACACACCAGCACCTGACCTTCGAGCAGCTGCGCGACCGCTGGGCGGCCGAGATCCCGCTGGAGTTCGCCACCATGCTGGCCGGCATGGACCGCGCCATCGCCGACGGCGCCGAGGACCGCGTCACGGACGCCGTCGAGCGCCTCACCGGGCGCCCCCCGGGCACCCTCCGCGCCTTCGTGGAACGGGAGGTCCAATGAAGCAGTTGATGTTCCAGGACGATCCCGCGTTCTGGTTCGAGACCCTGCGCAACCTCGGCCTCGCCGCCTACGGCGGCTCGGACGTCGGCGAAGTCATCGCCACAGCCTCCCGCATCACCCCCGGCGACTACGACGGCTGGCACGACGCCTGGCTGTCCACAGCCGAGCGCCTGGAGACCGAGGCGCGCGGGTCCCACCCCGTCAGCGCGCGCGACGGACTGCTGCGCGCCTCCAGCTACTACCGGGCGGCCGAGTTCTTCCTCCACGGCAACCCCGACGACCCGCGCATCGACCACGCGTACGAGCGCGGCGTCGCCTGCTTCCGCGACGCCATCGCCCACCTCCCCGACGTCACGCCCGTGGAGATCCCCTACGAGGACACCGTCCTGCACGGCTACTTCTACCGGGCGGCGGGCGAAGGTCCGAGGCCGGCGCTGGTCATGCACAACGGATTCGACGGCGCCGCCGAGGAGCTGCACTTCCTCGGCGCACTCGGCGGACAGGAACGCGGCTACCACGTCCTGACCTTCGACGGCCCGGGCCAACCCGCCGCCATCCACCTCGACGGGCTGGCCTTCCGGCCGGACTGGGAGAACGTCGTCGGCCCCGTACTGGACTTCCTCACCCGCGACCCCGGCGTCGACCCGGCCCGCATCGCGCTCCTCGGCGTCAGCCTCGGCGGCTACCTCGCACCCCGCGCGGCCGCCCACGAGCCGCGCCTGGCAGCCGTCGTCGCCCTCGACGGCGTCTTCGACGCCGTCTCCGCCCTGACCGCGCACCTCCCACTGCCGCACGAGGAAGCCGTCCGGCGGGCGGCAGCCGAGCACGACGGGGAACTGGACCGGATGCTCGCCGACGGCCGCGCGCGCAGCCCGATCCTGCGCTGGGCCTTCGACCACGGCCGCTACGTCACCAGGACCTCGACGGACCGGCAATTCCTTGCCGAGTACGCCCGCTACAGCTTCAAGGACGGCAGTGCCGGGAACATCACCTGCCCCGTGCTGGTGTGCGAGGCGACCGACGACCTGTACTACTCCGCCACCGGGGAGGAGGAACCCGATCCACGCAAGCTCTACCGCCACCTCACCGCCCCGAAGACACTCCTGAGCTTCACCGAGGAGGAAGGGGCAGACGCCCACTGCCACCCGGGCGCCATCCGGCTCGCGACAGGGCGTGTCTTCGACTGGCTCGACGACACGCTCTGATACGACGCACACTCCGCCCCGGGCGTCCGACCATGTCGTGCAGGGCCTCGACGATCTGCCTGTGGCCGGCCGGCACCACCAGGACGCCCCGAAGAGCCGGGAGGCTGCTGCTTCGAAGCCACTGAAACAAGGATTCGACCGCCGCACCGGCCCCCTCCCCCTCCCGGGCCGGCCGACAAGTTACGGAGTACCCGTGACCCAGCGCCCGGAGCGCGCCGACGCCCAGCGCAACCGAGGGGCGGTCCTGGCCGCCGCCGATGCCCTCTTCGCCGCCAGCAGCTCCCCGCACAGCGTGTCGATGGACGACATCGCGGCGGCAGCGGGGGTGGGTAAGGGCACCCTCTTCCGTCGCTTCGGCGACCGCGCCGGCCTGATCGCTGCCGTGATCGCCTCCCGCCTCGAACCCCTCCAGCAGGAGGTACGGGAAGCACAGGACGGTGCCGAGTCGCCACCGCGGCAGCGCGTGGCGGATCTTCTCGACCTCTCGCTCCGCTTCAAGATCGAGAACCGGCACCTCATGTCGGCTGCGGAGGACGCCGGGCTCAGCAGCCCCTACCAGGCCGAGCACTACAGCTGGTGGCACGGGACCTTGGGGGCGGAATTGGAGCTGGTGCCCGGCGTCCACGACCCGGACTACACGGCCCACGCCCTGCTGGCTGCCATCCGCGCCGATCTCGTGGTCTATCTGATCGATGGCCAGGAGATGGAGCCCGAAGCCCTGCGGACCTCACTCGCGGCGTATATCGACAGCGTTCTCGGCTGAGCGAAGCGGGCCCGGTGCGGAGCGCCGGGCCCGCACGTCGTCAACCATGACGGAACGCTGACGGCCGGCGGCAATTGCTGGCCCCAGGGCACCCGAGGCGGTCAGATCGAACCGTAACGGAGCACGACGCAGGACAGGAGAGGCCATGGAAGTCGCCGAGCGGCAGCGCGTCATACTCTCTCAGGCGCGCGACAAAGGGTCGGTCGAGGTATCGGGGCTGGCCGTCCAACTCGCGGTGTCGTCGGAGACGATCCGGCGGGATCTGCGGATGCTGGCATCGTGCGGATTGTTGCGGCGCACCCATGGTGGTGCGTATCCCGTGGAGAGCCGGGCGTACGAGACCTCGCTGGAGACGCGGACGAATCGCCATGTTCCGCAGAAGCGGCGGATCGCGGTGGCGGCGGCGGGTTTGCTGGGGCCGGCGGAGACGGTGTTCATCGATGAGGGGTTCACTCTGCAGCTGATCGCGGAGGCGTTGCCCGAGGACCGGCCGTTGACGGTGCTGACGCCGGCGCTGGGGACCGCGCAGGTTTTGAGCCTGCGGGACAATGTGACAGTGCTGTTGCTGGGTGGTCAGGTACGGGGGCGTACGCAGGCGACGGTGGGCCCTTGGGCGTCGCGCATGTTGTCGGGGTTCGTGATCGACATGGCGTACGTGGGCGCGAACGGGATTTCCCGGGAGCACGGTCTGACGACGCCGGACCCGGCGGTGGCCGAGATCAAATCGCAGGCGATGAAGGCAGCGCGGCGCAAGGTGTTCTGCGGTGTACACACGAAGTTCGGCGCGGTGAGCTTCTGCCGGTTCGCGGACTTCCGGGAGTTCGAGACGATCGTCACCGACACAGACCTGCCCAGCGCCGAAGCGCAGCGCTACGCCCGTGCGGGCAGCCACGTCCTGCGCGTATGAGAATCACTCCGGGCCGGTGTGGGCCAACCGGCCGCCGCGGAGGACGTTGCCAGAGCGGCCGGGGACGCTGACCGCGGCCGCGGCCGCGGCCGCGACGGCGACGGCGATCGCCTTCGACACCGATGAGGCTCCCCTCAGAACGGTCGTACGACGGCGAAGACCGGCATCGCGTCGATCCTCTGTGTGGTGACGGTGCGCCCGGGCCGGGGAGCGTGCACCACTTTCCCGTCGCCCACGTACATGCCCACGTGGGCGCCCCCGCGATAGAAGATGAGGTCTCCGGGGCGCACCTGGGAGACCGGAACCCGGGAACCGGCGTTGATCTGGTCCCACGTGGTGCGCGGGAGCCGTATGCCGGCCCGCGCGTACACGTACTGCATGAGCCCCGAGCAGTCGAACGCGGAAGGCCCTTCCGCACCCCAGACGTACGGCTTGCCGATCTCCGCCAGTACGCCGCCTACTGCCGTCGACGCACGGACGGACGGCATGGCGGCGAGCGCGGCGGGGGAGACCTGTCGGGTCTTCGCCAGGGTTTGCGCCGGAACCGGCACGGAGCCTGCGGTCCGGCGGACCGTCGCCGTCCGCGGTTTGGTGCCGACGAGTGCCTCGCGGCGGGCCGTTTCCTGCTTCTCGCGCTCTGCGGCCAGAGAGGCGGCCGCCTGCGCCCCGGCCTCCTTCGCGCCCGTCCGCTCCCGCTCGGCCAGCTCCCGTTCCATGGCAAGCTCCGCATGGTCCTGCCGGACCTGCTCGCTCCTGGCGGCCCACGCCCGCGATCCCGGCCGCTCCTCTTCCCAGCCGGCCTCGCTCGGCAGCGGGTCGCTCTCGGCCCGTGATGGACTCTGTGGCCGGTCGGACCTGTCCTGCACCGTGACGACGGCACTCGCGTTCGTGGCCAGGCCGATGCTCCCGAGAGCGGCGACGGCGGTGATCACGCGAACGACAGCGCGAGTACGCATGGGTGGACTCTCCTTAGGGCAGGTGCGCCGGTCCGAGGATGAGGACGGTCGCGCCGCCGAAGGCGGGCTCGAAGCCGATCGACCTCTCAAGTGATCCTAAAAGCAGCAAGGTTGTCCATCCGCTTCCGATTTCCGGGACCGCATGTCCGATCCATGACCACTGCCGTTCCCCGCGTGCGGCGCGTGAGCCGGTCGAGGGATGGCCGCGGCCGTCCGGACCGACTGATTGACGCGTGGGGGTGTGGCGTTGATGACCGCCCGGGACACGGAGGCCGGACTGCTGCCGAGCCGGCTCGTTCAGGCCTTACCGTTCGTGCGGCTGACGCAGCATCAGTACCGACAGGCCGGGTAGCGCGGCCCAGAGGACCGTGCCATCAGATCCGTCGACGCGGTCGAGCGCAGCACCGCGTTCCGCCGGGCTCCGGCGACGACCCGAACGGGCACGCTCCCGCTTCGACCGCTCAAGCCCATAGGCGGCGGGGAGGGGCCCGAAGTCGCCGTCGGGCCGGTCCCAGAAGTGCGGGGCGCCGGTCAGCTGCTCCCGTACGGCGGCCAGCTGGTCCCGATCGCTCGACACGTGGTGGAGGCATGCTGGTCGGCCAGGTGTCGCAGCGCTGTTGGCCGGTGTTGAGACGCTGCTGGAGCCCTGGTGCGCGGGTGGCGGCCGGGTAGGCTAGTTTGCTCGGATGAGTCTCCTTGATGATGTGGCCGAGCGCGACGGCTGGCGGTGCTGGGTCTGTGACGAACCGGTCGACCCCGACGAGTCGGTGAACGACCCGCGGGGGCCCAGTGTCGACAGCCGGACCGCCGACCGGAAGGCCAAGGTCGCCGAGCGGCTCGCGCACCGCGGGTGCAATACCCGCAAGGGTGCGGTCAAGGTGGTCATCGCCTGGCCGGAGCGCCTGTACGTAGTCGAACCCGCGCCGCTGATCGCCGTTGCCGACAGGCTGGAGCGCAAGGGGGGCCGCGAGATCGTGGGCCGTTGTCCGACCAGGAAGGACGCCCAAGAGGCGGCGGATTGGCTGGTGGACCGGTTCTCCCGACTGGTGCCGGGGATGCCGGTGACCGCCGGCATCGAGGCGGGCGGCGGCCAGTTCCTCGTCATCCTGACCACCGGCCGCCGCTGATCGAGGATCACCCGCGCACACGCGCGTCGAGATGGTGGTCATCTGACTGTCCAACGCCGCAAAGCCTGGCCGACCAGCGTGCGAAGTGTCGGTGGCCAGTCAGATCTCCCCGCCCACGGCCGCCTGACGGGAAAACAAGTGGCCGTGGCTCGACTCATCGTCAGTGACGAACATGAGCCTCCTCGCAGCGGATGGCCCCCGATGCCCACGGTTCTCGTGGTGGCGCCGTCGGCCTGGAGGCCGACTTGGGTTTGGGTGTTTTCTGCCATCCTGCGGCGGACGGTCGATCAGACGTTCTTCAGTGGCCGTCGCACGGGTCGTCGCCCGCAGGCACCGGCTTGGTGTCGGCCGCCAGGCAGGAGGAGTACACCCGCGGCGGCGTGGGCCGCGGCTCCGGTTCCGACGTGGCGCACACCGTAATGATTGCCCCCGCACTGACGAGGGTGAGCCCTGCCATCGCGGCGAGCCAGGTACCCCGGCTCACCGGTCGCCGCGGAAGTGATTGCGGAGATCGTCGCGGCAGTCGTCCTCGGCGTCGACCTTGACTCGCGAGAAGGTCAGCACTCCGTCTCCCTTGCCTTCCTGCTTGGCCTTGGCCAGCTGCATCTCGATGTCCGCGATGTAATCGGCGCACTCGCCGCTGACGGGCTTCTCGGGCTGCGGGTCCGGTGCCGAGGAGACGTTCAGTTCGGCGGTGGCGGCGAGGCCGGCCGCGCACAGCACGGCCCACACGGCAACCCACGTGCGGCTCATCCGTATCGGTTTGGGCATCCAGGCATCCTACGAGCGCCGCGGCGGCCTGTCGCCGAATCCCGGCTTCCTCATCGAGGAGGCCAACGAGGGAGCCTGCTGGCATCGCCGACGAGGGCGACGGTGTCGGGTCTGGTGCAGCTCTTTGGGTGACAGGTTCGGTCACGCGGCCTGGAGGGCCGGTGTGGTCATGACGGTCTCGAATTCGACGGGGGTCGGTCGGCCGAGCGCGGCTTGTCTGCGGCGGCGGTGGTAGGTCCGCTCGATCCAGGTCACGATCGCGATCCGCAGTTCCTCGCGGGTGGTCCGGCTCTGGCTGTCGAGCGCCCGGACGAACTTCCAAGACCGGAACTGCGATCCGCGATCACTCCCGTCCGGGGTCGGCGAACCGGCCTTCCGCCAAGGTGGATAGTGCCGCAGGATCCGCAGAGCGGCCGCCGGCCGCGGAGGATCGCCCGGCGCCACCGGCCGACGGGGGCGGGAGCGGGACCGAGACGCAGCCGGACCGGCCCGACTCCAGCGCGCCGTTGAACGCGGAGACGCAGAACTCGAAGTTCCAGTTGCCCGGGAACAGGAAGGCGATCTCGTGCGAGGGGATGTCGGTGGAGGATTGGTCCGCCGTGAACGGGCCGCCCGCGGTGGCGTTCCGTACCCACACCCGGTATCCGGCCGCCTGGGCGGAGCCCTGCCAGGTGAGGCGGACGGTCGTGGCGTCGAGGGACTGGATCTTCACGTCCGCCGGCACGGGGGGCACGCCCGCGCCGACCGTCACGGACCTGGCCACGGTGGGCATGCCGCCGCCCGCCCGGTTCCAGGTCGCCACCGCGACGAGATAGTGGTGGCCCGGTACGAGGCCGTCGATCCGCGCGGACGTGCCCCTGACCGCCGTGCTGTTGATGTAGGAGCCAGGCACGTCCTTGTCCCAGGTGATGATCTCGTACCGGTCGATGCTGTCCGTGTGCGGGCCGGTCGGCGCGTCCCAGTACACGTCGAGTCCGTTGGAGTAGGGAAGGGTGGAGACGTTCGTGGGCGGGGCGGCGGTCGCCGGGTGCGCGGTCGCGGAGACCGTCTCGGACCATACGGACACGCCGTCGGTGCCGTTGTCGGTGTTGACCTGGTACTCCCAGGTCCAGCCGTCCTCCGTCCAGGTGGTGTCGTAGCGGTTGGTCGAGACGTGGGTCTGGTTCCAGTTCGCGGCGCCCGCGAGCCGGTACCGGACCGTGTAGCCGCGCGCACCGAACACCGGTGACCAGGTCACCTTCACCCCGCTCGGGACGGACTCGGCCACCAGGGTGTTCACCGGGAACGTCGGCCGCCGGGGGATCGTCTGCGGGATGCCGGGCACGAACTGGCCGATGTCGTACCCCTCGTGGAGGGTGCGTTCGAAGGCGGACGCGATCTGGAACTCACCGAGGGCGTTGGGGTGCAGGTTGTCGTAGCCGCCCGGGCAGGTGTTCGTGTCGCAGCCGTACGCCGCCTCCCAGTCGACCAGCTTCACCGGCGAGAGCGGGGTGCTCCAGGACGGGATCGCCGTCCGGAGCATGTCGTTGAACTGCCGGGTCTTGACGATCAGATCCTGGCGGCCGTCGATGAGCGGCCGCATGGGCACGTTCGCCACGGCGAAGCGGACGTCCGGTTTGGCCGCGCGCGACCGGTCGACGAGGGTCTTCACGCTGTCCAGGGTGCCGATCCAAGCCGATGGCGTCCATCGGGGTGACGATCACGAGGGTGTCGTCGACGGCTTGGACGGTGCCCTGGAAGTCGGCGCTTCCCTCTTGCGGCGGATAGATCCCGACGCTGTGCTGCCGGGCGCGCTCGGTGAGCGAGGCACCCAGGCTCATGCCCGCGGCCTGGTCGGCGTGGATCTGGTCGACCAACTCCTTCATGCGGGCGCGCACATGCTGGCGGCGCTCGGCGATCGGGAAGTCCAGGGCCATGACCAGGTCGTTGTCGTTCGCCGCGAGCGAGCGCAGACCGCCCGCGTCCTTGGCGCAGCCCAGCCGCACCGTCATCGGCGCTCCCTGATCGCCCTCCGTGGCGAAGGACGTGGCATGGGTGCCGCACAAGGAGGCGGCCCCGGCCGCGGAGCCCTGCGCCGCGGCGGGCTCGGCAGGGTGCCGAGCAGCAACGCCAGGGAGACCAGCAGGGTCAACGCGTACGAGCGCGGCGCTGATCCCCTCGCGCCGGACCGCCCGCGGACCGGTCGTAACCTATGCCCCCATATACCCATGTCGATGTGAGCTCCTTCCGGGCCGGGATGTCCAGACCAGCAGCGTTGATCATGTCGTACGGGTACGCGACGCGCAGGCCAGGGGGAGAGCGTCAGCGCCCACTCCGCCGCTCTCCTCGTGGCGCGGGAGGCTACCGCCGTGGCGGCGGTCGAGCAGGCCTGTACGGCGACTCGATGGGCCGCCACTGGCGAAAGCGGGAGGTCGCACGGCGACCCAGGGCGGCGGTAGTTACATGATCGGGCGAACAGGTCCGGTACGGGTCGCCCAGAGGAACCCGCACGTGTCGTGCCCCGGCCCCGGCCGCAGTGCGCCGGCGTCCCCGGCTCAGGGCGCGGTGGCTTCCCAGGCCGCCTTGATCATTCGGAAGACCTCGTCCACCGGCGCTTCACTTGGCGGACGTGAGTAAAGGGCAACGCCCATGGGACGGCCGATCTTCGCCGACGAACCGGCGGGCGGCAATGCGCGCCCGCTGCAAGGCCGCCGTCTACAGTCCAAAGGCCAGCAGGATCGTGACCGTCGGCGGGACCGTCGCGACCCACCCCGCCCAGCGGCCCGCCCTGGCCAGGGCGGGGTGGCGCCGGCACAGCCAGAAGGCAACCACGAGCAGTGGAGTAGCCGTCCAGGACCCAAACCAGAAGACCGTGACGACCGCCACGGTCTGAGGATGAACCTCTGCGGCCATCCCGGCCAGGGCCCCGAAGACGAACGCCACCGGAATCAGGGCCACCGCCAAGGTCGTGACCCACCGCAGCACCACGTCCGCCGCAGGGGTTTCGACGGCGCAGTCGGTGGTCAGGGAGGGTGTTGTCTCGTGCATGGGTACAGCCAATCGGCTCCGGCGCCGGTTCGCTTGCGCGGGCGTACTCAGGGCCGGCAGGTCTTCGTACTCATCATGCCCAGGCAGCTGCCCAGGCGTCGGGGCCGTCACACGGAACTGCGGGCCGTGGGCCAAGCTTGAGTTGCAAGCCATCGGGATCCCATTTCACAGGACATTTGCCAACTCACGCGCTCACCTGCCAAGTGCAGGGTTCTGACCGCACTTCCGTGATGGCTGCGTTCGGTGGAGGGCGTGATTCGGACGCTGAGCCCTGAATGGGCGGTGCGCCGTGTGGAGCGGTGGCTACGCTCCGGGGATGCCTCGCGCGCCTCGCCACCTCCACCTGCTGACCGGCCTGCACCCTGAGTTGGCCTTCCACTTACCCGAGACGGCGGACGGTGTCGCGGAGGCGGGGGAACGGCTGGGGAAGTCCGGGTGGGAGATGTCGTGGATCGTGGTGATCGACGGGCCGGGTGAGGTCGGGTTCCAGCAGTGGCCGCCGGGCACGGTCGTGGTGCGGAATCCGGTTCACGGCGGGGTGTCGGCGGCCCGCAACCGCGCCCTCGCCCTGGCCGGGGAGGGCTGGGTCCTCTCCCTGGACGCCGACGACCTCCCCGATGCCGAGGGACTGGCCGCCTTCGCAGGCGACCCTCTCGTTGATGAGGAGGACGTGGGCTGGGTCTCCGCCAACCGTTCGTTCCTCGACGGGGCTCCCTCGGTCCACCACCGCGACGCAGCGCGCGGCTGGGCACAGCACGAACTCAGCCCGGCGTGGACGCTTCCGGCCTATCCCTTCAACGTGAGCTCGGTACTGGCCCGTACCGAAGTGGCACTCGCGGCCGGCGGCTGGCCCGCTCTGATCGTCTGCGAGAACATCGGATGGGTCCTGGCCATGTCCGAGCTGGCCGCCGGGGCATCGAGCACCCACACCGTCACCCGCTACCGCACCTGGCAGGGCCAGACCACGCACCACACCTGGTTCGACCACGAATTCGTCACCGCCTACACGGCGGTCACCCGCATGACCAACGCCAGGCGCAAGATCATGGGGCAGCCGGCCGTCACCTTCCCGGTTCCCCCCACCTCTGGCGTCGGTGACTCCGCCCACCGCCGACGGCAAGCCCCACCAGGACCGTGACACCGACAGCCGAGCCCCTACGCATACGGCGATGATCACAAACACACGCCGACTCCTCCGTCCGCCAGAGCACCACCGGGCGGCCCACAGCCGTAGCCGTCACGGAAGCGCGAACCCTCCGGCCACCCTTCCGGCGTAGAGCAGGGGACGGGGGTCGCGCAGGGCCTCGGCCGGGAGATCACCGAGGCGGTGCTCCACTCCATCGGCGACGGGCACCCGTGATGGCAGACGGACGTGGACTGGGTCATCCGCAACCCCGACCGGATGATCACCGACGCCTACTCCGACTAGGCCGGGTGCGCTCACCAGTGCGGGCCCCCGGTCCGTGGCGGGCCTCGGCCGGAGTCGCTTCGACCGGCCGGGTCCCGCCCGTGTGGACCCTCTCGTCGCCCTGGCACCCTGACATGCACGGGCCCCGGCTGCGCGCCGGGGAGACCGGGTGGGTGACACGCTCACGCCCGCGGCTGCACCACGGCGCGGCGGGTGCCCCCTCGTCCAATGGAGCCCTTCATGTTGGAGCGCAGGTCGCGCAGGGACGGTACCGAAGTCACCTTCGTTCTCCCGGGGGAGGATCCGCCGGGGCCGGTGAGCGTGGTGGGGATTTCAACGACTGGCGGCCCGGCGTCCACAGGCTCCAGCCGCGAAACGACGGCAAGCGGGCGGTCACGGTCGCACTGCCCGCCGAGACGACCCAGTCGTTCCGCTACCTGGCGGCGGGCGACTACTGGTTCAACGACGAGAGCGCCGAGGACCGCGACGGCGCCAACAACCGCCTCCACACCTGACCTGACGCCCGCCCGCCCGCCCGCCGAGAGCCAGGGCGCTATTTCTTTTCCCCGGTCGGGAGTCCGGAGACGTCCGGGTCAAGGTAGGCCGGGCCCGGCAGTCCCTTTCGCCGCATGGCGATCCCCGTCAGCGCCTCGAAGATGGCCCGGCGGGCGTTCATCGTCGTGGTGTAGCCGGGATCGAGGTGGGGCGCGACCTCGACGATGTCCATACCCACGACCGGTGTCTCATGGCAGATCCGGCGGATGGCCGGCAGCAGTTCGCGATTGGTCAGGCCGGGGGGCTCCGGCGTGCCGGTGCCCGGCGCGAAGGCCGGGTCCAGCACGTCGATGTCCAGTGACACGAACAGGTACTCCGGCCCGTCCAGTGCCTCTTCGATGGCCTGCTGCAGCACCGCGTCGAAACCGCGCCGGTCGATCTCGGCCATGAAGTGCGTGCGCATCCCGTGCTCGCGCATCCACTCGAACAGTTCGGCGTCGGGGGCGATCGCACTGCGCAGGCCGATCTGGATGAAGTTCCGTCCGGGGACGTGCTCGTCCTCGATCAGCCGGCGGATCGGCGTGGCGTGCGAGACGGGATGCCCGAGCAAGTCACGGGAGCAGTCCGGATGCGCATCGAAGTGGATGACCCCGACCTTGCCTGCCCCGTACACGTCGGCCACGGCTGCGGCATCGGGCCACAGGATCGAGTGGTCCCCGCCGAGCACAATCGGGATCGCGCCCGTTTCAGCGATCTCACGGACCAGTGCGCGGATCGGTTCCATGGAGGTATCGATGCTGAACGGGTCGACCGCGGCGTCGCCGTAGTCGACCACCGTCAGCTCCTCGAACGGCTTGATGCGGGTGCTGGGATTGACCAGCATCTGAGGCGTGTTGGGCAGGATCCGTTCGTCCGCGCGGATCGCGCGCGGCCCGTAGGCGGCTCCCCGGTGCCCGACGGACATGTCCACCGGAGCCCCCAGGACCGCCACATCAACCTGGCCGGCGCGCAGATCGTCGGGGTTGAGGCACAGCGGCAGCCCGAAGAGCGTGGCGATCCCGGCGTAGGCCGGTACGAACGCGTACCGCTGCAGGTTGATCGGCCCCGGCTCACGCCTCGGGCCCGACGTACGGTCGACTTCCCACTTCCAGGCATCCGGGGGTACACCCTCCACATCCAGCTCCTCTCGATCCCGTCCGGGCAAAGGTGCGACCGCGGAGCGCGGCCGGGCTCGCGTCATTGCGGCCGCGACCGGCAGCAGCGGGAACGCGGGCAGCACCGACGGCGCCCCGCTGGTCATCAATCAATCCGACCTGCGCCGAGCGCGGCGACATCCCGGCACGACAGGCCGCAGCAGTCAGTCATTCGGACTGCTGACCAGACGTCCTGCGACACGCGATCACGGCCATAGCCGCCACTGCCCACCACGCGCCCCAGGAGCAGATCCATGCAACGGATCCCGCCTCCGGGGTACCCCAGCGGTTGAGCCAAGGGGAGAACGCGGCCAGGCCGATACCGCCTCGCCGCCACGAAACCCCAGCTCACAGCCACAGTCTGAGATCTCAACCGAACCCGGGGCGGTTCACATCAAGCGAGGGTGGCCTCCCCTCTCTCATTACTCTGACGACATGAACGTGTTTGGCGGCGTTGACGGCCGGTATCTGGAGATGACCAACGCCGGCACGGCGGTGTTCGTGGACGTGCTGATGCTCGCCGTGTCCGCGCTGGCCCGCGAGCCGTGGGATTTCCGCTTCGCCGCCCTGCTGACGCTCCAGGACCAGAACGTGATGGGGCGTGGGGTGGTCGGCTTCGACCTGGCGGAGCTCAACTGGGGGGACACGGCGCAGGAGCGGGTCGCGGCCAAGGACTTCCTGCTACGCGTCCTCGATCTGGCGCTGTCCCGCCACCGGTGGGAGGAACTGACGTACGAGCCGCCCCGGGTCGAGGGGTACCTGCGCACGTACAGGGCGATGGTGGAAGAGTTCGACCCTGCGACCGCGATGGCCGGCACGGGCGTCCTGCCCGGGCCGGGCGAGGCCGCGATGGCCTCGTGCCTACGCCACCGGGTGCTGGACGCGCTGCCGTTCTGGGAAGCGTGCGTGTTCTGCACAGCCGGGGTCTGAGGGCGTACGTCCCTGCGAGACCGGTCTCGCAGGGGTGATCCCGTTCCCGCCCAACTCGTCGTCGCCGAGCTCAAGCTAGATCCGCCGATCTCACGTACAAGTTTGGCGGTGCAGACGCCCGCAGGCCCCTCCCACGGCACGAACCTCGCGGTGGACTTCCCGCTCACCGAACTGCACGTCGGAGTTCACGGGAATAGGGCGTCCGGTACGAGGTCGCACCCGCCATAGCCGACAGTCCGGTCAGCGCGCTGTCCCGCGCCTGGTGGGCTGGCTATGGGGGCCGAATACATGTACCCCTTCCGGCGCGTCACGGTGCAGAACCGTGCTGTAGGACGTGCGGGGTTCGCCGGCTGTGTGAGACATCCCCCTCCCGTCGTCGTGGCGCTGGGGGCCTGAAAGGTTGACTATGTAGTCATGACCTCCTCGCCCCGCCCGCCGCGCGTCGGTGGCCGACCGGATCCGATAGGCGGGACTACCCCGCTCGGTGGAGAGTCCGCTCCCGCCCGCGGGTACCTGCTGGACAACGCGCGCGCCGAGGCCGGCGAGCGATTCGTTTGGCTGGCCGAGCTGTTCGACGGTGTGACGCGGGGGCACTTCGATCGATTGGGGGTCAGGGCTGGCTCGCGCTGCTGGGAAGTGGGGGCCGGTGGCCCCAGTATCCCGCAGGCGCTCGCGGCGGCCGTCGGTCCGACCGGGCACGTGCTGGCCACGGACATCGACCCGTCGTGGCTGAAGGCAGGCGACGGGTACGAGGTGCGCCAGCACGACGTCGCCGCTGATCCGCCCCCGGAGCCGGGGACGTTCGATCTGGTGCACGCCCGGCTCGTGCTGGTCCATGTACCCGACCGGGCTCGCGCGTTGGCCACGATGGCGGCAGCGCTACGGCCCGGCGGCTGGCTGCTGGTCGAGGACGCCGATACCGCTCTGCAGCCACTGGCATGCCTGGACGACAGCGGCCCTGCGCAGCGGCGGGCCAACCGGCTGCGCGACGAGGTCCGGGAGCTGCTGGCGCGCCGCGGCGCGGACCTGCGCTACGGCCGGACACTGCCGCGGGCATTGCGTGAGGCCGGCTTGGTAGATGTCGCCGCGGCGGGCTCTTTCCCGGTCGGGGGGCCGGCCTGCGACCGGCTGGAGGCGGCGACCATCCGGCACGTGCGCGGCGAACTGCTCGCGGCCGGCCTGGCCGACGACGCCGAGATCGACGCGCACCTGGCCGCCATCCACGCGGGCAAACTCGACCTGACACTCGCGCCGCTGATCTCGGCCTGGGGACGCCGTCCGGCCGAGCACCCTCCGGCACTCGGCTAGGCCGTGTTCTAGCTGGTCGGCGTGTGACCGCAAGGGAGCCCGTCTCGATCATGGGCGGGGACGGCGAAGGGCCCCACCCGGCGCGTACTTACGGGTGGAGCCCTTCACTGCGAGACGTGACTGCCTGGTCAGGCTACTCCTGCGCGGTGCGGCGGCGCCGCATCCACCATGTCAGGGTGACGCCGGCCGCTGCGAGGGCAGCGGCGACACCGGCGATGAGGCCCACCGGTGTGTTGGAGCCGGTGTCGGCGAGGTCGCCGTCGGGGTCCTCCGGTGTGGGCGGGGTGTTGTCACCGCCGCCGGGGTTGGTGGGGTCCGGGGCCGGGGTCGTCGGGGGGTTGGTCGGCTTGCCGGTGCCCGACGGGGTCGGTGTCGGGGTGGGGTCGTCGCCGGGATCTTCGCCGCCCGGGTCCTCGCCGCTGCCGTCTGTGGCCGGGCCTCCGCCGAGGTACAAGGTGTCGAGGTCCCGGTAGGAGGCGTCATCGGACTTGCCTGAGTTGACGGTGGTGTTGTCCAGGTCCCGGTTCTGGGTGTCGAACTGGGCCTTGGGGATGTTCTGCTTGGGCTGCTTGGAGAAGTCGACGCCGCCGACGCCCTGCTTGTACAGCTTGCCGCCGTACTCCAGCTCGAACCACTCGATGCCCTCCTTGATGGACTGCATGTACGCGTCCCAGACCTTTTCACGGGTCCAGTCCTCATGCGGAGCGCGGATCGGCCAGGCCGAGACGTCGTTGGAGTCGATGATGTCGTGGAAGTCCGTCGGGGACTTGGCGTCCTGCTGACGGATGTACTCGGCGGCGACGCGGGCGTTGTAGACGGCGCGCAGCTCGGCGTACTTGGGGTCCTTGTTCACCCGCTCCTGGATGACCGGGACGATGTTCGCGTTGACCGAGCGTTCGATGGCCTTCTTCTCGGCGTCCGAGAGGTCGGTGCATTCGGTGGAGCCGGGGACGGTGTAGTCGACGTCCAGCCACTGGGCGGAGACGTCCATCGGCGATTCGAGGATGTAGATCCCGCCGTCCTGCTCGCGGACCTTGGCCTCGTCGGGCTCGATCCAAAAGCGGGTGCCGGGGAAGCAGGGGATGCCGTTGCGGCGCGGCGCGGTGTCCCAGTACAGCTTGCCCCCGGGATGCTTGTCGGGGTTCAGGGCCTCGGAGAAGTCGTGCTTCATGACCAGGTCGGCGTCGAGGAGGACGCGGCCGGCGTCGGTCTTGCCGAACTTGGCGTCCATGACCTTGCCCGGCTGGTCCGGGTTCAGGTTGACCCAGAACTTTTCGGGGGTCAGGGCGAGCCAGGTGAACAGGGCGTCGGAGGAGAGCTGCATCCGGGCTTCGCCGCCGAAGCCGGGGTTGTTGTCCGGGTCGGGCATCTGGTCGGCGCGCATGGAGTAGCTCATGCCCTTGCCCTTTTCGAGGCCGCCGACGTACCGGAGTTCCATGGTGGTGAAGTCGACGCCGCCCGGGCCGCCCCTGGGGAGGGTGCCCCTCGGGTCGAGGCGGTTGGCGTCCCGCTGGTAGCGCTTCGCCTCTTCCAGGGTCTTCCCGGAGGACAGGGCCCGGTCGTTGACGGGGCCGCGGGTGCCGCACGTGTTGGCGCCGACCGCCGCGAGCTGCGTTGTGCCGGTCTGGCAGGCGGGCGCGAACCACCGCTGATGGTCCGAATACCCCTTGATCGGGTTGGTCTTGGGCACCGGGTTGTACATGCGCTGGTTTCCGCGCACCTGCCCGGTCTTCCCGTTCCGCATGTTGCGGACGTCGCGCTCCAGGTCGTCGATGACCTTGACCTGGCCCTTGGTGAAGGGCTTCGCACCGGTGAAGCGGAACTTGTGGTCGGGCATCGACTTGGCGACGACCCGGTCATTCGCAAGCTGCTTCGCCGTCAGCTTCGAGTTCGACTTGAACTCGTTGAACTCTTTGCTCTTCTGGTTGTAGGCGTCGTACCGGCGCTCGCCGACCTTGTCGCCGTTCTTGTCGAACAGCTCGACGGTGACCTCACACAGCCAGTCCGGGCCGATCAGCTTGTAGTCCTTGACGAGCTGCCGTTCGAAGCCCGAGCCCTTGTGGTTGTTGATCTGGTTGCGGATGTACCGCTTGTCGAACCAGTGCTTGAACCCCAGGTTCTCCTTGTTCGCGAAGTACCGGGCGTAAATCTCCATCGCCCGGTCCGCAGGCTTCCCCGACGCGTTGGCGATCTTCTTCCATGCGTCGACGTTCTTGTCCAGGTCCCCGGGGACCTTCGACAGGGCCTCGGTCTTCTGGGCGGCTGTCGGTGTCTGAAGGCCGTCGTACGCCTGTCCCGGAAGGTCGAAGTCGAAGTTCCTGGGGAGGGCAGTGTCCTTGTACAGGTTCCCGGTCGGGTTGTCGGGGAACCCGGAGTCCGGCGGTGTCGTCGGGGCGGTCGGGAGGCCGTTGCGGGTGTCGCAGCGCTTTCCGGATCCCGCCTTCATCTTCGCCGAAACCGGCGGCAGGCTCGGTGGTGCGGCCTCGACGGCCTGGAGCCCGGTGGTGACGATCGCGGCCGTCAGGCCGACAGCGGCCGTGAACCTGGCGGCTAACCGCCACTTGGACGGTATTCGAATGTGTTTGTTCAAGAGCTCGTCCTTCCCTCTCCGGTGGGGCCTTGAGGGGGTGTGGGCGGCGCGTGGGCCCCCGTGACGTGTACGCGCCGCCCGACCACCATAGCCCCCACCTGCCACAAGTAAGGACGAGTTAAAGCGTGTCGACGAAGCCTCAACACCACTGCGCAGGACGCCAGTTCACACGTCGCGACCCCCGGCCCCAGGGGCACCAGCCGACTTGCGCCTAGACGAAGTACAAGCTCTCCATGTCCCTCACCGCGTCTTCGGAGTGCCGCACACGGAACGCCGTCGTCTCCATCTCCTCCCACCCCCACGGATCCGATTGCCCGAGCGCCAAGCCCCCCAGGCCCGCCCAGTAGACCTCGTTCGCGGGCACGTTCAGGTCGACGCCGGCGTTGTCCACCATCCACCCCCTGAGATCCAGCGACGCGATCACCGCACGCGGATCGCCCGAGATGACGAACGGCTCATCATCCGGCCATCCCGATGCGTGGAACATCGTTCCGTCCGGCAACCACACGATGTTCTCGGTGTGCTCCATCCCCCCGTGGTAGGAGACCCGTCCCACGATCCGCGCATCCGGGAACCGCTCCCGCAACTCCTTCGCCGCCGACCGGAGCGGCTCGTCGTTGCCGTCGGTCGCGAACGCGGGAGTCACGATGCTCAACATGCCGCCCCACGCGGCAGCGTGCACGATGTCCAGATCGGACCGTGCTGCCGATGGGAGCGGGGTCTGCGCGGAGCGCGGCCCGAGGTCCTCCAGGACGGCCTCGATGCCCTCGAACGACTCGACGAACGCGCGTGCGCGCTCAGGGTCGTTGGGGGGCAGGTTACGGGCGTCGACGTTGAATGGCGCCTCGAACGCTGTCAGGTGGCACAGACTCATCGAGCCGCGCACGATCCGGTCCGGCGCAGAGGTCCAGTAGGTGTTCTCGTTCATGCGGGCCACCGTAACGGCCGGCGATGACAGAAGTGCCGCCGCCCAGCTCCTCGACAGGTGTGCGCCCCGTGCGCTGGTGGAACTCACCCCTGCCCAGGTTCGTCGCGTTCAGGAACCGGCGGGTGCGGGGTGCGCATCGAGGGCCTGACCCACTCCGACCGCCTCTAGCCGGCGCAGGACATCGGCGACGTCCTCGTGGTCCTCGGTGAGGATCTGCACGGCGAAGTTGATGACGTCGCGGGCGATGCCCTCCGCCGCTTCCGGCCCGGCCTGCGCCCAGGTCCGCAGGGAGGTGGATCCTCGCCCCTTTCCCTAGCGCGGCAAAACATCGCCTGCATCCAAGGGCGGGCTCGCCATAAGGCAGGCGGGCATCGGGAGCGCAATTGGCGATATACGGAACGGCGGAATGCGTGACGCGCCATACGGTCAGCCGTCATGGATTCAGTCGTAGGGCCATGACTTGCCAAGTAAGTCAAGACTTACCTTTAGGGAACTTTGGCCGTATGGTGTGGCTCGAATCGAAGGAGCCCCCTGTTGTCGAAAATGAATGATTCCGCTGTGCGTGCGGTTGAATCGGAGCGGGATTATGTGTCCTCCTTATATGAGTTGCTCACCGAGCGGATTTCCGAGGCACGAGTACACCGAGCGAGTGTGCTGAAGGTCCCGGCGGAAAACGCCGGTGAGGCATACGAGAGAGAAATCGCCGCCGAGCGTCTGGCCAAGGAAATCGGCCGGCTGGAGGGCGCCGAAAAAGGGCTGGTCTTCGGGCGCATCGACTGGACGGATGGCACGGCCCTGCGCATCGGGCGGATCGGACTGCATACGGAGGAGGATGACCTGCCTCTGCTCGTGGACTGGCGCGCGAACGCGGCGCGGCCCTTCTACGAGGCGACACCGGTCCACCCGATGGACCTGCGGCGGCGCCGGCACCTGCGCCTCGAGGAGCGCACGGTCATCTCGGTGAGCGACGAACTGCTGGACGGGACCGCCCCGACCGACGAGGACGTCGTGGGAGACGGTCCGTTGACGGAGGCTCTGTCGGCACGGCGTACGGGCAGGATGCACGCGGCCGTCGCGACGCTGCAGGCCGAGCAGGACGAGATCGTCCGCTCCGCCCACCGCGGGGTGACCGTGGTGCAGGGCGGGCCCGGCACTGGCAAGACGGTGGTCGCCCTGCACCGGGCGGCCTATGTCCTGTACGCGTTCCCGCGCGCCGCGCAGGAGGGTGTCCTGGTGGTGGGCCCGAACGCCCGGTTCCTCGACTACATCTCCCAGGTCCTTCCCTCGCTCGGAGAGAACGACGTCGTTCTGGCGACCTGCCGGGAACTGGCCGGAGTGTCCACGGACACGGTGGACCCGTTCGATACGGCGCGTCTCAAAGGCAGCTCCGACCTCGCCGACGCCTTGGCCGGCCTGCTGCGCGTCCACCAAGCCCCCGCCGGTGACTTCACCGTGCGGGTCGGACAGGAACTGGTTCACCTCTCCGGCGAGGAAGTCGCCACGGCACGCGCCGCCGCCGTGGCAGCCGCACCGGGGCACAACCCCGCGCGCCAGGTGTTCAAGGAGCTCTTGGTCGACGCCCTCACCGACGCGATGCAACGAGACATGGGCGACCTCCTGGAGCAGATCGACGCCGATGCCGAAAGGATGACGGGCATCAACCTCGACCGGTTCACGGGAGCCGCCCAGCGCCGTGCCGAAGGCGCGGCCGACCCGGGTCCGGTCCACGAGCTGGACCTGGACGCCATCCGAGCCGACCTCCTCGACGACGCCGGCGTCGACCGAGCGGTCGAGGTGCTGTGGCCGCGGCTGGTACCCGGTGACCTCGTGAAGGCGCTCCTGACGAACGCCGGCGCTCTCGCCGAGCGCCTGCCCCGCCTGACCGCGCAGGAGCGGTCCCTTCTGCTGCGCGGTCCGGACGATCCGTGGACCGATGCCGATGTGCCGTTGCTGGACGAGGCGGCGAGCCTGGTCGACGGCCCCCCCGAGCAGACGTACGGGCACGTCGTCGTCGACGAGGCGCAGGAACTGACCGCCATGCAATGGCGGATGATCGTCCGCCGCTGCCCGGCAAGGGCGATGACGCTGGTGGGTGACTTCGCCCAGGCGGGCCCGGTCTCGACAGCACGCGACTGGAAGGAAGCGCTGAGCCCCCACGTCGGACCGCGGTTCAAACTGCACAACCTGACCGTCAGCTACCGCACCACGCAGGAGATCCTGGAGAGCGTCCGGGACCTGCTCACGCGGATCGCTCCGGACCAGAAGCCCACACGGTCACTGCGAAGCGGTGAGAGCCCTCGCACCGTGACCACACCTCCGGACGGGTCGGTCACCGCCGTCGTTCAGGAACTCCGCGCCCAGAGCACCGCGCACCCGGGCGAGCTTCTGGGAGTCATCTGCGCGGACACCAGGGTGAGCGAGCTGACGGCCCAGGGCATCGCTCACCACGCACGCATCGTGCCGGCGTCCGAAGCACGCGGCCTGGAATTCGACGGGGTCGTCGTCATGAACCCCGAGGAAATCATCACGGCCCGCCCCGGTGGGGAAAGGGACTTGTACGTAGCCCTGACCCGGGCCACCAAGCGCCTCTGCACAATCACCGTTTGACGTCAGCCGTGGTCTTCCCGGTCGGCCGCGCAGAAGCGTGCTTCGCTGACTACGACATCACCGGCTCTTGCGGTCCGCACGTACATGTTGAGCCCGTCCGGCCCCGTGTCGCCTCCGCATCCGACGACCAGTGGGCAGCTGCGTTCTCTCTGGGACGTGTAACGCGGCCCGGGACGGCTGCGCTCCGTGCTGTGGCCCTGGTCCTGTCGCCGATGCTCAGTGGCGGTACGCGGCTGCCGCGATCTCGATGAATGATCGGATCAACGGGTTGGTGTCTCCTTCGTTGCACACCGCCACCACTGGGCTCGGCGCCATGTCGATCAGCGGTACCACGGTGAACCCCGCGGGCAGGCCGTGTCCGAGTGGCGCCAGTCCGACCGTGCCGTTCCACAGCACAGCCTGCAGGCACTCCTGGACGGCGCGTACCACTGGTCCCTCGCGCGGCCTGCCACCGTTCCAGTACGACTGCCAGATGGGGTCGGTGCCCCGCGGAAACTGGAACCAGCGGCGGTCGCGGAGCTCGACCAGCCGTAGTCGGTCGCTACGGGCCAGCGGGTCGTCGGCGCGCAGGACCACGCCGACCGGATCGGTACGCAGTACACGCACCGTCAGGGCGGTCTCGTCGAACGGCGCCCGGGTGAGGGCGACGTCGACCAGTCCGGCGCGCAGTCCGCACGTCGGGTCGGTCAGATCGGTGTCGCGGATGTGGATGTCGATGCCGGGGTGGTTTCGGCGGTAGGCGGCGGCCAGCCTGGCCACTCCCGGGTCGGTGCCGTCGCCCAAGATGCCGACGGTGATGGTCGCGACGCCGGCCGCTGCGCTCACGCGTACCCGGACGCGGTCGGCGTGGTCGAGTAGGGCTCGCGCCTCGTCGAGCAGCACCGTGCCCACCGGCGTGAGCGTGACGCCGGTGGTCGAGCGGGCGAAGAGCAGAGCCCCGACTTCGGCTTCCAACTGCTTGATCGCCCGGCTCAGCGGCGGCTGACTCATATGCAGTCGGGTGGCGGCCCGGCCGAAGTGGAGTTCCTCGGCGACCGCCACGAAGTAGCGCAAGGTTCGTAGCTCCACGCTGCAACGATACCCATGAGGTATAGGCACTGCTGAACAGGTCTTGGACACCGGCGAGGTCCCGGCGGTGCACTGGTGAACATGACCGAAGAAACCAGGACCAGCGAGCCGCAGGCTGACCCCGCCGTATCGGTGGTGGGTCCTCGCGACGGCGAGACGATCGTTCTCGGCACCACGCGCATGCGCGTTCTGGAGGACGGCAGCCACACCGGGCACCGCCTCGCGATCACCGAGTCCGTCCTCGCCCCGCACACGCAGGGTCCGCCGCAGCACCGCCATGGCCAACACGACGAGGGCTTCTACGTCCTCTCCGGCAACGTGCGGTTCACCGTCGGGGACGAGGACTACGACGCCAACGCGGGGACGCTCGTCACGGTTGCGCCGGGCACCCCGCACACCTTCGCCAACTTGACCGACCAACCCGCCGTCATGCTCAGCACATTCACACCCGACCTGTACGTGCAGTACTTCCGAGACCTTCAGGAGGTGCTCGCCGACGGCGGGCCGCTGACGCCACAGGCCAACATCGACGCGATGAGCCGCTACGCGACACAGCCCGCCACTGACCTCGCGTGAGGCTGACCGGACGGAACGGCTCGGCCGTCCTCCTTCGACCTGTGGGGGCGCTCCTGCCTTTCGCGTCCGAACCCTCGGACGACGGACGGGCCTTCTCCAGGTGCTGCCCTGACACTCGACGCAATCGACAGGCCCCCGCGAACCGGGGCCCCATGAACGGGAACCATGAACATCGCCTATTGGATCGTCGCCGGACTGCTCGCGCTCTTCTACTTCTACGCAGGCACGCTGAAGGTGATCCGCAGCCGCGATCAACTCCGACCGATGATGGCCTGGGTCGACCGCATACCCCTGCTCGCCCTCAGGGCGCTGGGGGCGGTCGAAATACTCGGCGCGACCGGCCTGGTACTGCCGCCGCTGACCGGCATCGCTCCCTCGCTGGCGCCGGCCGCGGCCATCGGCTTCGCACTCCTGCAAATCGGCGCGATCGCCGTTCACCTGAGCGGCCAAGACCGCCGGATCGCACTCAACACCGGTCTCACCGTAACCGCGGCCGTGACCGTCTGGCTGGCCGTCCGGCTGTGAACAAGCACAGTCTTCGACCGGGGAGTGCGGCTGCCGGGCCGGCCGCCCCACGGCCGCTTTACTTCTCGCCGCGGCACCCGGCACCCGGCACCCGGCACCCGTCACCCGGCGACGGTGCGGACGGGGTGGCTGCGCGAAGAACGCCAGGCCGGGCACCGGGCCGCCGTGCTCGCCGGCTTCGGCCGCCGCGCCGGGCGCGCGGTGCTTGCGGACTGCCGGGCCCCTCGTTCAAAGATGCGACCCGGCCAGGTGGACCGTACGTTCCACGTCGTCGTTCACGGAGACCGCGCCCCCGTCAACGCCGCGGCAGCCCAGTCCTCGGGCAGCGCCAGCGGCAAACGTCGGACAGGCCCGACAAGACGAAGGCCCCTCCTGGACCGCCGGGCGACGCAAGAGTGCGGCGGTCGTAGGCCTGGGCACCCTGGTCGGCGCCGCCGCAGCCATCTGGCCGCTCCTCCCGTCGGACCGTTCGCCGTACCCAGTGCGGGCTGGGCTTCGTCGCCGGCGGAGCGACGCGAGAACGCGAGCGTGAGCACGATCGACCCGGAAGCCGGGCCGCATCCCGTTCCGGGCAGGTGTCGGGACTGACATGCGCTGTCGGTCATCCATCGGCGGCTGCCGGTTCGATGTCGGTGGCTTGCCGGCGAGGTCCGGCAACCTTCCAGAGAACGGCCGGCCGGAGCTCACCGGGCGGCCCCGATCCCCAGGAGTCACCATGCACATACCTGTCACGATCATCGGCGCCGGACTCGGCGGACTCACGCTGGCCCGCGTCCTTCACGTCCACGGAATCCCGGTCACGGTCTACGAGGCGGAGTCCTCTCCGACGGCGCGCACGCAGGGAGGCCTGCTCGACATCCACGACTACAACGGACAGCTCGCGCTCAAGGCGGCCGACTTGATGCACGAGTTCCACGCCATTGTCCTGGAGGGCCGCCAGGCGATGCGGGTCCTCGACCTGGACGGGACCGTCATGCTCGACAAGGCCGACGACGGCACGGGCGGACGCCCCGAGGTGCACCGCGGCGAGTTACGACAGATCCTGCTCGACTCACTCCCGGCCGCCGCCGTCCGGTGGGGGCGCAAGGTCAGCAGCACCCGCGCGCTCGGCTCGGGCCGCCACGAGGTGACGTTTGCCGACGGCGGCACCGTCGTCACCAGCCTGCTGGTCGGCGCGGACGGTGCGTGGTCACGGGTACGGCCACTGCTCTCCACCGCCACGCCCGAGTACACCGGCACGTCGTTCGTCGAGACTTACCTGTTCCACGCCGACACCCGCCACCCGGCCGCCGCGCAAGCGGTCGGTGGTGGGATGCTGATCGCGCCCGCGCCGGGTAGGGAGATCTTCGCTCACCGGGAAAGCGGCGACACCCTGCACACCTACGTGGCGCTGACCAGGCCACAGGCCTGGTTCGCCGCCATCGACTTCACCGATGCCGCCGCGGCCACCGCGCGGATCGCGCGCGAGTTCGACGGCTGGGCACCGGAACTCACCGCCTTGATCACCGACGGCGACACCGGGCCGGTCCTGCGCCCCCACTACGCCCTGCCGACCGGGCACCGGTGGGACCGGGTGCCCGGGGTCACCCTGCTCGGCGACGCCGCCCACCTCGCGGCCCCGAACGGCGAAGGCGCCAACCTGGCCATGTACGACGGCGCCGAACTCGGCAAGGCCCTCGCCGCGCACCCCGACGATGTCGAGGCCGCGCTCACCGAGTACGAGCAGGCCATGTTCCCCCGCAGCGCCGAGCCCGCCACCTTTGAAGGCGGAGAGGTCCCGGGGATCGACTCCGAGCACAACACCGCCCAGGGTCTGATCAACATGGTCACCGAGAAGGGCCACCAATGAGCCGCTGAGGCGCCGGTCCGATGCCCTTCGTCCCGGCCTCGGTCAAGCCTGAGCGGAGTGGCTGCCGCGCTCATGGACATTGATCACGGGCGCGCGATGAACGGACTCCCGAAGTCGTTGGCAGAGGACCCGGTCTCTCGCCCATCCCTTCACGAGTACTCCCGCTTCCCACGCTCGGGCTCGCTGTCTACGCTCAGCGCCATGAGCTCCTCGACAAGCCTTACGACTGGCTGCCCGAGCACCAACTTCAGGTCGCGGCCACGCTCGGCCACGTGGACCACACCATGGACCGTGCTCTGAGGCTGATCCACACCTACAGCGAAGCAGGACCCCTGGCCTTTGCCGAGGCCGAGGACGCTGGCCGGACAAAGGCGATGGTTGAGGCAATCGCCCCGTTGCCGCAAGCGATAACCCGCCTGATCGCAGACGCGCTGACCCAACTGCGCGCAGCTGCGCAGCACACGCTCCAGGCAGAGACCGAGTTCCTCCTCGGCCGTCCGCTGACGTCGTAGGAGGCGGGAGGCATCGAGATGCCTGCCTTCACCGAGGTCCGCTTGTTCGAGAAGTGGCTGAAGGACCGCCGTAGAGCTCGGCTGGCGCCGCTGCAAGCGGCCACTCCCTTCGTCGAACGGATTGGCCGACTGCAGCCCCACCCCGGGGGTCACTTCGTCTGGTAGACACCGAAGACGTCGAGCACCAGGTCGGCGTCCTCATGGCCCTGGTTCCAGAAGGTGATGACGCCGTGGTCGCCGTCGCTCGTCTGGACCAGGTTGGGGACCGTGTCGCCGGTCGTCCAGTTGAGGGTGGAGGAAACGGGGCGCGGTCCGGCCGGTGCGGCGGGCTCGCCCTCCGCCGGAAGCGCGTACGGGCTCGGGGCGACCGAGAGGAATCCGGTGCCGCGGGTCTCGGTGACGGTGGCGTTCAGCACGTAGGCCTCGACACCCGCCGCCGCCTCGGGCGTGAACGCCTGCGTGATGTACTCCCGGGCCCGGAACCTGCCGCCGGGCCAGCCGTACGCCTCCTCGCGGGTGTCGAGCGTACGGAATGGGGTGAAGGGCAGGAAGGCGGCCTTGCTGTCCGGGCTGTAGTAGCCGACGACGTCGACGACCACGTGGGTCGGGGACCAGGCCCCGTTGAAGATCTTGATCGTGCCGTCCTCGGCCACCGGCACGATCACGGCGTTGGCCACGGTCTGTCCGGGTACGAAGTTCAGGTTCGACGCCGTCGGTACCGGCCCGGTGCCGGAAAAGGCGGTCATGTGACCGGGCCCCTCGGGCTCGGTCACCGTGACGTTCAGCGCCACGGCCTTGATGTTCTGGGGCACCCCCTGCAGTCCGGCGATCCGTGTGGTGAACGCGCTGCGGGCGGCGAGCTTTCCGCGGGCCGTGCCGACGCCCTCTCGGGTGTCGACGAACCGGGCGGGCGACATCGAGGTGTAGCCGCTCGCCGAGGCCCGGGTGAAGTAGCCGGTGACGTCGGCGATCAGGTCGACCGGCTGCCAGCCGCCGTTGAAGAGCTCCACGTACCCGTCCTCGCCTACGGGCACGATCACCATGTTCGGGACGGACCGGCCGGCCGTGTAGTTCAGGTTCGAGGTGTTCGGGCGGTCGTAGCCGGCTCCGGGCCACACGGTCACGTGGCCGCTGTCGACGGTCTCCGTGACGGTGACGTTGAGGGCGACGGCGGTGACGCCCGCCGGGACGGAGGCGTTGCCGGCCACCTTGACGCGGGCGGAGCCCTGCCCGGGGACCTTGCCGACCGCGGCTCCGGTGCCGTTGCGGGTGTCGAGGAGGCGGGTCGGAGTGTGTGGGGTGAAGTCGGCGCCGGGGGTGAGGAATGCCCCGCCGTTGGTGGCCTGGACGGCATTGGCCGTGTCGGTCACCTTGACCTGCACCTGGTACTCGCCGGACTTGTCGTACGTGTGCGAGTGGTGCAGTTCGTAGTTGCCCTGGGCGGTGACCGTGTCGGTCTTCCCGTCGCCCCAGTCGATGACGATGTCGAGCGCGAAGTCGGCGCTCGTGATCAGGGCGGTGAGCTCGATCCCGTGCGCGGTGTAGCTGGTGCCGCTGACATCGACCGCGAGGGCCGGGTTGGCCCCCGCGTCGAGTGCGGCCTGCTCGGTCGGTGCGGCCTCCGCGTTCTGCGCGGGCGCGGCCTGCTCGGTTCGCGCAGCCTGTGCCTTCTGTGGTGCAGCGGTTTTGGAGTTCGCCTTGGCCTTCCCCTCGGTGGCGGTGGGCAGGGTGGTACGGATCGTGCGATCCGCGGGGCTGTGGAAGCCCTCGGACGTGGATGCCTCGGCGATCGCCTCGGCCACTCCGGCCGCGACAGGTACGGGATCCGCCGCCTGCGCGATGCCCGGGATGATGCCGAAACCGGCCGCCACGAAGGCAGCGGTCATTACGAGTCGGTGGTTGCGCACCGGCCCCCCCCAGTTGTGGTGATGAGCGAAGAGGGGCCACCGTATGGATGGTTCCGGCCAAGGGTCACGGGGTTCTGGCGCGATTCACTCCATAGGGGTCAATGCTTTACCGACTGTGCGGTTTGCGATCGACAGGAGGGCGTCTGCCGTTCCGTGCGGGCCGACGGCTCGTGCCGGTGTTCGGCGCAGGTTGGTGAGGCGAGGAAACTCAGGCCTGGCCGTGTGCCATCAGCGCTGTGTGAGGCAATGCCGGCACGCCGTCCGGGTTGGTGTGAAGGCCTTTGAAGATGTCGTCGATAAAACCGGATACCAGGCGGCGTCGTTCGGCCTGGGAGAGCGTGGCGAGTCGGTGCATGAGGTCCATCTCCATGGTGGTGGGGCCGCTTCTGGCGATCGCGCGGAGTACTGCCCGGCGCAGGCGGAGAGTCTGGATCTGCTCGTCCAAGGCGTTGGCGTGTGCTTCCGTGACTTCCGGTATGGACGTCTCCCGGTCCAGCACCTTGCGCACGGTCGCCAGGTCGAGCCCAAGATCACGCAGCGTACGGGCTAGGTCCAGGCGTGCGAGTGCGTCGAGGCCGTAGAGCCGGTATCCCGCCTGGCTCAGGTCGGTTGGCGGGACGATGCCCTTGTCGGAATGGAACCGGATGGTCTTCACCGTCAGGCCGGTCCGGCGGGATAGTTCTCCGATGGAATAGAGCGTGTCGCTGTCCATGCCCCAGCTTGTTGTCTCCCCCCACGGGAGACTCAACCGGGGCCAAGACTTCCTGCGAGGACCACGGGCTCTTTGCAGATGCCCAGAAACACCCGACCAGCGAAAGACCAGCATCGTCGCGAGGCGTTACCGGAGCAGGATCAGTTTGCGGAGTAGTTCGAATCCGGCTCGACCGTAGAGCTGTCTCTTGATCTTCTTAATGCGGTTGACGGCGCCCTCGATGCTGCCGGAGCTCCAGTTGAGGGTGAGTCCGGCTGTCACGGCGTCGAGGTCCCGGAGCAGGTGGAGTGCGAAGCCGGTGAGGCCAGGTAGCCGGCTGGCGTCGACTGCGTCAATCCAGTCAGGGAGTGTGGCGCCGAGGCGGCCGCTGAGTATCTCGCCGAAGTCGCGGACATGCCCGGCGGCTGTGTCCAGTTCGGGACAGCGGGCCAGGGCGTCTTTCAGGCCGGCGCGGTCCTCCTCGGTCAGGGCGGTGGGGTGGCGGGTGAGCCAGCCGGTCACCTGCCGCACCGTCGGCGTCCGGGGCGGCGCCCCGGGCGTGGCCCCGCGCAAGGTGGCGATGTGGGCTCGGACCATGGCGTAGGTGACGGGAGCGTGCTCGGCAACCAGTTCGCTGTGCAGTCGGGTGGCGCTGGTGCATCCCGCGGCGAATCGTCGCTCCAGGCAGGGCTTGTAGGGGTCCAGCCTGCTGGACCGAGGCCTGTTCTCGCGGAAGGTGTCCTGCCAGCGTGCGGCGGTCGCGTACCGGAGCACAGTGTTGAGGCCCCAGCCCAGGTGCCGGGCGATCGCCCGGCGTGAGTAGCCCTGGGCAAGCAGCTCGTGGACCAGTGCGTGCGGCCTTCTTACGCTCGGGCCCGCCGACCGACGGGGTCCGAGTCGCCCTGTGGCCGACGGAGCCCACGGTCGCCTCCGCCAGAATGCCGCTGGGCGAAGCATTGCGCAGACAGTCGCGGTGAGCAGCGGCGCAGGTCTCCACGGTCCGGCCGAGGCCCTGCCACAGATGGAACCGGTCAGCAACCTGCAGAGCATCGGGCGCACCGCGACGGGAGCCCTCGGCGTAGGCGCCTGCCCGGTCCCGGCAGATGATCTGCACACCTGGGTGACGGATCAGCCACGCGGCCAGCGGCCCGACTTCACGCGTCGGGAGCACATCAACCACGCGATGGTCTTCGACGCAGGTCAAGACGGTGGAGTAGGTCTGGCCACGGCGGATCGCGAAGTCGTCCACGCCCAGCACACGCGGAGTGCTGAACTGCGGATCGGGCAGCGCCATGACCCTGCGTAATAGCGTCATTCTTCCCGCGTTGAAGCCCAGTTGGGCGGCGGCCAGCCTGGCGCCGGCCCGCCCGGCCAGCGCGAGCCCCACTCGCTCCAAGGCGTGGTTGAGCCGAGTGGTGAACCGTGCGTACGGGGCTGCGAACCGGGAGAACGGCTCGGCGAACGTCCGACGTGGACAGTCCGCCGCCCCACAGATGAAACGCCGGACCGCCAACCGGATCACGAAGCCCTGATCAGCGAGTGGAAGATCCTTCAACCTGCGCTGATAGCGGTCATGCACCCGGTCCGAGTAGCGGCCGCAGTCCGGACACTCCGCCCCGGTCACCCGGCCTCTCGCCACCACCTCGACCATGCCGAACGCGGCCGTCACCGCCACGACGTCCACGTCGTCGATCCCGTCGAACACGAGCGAGTCCCAGAACGATGCATCGGTCCGCATGGCCAGCACCATCACCGTCCACAGCCGACCAGGGCAGAGGTGACCAGGAACTTGACGGAGCGTTATTTCCGGCTGCCAGGCGACAAGGCATACGCGGTCTCACGCGACCCCGCCCCTCACAATCGAAAACCTAGGTGACGCTCCACGACCGCTCCCCAAGATCTGTGCCAGAACCCCGCTCTCACCTACGCAGCCACCGGGATGGGTGCCCGCCGCGGCTACAGGTGAGCCAGTTGCTCGCGGATGGGGCCGGCCAGCTCGGCGTAGAAGTCGACGTGGTCCTGTGCCTGGAGGACCTGGGTGCACACGGTCAGCAGTCCGGTGCGGGCCTCAGGCCGGTCCAGGACGGGGGCCAGCTCGGTTCGGATGCGGGCGGCGGCCTCGGGGGTCAGCAGCGCGTACACGTACAAGGTGGCCGCGTCGTAGCCGTACGGGGCGCGGCCCCAGCCCTCCCAGTCCAGGATGTGCAGGTCACGGGTGATGTTCGCCCAGTGGAGGTCGCCGTGGGCGGTGGTCCAGGTGACAGCGTCGACCTGGTGGCCGGTGAACTCGGGGATGACGCGGCGCAGATACTCCTCCCGTACGGCCTCACGGTCCGCCGGCGGCGGAACTTCGGCGTGGTGTCCAGGGCGGCCGTCATCTCCTTCCACCACCTATCGGGCAGGCCGGGATCCTCGTCGAGGGCGGGACGCGGGGAGACGATCGGGTCGGGGGCGTAGGCGTACAGCTCGGCCCGGTAGGCGTAGCCCTCGGTGGTCCAGTCCCGGATGCGGGACAGGTCTGGGCGTGGCAGCGCCGCAGGTAGGGCGCGGCAGGTGGACGGGCCGTTCGACAGCTTGCCGCCCTCGGTGCCAGCCGCGGCGCAGACCACGCGGAGCCAGTGCGGTCCGGCGGCCGTCGACAGGGTCCGGGCCCGGTACTCCCACAGCCGGCGGCCGGTGGCTCGCAGGCCGAACTGGTCGGCGGCGTGCTGCTGCGCGGCCAGCATCCGGTCGGCGGTGGCGGGGCATCGAATAGAACCGCAGTCGGCCCGGACGGACCTGCTGGTGGACTCGCTGGCGGCCGCGCCACTGCCGTCCCCAGGCATCACCTGCTGTCTTGTTCCGGCGGAGCCTTTCGAAGCTGTTGCTGAAGCGCATGAAGAAGCAGGGCTCACTTCTTGCAGGGGAACGTCACCTGCTGGCTGCGGACGCTCTTCTTTTGGTCCGGCAGGTGGAGCGTGACGTACCCGGTCACCGCCTTGGCGTTCCTGGGCGCCGGCATGTCCACGACCTGAAGGACGACCTTGGTGGAGGTGCCCGCGCCGAAGGCGAAGGATCCCGGGGAGACCCGGGCGCGGCTGGCGTTCACGGTCCAGTGGTAGCGGACCGTGCCCGGCCCGGTCGCCGTGATCTTTCCGTCGAAGGCCATGGCCACGGGAGTGCCGTTGCACTCGACAGTCTCCCCTGGCTTCAGCAGGGTGACCACTTCGACTTTGGTGACCTTCACTGCCTGCTTGACCCCGCTCGTCCCGGCGGTTCCGGCCTGCGCCACGTGGGAGGGGGCGAGGGCCACCGAGGAGGCGAGGAGCGGGGCTGCGAGGAGCATGAGGTATCGACGCCGCATTGTGCTGCCTTCCGGATGAGGAAAGCCCCCGATCTCGTTCCCAGGATATCGGCGGCCCGCCCGGGCGGCCCGGCAGCCGACGGTCAGCCCTGTGGCTCTGCACACGGGTAGCGGTTCTGGCACACGTTCCGTGAACGATCCCGATTCGGGCTTCATCAGCCTGCCGTGACATCGAATCCGGGCAGCTCACGTGGTGCACACCGCCTTGCTGGCGGAGACTCAGCAAGGTCGTTCACGGAATGTGTGCCAGAACCCGTTCTCGTGTCCACAGCCATCGGCCCGCAGCGCGGGAGCTGGCGCGAGCGCCCGCGTGGGATGGTTCAGGCCGTTCTCCCGGTGCCGGTGCCGGTGCCGGTGCCGGTGGCGGGCGGCGCGGACGCGGGCCTGCACGGCCCGCCGCTGCGCGCCACGGAGCCGGGCCAGGCCCTCGCGGCTGGCCCCTTCGAGCAACCACTGTTCCTCGGCGTCGTGGTGCTCTTTCACGAGAGCGTCTTCATTCTCTGGCCGTGGTCGGCCCGACGGCTGACCACAGGCTCTGCCGTCTCGCATCCGGGCCAGAGTCCATGCGAGGCGGCGCCTTCGCGCCACTCTGTCGATTCCAGGCCATTCCGACCCCTACGCCTGCCCCCGCGGGCCGCGGAGCTGCTCCAGGCCAGCCACACCATCGCGGCACGCGGGGTCGGCCGCGATCGGACGCTGGGCGTCGTCGAGCCGTGTTGCCGGGCCGAGAGTGGTGGGGGCGGTCCAGGGGTGAACCGGTGGCCGTGGCCGGCAGACGATCCCGTGCCTTGTGCCTGCGCCCGGTGTCACGCGGGCATCCTTCTCCGCGGAAGTCCGGGCGCGGACACCGGCTGTCGGGCTACCGTGGTGGGGGAAGGGCCTGGCTTCGGGAGGGGGCGGCAGGGATGCTGGAGCAGGCGCTGGTCGCGCTGGCAGCGGCGGGGGGCGCGGCGGTCGTACAGGCCGCGGGTACGGACGCATGGCGTGGGCTGCGGAGCGCGCTGGCCCGGTGGTTCGGGCGCGGCGACGAGCAGCGCGAGCAGGACGCGCTGGAGCACCTGGACGGAACGGAGGCGGAGCTCCAGAGCGCCGAGGAGGGCACACGCCGCGATCAGGCCGTGATGTGGCAGACGCGCATCACTGCCCGGCTGGAGGACCTGCGGGGAGACGAACGGGCCTCCGCTGCCCAGGAGCTGGACGCCCTGCTGCGCGGGCGGGCACCGCAAGGCGGAGAGACGGCAGGGCAGGGCGGAGTCGCCGTGTCCGGGGGCCAGGTCAGTGTCAGCTCCACCCAGAACTCGATCGCCGCTTTCACGATCAACGGAGGTGCCAGCGTCAGCCACCCTCCGGAGCCGGATCCGTCCCGGGGCTGAACGGACCGGCATGGCAGAGCCCACCTGCGCCCCGGTCCCCTGGGGCCGCCCAGCCACGATCCGGGACGGAAGAGTTCACTGGCCGCTCCGTCCGGGCGGACCACAACAGCATCTCCCTCGGTTCCATCGGTGACGGAGCCCAGTTCACCTTCTACGGCTTGCCGCCGGTGTGGGACCCGGGTCCCGACCCGCTCGGGTCCGCCACGGCCCGTGTTCCCGCCTGGCCGTCGCCGGCGGAGGCGACCCTGCCCCTCGCGCTTCCGCACCGCAGGGTCACCGCGGACCGGCTGCGGGGGCGCGAGGCGCTCGTGGCCGAGCTGACCGCCGCGGTGAGGCGGCGTGCCGAGGGCGACACCGATCCGGCGCTGCCGGGGGTGTGGGTGCTGTCCGGCATGGGCGGGTGCGGCAAGACCACGGTCGCCCTGGAAACGGCCCACCGGCTCGCGGATGCGTCGACGCAGGTGTGGTGGGTGCCGGAGGCCTCGGAAGCCGGGGACGGGTCGCTGTACTCGGCCCTGCGGTCGGTGGCGTTTGCCGCCGGGGCCCAACCCGCCGACTTCATCGGCGCCCACCCGGCGCAGGTGCTGTGGGAGCGCTTGGACGCCCTCTCCACGCCGTGGCTCCTCGTCCTGGACAACATCGACGACCCCGCCGTCCTGTCCGTCCGGCCCACGCCCACGGCCCGTGGCACCGGATGGCTGCGCAAGCCCGCCCGGCCATGGGGCTCCGTGCTGATCACCAGCCGTGAGTCCCGTGGTACGCGGTGGGGCAGCGGCTGGGTGGGTATGGTCGGCGTCGACGTGCTGTCGCCCGAGGACGGAGCCCAGGTGCTGTGCGATCTGGCGCCTGAAGCCGGAACCACGCCGGAGGCGAGGGAACGGGAGGCGCAGGAGCTGGCCGTTCACCTCGGAGGGCTCCCGCTCGCGCTCGACCTCGCCGGTTCCTATCTGGCCCGCGCACTGGACAGCACGCTGCCGTCGCCGTCGGTGCCGGACACGTTCGTCGGCTATCGCCGCAGTCTCGACGCGCGCCTGGGCGACATGGCCGCCGATCCGGACATCGACCTCGAACCGCATGAGCGCACCCGGCGGGCGCTCGTGAGCACCTGGGAACTCTCCCTCGACCTCCTGCACCGTCAGGGGATAGCGCTGGCACGTCCGCTGCTGCGGCTGCTGTGTACCTTCGGACCAGCGCCCCTGCCCTATCTGGAACTCCTGGATTCCGAGATCCTCGCCCAGAGCCCTCTCTTCGACGACCCGGATCATCCCCGGCTGCTCGCCGCCCTCGACGGGCTGGCCGGACTGAGGCTGATCACCGTCGAGGTGGTCCGGGGCACCGTCGACACTCCGGGCGACGCCGTCCGCCGACGACTCACCATCCACCCCATGGTCCGAGCCGCCGGCCGGGCCCATCCCGAGTTCGCCGAGCTGACTCCGCACCTGCTCGGCCTGATCACCGCACTCCTGCTGCAGGTCACCGGTCCGCTGCAGCCGGCCAGCCCCCCGGACTGGCCCATGTGGCAGGCGCTCGCACCGCATTGCGGCGCCGGCCTACCTCTGTTGTCGGACTGCGTGGACCGGCTGGGCGAGGCGGTGGACCCCCGCCTCGCCGCGGCGGCGACGGAGCCGTCGACCGGCGCCGCGCAATACCTCAACACCGTGGGACTGTACGGCGAGGCGATCGCCGAGCTCGACGTCGTCTGCGCGCTCAGGGCACGCCTCCTCGGCGATGGGTCCCCCGCCACCATCGCCGCCCGGCTCCACCTTGCCTGGGCACTGCGCGACAACGGAGATCTCACCGCGGCGGACCGGCTGTACCAGGAGCTCGCACGAGTCGGCGCGGACTCGCTCCCGCCCGACCATCCGTACCTGCAGTCCGTACGCACCGGGCGGGCCCGCGTGCTCCGCGAACTGGGCAGGTACGAACAGGCGGAGGCGGAGATGAACGCGGCACTTGCCATGCGCCGCCGGAACCCTCAGGGCAGCCCGCTGGGGATCCTGCGCGTCCGGCACGACTTGGCGGGACTGGCGAACACGCGTGGCCGGCACGAGGAGGCGGTCGTCGAACTGCGGGACGTGGTCCGGGGGGTCAGGGCGCTGGGCGCGGCGGCCGAGCTCGACGTGCCGGCCATAGAGATCAGCCTCGCCCGCGCCCTGCGTGACGCAGGTCATCCCGCTGAGGCGGCGCAGACCGCCGAGCGGGCGGTACGGGAGTACTTGCGCGTGCTGGCTCCCGACCATCCTGATGTGCTCCTGGCTCGCCATGAGCGTGCCCGCATTCTGCGGGACCACGAGACGGAACCCGGACTCCTGGAGCGGGCGAGGGACGAGTTCGCCGACATCTGGCGGACCACCGAGCGCCGGCTGGGCCCCGAGCACCCTGACGTCCTCGCCGCCCGGCACGAACTGGCGACCGTCTGCGACCTTCTCGGCCGACCGGACCTTGCCGCCGAGCACTTCCGCGAAGTCCTGGCGGGTGCCGTGCGACGCCTCGGCAAGAACCATCCCCACGTTGCCGTCTGCGAACGAAACCTTGCCGCCGTACTCCTTGCCGCCCAGGGGCCCGGCGCACCCTGGGAGCCCGGCCCGCCGGAGGCCTCGCCGTCCCCGGCGCCCCAGTCGTCCCGCGGAGGTATCACCATGGACCAGGAATCCGACGCCGTGGAGTCGCCGCCGGCCACTCCCGCGAACCCGCCCGCGTCGCTCCGGTTGGTGGACGTCCTCTCCACGGAGCGCGACGGCGCCGCAGCAGCGCCGGGCACGGACCGGGCCCTGTCCCGGTTCGTCCACCCCTGGCACAGCCGTGGCGGATCGAACCCGATGGGGGGAGGAGTCTCGCAATGGAGCCCGGCACCACGACGGTCCCAGGAGCCGTACGGGTCCCCGCACCGCACCTATCGCCCGGCCGCGGAGGTCAGCAGGGAGCGCGTCGCCTCGGAGGATTTCCCCAGCCGGGCCGACTTGCGCATGCTGGCGACCGGCCAGGAGGACCTCGTCCTGATGGGGCAGCTCAAGGCACAGGTGTGGGCCACGCGGCTGAGGGCTCTGGAGGACCTCCTGCGCCTCGCGTACCTGCCCCGGCAGGTACGCGACCTGTTGTCGGAGGCCGGGCGCGCCGACCCCGAAGCCGTCACCGCCGTTCTGCTCCATCCGTCCGTCGGCCGCTGGCTGAGCCAGGCCCTGCGAGCGCTGTACGCCGCGCCAGGAAGCTCCTGCGGCGCCGTGCCGGGCGGTTCGTCCGGGCCGGGGTCCGCAGATCTCCCGCACCTGCATGCCGTAGCGGCCGCGGCCGGCATCAGGGCCGGTATCGCGTTCAGCCTTCAGCTCCCGGTCCGCGACAGGTTCGTCTCGCTGCCCACGCTGGGCAGCGTCGACCTGCGTACGGCCGGAAGCACCACGGCGCGCATCGTGGCGTCAGCGCGCAAGGTGGAGGTGAAGTGCGGGCCCACCACGGTCCAGTTGCCCGGGCCTGGCGCGCGCGCTCCCCGGGGGTGGATCCCCGCGGACCGCGTGAGTGCACCGGCCGGGTCCGCCGCCTTCGACCTGGTCTTGGACGACACGGACCCCTACCGAGGGATCGAAGGCCCGGCCGTGCCCTCCCCTTTGAGCGCGCAGGAGTCAGCCCACTGGCGGCGTACGACCGCCGAAGCGGCGGCGCTGCTGGCCGAGACCGTGCCGCGGCAGGCCGAAGCCATGGCATCGGCCCTGACGGCCCTGACACCCCTGCCCTCGGCGCGGGGCGCGGTGATGACGTCCGTCTCGGGCACCGACGCGTTCGGCGGAGCGGTCCTCAGCAGTCCGCCGGACGCAGTGGAACTGGCCGCGACCCTGGTCCACGAGTTCCGGCACATGAAGCTGAACGCCGTTCTGGACTCCGTCGACCTGTACGTCGAGGACCAGGCGGAAGGGGCGGAGGGTCCGCTGTACTACGCGCCGTGGCGGGACGACCCACGCCCCCTGCCCGGTTTCTTCCACGGAGTGTTTGCCTTCTTCGGCGTGGTCGAGTTCTGGCGGCGGCTCGCACGCCGCGCCGAGGGGGACTTGCTCCGCCGGTGCCAGTTCCAGCTGACCTACTGGCGGCGCCAGACCCTGGACGCCTACGCGGTTCTGTGTTCCGCCCCTCATCTCACTGCGTCCGGGAGGGAGTTCACCCGTATGATGCGCGAGACGGCGGACGCCTGGACCGACCACGCCGTCGTACCCGACGCGCTGGCTGCGATGGCCGATGATGCCGTGCTGGCCCATCGCGTGCGCTGGCGCATGCACCACCTGCGCCCGGAGGCCGGGGTCGTCACCGAGTTCGCCGATGCCTGGCTGGCCGGTGCGTCGCGCCCGCCGCACCGTACGCGCGGGCGTCACACCGTGGCCACGGTCACGGTGCGGCCTGACCCTGACGTCCCCTCGCTCAACGAGTACACGGCGCTGCTGTGCCGGGCGGCGGCCGGTCCGTCGCCCCGGGGCTCGGGCGACGGCGTGCCGCCCCGGCTGCTGCCGGCAGACCCCTGGTCCCGGCTCCTGCTCACGGTGCGCGGCGCCGACATCATGCCAGGCGCTGCGGCGGCGGACAGGTCGGCGGCCCTGCGGTCGCTCACCCACTGCCCGGAGGTGGTCCGGGCTGTCCACGCCCGCGCGAGTACGCTCTCCGGCTCTGCACCGGATTCGGTCGCACTGGCCGCGTGGATCGGTGCCCGGGTCGAGGAGGCGGACGTCACGTCCGGCCTGCCCTTCATGGGCCTGCGCTGATCGCTGCCGTAGCGGGACGGGTGCCTCCGCCTTCGTGCTCAGCATCACGGTGACCGTCCGGATCCGACGTTCGGGTCCGGGCCGCACCTGGGTACCGCCTATCTCGCCCAAGCCGCGACACCGGCTCAGCGTCGCGCTCTGTCCCGGGTCCGCGAGAGCAAAGCCAATGCCCTGAAAGCCGACTTGAAGGCAGCGGAGAAGCTGCGCCGTGCCCGCTATGCGGCCACCACGACCGCGGTTGGCGTTACTGAGCTTGTAGCCGTGGTGTCGTCAATGTGAGTCGGGTTCCGGTGAGGCATCCGTCGATGAGGTGGCTGCGGATGGTCGGACAGCAGCCATTCCTCCACCAGCGGGTCACTGCCGTCCAGGTGGGACAGATCGGGGCCTGGACCCGGATCGTGCGGGAGCACCCAGCCGGACAAAGGATCATCAGGATCACGCAAGGACATGCCGATCGGTGTGCCCTGCCGCTGGCGTGGACGGTGCCCCATCCTGGCCCGGCGCTCACCGGCGCCGGTGCGAGGCGCGCTGAATTCCGGCCTCGTTCGTGCGGCCCGGATCGGGGTCTTGCTTCTCTGATGGCAATTCTTGGAAACGACCACCCCTACTCCTCGCCCCACTTGCTCCGCGTCTGAACCGAGTGGGGAGCGAGCGCGAGCGCGGTCCGGGTGGTGGATTCGGGGCCGACCAACCGCGCAGTGTGCGGGCCGTGCCGAGCGGTCAAGGGCGCCTACGGCGGCGCTTCGCGCTGGGCTTCGCCCACCCTGGACAGCTCAGCCCGCCCCTGGACCTGGCTGGCTATCGGCCGGCCCCTCCGCTGTGCCGCGCGACCGCAGGTCAGCTCGCGCGTTGCTGGGGAGATGCGGTGAGCAGGTCTGGAGCCACCCTGAGCGCCGGGTGGCCGATTTCAGGGTTCTGACCGCTTTTCCGTGACGCCTATGCCCGATTGCGGATACGTGCCCAGGCGGCCGTCTCAGCCGACCTGGTGGTTCGCTCGGCCGCGGGGCTGTGGGGTACGGAGAAGGTCCCCGACGTAGTCCGGTGCGCCGATGTTCCTCTCGAGCGGGTCGGTATACCGCTCGGCCATGAAGTGGTAGTCGAAGTTCCCGCGGACCAGGGCGATGACGTTATCGGCGGCGGCGAGCGCATCTTCGCGGGTGTCGCCGGTGATGCCGGCTGCGTCGAGCTGGCCTCCGAGCGCGGCCCGTGCCGCGTTCAACTTCGTCAGCCAGTCGGTGGCGATGCCGTTGGCTCGCTCCACGGCCTCCTGAAGGCTCAACTCGTTCTCTTCTTTGAGGAGGAGGACGAGATTGAGCCGGTTCCCGGCGGCCATGTCCTTACGCGCCGAGCAGATGTCGTTGAACGTGCCGATCTGGCCGGCGGCGCTCTGGCGCAGTGTCCTCATGGCGGGAAGGCGGCGCACGGCATCCGGGAGGTCGATGCGGGTACCGACCTCGCACAGGTCCATCATCATGTACTCGCCGATCGAATTGCACCGGTGCTGCTGGTACTCCGGAACGCTCTGGATGTGCCCGGTGACCCGGTTGACCGCCTCGACGTACGTCGTCCACAGCCATGTCGCCTGGCCCGCCCAGAAACTCTTCTGCCAGCTCATCGACTTTCCCTCGGCCAGTCGGGGCCACAGGTCCCCCAGGGCTCGGGTCAGCGGGTCGTCCGCGACATCGCCGTCGAATACCGCGATCATCCTTGTGATGGCAGCCTCGCACGCCGCAGGGTCACGCCCGATCGGCCCGTCGTCGAGCTCGTCGTCCACGATGAATGCCCACGCCATGTACTGGGCCTGCGGCAGCAGGGCGGTCGACTCGCTGTTGGGGTGGTAGAGAGCCGAGGCCAGCGTCGGGCGGGTCCGCCGTACGTACTCACGGGCCGCCGCCGCGTCGGCCAGATGCTGGGCGTCCAGCCAGGCCCACAATGGCCCGTCAGTCTCCTCCAGTCCCGGATTGACCCCCGCGCTCTCGTACGGCATCCAGAACTTCGGCAGTTCGAACGACTCCATGACTGTCGCCCCTTTCCCCAGGCGGCGGCAGCGGCCCCGCCCGACGGGAGCGTTCGAGCAGCCGTACACCGCCCCCGACCACTGATCACAATCTGTCAGGATCTCTCTGCATGCAGTAGTCGCGATGCGGCCAAAAGATCACCACCCGTAGGCCAGGACCACGCACCCTCCCCAACCCGCCAGGCGTAGTCATCACGGAAGCGCGGTCAGAACCGATTTCAGGAAGCGCCATCATCTCTGCCGTGCGTGGTCAACGGCTGGGTGCGGGAGGGCTGTCGCGTACGGGTGACATGCCGTGCGTCCGGATGTGCCTTCAAAGCAGGGAAGGATTCGCGTCCGGGCACGGGTGGGCGGCTGGAGGACGTGTTATGCCCGGTGACCATGAGGGGAGGACGCGCTCGTTTGGCGCGTCCCTGAGGCTGATCGGCAGGGGGGCATGTGATCTGTCAGTTGTACGGGGAGTGGGCCGAGGCGTCGCCTGTGGCTATGGGGTATGAGGCTGCGGTGGCTGCCGGATGTCGCGCCTTCGCTGATAGGCGGAAGGAGCACTTCCTGTCCGGGGGCAGGAACCGCGAGCGTTCGATGGTCAGCAAGGGACTGGCTTTGTACATCGACATTCCTGCCGCCCTTGAGGGTGAGATCCGCCCGAACGGTGCCACTCTGGATCACGTTCTCCGCGCGTGTCGCGACGGTGGTTCTCCCAGGTTGTGGACGGACGGGCTGGTCACGGTTTCCGCGGCGGTTGTGCGTGAGGCGCTGGAAGCGTTCTGGCTGTTGAACAATCCGAGTTACGGGCAGGTGCCGGCTGAGTGGCGGGAAGGGATGCGGCGGGCGAAGCCGGCCTCGGTCGAGGACCTGTCCGGGCTCATCGACTACAGCCGGTGCCGGCAGACCGGGCCGGTGCTGGCCGTCGGGAGCGACGGCTGGCGCTTCGAGGAGCCGGCCGGCCGCTGCCAGGAGTTGCCCTTCCTCGTCGCTTTGAGCGACCCCCATCACTACCGACTGCCACTGACCGGCCCGTACGGCACCTGGGGGCGGGCGCATGAACGGGAGCGCAAGGAGAGCATTGCCGCTCATACGCCTCCGATGCGCATGGGATGGCGCTGGTAGACGGCTCGCTGCTCGGCGCCTCACCCAGCGCGCCGCCCCCTCGCCAACTGCACGGCGAGCGGGGCTCGCCTGCCGCGATCGGCACGGTTGGTCAACGGGGGCCCGCATAGGCACGGCGGTGTTTCCTCCTGCTGAACGCGGCCCTTTTCGGGTGCCGAGCTGCCCCCTCGAGAGATGTGGATCACATGATGAAGAGTGCTTTTGTCGCCCTCCGCGCCGTTGGCCGCCGCCACCGCACCGCCCCCGCCTCCTCGGAGGCAAAGGGCCGCCGCCTGCCCAGGCCTACCACGGCCGTGGGCAACGCCGCCTTCCGCGTACTGAACAGAATCGGGTGGACCCGATGGGCAGGCGTGTTGATGCGGGCGGTCATGGTGCCCCTCGACACAGTCGTCCAGGCACGAACCAATGGACGACTTAGCGCCGGTCGGTCTTTGGGCGTCCCGTCCTTGCTCCTGACCACGACCGGAGCCCGGTCCGGCCGCCCGCGCCCCACCCCGCTCTTCTACGTTGACCACGCCGGCGGCTACGCAGTGGCGGGATCCAATTTCGGCCTCGCCCACCATCCTGCCTGGACTGCCAACCTCCTCCACAACCCGGCTGCCGTCCTGTCGACCGCAGGACAGCGGATGCCGGTCACCGCCCGTCTCGTCACCGGCCCCGAGCGTGAAGACATTTGGCAGAAGATCCTCACGTTGTCCACCGGCTACCAGACGTACAACGACCGCTCCGGCCGCGACCTGCGTATCTTCCACCTCCAGCCCACCGGCGCCCACGGACCCGGTCAACGGGTCGTACCGGCACGGCCACGAACCTAGGCTGGGTCACCTGCTGCAGGACGCCGGACCGTCGTGCCCGTCACCCTGCAGGGTGATGTGATGAGCGGCCGTGGTGCGGGGTTCCGCTGGTGGCACGACCAGCAGCGAAGGGCGGTGGCCCCTTCTCCGACTGCGGCGCGGGTTTCGCAGCCGATACCGGTGACCTCCGTGGTCGGCATCGCGTTGGGAAGACATGGTCACGAAACGGGCGGGAACCGATGCATTGGATCGCGGCGCTTTTGAAGCGGCGCATGCTTCGGGTGGACACTGTCCGGCAGCTGCGCCGGCAGCAGGTGCCACTGCGGGACGCGAGGTCCCCTCGGCACCGGGGAAGCACTGGTTGCTCGGCCATCTGCCCCTGCTGCGCCGCGGAATCCTGCCTGCCCTCGTCGAACTGCGGGCGGCTGGCCCCGTGGTGACGGTGCAGGCCGGCACCGGGAGCACATATGTGGTGAACGACGGTGCCTTGGCACACGAGATCCTGGTCGACAAGAACCAGGTCTTCGGCAAAGAGCGCATGATCCGGGGCTTTCAGGCCGCTACAGGAGACGGGCTGAACACCCTGGAATGGGCGGAACACCAGGAGCGCCGCCGCATCGTGACGCCCGCGTTCGGCCGCGCATCCACCGCCCATGCCGCTCCTCTGATCTGCCAGGTCGCCGCTGACTTCGCCAGGCGCTGGCCCGTTGGCACGCCGCTCGAGATGGACCGCGAGATGCTCAAACTCAGCGCCGACATCACGGTCCGCTGCCTCTTTCGTTCCGAGGCGGACCCGGACACCATGTCCTGGCTCGCCACCAAGATGTCAACGCTCTCGAAGGGGGTCATGCTGCGCATGGCGGCGCCCGCCTGGTGCCCCCCACTGCCCACGCCCGAGAGCATCGACCGCTGGCGAGCGAAACGCCGGGTGCGTCAAGTCGTGCAGGGCTTGCGTGAGCGCCACACGCCTACGGAGAGGCGTGACGATTTGCTGAGCCTGTTGAACGCCGCCGCTTGTCCCGCCCCGGGAGCCCCCGGCATCCCATCCACAGTCGTCAGCGACGAACTGGTCACCTTCCTGGGGGTCGGCAGCGAGACCATCGGGGTGGCGCTGGCCTGGGCCTGGCACGAACTGGCCCGCAACCGCGATCTGGAACAAGCCGTGCAGCGCGAGGCGGACGCCCTGTTCAACAGCGGCAACCCCCTGCCGGAGAAAGTCGACGAACACCTTCCCCTCAGCACCCAAGTCGTGATGGAGGCCCTGCGCCTCTACCCCCTACCCGTGGTGCCCCGCAATGCCCTGCGTGAGGTGACCGTCGGTGGCTTCCGCTTCCCCCGCGGAGCCGACGTCCTGCTCAACCTTTACGGCATCCACCGCGACCCGGCCCTACATCCCCGACCCGACACCTTCGACCCCTACCGGTGGGCGCCGGAGTCCGCCCGCACCGCCCTGCGAAACGCCTACCTGCCCTACGGTGCGGGCGCACACCGCTGCGTCGCCGCCCCTTTTGCCGCTCTAAGCGGCGCCATCGCCCTGGCCACCCTCGCCGCACAGTTCCAGCTGCGCCCGGCCGATCCCCACTGCCAAGTGCGGGCCGTGGCAGGTGTGGTCACCCGCCCGGACCGGCTCGTCATGACGGCGACACCGCGCACCGGCAAGACCATTTAGTGGCCTGACGCAACCGCCCGAGCACGATCTTGCCGCTCAGCCCACAGCTCCGAAGCCACCTTGCCGTCCTCGATTCAGCGGGTGACTCGGCGCATGGAAGGGCCATCACGGGTCTCGGCTTGGCACTGCGGCCAGCAGCCGCGCGGCGGCGGCTGCGCAAATTCCTTGGCTTCCAGACGGCCTGCCTGAGGAGGCTGCCCGGGAACAGTGAAGGGCGGTCGCGGCTGTGAGGGTGGGATCGGCGAAGCACAGCCTCGCAGGCAGGTCAGGCCGACCCGATCCCGATCCCTCACCAGGCCCAGCAGCTCGGGGATCACGTTCCTGAGCAGCTGCAGCCGCTCATCCACCCAGCGCAGACGTCCGTCCGCAGATTCATCGGACGGACGTCGGGCGACATCGGTGGAGAAGTGGGCGCGCCACGGACGGGCTGGGACACGTCCTCAGCCGGCACCGCATCTGCCACCGCGTTCAATCCCCGTCCAATGGGTCTGGTGCGGCGCGGACGCGCAACTGGGCTCGGATCCGCTCGGTGCGAAGAGAGCGGTCACGGAGTGGTGAGGCCGCTGAACGGGTTGCTGAGCTTCGCCTTCCCGTCGAAGTAGAACAGCGGTTCGCTGCCTGCCGTGGGGCTGGTGCCAAAGGCATTGGTGAAGACCTGTGCTGCGCCAGGAGTGAGCGTCACCGGGTTGTGAGTGATGCTTCCCGAAGTCGGCGTCATCGAGATGTTACTGAGGGAGACGGGCCAGTGGATGAAGTCGATGTTCGTTGCCGGCCCGCCGTCCTGAGCAACGTCCGCGGTGTTGGAGCCTTCACCGATGCCGACATGGGCGTGCAGGTTGGTGATATCGAGGCGGTGTAGGGCGCTGGAGAAGCGCATGCCCCCCTTGATGGGGACTTCGCCGCTGCTGAGATCCGGCGCAAGCGTCCCGGCACCGCTCATGGCGACGCAGTCGCCGTTGACCGTCGCGGGAGCGATGGCTTCGAGCGTTACACCGTGGGCCTTAAGAGCGCTGGCTGCATCGGGCGCGAGGCAGTAGGTACCTTCGCCGCGCAATTGGAGTGTAGGGGCGAAGGCACCGACCTGGGCGGCAGCGACACCGAGGGTGACCATGGCGGCACCTGCGATGAAGGCCAGGCGCCCTTTAGAGCTGAAGATCTTCATGGTCCTGCAACGACTCGTAGTTCGGTAAGACGCGCCCCGTCAGTAATGATCACCCGAATGCACTCACTGATCGGGAGGACTTCCTGAGCCCTCGGGTGTTCTAAACGGGGGCGGCCCGGGCGACTGCTGCTTCGGTCAACGTCGACTGCATCGGGAGGCGAAGAGGCTCAGGGCGGCGCCGCATGGCCAACCGATAGAGGGTCACCTCTCCTCGGAGGAAGAGGAGCTCGCAGGTTTTGAGATAGAGGCGGTAGCGCTGGTAGGTGTCCGCGCCCACCGCCTGCTGCGCCATCTCACGTTCGGCCCGCAGCCGGGCCGACCAGGCGCGCAGCGTACGGATGTAGTCGCGGGGCTCGCTTTTGACCACGGTCAGGGAGAAGTGGGCATCGCAGGCTGCGGTGATCTCTGTCAGGCGCGGCAGCGCCGAGGCGGGGAAGACGTCACTGGCGAAGAAGGCGCCGACCGGCCCGCCGGCGTCAACTCCGCCGTCGAAGGCGATCGTCTGAAGGGAGAGCGTGCCGCCAGGCACCAGCCACCCGTGGCATGCGCTGAAGAATTCCGTGTAGGCCCGGACACGCTCAGCGGTGGTGAGGCCGGGACCGGCGAAGGCTTCGAATGCCTCGATGGAGACGATGGCGTCGTAGGGACGCTCCGGTACGTGGGAGCGCCAGTCTTCGAGACGGGCCCGGACTGCGGGCAGACCTCGCGAGCGCACGTGAGCCAGCTGAGCGCGGCTGAGGGTCAGCCCGGTCGCCTCGCCGGCACGGCCCTCTTCGCAGGCGAGGGCGAGCAGGGCGCCCCATCCGCAGCCGACGTCCAACAGCCGCCCTCCGGGCGGGAGCGCGGCCTGGTCCAAGTGATGGCGAAGTTTGGCGCGCTGCGCCTGGAGAAGCACATCAGGATGGGATCTGTCTTCCTCGATGCCGTCCCACAGAGCCGCGGAATAGGTCAGCGTGTCATCGAGCCACAGGGCGTAGAAGTCGTTGCCGACGTCGTAGTGGAACTCGATGTCCGTGGCTGTCGCGCCCGTCGTCGTGGTGGTCACGCTCTGTCTGCTCCCGGTGATGGCCGATGAACCCTGACTGTTCGCGACCCCCAAGAGACCGAAACCCCGCACACAAGGTGGGCCGTGCGATCAACGGGCCGGACGCTGATGCCGCGGCGCGGGTTCGTCCTTCGCGGCTCTGGGCCGCAACCGTGCCATCGGGCCATGACGTGATCAAATCGACGATCACTCCAATGGCCTACAAGGCCGCCGCACCGCTGGGCGCGCCGTCTCGTAGCGGAAACGTGCCCTGCTCCTGCACACCGACGCCCGTGACTTTCCCGGACCCACGGGGTTGGTGGTGCGAACGCAATTACTCAGGTCAGGGGCAGGACGATGACAGTACAAGCGGTTCAGGAGATGGATGAGGCGGCGCTCGCCGATCTGATGCACGAGTTCTTCGGAGTGCCCCGCGACCTGCTGAAGCCAACGGCGACCTTCGACGATCTGGGCCTGGATTCTCTGGCCCTGATGGAACTGATGGTGCTCCTCGAGGAGCGCAGCGGCGGCGAACTCCTGGAACGGCTGATGGACCTCTCCCCGGCGAGCACCCTGCGTGCGGCCGCGCAAGTGGTCAGGGATGCTGCGGGCGGCGGCAGCGGGACGGGAGTTGTCCCTGCCCCACGTCACGAGGACCTCGAACCGTCCTCTGGTCGTACCGGAGTGTCTGTGCCACTGCAGGAGAAGGGTGCATAACGCCGCGATGAGTGACCGCCTGATTTCCGCACCCCATACGCCCAGGCATCTGGACCTGCTGCGTGAACTCGAGCCTGCCGTCGCCGTCCACCTGGACCGGCACTTGGCGGCGGCGCCGGAGTGGTTTCCCCATCAGTACATCCCTTGGAGTTCGGCCCGGGATTTCGACGGCCCGCTGGACGGGGAGCCCTGGCAGCCCGCCCAGTCGCCGCTCGCCCCGGCCGTACGCGATGCCCTGCTGGTCAACCTCCTGACTGAGGACAACCTTCCCAGTTACCATCACGAGATCGCCACTCTGCTCGGCCGCGACTCCGCGTGGGGGACCTGGGTCCACCGCTGGACCGCCGAGGAGGGCCGCCACTCAGACGCGCTGCGCGGCTACCTCCACGCCGTACGCGCCGTGGACCCGGTGGAGTTGGAGCGCGGCCGCATCGCCCACGTCAGCCGAGGCTTCACCAGTACCCACCCCACGATGGCGCACGGCCTGGTCTATGTGACCGTCCAGGAGCTCGCCACCCGCGAGGCGCACCGCAACACGGGTCACGCCTGCGGGGACGCGCACGGCACACGGCTGATGAGCCGTATCGCCGCAGACGAGAACCTGCACATGGTCTTCTACCGGGCGCTGTGCGCCGACCTTGCCGAACTGGACCCCGACGGCTTCGTCCATGCCTTCGCCGATGTCGTCTGCGACTTCCAGATGCCCGGACACGGCATCTCCGGCTTCCGGGCGAGGGCCGCGCGGATTGCGGCGGCCGGGATCTACGACATCGCGATCCACCGCGACCAGGTCCTCCTCCCACTGCTGCGCACCCTGCGCGTCATGGAGCGCACCGACCTGGGCGCCGTGGGCGAGCAGGCCCGCGAGCGCATCGGGCGCCACCTTGAGGTCCTCCAGCACAAGGGCCGGCGCCTAGCCGAGCTGAGGGCCCGCATCGGTCGGCTACAGCCGTACCCCGCCTCCACAGGCGACGCGTCCGCAATCCCCCTCCCCAGGGACGGCTCGGGAGCACAAGGGCGGAGCGTTTGACCCCCCGTGCGGCGGTGGCCGTGACGGGTTTGGGTCTGATCACACCGGCCGGCCACGATACGGAGAGCATTTGCAAGACCATGTCCGCCGGACGGTCCCTGGCCCATAAGGATCCCGGCCTGGCGGACCTGCCCGTCGACATTTCCTGCAGCGTCACAGGCTTCGACCCAGTTGCCGAGCTCGGGCTGCGCCTGGCCAGTCGGCTGGACCGCTTCGCGCACCTTGCCCTGGTGGCGGCCCGCCACGCGGTGTTAGATGCACGACTTGACATCACCTCGCGCCCCGAACGGGTGGCCGTCGTCCTCGGGGTAGGGGCGAACAGCCTGGAGACCTATGTCAAGGAGTTCACCCGCATCGCCCCGAAGGGAGCCACGAACGTCTCACCGCTGGCGCTGCCCCGCAGTGTGCCCAGCATGGTGGCGGGCGAGGTCGCCATGGACACCGGAGCCCGCGGCCCCAACTTCACCGTCTCCAGCGCCTGCGCCTCCGGCACCACCGCCATAGGCGTCGCCCGCGACCTCCTGTTGAGCGGTGCGTGCGACGTCGTCCTGACCGGCGGCTGCGAATCAGGCCGCGCACGTGCGTACGCCGCATGCTTCGCCCAGATGCGGGCCCTGTCCACCCGCACCGAACATCCTGAGCAGGCTTGCCGGCCCTTCGACACCGACCGCGACGGATTCGTCCTCGCCGAGGGCGCGGCCGTCCTCGTCCTCGAACGCGCCGACCACGCCCGCTCCCGCGGCGCACACGTGCAAGCCTGGCTGCGAGGCTACGGCGCCTCCGCGGACGCCCACCACCCCACCTCCCCCCACCCCCAAGGACGCGGCACCGAACAAGCCATTCGACAAGCCCTCACCGATGCCGGCTGCAGCCCCCGCGACATCGGCCACATCAACGCCCACGGCACCGCGACCCGCCTCGGCGACACGGCCGAAGCCCTCGCCCTGCTACGCGTCTTCACCGGCGCCCCACCTGCGGTCACGTCGTCCAAAAGCATCCTCGGCCACGCACTGGGGGCCGCTGGGGCGATCGAGGCGGCCCTGACCGTCCTCGCCCTGCAGCGGCAGGAGGTTGCGCCCACGGCCAACCTCACCCAGCAGGACACCGGCAGGGAGATGGACATCGTGGCCGGCGGCCCCCGCCCGGTGGCCTTCGACGTGGCCCTGTCAACATCCTGCGGCTTCGGCGGCCAAAACGCCGCTCTGGTACTTGCCGCCTCATGAACCAGCCATTCGGCACCACCGAAGACCCGGCCCGGGCGAGGACCGCCCGGGCCGGCCCGCTTCCTACCGGGATACCGGCTCCTTCTGCCAGGGCCCTTCCGGGTCGTCGTAGGCGGCGATGTAGTCGGGGGATGCGACCGGAATGCCCTCGAAGAACTCCTCGGGTACGGCGAACGCCTCCACCAGCACGTCGGCCTGCCCGGCCAGCCGGGCCACCAATCCCTCCATCAGAACCGGCAACTCCTCCATCTGTTCCCCGGTCAGGAAACCGCGACTCAGCAGGTCACCACTGTGCGCGGCCACGCCCCGTAGGGCGAACAACCGGAGAACGTCCTCGAGCAACTCCCTGTCCGGACCGGCAGGCATCGCGGCCACGGCATCGGCCAACGCCCCTGCGGCGAGGCGGTGCCCGTGCACATCGACACCACGCAGCGCAGGTCCCATCGCGTGGTTGCGCCGTGCCAGCGCCTCGGCCGGCGCCGCTCGCCGGGCGGCTTGGGCCCGGTCAAGCCAGATCCTCTCGGCCTCGGCCAGGAGATCACCAAGGAAGTCCGCATCGGTGAGACCGCGCCCGCGCGCCCCGACCGCCACGGCGGCCGGCCGCCGGTGGGTCAGGAGGAGTTCGGTGGCGGCCTGAACCATGATCGCCTGATTGTCGCCCTCCGCCGTGATCACGCCCTCCGTCATCATCAACTGCTGGGCGATACCGTTGTTGACCAGGAGTCCCTGAGCTCCGCAGCGTTCCCTGACCTGCGCGGCGACGCTGCGACTCTGCCAGGTGATCCATGCCTTGGCGACCGACACGAACCGCGCCGCCTGCCCCAGAGCTGCCTGGTCGGTGCGGTCGCGTTCGTTCCAGCGGCGGGCGGCCTGGCGGTAGAGCATGTTCATCGCATACACGGTGGCGATCGCCTCGACCAGAGGACCGTGATGGCTGCGCAAGTCGAACACCGCAAGCCTGGAAGACTCGGTCAGCCCGGTGATGTGCCGGTTGCGGCCATAGCGGACAGCCATGGTCAACCCGGCACGGGCCGCGCCCACCGTGCCGGCGCTGAGGCAGATCCTGCCCGTCATGATGCGGTCGATGGAGGTCATGAAGCGATGGCGCCGCTCGGATACCTCGCTGGCGAACACGCCGTCGCCGGTGATCCGGCCGTGCACGCCGTCCAGCATCGCCTCTCGCGGGACCCGTACCCGGTCGAAGGAGGTCAGGCAGTGGTCATGCGCGCTGCCCAGCCGCGCGGGCAGACGCCGCACCCTGATGCCGGGCAGTGCACCCGTGCCATCGGTGAGCGGCACGAGGAAGAGGAAGATGCCTTGGTCCTTGCCCTCGACGAGGAGCCGAGCCCCCACCAGGCCCGTCTTGGAACCTCCCACCTCACTGGTGTTGGCCAGGAACTTCTGCGCGCCCGCGTTCGGAGTGTTCAGCGTGAAGCTGTCCGTGGCACGGTCGTAGACGGCGGTGGTCTCCAAAGCCGCGGCGTCATGGCCATGCGCTACCTCGGTCAGCAAGAACGTGCCCAGCTGCTGCATGTCGATGTACGGACGCAGGTCCCTGCCGCGGGCTGCCTGGGCCGCGAGGCTGCCCAGGAACAGGTTGTAATGGATGGTGCTCACGCCGGACAGCGTGGGGTCGACGAACGCCAGCCACTCGTGCAGGCACGCCAGCCGGACCGGATCCTTCACCAGCGCCAGCGGGTCCTCGATCGCCGCATTGAGAAGCCGAACTCGCTCATACACCCACTCCAGGTGCTCCTCATCGGACATGCCGGGACAGCGGCGGAATGCGGGAGCGGACAACAGCGTGCGCCAGGGCGCGTGCAGCTCTCCTTCTTCCGGCCCGAACAGCACGGACCTCAACGCCTTGGCCCCAGGCACGACCGCCATCACATCTGCCTTCGTATTCATGCCCGGCCAACGAATCGCGCGCAGGGGCAGACACGGCCGCCGGCGAAGGCCGGACCGAAGCCCCGGCCCAGCACACGAGACCGCCGCATGCGCGGGCACCAGACCGGTCGCGTCTCGCAGACTGCCCCGCCGAACGCTGTCCCGCGCCCCTGCCGCGCAGACCGCAGCTCAACCGTTCGAGTCAACCCTTCAGAGTTACTAAGCGATCACCACCTGCTGCGCCTTCGCTACGGTGGCCAGGTGGCCCTCCCTCACCGCGCACGCCTGATGGCGACGGCAGTACACCTGCCCTCCCAGTACCGCACCATGGACGAGACCCGCGCACAGATCGCCGCTGCCGGCAGCCCCGTGGTCCCCCCACGCGGGCTCCTGGAGCGATTCACCGGCGTACGGGGGGTCCACGTCAGAGACGAGGGCCAGCAGGCGTCCGACCTCGCAGCCGAAGCCGCGGCCAAAGCCCTCGCCACCGCCGGGACGGACATCAGCGATGTAGACCTGCTGCTGTTCGCCTCCTCGTGCCAGGACCTCCTCGAACCCGCCACCGCGCACATCGTCGCAGCCAAACTCGGCGCCTCCTGCCCCGTCTTCGACGTGAAGAACGCCTGCAACAGCGTCCTCAACGCACTCCAGGTCGCCCGCGCCCTCATCGAAACGGGCCAGCACCGCACGATCCTCATCACCTGCGGCGAAACCCCCACCCTGGGCACCCGCTGGCGCCTGCCCGACGTACGCACACTGCACAGCGCCGCCGTCGGCTACACCGTCAGCGACGCCGGCGCCGCGATGCTCCTCACCGCCGGACCCGCCGGTGAACAAGACCCAGGCATCCTCACCACCCGTTTCAGCGCCGAATCCGCCTCCTGGCAGGTCTGCACTGTCCGAGCCGGCGGCTCGATGAACTGGCGACCCGACGACGACGAGCCCACCTACGTGCAGATGCAGGGCGACATGGCGGCGGCCGGCCGACAGCACGCCACACGCGCTCTGACCGCATACGAGCCCGAGTTCGACCTGGTCAGGTCCAGCGCGTTCATCGCCGTCCACCAGATCTCAGTAAGCCAATTCCACGAGACCGTCACCGCCTTCGACCTGCCGGCGGAGCGGTGCATGCTCACGGTCGCCGACCACGGCAACGCCGCCTCGGCCTCCCTCCCCCTCCAACTGGCCCTGGCGCAGGAGACCGGCCGCGTGGGACCGGGGGACTTGGTCTCCCTGATCGGCTTCGCCAGCGGCTTCAGCGCCGGCCTCACGGTCATCCGCCTTTGACCCCAGGACAGACCAGGTTGAGATGGCAGATCCCGACGGATATGAGGAGGCGCCGATGACCACCAGCGTGCTCGTGACCGGTGCCGGAAACGGCATCGGCGAGGCCACTGCTCTTCGGCTGGCCCAGGCCGGATACGAGGTGTTCGCCACTGCCCGCACGCGGGACGAAGCCGACGGGCTCTCGATGCGGGCCAGGGCGGAAGACCTCAATCTGCGAGCGACGGCGCTGGACGTATCCGACCCGCGCGCCTGCAAGGCGGCATTCGAGGACATCGCTGGCCTCACAGCAGGTGGCCCCGACGCAGTGGTCAACGCGGAAGCATTCGCGGTGGCTCGGGCCGTGGAGGACGTAACCGAGGAAACGGCGCACCACTGCATGGAGATCAACACCTTCGCCGCAGTACGCATCGCGCGGTTGGCGCTGCCCGCGATGCGCCGCCGCGGACGGGGCCGGATCGTCAACCTCTCCTCGGCTGCCGGGCGCTCAGTGCTGCCGCTGGGCGGATGGTACGGCGCCAGCAGGGCGGCGTCCGCCGCGCTGACACACGCACTGCGGATGGAACTGGCCGACTCCGGGGTCCAGGTCGTGCTGATCGAGCACGGCTTCCATGCCACGGGTCTGTTGGAAGACGCGATCCGTTCACTCACACCACCGAGCGACATCTCAACGCGCTTCACCGACTGCTACCGAAGCGCCGCAGCGGCGCTGAGCGATCCGACGCGGTTCGGTGGCCCGGAACGGGCCGCCGCCATCGTGCACCGGGCTCTGGCTGCCCGTCGGCCCAGAGCCCGCTACACCGTGGGGATGGACGCCCGCGTGGCCGCGCCTCTGATCGCCTCTCTCCCGTATGCGATCAGTGACTCGCTCAAGCGGCTGGTACTGGGTCTCTCGGGGCCGCAGGCCGCTGCACACTTGATGAGCACGCTGGGCGGGTTTCCCCAATGCTCGAAGAGAAAATCCAGTCCATGACTTCGGCTCGCCCCCGCCCAGCCCGGCCACAGATCGGTCCGGACACGGGGGCGCTCGATGTCCAGGGCTTCGCCCCGTCGAGGCGGATGAGGCCATCCGCGCAGCCGAAGAACACTTTGCCCACTCTGACGGGGCGAGTCACAAGCCCGCGCCGCGCCCTGGAATGTCCTCGTGGAAGGCCCGGGTGGCTGGGTTCGCCGCGCGGCCCGAAGTGCTGGGGTATGGCGCAAGGGCTCGGATCTTTGAGGAGCCGGGCCCTTCGACGTTCAGTAGCGGGGACAGGATTTGAACCTGCGACCTCTGGGTTGTGAGCCCAGCGAGCTACCGAGCTGCTCCACCCCGCGTTGGTGAAGCCCGCCCTACGGCACGGCCGGACCACTCCTCACCAGGCATGGTCCATGTCCAGGGCTCCGGTGATGGTCGATACCGGCGACGTCGCGGCGAGCACGGTGTTGACCGTCCACCGGTCCCCGGTGAGCAGCCGCGGTTCACCTGATGGTCCTTCCCCCCCGGTGTACTGCGCGAGGGTCTGAGTGGCGTGCGGGTGACGGTGCCGTCGCGGCGCCGCGCCGAAATGCCATCCGCCGCCGGGTGACCTGAAGATGTGCGCGACCCCGCTCGCCGGCACTGCCCAAGGGAGATCAGCCCGTGCTCAAGCGCAAGCTGCGTAACGACCGCACCGAAGTGACGTTCGTCCTGGTGTACGGGGTGGCCGGGCTGCTGAGCCGGGAGTACCTGCCGCCGGGCCATGGCCATCCGCCCTCTTAGTACTGCAAGGGTTCATTGGCTTCGGGTCGTGTAAGGCCGCCGGGTTTTGTTAGAGGCCCTTGGCCTTCTTCGCTCCGCCCCACAGTGACCCGGGGTTTGCCCGGTTCGGGTGCAGGGCGAGCATTGCCTCGTACAGGTCTGTGTGTGTCTGGGTCTCGGTGTCGAGCCGGTTGAAGTCGGTGAGGTATTGCTTCGTCTCGGCGAGGATCTTCGGGTCGTCGGGCAGGGCGGGGTTCTTGTGGCCGGCGACGACGAAGGCCGGGTTGAGTTCGGCGAGCGTGTCGGTGGCCCGCATCCACTCTTGGCGCGAGGTCGTGGTGGTTTCGCCCATGTACTGGTGGATGCCGTTGTAGGCGACGTCCCCGGCTACGACGAGGCGCAGATCCGGCACCCAGAGGGCGGTGCTGCCCTCGGTGTCGGTGAATCCTGTTTCGATTACCTGGAGAGGATGGCCTTCGAGGGTGAAGGTGTCGCCGTCGAGGGCTTCGGGGAAGACCTGCGGCTGGGGCACCTGGCCGGGAAAGCGCGCGGCCCAGAAAGTGTCGATGAACGGCGGGGTGCCTTCGAAGGTCGCCTTGGCCACGACCGGGGCGGTGGAGACCGCTTTGGCCTCGGGGAAAGCCTCAATGAGCTGCTTGACGCCGAAGGCGTGGTCGCCGTGGCCGTGGGTGATGTAGATGTAGGCCAGGTTGCGGTCGTGGGATGCCACCCAGTCGACGAGTTCCTGGTTTTGTTCGATGGTGAGAAACGTGTCGACCAGTACGGCGTCGCGCTCACCGTAGATCAGCGTGGCGGTGTTGACGACCCACTGGAGATCTTCCTTGCCGGGCGGCAAGTCGCGGGTAAGGCCCGCCCGCCGGGCGCACAACGTGTCGTACCGCAGCGAAGATGAGGGCGCCGTCATGGTGTTGTTCCTTCCACAGCTGTTACGACTGGCGATGACGCTCTGGCGGCTCTCCATCCGGTGACGGCGGAGACGCTCGTGGATTACCCGGCCACGCATGGCCGCCTGTCACTGTATGTGATGAATTGCGATAGAGCATGCAAGGTTGCACCTATTTTGCTTCAGCTTCTGCATGACGTGAGGCGTCGCCAGCAGCTGATCGCGCAGCCGAGGACGAGGAATGCATGGCGGCCGTCGGCGCGTATCTCCCACCGGATGTATGGCCGGCAGAAGAGGTGCAGGGGGCGAAGGATGCTTCCACGACCCAGCGGTTCTTGCCCAGGCCCCTGCCAGGCAACGGACGAGAATGCACTGATCGACGACCCTCACCGGACACCGGCCCTCTGAGTCCTCGGACCGGATGTGCGGGGACCTCCATCGTTGCCCGGAGCGACTGATCATCGTTGTGCCGCGAGAGCCGGGTTGTGTGGGCAGTCGAGGAGAAGGCGCGGGGCATGGTGGCAGGAGTCAGTCGCCGACGGGTGTTGGCGTGGGCAGGGGTGGGGGCGATGGCCTCGGCGGTCCGCTTCGCCAACGGCGGGCGCGAATGAGTCCGCGGTGCACATGCGCCGAGCGGTGCGTGCGCTGTCCGCTGCCGAGTGGACGGAGTACGTCACCGCGGTGAAGGCCCTGCGGAACCCCAAGGGTGTCGACTTATGCGGCCAGCTGGTGGCCACGCAGTACAACAATGCCCCCGCCGGTCATGGGGTACCGGCATTCTCCCCTTGGCGTCGGGAGTTCCTGAAGCGCTTCGAGCTGGCACTGCAGAGCGTCGATCCGACGGTGATGGTGCCCTACTGGGCCTGGAGCCGCGACTCCCAGTCACCTTGGGTAGCCCCGTACACCGGGTTGAGCCCGCGCCTGTCCGGCAGGCTGGTGACTGCGCTGCGGCGGAAGGGCGCTGATGCGGTCCGCAAGGGCCGGCTGTGGAGCCTTCCGCTGAAGGACCGGGCACTGCTGGTTACGGCGTTCTGGCGCACGAACTTGACGATGCGCCAGCTGGCTCCGCTGTTCGGAGTGTCCAAGTCGGCAGAGGACCGCATCATCGACTACCTCGGGCTGATGCTCGCGCTCCAGCCCCGCAAGCGGTTCACCGCGGACACCGTGCTCATGTGGACGGCACCCTGGTGCCCACCAGCGACCACACGCTCGCCGCGCAGTCGAAGAACTACCGGTACTCCACCAACCATCAGGTCGTCATCGACGCCGACACCCGGCTCGTCGTCGTGGTCGGCTGGCCCCTCGCCGGAAACCGTAACGACCGCAAGGCGTGGGAGGAATCCGGCGGCAAGGCCGCCGTCGGAAAGTCCGTGACGAGGTTGGTCGTCGAGCACGCCGACGGGGGCGACTCGGTTGGCGCGTCGCGCCAGCTGCGCTGCCCTCGGGCGGGGTGCTCCGTATTCAGGCGAAGTAGTGGCCCTTGCCCGGGTCCTTGACGAGCCTTGGCCGGACCGGCTGCCACCCGAGTAGTTCGCGGGTCGGCGCGCTGGACGCCGGCTGGTCGACGGCGAGGACCCCGCCCAGGAATCCGAAGTCCCCTGCCGGGACGGTAGCCGTCGGCAGGTTCAGGCGGCCGCCGATCACCTCGGCGATGTTGCGGACCGGCACACCCCCGTCGGCGGCCGAGTGCAGAACCGATCCCGCGGGCGCCTTCTACAGTGCCGGGCGGAACAGGCGGGCGGCGTCCAGGACGTGCACACGCTGGGTCCGGCCTGATGGTCGAAGGCGTAGGGCGCTGCGTGGGGATGCGGCGTGCCGGAGCACGAAGGGGTGTGCCCCGCGCTCGTCGGGGAAGGCGACAGTGTCCGGTGCGGTGCCGTAGAAGGCGACGTCAGTGGTGTTGGGTCATGTGGCCGAGGGTCGTGGTGGCGCTGTCGGGGGCGACGGTGCTGCCGATTCCTTCCGCGGCGCCTTCGGCGGCCTGGACGGAGCGGGGTAGCGGGGTGGCTTCGTAGGTGCGCAGGCCGTCGTCGATGGTAGGCGTTTTGATGATGGCTCGGGCGAGGTCGGTGCCGTCGAGCATGGCGAGGTTGGCGCCCATGCCGTAGAAGGGAACGATCCGGAGATCGTCTCGCCGGGACTGCGGCTGCTCTGGCCTCTGGTCCGGCGGAAGTTCGAACGCTCGACCTCGGGCCCGGCGTCCGTTGCGGCCAAGCCCTCGGTCTTCGCCGCGAGCCGCAGTCCCGGCCGGGTTCTGGACGGGCCAGGGCCTGGCCGCGGTCGGCCTGGTCGCCGGGGACGTGGTTGGGCGCTGCTGGAGGACGAGTACCGCTTGGTGCTGGAGCTGTGCGAGGACATCGTCCGGGACAAGGTGGCGTATCGTCCCTGATCACCCCTGCTCTTGACCAGTTCTGCCTGCATCCGGAGACCGCTGACAGCGAGATCCCGGGCCTGCTGGAACGTGGCGCGCAGGTCCAGGTCCAGGACCCGCGTGGTGGGGCGCGCGGTCCGTTCGGCTGAGGACAGCACGACAGGGAGGCGTGTCGGGTGGCGTGTCCACGCGGGCTCCCCTGTGATGATTTCTACCAGTTCGTCCGCACTGGAAGAGGAGCATCTCCATGACACGTCAGGCATCGGCCCACCGACACCGTCCACTCAAGATGCGACTGATGGCAGCCGCGTTGACCCTGGGCGCTGTCGGTGCGCTCGTGGCTGCGGCGCCGCCCCATCCGGGGGATCCACAGCAGCAACATGATGGCTTCCGGGAAACCGACCTCGTATCCAACATCCCCGGCAGGGCGCAGGTGACCGATCCGAACCTGGTCAACCCCTGGGGCCTGACGACCGCACGCACGGGTGAGCTGTTGGTCTCGGACGCCGGCGCCGACAAGGCCACGACGTACTCGGGCGGCCAGAAGGGGAAGCCTGTCCGGATCCTTCCCCGGGTCGTGTCGTTCCCGACGGAGGGCGCCCCGACCGGGGTCGTGCGCAATGACAGCGACGACTTCGAGTTCAGCGGCTTCGGAGAGACCGGTCCCGCCCGCTTCCTCTTCGCGGGGGAGCACGGTGACCTGTTCGCCTACAACCCGGACGTGTCCCGGACGGACGCGGTACGGGTTGCCCATGAAGACAGTGACGGCGAGACCGCCATCTTCAAGGGGCTGGCGCTGGTCCGCGGCAAGGACGCGGACAACCGCAAGGACGAGAAGAAGGGGACGGGCCACAAGCGCGAAGAGCCGAGGTTGCTCGTCGCGAACTTCCGTGACGCGCGCATCGACATCTTCGACGAGGACTTCGACCTGTTCCCGCCCAATGGCGCGTTCCAGGACCCCCACCTCCCCGCAGGCTTCGCGCCGTTCGACGTCAAGGAGATCGACTCGAAGGTCTTCGTCACCTACGCCTTGCAGAACGCGGACAAGGAGGACGACGTCCCCGGTCCGGGCAACGGCTTCATCGACGTGTTCAGCACGGAGGGGAAGCTGCTGAAGCGCTTCGCGAGCCGGGGTGCGCTCAACTCGCCGTGGGGCCTCGAAGTGGCGCCCAAGGGCTTCGGGAAGTTCTCCGGTGACCTGCTCGTCGGCAACTTCGGAGACGGCCGCATCAACGCATTCGACCTGCACACAGGCGCCTTCAAGGGGACCCTGGAGGACCCCGACGGCAACCAGATCACGATCCCCGGGCTGTGGGGGCTGCAGCGCGGCACCGATGAGGCCGGCGGCAGGGAAGCCATCTGGTTCGCTGCGGGAATCAACGACGAGGCCGACGGTCTGCTCGGAGTCCTGCGCGCCGAACACTGACCGGCCTTGCTGCCACCCCGGGGCAAGCCCGCGCCTGGGGTGGCAGCGGTGCCCGCCGCGGCTGTGAGGCCTGGCCCCGCCCAGGCCTCACAGCTCCTCGTCCACGGTCTCGGGCGGCGTCCGCGCCTTCAGGGACGGCCTGGAGGGAGCCTGCCGGGGTCGGGACCGCATGCCGCGCGCGCCCCGGCGTCGTGGGTTCGCCCAAAATTACGCAGAATCCAGCTCCGGCCCCACCTGATCGACGGCTGCCTCACCGCCACCGGCTTGACCCTCACACCACCGACCCCACCCTGAAATCCTCAGTAATCCCGGCATGCGCCGTCGGTAACAGAGCCGCTGCCGTTCGTCATGTCCGGAACGGTGGCGCAGACTTGCTTGCCGTTGTCCTCGTCAGTCACCGTCACGTGCCCGTTCGTGGAGAAGAAATCTCCCTCCTCCGCCTTGTACCCGATCAGGGCGGTCAATGTCGTCGAGTTCGACAGCAGTACGTCACGCGGGGAGGTGCTGCACGGCGACGGGACGTACGTGGCAGCCCCGCCGGGCACCGATCCGCTCGGATAGACGAAGGTGGGTTCAGGGGACGAGGGGTCGCAGTCCCGGGCCTCCTCCACCGCGTCGTCGATGATCTGGCGACCGGCGGCGTGCAGTCCGTCGCTCGTCCGCTGGGTCACGAAGTAGTGGTCAAACAAACCGGCTCCGCCCAGCACGCACAACGCCGTGCCGAGTCCGAGCAGCCAGTTCCTCAGGGACTTGCCATCGCCCTTCGGCTCGGATCCCCTGGCCGAGAGCGCGGCAGAGGCGGCGACTGCCCCACCGACCACGAGCATGACTACCGCAGCCCCGATCGGGAAGGGGCCCGTGTGTATCCCCTGAACCGGCAACGGCTGAGCAACTACCATCTACGACGCCCCCATTCGAATAGCCCGGTCGTCAGCCTACTGAGGATTTCAGGGTGGGTCGGTGGTGTGAGGGTCAAGCCGGTGGCGGTGAGGCAGCCGTCGATCAGGTGGGGCCGGAGCTGGATTCTGCGTAATTCGCGGCGAAGTATGCGGTCGAGGTCGTCGGGTGTATCGAAGGCGGTGTTGGCCATCGCTCCGCGGACGAGTGACCAGACGGCCTCGACGGGGTTGAGGTCGGGTGCATACGGCGGTAGCCGGACCAAGCTACCCCGTAAGCCTGCCGATCACGGGTAGACGCCCGTCATGATTGCTACCGAGATCCTCGCGGCCGAAGGTCGGGGCCCGCTCCTTCTCATCCTCGCCGGAGTCGGCGTGGTCGTCCTCCTGATCGGCGCCTTCTGGTACGACAGCCGGTGTAGTGCGCGGCGCAGGCCCCCGGCCCGCCCGGCAGAGCAGAACCCCGTGGCGCAGCGGCGCCAGGACTCCTGGCAGACGCCGGACGATGACGCGGGCGGGCAGGGGGCGCCGCGTCGGTGAGTCCCACCGCGGAACGGGGTGTGGCCCCGCCCCGGCCCTTGAGGACCGATACGAGCGGTGCCCATCGCTTCAGGAGGCCGAAATTCCTTCCCGGGACCGAGAATTGATTTCCATCTGCTCCTCCGAATGGAGACGTCATACCGGATGGAAGGGAGATTGCGGGGCAGGGGCTGTGTGTCGCACATTACCGCGGCCCCCTGTTCGGGCTGCACGAGATTTCGGAGGCCTGCAATGACCGGAACGGCTATTGCCTCGGGAAGAATTCCGGCGGGCTGTTGGCCCTTCCGGGCGTATACCGCCCGCAGGCGGACACCCGATTCCTTGCCGAAGCCCTTTCGTACGAAGACCTCGGGCCCGGTACGGACGCCCTGGAGATCGGGACCGGCACGGGCGCCCTGGCCCTGCACGCTGCGAGCCCGGGCGCCCGGGCCACCGCGGTCGACGTCTCCTGGCCCGCCGAGCTCACGGCACGCTTGAACGCCCTGCGGCGGCGGCCGCCCCTGCGGGTCCTGCACGGCGACTTCGCGGTGCGCACCGTCGGCCGCCGCCTCGACCTGATCCTCGCCAACCCTCCGTACGTGCCGTCCCCGCGGGCCCGGTTGCCGTCGCGTGGGCCGGAGCGCGCCTGGGACGCGGGCCACGACGGGCGCACGGTCATCGACAGGATCTGCTCGGCAACCCCGGTTCTGCTGAGGCCCGGGGGCGTCCCGCTGATGGTGCATTCGCATATGTGCGGGGCCGACGCCACCGTGCAGCGGCTGGCACGGCTCGGGCTGGCGGCCCGGGTGACGGCGAGAGCCTGAGTGGTGTGGGGCCCGGTCCTGCGTTCGCGGCGGGCCTGGCCGGAGCACCAGGGCCTGGCGACCAAGGCCGAGGAGAGGGAAGAGCTGGTGATCATCCGTGCCGAGTACCTCCGACAGCGCCCCGTGCCAGGTCCTGGCCGCGTCGCCCGCGCGCCGGGTGTCCGTGGACCCGCAGGGCCCGGTCCTCGTCGAGGGGCCGGTCGAGATCGTCCTCGGCGACGGGACGGTCGCCCGGTCGGACCGGTTCATGGTCGCGGTGTGCACCTGCCGCCGCGGCCGCACGTACCCCTGGTGCGACACCAGCCACCGCCCCCGCGACCGAGCCGCCTCGCCGCCCGAGGAAGGGAACCCGTGATGACCCCTCCCGGCCCGAGTACGACGGTGACGGCCGCCGGTCCCCGCCTGGTCGAAGGACGGGGGCGCTTGTCCGGGGCCGTGACGCAGGCCCTGCGATCGGGCGGCTCGCCGGTGTACGCCCAGGATCCGTGCTGAAGTGCGACCCGTGAGGCGAGGACGTCCAGTTCGCCCTCTACCTGTTGTACGAGCTGCACCACGGTGGGTTCGACGGTGTGGACGACACACGGGAACGGGACCCGGACCTGCTGCGGATGCGCTGGGACATGGAAGTCCGCTTCCTGCACTCCCTGCGTATCGAGCTGTGCGTATCGAGCTGTCCGACGAACCCCGATCGGTCGAGGACGCCCTCGCCCCGCTCCTCGTCGAGCCCGTGGACGGGCACTTTGCGTGCGTCGAGGTCACCTCGTCCCGGCTCCCGCCGCATGGCCAGGGCCATGCGGCGCTGCGCTGCCGGTCCTGCCGCCGAGCATTTCCACGCCGAGCACGTGGAGGCCGACGCGGTGCACGAGCAGGTCGTACGCCACGAGGTGATCGGCGGCCTCCTCGCCGACGAACCCGCCCGGGAGGCGGGCGTCGCCCTCGGGTGTGCGGCGACCGATCTGCTGGAGGACCGCCTCGAGGCGCACCTTCACCGGGCCTGGGACCAGGGGCGCAGCGCGTTGCGCACGGCCCTGCCGGAGCCGTGACGGGCGGGCCAGGAGGGGCACGCTGCGCGCATCGAGCCTAGGTTGCGGGATGGGGTCCGACGGCCTGCCGATAGGCCACGTGGCCGCCCAGCGCACCGCTGACGGCGACCGCCGTCAGCCCGCCCCATGACCACAGCGCGCCCTTCGCCGAGCGGCCGCGGAGCCGAGCCGTCAGGGAGGCGGTGTAGCAGGCCACCGCAGCCACGTTGGAGACCGCGTGGGCCAGCCCGACCCGGGCCTGCTCGGGCGGGAGGTCGGCCCAGTCCACCCAGCCGGCGACCGCTGCCGGGGCGACCCCGGCCAGCCCGACGGCGGTGAGGGTCGTTGCCGCGCGCTGTGCCCCCGGTACGGCGTCCAGTACGGCGGCCGACAGCCAGCAGCCGATCGGTAGCTGAACCAGCACGGGATGCACCGGGTGGCCCAGCGGCCTGCCGCGCAACAGATCACGCATCCCGCCCAGGGGGAGCGAACGGATCCCGCGCTGGAGAACCCTGATCGCCGGATCGGCCACCGTCGTTCGTTCGAGCCGGTCCAGGGCCGTCAGCCACCATGCGGATGCAGTGTCGAGTGCCGCGGTGTGCCCGGCCGTCGTCGAGGTGTCGAGGGTGTGTGCGTTCATGTACGACGCCTACCCGGCATCCGGCTGCCATCCCGCGATGGCGCCGACTACACCCGAACGGCCTGCCCGCCGACGGGGGAGTCGTGGCCGGACGCGTTCACGGGTTTCGCCCGCAGACGTCTTGCGGGTGTGACCGCGACCTGGCGCCGGGCCGGGCTCGCAGTTCAGACGGCTGCGGGGAACCTTCCCAGGCCCGGTGCTCTCCCAGGGCGCGCGTCAGCGCTTCCACGACTGCTGCACTGCTCTCGTCCGCGACGACGCGCGGCTCGTCGAGCCCGATACCGGCGGCTTGGAGAAGCTGCGCTGCGCCGTCCAGCCACCGACGGCCTTCGCGTGGCGATAGGCCTCGGTGACCATGAGCAGGATCCGCGGGTCGGGTCCTTCCAATACGGGCGCTCCTGTCGTGGCGTCGCCGACGCCGTGGGCGTCTGTGCCGGGGTGGGGCACCCCTGCCAGGAAGAGGGCGTCGAATTCGACCGAGCGGGCGGTGGCGAAGGTCCGCAGCGGCAGTACCCGGCTCGACGCCCAGGGCTCCGGCAGTCCGAACAGACCGGGCAGGATCTGCCGGTCGTCCTCGGCCGACGAAACGAAGGCGACCGGCACGGGGTCCTACCGCCGGTCATACGCGAACGGGGGGACTGGCGTGGAGGCGCTCCGTAGCGACTGGCGGACGACCAGGGGGGGGAGCGAGGTGCCGGGGAGCCGGCTTCGGACCCCCGGACCGTCCGATGAAGGGCAGTCCTATGTCTCCCATGATGATCGGCCCGTTCTGTGGCATCGACCCCGCGCCGGCAGCCCTCCCACGGGACGGTTGCAGGCTGACGGTGGGGGTGGAGGAGGAGTTCGTCGTCGTGGACCGGCGTACGGGAGCGCCCGTGGCCCGTGGTCCGCGCGTGGTGAAAGCCGCGACCGAGGTGCTGGGTATGCAGATCCAGGAGGAGTTCCTCGGTGCGCAGGTCGAGGTGTGCACCCGCCCCACGGTGGATCTGGGGGCACTGAGGTCCGAACTGGCCCTGCTGCGCAAGGTGATGGGAGAGGTGGCAGCCGACGAGGGATGCCTCCTGATGGCCAGCGGTACTCCCGTGATCCCACCGGGGGCGTCCTCCGACCGTGACCCCGAGTGAGCGCTTCGGGCGGATGGCCGCCCGGTGGCCTTCCTTGGTCGGTTCGTACGACGGGATGGTGTGCGGCTGCCACATCCACGTCGGGGTGACCGGGCGCGGTCAAGCCCTCGCGCCGGCCAACCACATGCGTCCCTGGCTCCCGACACTTCAGGCCCTCGCCGCCAATTCGCCCTTCTCCCTCGGGTGGGACAGCGCGTGGGCGAGTCGGAGGTACGTGGAGCACGCGCGCTGGCCCGGCATGGGGCCCGCGCCCCTCCTGGACGAAGTCGGCTACGAGCGCCTCGCAGACCACCTGGTGAAGACGGGAACCCTGCTGGACCGCCGGATGATCTACTGGTATGCGCGCCCCTTCGAGCACGTACCGACGCTGGAGATCCGGCTCTGCGACGTGAACGCCGACCTTGACGTGGTGCTGCTGCTCACCGCCCTGGTGCGGGGTCTGGCCACCGCGCTGCTGCTCGAGATCGGGGACGGGCGGCCGCCGCCCGACCCGCCCGCCGGGCGCCTGTACGCTGCCCATCGGCTCGCCGCCCGGTACGGGCTGGGAGGCGAAGGCCTCGATCCCCTGGGCGGCGGGCAGATCGGCCTCGACCCTGGTGCAGCGGCTCCTGGCCCGAGCCGCGCCCGGGCTGGCGGCAGCGGGAGACCTCGAGCTCACGGAGGAGCTGTTCCACCGGGTGCGGGGCTCCGGGGGCGGGGCCGCCCGTCAGCGTGCCGCGTATCTGCGGCGGGGACGCCTGGGTGATGTGGTGAGCGATCTGGCCCGCACCACAGCCGCCGGCTGACGCGGCGGGCACGGTCCCGCTGCCCCTGCCGTCTTCCTGCTCGCTCTTCTCCCGGATGCGCACGGCCTTGTCCTTCAGTCGCTGCCGCTCGTGCGGCAGGGGCGTGCGGCAGCAGATTCACGTCGCCGAGGCCTCCCACGACCAGCTTGCGCAGACCGGGGACTTCCGGCGCGCGCTCCCGCCGATGCGCGCTGATCAACGCCACCGGCCTCGAAGCGCGCGTGCGTGGGACGGCCGGCAGGGGGTAGCCGCAACTCGGGGCGTCGTCCCCCGGCACCGATCCACTGGAGGTGCGATCATGCACACGCCATCGGCACAGGACTCCTCCCATCTGCTCGGTCTCTACCTCAACGATCACCTCGCGGGATCCAGCGCAGGACTTGAGCTGCTGAACCGGGCAGCGAAGGCCCATGACGGCAGGCCCCTCGGCCCGCAGCTGGAACGTCTGGCTCGGGAAGTCGAGCAGGACCGGGAATCCCTTAAGGAGATCATGGGGAGCCTGGAGGTACCCGTACGACGTTCCCGAGCGGCCCTGGGCTGGCTGGGGGAGAAGGCGGGGCGCCTGAAGCTGAACCGACGCCTCTTCTTGCGTTCGCCGCTCAGCGACGTCATCGAACTCGAAGCGATGCGGCTGGGCGTGGAAGGAAAGCGGTCCTGCTGGCGCAGCCTGCGCAGCCTCGCAGACGGTGATGACCGCCTCGACAAGGCACAGCTCGCGTGGCTCCTGGACCGGGCGGAAGAACAAGCCGAGACGCTCGAAAGGTTGCGCACGATGTGTGCCCTCCGGGTCTTCGCCCCGGGCAGCACCGCCCGCACCCAGGCTGCCAGCCCGTCCGTTGGCCAGTCCCTCCCTCGCGGCGCGTTCTAGGCCGGCTGGGCCGGCCGCCGGCGATCGCACGGTCCCACGCCGCAACCGGACACTCTGTCGTCGACCGGACACTCAGTCGTCGCCGGTGCCCAGAATGCTTCCCGGTGCGCAGCGCCCCAGTCCGCCTCCTCCCAGTCGCCAACCACGGTCAGGCCGACTTGGGGAAACCCGAGTGCACCCGCGGCACAAGCTGCTTCGGCCCGTCGCCGCACAGACGCGACACCAGCTCGTGGTCACCCGGGTTGTGTCCCACCATGACGAGTCCGGTCAGCCCGGACGTGGTCCCCGTCACGACGGGGAGCAGGCCTTCGGCATCGGCGCGGTAGAGCCTGTCCTCGTAGACGGTCGTCGGGGGCGCCGACAGCTCCGGCAGCATAAGCTGCCACGTCTGACGGCTACGCAGCGCCGGTGAACACAGGGCCAGGTCGATCCCGACACCGGATTGCGCCAGTCGGCGCCGTGCCTGTGGGGCGTCGTGGCGCCCCCGGTCGGCCAGCCCCCGGTCGCGCAGCGGGCAGACCCGTGGCTAGCGAGGGTCTCGTTAGCAGCTCGATGCGCTGCTGGCCGAGCGGGATGTGGAATTCCGCTACCTGCTGCCGGGGCTCCACGGCGACCCTGGATAGGGACGCGCACCCAGACCGTCGGTACCCGGTGCCCCTGCGCCCTCATTCGATCGGGTTGTGAGACCGGGCGGGAGGGGCAGGCGGGGTGTCACGAGTGGCTCCTGCCGCCCGCGTCCCGGTTTCGCGAGAGCCGTGGCAAGACCGGTGGAAGCCAGTTCCACCCGAGCAGCTCAGGACCGGGAGGCCGGTGACGCGCTCACGCCGAGCACCGGGGCCCAGCGCCGGGCGGGCAAGCGGGACCGGTCCGGGGATTGAACCCGGCGGCAGGCCCACCAGGCCGTGGCAGAGCCCCCGAGGTTCGGCCGGTGAGGCTCCTCGAAGCGCTGGCGACGAGGAGCCGCACCGCGTTCGGGTGCCGCCGCCCTGGTGCAGGCAATGGCCGGGACCACGATCCCGTTCGCGGCGCGCAGACCCGGGTGGGACGGATCGCAATGGACTTTCCGTCCTGAGTGATTCGCGGTGTGCATGGGCGGCGGACGGGCAGACGCGCAATGAGGGCACCCGGTGACCCTGCCGGGCCGCCGGCATGAGAACCCCGACCCGCACGAGCCCCCGCCGGGATGAAGAGAGGTCACACGCATGAAAGACGACGCCGCACGCGTGTACCCGCGTGCAACGGCCGGACATCGGGCGGTCGTGGCCACCGAACGGGTCGGCGCCAAAGCGAGCGCTACCGCCACCCGGATGCGCCGGACGACCGCCGATGTGGGACGCCTCGTACAGGACGCGGTCCCCGCGATGGTCAGGGCGAGGGCCGGACGCGCCGATGCCGTCGCCCGGGACCTGGAGCTTCTGCTCCTGGCCGGGGCGGCCCTGCTGATAGGGGTGGCCGTGGGGGTCCGTCGCCGTGGAGGTCTGCGATGAAGGCATCGAAAGTCACCTACAAGCCGGTCGGGCTGGCGCTCGGGGCCGGGGCCGGCCTTGTGGCCGGGGCGCTCTTCAAGCAGGTGTGGAAACTCGCAGGCCACGAAGACGATGCGCCGAACGCCACGGACGAAGAGCGGAACTGGCGCGAGATACTGATCGCGGCCGCCATCCAGGGGGCGATTTTCGCCCTGGTCAAAGCGGCCGTGGAGAGGTCGGGGGCCGTGGCCGTCCGGCGGTTGTCCGGTACCTGGCCAGCCTGAGAGTCGGGCGCAGCTCCGCCCGGGTGTACGCCGTTCACATGGACACCGTACGGATCATGCTCGACGGACCCCACCAGGCTCCATCTCCGGGCTCAGTGCTGTTCCGGGTCTCTGCCCGGACCTCCCCGGCAAGGCCGCGGGTGCTGCGGGCCGATCCCTGGCCTCTTGCTCTGGCAGCGACGTCGGAAGAGGTCACCACGACCGTGCCGAGAAGGTTGCCGCCCGCCACGGCGACTATGGCCACTCACGGATCGGCAGGCTTCGGGGCGACGGTGTGGGGTAGTCGCGGGAGACAGGGACCACCGAAGGAGGACGCGATGGCGGACCACGAGAAGTCCAGGCGACACCCGCGGACCACGCCGTCCGAAGCCGTGGGCGAGAGCGGAGACCGTGAGGCCCGGCGCCAGGCGGACGATGCCGTCGTCAGGGGGAGGGCAGAGGACGACGCGGATGCCGGGGGGCACCGTGCCAAGCGCCACCGTCCGGGCATCGGCCGTGAAGAGCAGATCCACCCGGACAACACCCGAGAGGCGGACTCTGCGTGAGGTTGGTGTGAACCCCGTCTGAATGCGTGCCGCGGCCCGTCGGGCACTGGAGAGCGGCCCGGGCGGCACGACAGGGCGTGCGGAACACGCCCGCAGCCGTCGGGGCGTTCCCGCTCCGGTTGGCGTGCCGGATGGTGGGCAGCGGCGATGTGACGGGTGAGCCTGGCGGGCTTGCCGTGGCCCGGTCGACGAAGGGCTTTGCCGTGTCCCCCGAAGAGATCGCCCCGGTTCGTGCAGTCGATCGCGTCCAGGTAGGCCTGGCACGAGGCACCGGGTGGATGACGGTGGGAGTGGCAGAGGAGTTCCTGCTCGTGGACCGGCGCACGGGAATGCCCGTGGCGCGCGGTCCGCGCGTCGTAGAAGCCGTACGTTCGGTACTGGGCAAACAGGCACAACCCGAGTTCTTCGGTGCGCAGGTCGAGGTGTGCACCCGCCCCACGGCCCGCCTTGCCCGAGCTGCGGTCGGAGCTGGCGCTGCTGCGGCAGGTGATGGCGGAGGCCGCGGCCGGGGAAGGATGCTTGCTGGTTGCAACCGGCACTCCGGTGATCCCGCCGGAGCGTCCTCCGACCGTGACTCCGGGCGAGCGGTACGGGCGGATGGCCGCCCGCCGGCCGTCCCTGGTGGGTTCGTACGACGGGATGGTGTGCCGCTGCCACATCCACGTGGGGGTGACCGGGCGCGGCCAGGCACTCGCACTGGCCAACCACGTGCGTCCCTGGCTGCCGACCCTGCAGGCGCTTGCCGCCAACTCGCCCTCTCCCTGGGTCGCGACACCGGCTGGACCGGCCGGCGGTCAGTGGAGCACGCCCAGTGGCCCGGCGTGGGGCCCGCCCCCCTGCTCGACGAAGCTGGCTATGAGCGCCCCGCCGACCACCTGCTGCGTACCGGCACCCTGCTGGACCGCCGGATGATCTATTGGTAAGCGCGCCCCACAGAACACGTACCGACGCTGGAGATCCGCTCTGCGACGTGAACGCCGACCTCGACATGGTGGTGCTGCTCACCGCCCTCGTACGGGGGCTGGCCACCGCCCCGCTGCTCGAGATCGCCGACGGCAGGGGCTGGAGGGCGAGGGACTCGATCCCGTGAGCGGGGAGTGCGTACCGGCCGCCAGGTCGGTGGAGCTGCTGCTGGCGCGGGCTGGGCCGGGGCGGCTGGCAGCGCTCGGGGACTCCGATCTCGCCGGGGAACTGTTCGACCGGGTGCGGCGCTGTGGCGGCGGGGCCGCACGCCAGCGTGCGTCGTATCTGCGGCGGGGCCGCCTGAGCGACGTGGTCGGCGACCTGGTGCGCACGACCCTCGGCGCCCCGGTGTGCGGGGGCAAGCGCGCCGGCGCGCCGGCCTGGCGCAGGGCCTCGTAGGGTGGCGGGATGCGCCACCACGATCTTGTCGTCATCGGTGCGGGATCCGGCAACGCCGTCGTCGACGACTCGTTCAGCACGTGGCCAACCGCGAGGCGGAGGTCGTCGCGCACAACCTCCGCCACCCGGAGGACCTGATCGCCTGCGACCACGAACTGGTGCCGGCGGCGGTCTTCACCCAGCCCCAGATCGCCTCGGTCGCGCCACCGAGCAGGACTGCCGTGGCAAAGGGCTGGACTACTGCGTGGGCATGGCCGATTACGGCGACATCGCCTACGGCTGGGCGATGGAGGACACCACCGGGTTCTGCAAGGTGCTCGCCGAACCCGGCACCGGACGCCTCCTCGGCGCCCACCTGATGGGCGCGCAGGCCCCCACCCTCATCCAACCCCTCGTCCTGGCGATGACACTCGGCATCGATGCCACCACCCTCGCCGGCTCTCCGTACCGGATCCATCCCGCACTCACCGAGATCGTGGAGAACGCCCTCCTCGGCCTCGGCCTCGACCTGTGACCGGGTGCCCGCGGAGCTTCGGCGGGGAGGCGGGCGACCGACCCCGGCCACTCGGCCTGACGGGCAGAGGGGGCGTTTCAACGGCTCCGAAGCGGTAAGGCGCCCGGTATGGCGAGATTCGGGTACACGATGATGACCGAGCAGGCCGGGCCCAGGGAGCTGGTCGGCCACGTGGTGGGCGCGGAGCGGGCGGGGTTCGACTTCTCCGTCATCTCCGACCACTCCTTCCCCTGGCTGGAGGCCCAGGGACACGCGCCCTACGCGTGGAGCGTCCTGGGCGCCGCGGCGCAGGCCACCTCCCGGATCCCGCTCATGACGTACGTGACGTGCCCGACGTTCCGCTACCACCCCGCGGTGATCGCCCAGAAGGCGGCCACGATGCAGCTCCTGTCCCGGGGGCGCTTCCGGCTGGGCCTGGGCTCGGGCGAGAACCTCAACGAGCACATCGTCGGCGGGGGCTGGCCCGCCGCCCACGTCCGCCTGGAGATGCTCGAGGAAGCCGTGGGGATCATCCGCTCCCTGTTCGCCGGCGGCTACGTCAGCCATCACGGCGCCCACTTCGACGTCGAGAACGCCAGACTCTGGGACCTCCCCGAAGATCCGCCCCCGATCGGGATCGCCGCCTCCGGGGACCGCTCCTGCGAGATCGCGGGCCGCTACGGCGACCTGGTCATCGCCACCGAACCGAAGAAGGAGCTGCTGACCGCATTCGGCGCCTACGGAGGCTCCGGCAAACCGCGCGTGGGCCAGCTCCCGGTCTCCTACGACCCCGACCGCGACGCGGCCGTGGCCCGGGCGCACGACCAGTTCCGCTGGGCGCTCGGTGGCTGGAAGGTCAACGCGGAACTCCCCGGCCCCGCGGGCTTCGCCCAGGCTTCGCAGCACACCAGGCCCGAGGACGTCGCGGGTGCCGTCCCCTGCGGCGACGACGTGGACGCCTTCGTCGAAGCGGTGCGTCCGTACATCGACGCAGGATTCACCGAGGTCGCTTTGATCCAGATCGGCGGCGACCAGCAGGAGCCCTTCCTGGACTGGTCCGAACGGAAGCTGCTGCCGGCTCTGAGGGAGCTGTGAAATCGTCTCCTGCGCAGGCAGGGCAGGCGCCACCTTGACCTGTGCGCCACCTTGACCTGTGCGCCACCTTGACCTGTGCGGGTGCTTGACCTGTGCGGGTGCGCCCGGTGCGGATCTCTCAGGGGTAGTTGTGCAGGCCGGCGTCGGTTCTGACCCCGTCAGCGGTGAACACCTGTGCGGCTTGCTCGAGGCGGAGGGCCTCCAGGCTCCGGATCTGCCGCTCGGCACGCCGCAGCGGCTCCTGGACCCGTGCGCCGTCGATGCGTGGGTCGGTGTCGGCCAGGGCCGCGAGCGATCGCCAGGCACACGCCTTGCCCTCGACACCCAGGCGCATGGCTTCCAGCTCAAGGACATCGCTGAGCGGTGAGCGGGAGACGAGACGGCCGTTGAGCTTGAGTCGGCCGGCCTTTTCGGCGAGCCATCCGAGCGCGATCCGGTTTCGCATCACGGGGATGTCGAGGTCGGCCATGATGCGGCGCAGGCTCTCGCGGTCCTGGGCGACTTCCAGCGCGAGGGACGCGAGTGGAGGTCCCAGGGCGCTGCCCCGATGGACTCGCGCCGCGCGGCGAAGGAGAAACCGGGCCTCTACCCGCCGCGCGTTTTCCCGGATGAGATCCGTCCGCGCCCGCGTCCGCCAGGGGCAAGCCCGGGCACCGGGGCGTGAGGAGTGCGAGGGGGAGGAGTGGGTAGACGGCCGACGTGATCCAGTCCTGGCATCCCGCAGGACGACGGGGCGCGGGCGCCGGCCGCCGATGCTCGTTCTCGACGTTCCGGAGCAGGGCAGGGTCTGCGGATCCCGTTCGACCCGATCCGGAAACGGCCGCGCGAAGGCTCCACCGCGTCGGCCGCCCATCTCGCAGAGGAGTCCGTCATGCCCCGAGGATCCAATCCGAAGCGTGAGCGGCAGTACGAGCACATCAAGGACAGTGCGCAGGAGCGCGGCGAGAGCCCGAAGCGGGCGAAGGAGATCGCAGCGCGGACCGTGAACAAGGAGAGGGCCCGCGCGGGCGAGTCCAAGACGGCGAGCAAGAGCTCGACCCAGGAGATGTCATCGGCCAAGCGTGGCGGACAGCGCTCCCACAGCGGCTCGGAGGGACCCACCTACGACCAGCTCTACACGGAGGCCCAGCGCCGCGATCTGCACGGCCGGTCCTCCATGAACAAGGCCGAACTCAAGCGCAAGCTCGGCCACTGAACCCGCCGGGAGGCGCGCATGAACCGGGCCGCGCTGTTCGACGTCGACGGAACCCTGGCCGACACCAACCACCTGCACGTCACATGCTGGTGGGAGGCCCTGCGGCAAGGCGGCCACGACGTCGCCATGCACGACATCCACCGCGCGATCGGTCTGCCCGGTGAGGACCTCCTTGCGCATCTCCTGGGTGAGGATCGCGACACGGACCAGGACGACACGCTGACCAGCGCGCACGACACTCTCTACGGCACGTACTTCGACCGGCTGCCGCCGCTGGACGCGGCATCCGACCTGTTGCGCGAGCTGGACCGGCGCGGCTGGCGCGTGGTGCTCGTCACCTCTGCCCAGCAGGCCGAACTCGATGCCCTGCGGCGTGCCGTCGACGCCGACGACGCCATCACCGCGACGGCCAGCGCAGACGACGTGGAGGAAGGCAAGCCCGCACCCGACCCGGTGCACCACGCCCTCGTCCTCGCGGACGCACCCGCGCGCGGCTCCGTCCTCGCGGACGCACCCGCGCGCGGCTCCGTCTTCGTCGGCGACACGGTCTGGGACATGCGTGCAGGCAGTCGCGCCGGTGTCGCCTGCGTGGGACTCCTGTGCGGCGGCATCCCCCGCGGCGACCTCGAAGAGGCCGGGGCCCGGGCCGTGTACCGGCATCCCGCCGATCTCCTCGCCCACCTCGGCGACAGCCCGTTCGCCGACACGGCCGGCCTCGGCCGCTGAGAGCGAAGCGGCGATCGGTTCCAGGACACAAAGGGCCGACCGGTCACGAAGGCGTCCCGGCGCGACCACGTACCGGCGAGGGCGGGAGACGATGGAGCCGACGGCGTCAGCTCCCCGAGCCGGGCTGGGGAGGCTGACCGCCGGTCCGGGGTGCTCCGTCAGTCCTCGCGGCTCGACAGGGTCTCCTTGACCTTGGCGATGGCGAAGCCCCACCCCTGGGCCACGGTCGGCTTGCCCGGCACGGCCACTTCCTCGGGGTTGGTCAGTACGTCCAGCAGGACCGGCCCCGGGGTCTCGAACGCCCGGTGCACACTGGCGTGGAGCTCGGCTGGATCGGTGACCCGGATGCCCGTCAGGCCGATGGCCGTGGCGACCGCGGCGAAATCGGGGTTGTCGAGTTGCGTACCGAACTCGGGCAGTCCTGCCTGCTCCTGTTCCAGTTTGACCATGCCCAGCCGGCGGTTGTCGAAGACGACTAGCTTCACCGGGAGCCCGTACGCCTTGATCGTCATCAGGTCGCCGAGCAGCATGCTCAGCCCGCCGTCGCCGCAGAGGGCGACGATCTGCCGGTCGGGCGCCCAGAGCTGGGCCCCGAGGGCCTGCGGCATGGCGTTCGCCATCGAGCCGAGGTTGTACGAGCCGATCAGCCGCCTGCTTCCGCGCATGCTGACGAAGCGGGACAGCCAGACGGTGGCCATGCCGGTGTCGGAGGTGAACACGGCGTCCTCGTCGGCATACCGGTCCACCGCGGCAGCCAGGGCCTCCGGGCGGATCTCGTGGTCCCGGTTGTCCAGGGCGGCCCGCAGTTTGCCGGTCCAGCGGCGCTCGTGGCCCGGGTCGGCCACACGCTGCTGCCCCTCCTCCCAGCGTACGAACCGGTCCCGGGCGCCGTCCAGGTGCGTACGGTCGGGAGCCTCCTCCAGCAGCGGCAGCAGGGCGCGCAGGGTGGCCCCGACGTCGCCCGCAAGACCCACGTCCACCGGGACCCGGCGGCCCAGGTGCTCCGCGCGGGTGTCGACCTGAACCACCTTGCAGCCCGTCGGGTACCAGTCGAGGTAGGGGAAGTCGGTGCCCAGCATGAGGAGCGCTTCGCCGCTGTCGAGCGCGTGCGCCGCGGCGGGATTGCCGATCAGGCCGGTCTGCCCCACCTGGAAGGGGTTCTCGCCCTCGAAGCCCTCCTTGGCCTTGAGCGTGAGCACCATGGGCGCGGCGAGCAGCTCCGCGGCCCGGAGCACCTCGGCGCGGGCCTCGCGCGCCCCGCGGCCGACGAGCAGCGTGATGCGGGAGGCGGAGTTCAGCAGCTCGGCGGCCTCGGCGAGGGCCGGGTCGTCGGGGCGCGTGCGGGGCGCGGCGAGAGCGAAGCGCGTGGGGCGGTCCTCGCTCGGCTCCTGGTCGCCCAGGTCGCCGGGGACGGTCAGGACGGCCACGCCGCCCTGGGTGACGGCGGCGCGCACGGCCGACTCGAGCATCCGCGGCATCTGGTCGGGCGAGGTGACCGTGGCGCGGTAGACGGCCACGTCGCGGAAGATCAGGTCGTTGTCGACTTCCTGGAAGTAGTCGCTGCCGACCTCGGCGAGGGGGACCTGTCCGCAGATCGCCAGGATTGGCGTGCGGCTCTTGGCCGCGTCGTAGAGCCCGTTGAGGAGGTGCACGGACCCCGGCCCGACCGTGCCCATGCACACCCCGAGGGTGTCGGAGAGCTGCGACTGCGCCGAGGCCGCGAAGGCCGCGGCCTCTTCGTGGCGGCAGCCGACCCAGTCCAGGTCGTCGCTGGTGCGGATGGCGTCGGTCAGGGGGTTCAAGGCGTCCCCGACGACGCCGAAGACGTGCCGGACACCCAGTTCTTCGAGTGCGTCGACGATCACGTGGGCGACGGTACGTGCCACAGGAGTGCCCTTCCGTCCGGTGCGGCCCCGGGGCGAGGGCCGGCTTGTCAGTGGGTGAAGCGGTCCGGGTCGGCCGCCCGCCAGTCGGATGCCCAGCCCTCGGGCGCTGATGCGAGCAGTTGCCCCGGTGCGAGCAGTTGCCCCGGTGTGAGCCACTCATGTAGTTCCGCGTAGGAGCGGACGGTATGCGGATCCACCCGCTGGACCAGCTGGTGCGGGCGCAGCCCGGACGGCTCGTCGACTCCCATCGCCGCCATGATCTGCAGGGCGCTCTTGACCGTGGCTTCCTGGAAGCGCCGCACGCGTTGCGCCTTGTCGCCGACGTCGAGGGCGCGGGCGCGCCGCTCGTCCTGGGTGGCGACGCCCACGGGGCAGGTGTTCGTGTGGCAGCGCTGGGCCTGGATGCAGCCGACCGCGAACATCATGGCGCGGGCGGCATTGGTGTAGTCGGCTCCCTGGAGGAGGCGTTTGACCAGGTCACTGCCGGTGGCGACCTTGCCGCTGGCCCCGATCCGGATCCGCTCGCGCAGACCTGCCCCCACGAGGGCGTTGTGTACGGTCATCAGCCCCTCGCCGAGCGGCAGGCCGACGTGGTCGGCGAATTCGAGCGGTGCGGCGCCCGTTCCACCCTCCGCGCCGTCGACGATGATGAAGTCCGGCGTGGTGCCCTCCTCCAGCATGGCTTTGCACACGGCGAGGAACTCCCGGCGCGAGCCGACGCAGAGCTTGAAGCCGACGGGCTTGCCGTCGCTGAGTTCGCGCATCCGGGCGAGGAAGCGCACCAGCTCGCGCGGCGTGGCGTAGACGCGGTGAAAGGGCGGCGACACGACGGTCTTGCCCTGCGGAACGCCGCGGACCTTCGCGATTTCAGCGTTGACCTTGGCTCCCGGCAGGACACCGCCGATACCCGGCTTGGCGCCCTGGCTGACCTTCAACGACACGCACTTGACCTGCTCGTGCGCAGCCTTCTGGGCGAACTGCCGCTCGTCGAAGCCCCCTTCGTCGGTCCGGCATCCGAAGTAGCCGGTGCCGATCTCCCAGACGAGGTCCCCGCCCGGGCGCAGGTGGTACTCCGACAGCCCGCCCTCGCCGGTGTCGTGGGCGAAGCGGCCCAACTGCGCGCCGGCGTTGAGCGCGAGTACGGCATTGGCCGACAGCGAGCCGAAGCTCATCGCCGACACGTTGAGCAGGGCCATGTCGTACGGGCGGGTGCAGTCGGGTCCGCCGATCCGTACCCGGGGCGGATCCGTCCGCACCGCCCGCGGCGCCATCGACGGTGTGAGGTACTCACTGCCGGGCCGGTACAGGTCGAGCTCGGTGCCGAACGGCTCCTCGGCGTCGGTCCCCTTGGCCCGCTCGTAGACGATGCTCCGGGTGTCCCGGTCGAAGGGGCGGCCGTCGAAGTTCCGCTCGATGAAGTACTGCTGGATCTCCGGCCGCAGGGCCTCCAGGGCGAAGCGGAGGTGCCCGAGCAGCGGGTAGTTCCGCAGGATCGAGTGCCGACGCTGTACGAGGTCGTGTGCGGCCACCAGCGCGAGCAGGACCAGGGGGACGGCCAGAGCCACGAACCAGGGCGTGGCCAGTACGGCGGCGGCCGACGCACATGCGGCGAGCAGGACGAGCAAGACCACGAGGAGTATCTTCAGCACGTCGTGCTTCTGTCCCGAAGTCTCCTCGTCAATCGCCCACGGGGTGCGCGCCCGGCATGGTAGCCGAATATCGAGAAATCGCCGCCGACGGGCCCGGCATCGTAGAACGGCGTTGGGCTGTTTGGCCGGTCGTACGGTGACGGGGTCGCCGCCGCCGGCGCCCTTCGATCCGGACGGGAGCCTAGGCCACCCGTGGGCCTGGTCTACATGGGGTCCATGGTTCCGCTGCCCCTGCCGTTCTCCTGCTCCGTCTTCTCCCGGATACGCATGGCCTTGTCCTTCAGCCGCTGCCGCTCTGCCGGATCGCTGGCGTGCTGCGCCGCCTGCTCCAGCTCTTCAGCCTTGGCGCGCATCTGCTGGGCTCGCCTGCTCGGCTGGCTGTCGCCGCTCATGATCACTCCTCGGGTCTGGGGTGCGGGTCCCTCCAGGCAAACAGCGGGAGGGCTGACGCGCCACCGCAGCCCTCCGGCCAGGCAGGACTTTCGAGAGCCTCCACAACAGCGCCATCAACAACGCCACCACCGCCCTCCACCAGCAGGCGATCTTCCGCCCCACCCCCTCCTCGACCGGCCCGACGCATCTGAGCCACCCCCACCCGGGCCGCTGGTCCGGGTGGGCGGTCTCCTGCGTGTCCGTCGCTACCAGCAAGGGCCCCCCGGCGTCTGCGGAGGGATGGTGGCCGTCGGCATCCGGTCGCCTCGACCGCACGCCGTGCTGGAGGAGGCGGACATGGACGTGACCGCGCTGCTGCGCGAGGACCACAAGGCGCACCGTTCCCGGCGCGCCCCGCAGCCCCGTGGCCGGGCGATGACGGCGGTGGTCGCCGTCGCAGCGGCGGCGGCAGCGGCGGCGGCGATGCTGTGCGGGTGCGGGGCGCCTGCGCCCCGGCTGGACGGCGCCCGGCACGCTGCGGAAGCCTTTGAACAGGCCCTCGCCGACGCCGACTACACCCGGGCCTGCGCGCTGCTGGCACCGCAGACCCGGCAGCAGCTCGAAGAGGACCAGCACCAGCCGTGCGGCCCGGCGCTGTACGGCCAGGATCTGCCGGCGGCCGGCCAGGTGGACGACACGCAGGTCTACGGGCGGCAGGCGCTGCTGCGCCTGCGGAACGACACATTGTTCCTGTCGCAGTTCGACGACGGCTGGAGAGTGGTGGCCGCGGACTGCGCACCACAGGGCGATCAGCCCTACCGGTGCTCGCTGAAAGGCGGTTGACGTGCGCTTCCTGTTCGCTGCCTGCCTCGTGATAATCCTGGGCGGCTTGGGTTACTTCATCACGATCGGAGCGCTGTACCGGTGAGCGGAGGACGGGAGTACCGCAAAAGCGGCTTCTGGCGGGACAACAGCCTCACCCTCGCCTTCGGGGGTGCGTTCCTGCTCGTCCTGGCGGGCCAGGCACTCGCCGGGCAGACCGGGTTCAACGAGGACCTCGCCGTCGACGGGCTGCAGCAGCTGACACTAGGGGAGTACCTGATGTCGTCCGACTTCGCCGTCGACGTCAGCGAGAACTGGCAGTCGGAGTTCCTCCAGTTCTTCCTCTACATCTTCGGCACCGTCTGGCTCCTCCAACGCGGCTCACCCGAATCCAAGAGACTCCACAAAGCCGGACCGGAATCCGACCAGGAGCAGCGCATCGGCGACCACGCCCGAGCCGACTCGCCCCGCTGGGCGGGTACGAAGGACTGGCGGCAGCACCTGTACTCACGCTCCCTGGGGACCGTGATGGCCTTGCTGTTCTTCCTGTCCTGGCTCGTACAATCCATCGCTGGTACGGCCGCCTACAACGAGCAGCAACTACGCCGACTGCAGCCGCCCGTCTCCTGGGGCGCCTATCTGGGATCCGCCGATTTCTGGAACCGCTCCCTGCAGAACTGGCAGTCCGAACTCCTGGCCGTGGCCGCGATGGCCATCCTCTCCGTCTACCTGCGCCAGCGCGGATCCCCGGAATCCAAGCCCGTCGGTGCCTCCCACGCCTCCACGGGGGTGGAGGGCTGAGACTTCGGACCGTACGGCCTTCCCGGTCGATCTCTGCCCCACAGGGCGGCCGGAGTCGACGAGCTCCGCGTCGCTTTGCGGAGCCCCGCTGGGGAGAGGCAAGGAGACGCCGTCCTCTTGGTGGTGGCCCGCGCGCTCAAGGGCGAGGCGAGGCAGAAAAGTGCAACCGTGCAGCCCATTCCGGAGGCCCGTCGATGTCCTTCATATCTGCTCTGATCACTGTCCATCTGGACGTGATGAGGGGCCGTGTGCCGCTCCTTGCCCGATTCTCGTACGACGGCGAGGACCCGTACGCGGGCCAGGCCAGGTTCCTCGACGGCCCCACGGTCCTGGCCCGTGTCTCCAGCGACACCACCGAGACCGCGTCGTTCGCCACGGCCACGAGCAGGTCGGCCGACTCGCCCGCCTGGGCCGCGCAAAAATGCCGTGCGGACCTACCGTGTAGGGGAGCGCGCCCCGGAGGACTCGTACGAGTTCGGCAAGCCGCCCGGGACTCCGGACGGTTCGTACTGCTTCCGGCACGCGTCCCAGCGCACCCGCGGTGCACCGAGCATTAGGCAGGCCGAACCTTCTGACACCGTGCTGGGAAACGTGAGGAGGGTGTCCAGGATCGTCGTGTGACGAAGGACTTGGACACCCTGCCGACCTCGCTGCCTGTGAAGATCGATGCGCGCTCGCATCGGACTGGCGGATGGGGAGGCCGCCGCAGTTGATCGCTGGAAGCCGCCGGCTCAAGGTGCGCGTCATCGACGCGACGATCACCATCACCACGAGCGCCCAGACGCTCTGCGAGCACCACCGCATCGCCGGTCATCCGCCGGGGCACGGGGTGCTTCGGTCGGTTGTGAGGGGCTCGATGTTGCCCACCGCGGTCGGCAGTCCCCGGCCGCCGGCTTCGGGGCGGATGTAGGCGCGCCGGGTCCAGCATCGGCCGGTGTGGGCGGCGACCTCTTCGCGGACGACGGCGGCCATCAGCTCGCCCTCCGTACCGGCGGCGAGGTCGCGGACCCGGCGGCCCAGCAGCGGGTGCTTCTCGTGTCCGAAGCCGAGGTCGGTGGCCTTCTTCATGCCTTGCCCCCGGCCGCGGTGCCCTGTTGGTCCCCCATTTCTGTCCGTTCCGTCAGGGCGCGGGGGTCAGTGCGGCCCGGGCGGCGTCCAGGATCTCGTCGGAGAGCGGGGTGTCCTTGGTGGCGCGGGCCAGTACGACCGCGCCGAGCATCGTGCACAGCCGGACGATGCCGTCCTGGTCGTCGGAGGCGAGCCAGTCGGCGAAATCGGACACGCCGTCGGCGTAGGTGCGGTGTGCCCCGAGGTCCCCGGGGTCGCGGGCCATGTCGGTGGCCAGCGCGGCGGCTGGGCAGCCGGCGGCAGGGGAATCCCGGTGCCGGGCGGACAGGTAGCTGTCGATCATCGCCTGCTGGGCCGCGAGGCGCTCGCCGTCGTTGTCCTCCAGCGCGGTGGCGCGCCGCTCGGCCAGTTCCTCGAAGGCGTGCGTGACGGCCTCGTCGATGAGCGCTTCCTTGGAGGCGAACTGCTTGTAGAAGCCACCGTGGGTCAGGCCGGCCGCCTTCATCAGGTCGGCGACGCTCACGCTCGTGCCTTGTTCGCGGAAGAGCCGCGATGCCATCTCCACGACCCGCCTGCGGTTCTCCTGCGCCTGCGCCTGCGATACGCGGCCCATGGGCACCTCCTCATTTGGATGACGACTGGCATCTATCCTACTCCGGGTGTAGATTATGGACGTAATCTAAATCGGTCGGGATGAGTGTGTATGCCCGGCCGGCCACCCCTTGGGAGATGTCGTGGAACTGAAGGACGCCGTCGCCGTGGTCACCGGAGCCAACCGGGGCCTGGGCCGCCATCTCGCTGCCCAGCTCGTCGAGCGCGGGGCCAAGGTCTACGCCGCCGCCCGCCACCCCGAGTCGGTGGACCTGCCCGGCGTCGTACCCCTGCACCTGGACCTGGCCGACCCACGGGCGGTGCGGGAGGCTGCCCGCATCGCCTCGGACGCCACCTTGCTGGTCAACAACGCCGGGATCATGACGGGCACCCCGCTGGTTGCGGGTGACTGGGACGCGGTGCGGCTGGAGATGGAGACGAATTTCTTCGGCCCCCTGGCCGCCACCCGAGCGTTCGCCCCGGTCATCGAGGGCAACCGGGGCGGGGCCGTCCTCAACGTGCTCTCCGTCCTGTCCTGGTTCCATCCGGCCGGAGTCGGTGCCTATGCCGCCGCCAAGGCCGCCGGCTGGGCGATGACCGACGCGATCCGGGAGGAACTGGCCCCGCGGGGCATCGCGGTCACCGCGCTCCACGTCGCCTACATGGACACCGACATGGCCGCCCGGATTCCGGCCGGCCAGAAGACCGACCCCGCCCTCGTCGCGGCCCTCGCCCTCGACGGCTTGGCCGCCGGGGCGCGGGAAGTCCTCGCCGACGACCTCACCCGCAGTGTCAGGCAGGGGCTCGGCGGCGTCCCGTCCGCCGCCTGACTCACTCACCCCGACCGCCCGCAGTCCGCCACCGCCGGACCGGGCCAGGAAGACCCTTCATGAAATCCCCCATCACATCCTTTCCGGCTGTCCCTGCGCCCGCCGGGGTGGGCGAAGCCCCCACCCCGCGCGTCCCCGACACCCGCCGTCGCCCGCCCGTACGGGCCTGGCTTCAGCCTGCCGTGATCGCGCTGGTCCTGGCCGCCGCGTTCATCGGCTGTTACATCGGCCTGCAGCGTGACCCTCAGCCCCACCACGTCACCATCGCCGTCACCGGACAGGAACTCGCAGGCCGGATGAGCGGCGCACTCGGCGACAGCGTCGACGTGCACCCGGTCGCCGACGCCACGGCCGCCCGCGGAGCCCTGGAGCGGCACGAGGTCTCGGCCGCGCTCGGCGAGGGCCCCGGCGGCCGGCTGCACCTGGAGGTCGCCGGAGCCTCCGGCCCGTCCACCACCTCGGCCGTCAAGAGCCTCGTCGGCGCGTACGCCGAGGGCGTGGGCCGGCAGGTCACCACCCAGGACGTCGTGCCCCTGACCCGCTACGACTCGCGCGGCCTGGCCGGCTTCTACCTGGCCTTCGGCGTGACCCTCGCAGGATTCGTCCTCGCCCAGAACGCCCTGGGCCTTGCTGGCCTGCTCCACCTGCGTCACCGGTTCTGGCTGCTCTCCGCCGTCTCCGCCGCAATCGGGACCGTGGCCGCGATCCTTGCCGGGCCCGTCCTGGGTGCCGTACCTGCCCCCATCGTCCCTCTGGCCTTCACCCTCACGCTGCTGGCCGCGGCCGCTGCCTTCGCCACCAAGCTGCTGGGGACGTACCTCGGTCCCGTTGGGGTACCCGCCGCGACCCTGCTGCTGCTCACCGTGGGCAACTCCACCAGTGGCGCCGCCATCAGCGCGGATCTCCTGCCGCCGGCCGCGCATGCCGTCTCTGCGCTCCTGCCGCCGGGGGCAGCCGTCCGTGCCATCACCGACCTCAGCTACTTCCACGGCGCCCACGTCACGGGCCCGCTCGTCACCCTGGCCGCCTGGGCCGTGACCGCCGCGCTCCTGCTCGGCCTGCGGTCCCGCCTGCGCCGCACTGCTGCGGCTTCCTGACGCTCCAGCCGTTCTACTCATCCCCGTTCGTACTCGAACCCTTCGCGGAGTTCCTGCACCTTTTCTTCGATGCAGGGAGGGAAGAGATGGTGACGGTATCGGCAGGAGAGATCGGCATTGACTTGGCATGGGTGAGCATGTCGATGCCGGCCTTCCCGTGGTAGTTCCCGTTACCCGATGTGCCCGAGCCGCCGAACGGCATGGTGACGACGAAGAGGTGAACCTCAGGATCGCAAGCGCACGGGTTCGACCACCCAGTTCGAGCACGACGGGTGTGCGGTTCTCTGCTGCTGCGCGGGCGACGCCCCTTCCGGTGCTGCTGCCCGTGACACGCGCTCACCTCGTCGGCGGGCCGGGTGCCGAGGACAGGGTCCGGGACTTGGTGGCACGCGAGGCGGCTGCTGCTCGTTCTTCACCTTCGACGTCACCCCGGCCGAGGGCTGGGTCCGGCTGGAGATCGCCGTGGACCAGGCGCACAAGACGGTCCTGGAAGCCCTCGCCACACGGACCGCTGCCGCCAGAGGGCCGCGGTGAGCACGGGCGTGCGCAGCGGGCAGGTCGCGGAGGCGGCCGGGGAGAACGTCGAGACGCTGCGCTACTACGAGCGGCGCGGCCTGCTGGCCGAGCCGGAACGCAGCAACGGAGGCCACCGCCCGCCTGTACGGCGAGGACGCGGTGACCGCTGTGCGGGTGATCAAGGCTGCCCAGCGGCTCGGGTTCACGCTGGAGGAGGTCGCCGAGCTCCTGGAGGCCGGCCGCCACCGATCCCAGATCCCGCTGTCCGTTGACATTCAACTCAGTCGCCGTGTCATCGAACCCAGCCGAGGATCTTCCTGACCTTGGCGTGCCAGGCTGGGGTGTTGGTCTGGGTCGGTAGGGTGCAGCTCGGACTGCCGGGAGGGGCTGAGGGATGAGACCGGGGCGAAGGCTGCGGATCGCGGGGCTGGTGCTCGTGCCGCTCGGGATTCTGCTGACGATCGGGACATGGCTGTTCGCCGACTTCGCGTTCGGTGGGCACAGCGTGGACTCCGACGGGATGCGGCCGACGTACGAGCAAGGCGACATCGCCTTCACAAAGAAGATCCACGACAGTGAGCTCCACCGCGGAGACGCGGTCTTCTACCACCTGCCCGGCCGGTATACGGACACCGACACCGTCTTCCAGCGTGTCATCGGTATGGGCGGTGACCGGGTCAGCTGTGACGGCAAGCAGGTGCTGCTGAACGGCAAGCCGCTGAGGGAACCGTATGTCGCCGGGGGCAACCCCGCCGGGAACGGCACCACTTATGACGTGGTGGTGCCGGAAGGCCGTCTCTTCATGATGGGCGACAACCGCGTCACCTCCAACGACTCCCGTTACTTCCTCACGGACGGACACAGCGGCACCATCCCCGCGAACACGGTCCGTGAGCGAGCGTTCGAGGACGCGGACGTCGTGGTCACGGTGCTCTTCGTCCTGGTCGGTGGGGTCTTCGTCGCCCTCACCGGGATCGGATGCGGCCTCGCCGGATACCTGATCCAGCGCCACGCCGAACGCACACGGCTCGTACCTGTGGCCATCTGACATCAAGGGCCCGCTGCAAGTGGCCTGAGGCACGCCAACGGCATCACGCGGAGAACGGCAGGTCACAGGCTCAAGCACGCTGATTCGACCCCAGAGCGCACTACCCGCATTGATTCTCGTCCTTCGGCCCTTCCCCCACCCAGACAGACCTCGGCCCCACCACCGGCGCCGTTGCACCCGTACACGGCGGTCGCGGTAGATAGTGGCCAGAGCGGCGATCCCGCTGACGATGCCGAGGGTCGCCGCGATGGCGGTGAGGATGCCCGTTGCGGAGGAGAGGATGTCCCTGCACACGTGTCTCCTCTTTGCTGACTGCAACGCCATCAGGGCACTTCTGGCCGGGCCGCGGGCGCATCGGTAGGGAAGCCTGCTCGGGCTTCGCAGCCACCGGGCCTGGCAGGAATACCGCACGGTTCGAATGACGCTCCCCGCCGGCCGGCGGCTTCGGCTGGGATGCGGCGCGGCGTGAGGCGTCCACGAACGGCCAGGCCTTTTCGGACACCCTGATCGCGGTCTCCGCCGCCTCCAACCGGTCCAAGGCGGACAAGGATCCGGCGCAGTGGATGCCGACGGACGGGCTCGTATCACTGCATCTATGTCGGGACCTGGGCGGGTACGAAGCTGCGTTGGGATCTGGCCGTGGACGAGGCGGAGCGCCAGGCGGTCCTTGGACTTGCGGAGGACTGGCCCACGACCACCGTCGTCTATGAGCCTGCGGTCTGACCCCGATTCGGTCCAGCCGCCTCACGGCGCGGGGGCGTTCACGGATTCGGCTTTGTTCAACGTCCTGGTCCGGGTGCGCAGCTCCCGGTCGGTTGGTGCTGGCCGGGGGCTGCCGGGGCGCCGGCATGATCGGTGAGGTGGGCCTGTCCGAGGGTTGTGACGGCACCGGGTGAAGGGCGCACTGGCCAGGGCTGTGGTGCTCTCAGGTTGGTGGTGGGGGCAGTACGAGGATGTGGTCGTTCTGGGTTTCGGTGGTGAAGCCTGCGGTATGGAGTGCGGCGGCCAGGGCGAGACCGGTGGCGTGGTGCAGTCCGGCCAGCTCCGTACGGGACTGGTCAGGGGTGTTGGTGCCGCTGGTGCGGGCGTGCAACTCGTCGATCTCTTCGGGCATCCAGCCCACCATGACGCCGCGGGCGTGGCGGACCAGATGCACGCCCTCCCCGCCTTCGCTGCCTGGGTCGAAGCCCGCTTCGCGGAGGGCGGTGCGTACCGCGTCCAGGAGGTCCGTTTCGTGATCATCCACAGTTCGCACTGTAGAGGGTCGGTCAGGGCGGTGCGTTGTCCGTGGCGCTGCCCGGGTCCCGCGTGTGTGGACTCTCTTGTCGCCCTGCCACCCTGACATGCCGGGGCCCGCGCTGCGCGTCGGCACGGGGAGGGGTGTGCCGGGCGGGTGACACGCTCACACTTGCGGCTGCGCGGGGGCGCGCCCGGCATCGGCTCACCTGAGGATGGGGATTCCCGCAATTCGCGTTGTGCCCCGTCGAATGGAGCCGTTCATGTTGGAGCGCAGGTCACGCAGGGATGGTACCGAGGTGACGTTCGTTCTGCCGGGGGAGGATCCGCCGGGGCCGGTGAGCGTGGTGGGGGACTTCAATGACTGGCGGCCCGGCGTCCACACGCTCCAGCCGCGAAACGACGGCAAGCGGGCGGTCACGGTCGCACTGCCCGGCGAGACCACCCACTCCTTCCGTTACCTGGCGGCGGGCGACTACTGGTTCAACGAAGAGAGCACCGAGGACCGCGACGGCGCCAACAACTACCTCCGCACCTGACCTGACGCCCGCAGTGCCCTGGAACCCGCCGGCGTCGCCACGGGTTCGCAGTGGACGGCGTTCTATGAGCACCTCGTCGCCCATGGCGTGCTCCGGCAGGCGGCTCTCGCCGCCGTATCAGGCCCGCGGTCGTCTGCGACCGGCACCGATCAGACGCTGGCTTCGCGAAGCACGGGACCTTCCTGAACGGTTCGGTAACTGGAAGACCGTCTGCGAGCGTCACCGGCTTTGGTCGGCGGATGACACCTGGGAGCGGCTCGCGTGTTTGCGGCCAGAAGAGCCTAGGGCTCTGAGAGTGTTGACGTGGATTGGCGCAAGACCTCAGCCGTGTACCGCGTACCGCCTTTGTTGACCGGGAGAGAAGTGTGACCATCAAGGACATCGGGCCGGAACCTCAAAGCTTCGACCTTGAGAAGGCGACGCTCGAGAACACGAACTATCGCGCGGTCGCCTGGTCTGGGAAGTACCTTCAGCTGACCCTCATGTCGATCCCGGTGGGTGAGGACATCGGCTTGGAGGCGCATCCGGAGACTGACCAATTCCTACGACTCGACGCGGGCCGGGGTCGCGTTCAAATGGGCCGCACGAAGGATCGACTCGACTTCGACCGGGAGGTCGAGGATGGCTGGGCGATCTTCGTGCCCGCAGGCACTTGGCACAACGTCACCAACATCGGTGAGGAGACCCTCCAGCTCTACGCTGTATACGCGCCGGTCCACCACGCGTCGGGCAAGATCCATGCGACAGCCGCCGACGCGAAGGGCGACGAGGACTCAGGCAACGACGAGCCGCCAAGCTGGTCGGTCCAGCCTGTCCAGCAGCCATCGGACGAGCACGCCTGACCAGCGAGGGCCTATCGCGACAGTAGTTCCTGGTTCCGAGGGAGCTGCGAGAATCACCAGTTCGTCCATGTCGCACCTGAGCCGCAAGGTGGTCGAAGTCGCCGATCAGCAGATCGCCTATCTGGCCCGCCGGTCACAGGAACTGGACCAGGAAACCCGTGTCACGGTGTACGTCTTCGCGGACAAGGTGGAGTGCGTCATCTGGCGTCCAGCACGAGAGCGACGTGATTGATGTAGTTCTGCTTTCCGGACATGGCGGCTCCCCCTGTTTTCCGACTCGATACTTCGATCCTCCCATCCACCACTGACAATCGATCTTGGAGAGCCGGGTCCGGATCCGGCGTCGGGGACGCGCGCGTGGCTCCTGGACCGGTCGGCGCCGCCACTCGCGGAGCCGACCGTGGTGCCGCCGTGACGCCGTCTTGCCCGCATCCTTCCTGATCGCGGAGCTGCTCGTCTCGAATATCGGGCGTCGGAGTCCGGCCCTTCTCGAGAGCGGTATCCGCGGCGGATCAGCGGCCCGGCTCGGCTGCCGGCAGCGCCCCCGACCGCACGGGCGCCCTCGCCGTCCATATGAGCCGGCGGGGGCGCACCCGAGTCCAAACCCGTGCGCGCCGCACACACGTCCACCGGCGTCGATGGCTGACGCGGTCGCTTAAAGGCCGCTCGGACGGGCAGGCGCCGCGTATGTGATCGCCCGTACGGGCCGGCCGTCCGTCATGGGCCGAAGTGGTACAGGAGTGCAGTGATGGCGAACGCGACCAGTTGGTCCATGGAAAGGCAGGCCCCGAGGGCGCGGCGCCCGCACGGTGCCGTACGCGTGGTGGGTGTCCCGTGTGTGGTGTGAGCGGGGAGATGCGTTTCGACGGCGGTAGACCGGACCTCGCCGCAGTCGAACGCATGACCGATATGTTGGAGCCGCGGGGACCGGACGGCCGCGGGGCGTGGTCGCAGGGCGCGGTGGCGCTGGGGCACCGGCGCCTGAAGATCATCGATCTTTCCGAGTGCGGCGCCCAGCCCATGACCGACACGCAACTGGGTCTCACCGCGGTCTTCAACGGTTGCATCTACAACTACCGCGAGCTGCGTGAGCGCCTGGAAGGGCTCGGACACCGCTTCTTCTCCCGCTCCGACACCGAGGTCGTCGTCAAGGCGTACGCCGAATGGGGCCGGGCGTGCGTCCAGTCCCTCATCGGGATGTTCGCCTTCGCGGTGGTCGAGCACCACACCGGCCGGGTCGTGCTGGTTCGCGACCGGTTGGGCATCAAGCCCCTGTACGTCACCCAGGACAGCGACCGGCTCCGCTTCGCTTCCACCCTGCCCGCCCTGCTCGCGGGCGGGGGAGTCGACACGTCCCTCGACCTGGTGGCGCTTCACCAGTACCTGAGCTGGCACGGCACCGTCCCGGCGCCCCGTACCGTACTGGCCGGAGTACGAAAGATCCCGCCGGCCACCGTCCGCGTCGTGGAGCGGGACGGTACGCACCGTGACCACTGCTATTGGCAGCCGTCGTACACCCGGAACCCCGAACTCGGCGAGGACCCGGCACTCTGGCGGGAGGCGGTGCACGACGCGCTGCGCACGGCGGTTCGGCGGCGCACGGTTGCGGACGTTCCCGTGGGCGTGCTCCTGTCGGGCGGGCTCGATTCCAGCCTGATCGTGGCGCTGCTCGCCGAGGCGGGGCATGAGGAGCTCCCGACCTTCGCGATGGGGTTCGAGGCGGAGAACGGGGAGGACGGAGACGAGTTCCGGTATTCGGACCTGATCGCGCGACAGTTCTCGACCGACCACCACCAGTTCATGATTCCGTCCGATCGGCTTCCGTCGGCGCTGGAAGCCGCGATCGGTGCCATGAGCGAGCCGATGGTCAGCCACGACGCCGTCGCGTTCCACATGCTGTCGGAACAGGTCTCCAAGGAGGTCAAGGTCGTGCTCTGCGGCCAGGGCGCCGACGAGGTGTTCGCCGGATACCACTGGTACCCGCAGATCGCCGCGGCCACCCGGCCGGATGCGGACGAGGCGTACGCGGACTCGTACTTCGACCGCACGCACGCCGATCTCACCGCCATGCTGCACCGGGACTTCACCGCCGGCCACGACGCCTCCATGGAGTTCGTCCGGGCGCACATGGCCGCGCCGGGGGCCGCGACCGCTCTCGACGCGGCGCTCCGTATGGACGTCCACGCCCTCATGCCGGACGACCCGGTCAAGCGGGTCGACAACATGACGATGGCCTGGGGCCTGGAGGCGAGGGTGCCGTTCCTGGACCACGAGCTCGTCGAACTGGCAGCGGCCTGCCCTCCGCGGCTCAAGCTCGCGCAGGGCGGGAAGGCCGTGCTCAAGGACATCGGGCGCAAGATCCTGCCCCCTGAAGTCGTCGACCGCCCGAAGGGCTACTTTCCGGTGCCGGCGGTCCGGTACATGGCCGAGCCCGTGCTCGCTCGCGTACGCGACGCGCTCACGGCCCCGGAGGCACGCCGACGCGGCGTCTTCGACCAGCGCCTGGTCCACGAGCTGCTCGCGGCACCCAACCGCCATCGCACCAAACGCGGAGCCAACACCCTGTGGCAGGTCGCGTCGCTGGAGATCTGGTTGCAGAAGCACGGTATCAAGTGAGCGCTCGACACCTGAAGCGCAAGCCTTGGAGAGGCGGCCCATGCCCCCGGAGCACACCGAACCCTCGGGGCCCGCGCCCGCAACGACCAGCGGGGTGACCGATCCCCCCGCGGGTGGAGCATTCCCGGCGGACCCTGCGCAGGACCCGGCGCCGGCCCCCGCGCCGGTTCGGATGCCCGACCGTCGCGGCATCGACCCCCCTACCGTCCTGGTCGCCCACGGATGCTGGTACCCGTCGGCCGATCCGACGGGCGAGCGCGTGGCGTTCATCTGCGACCGGGCCGGCGTCCCCCAACTGTGGAGCGGGCCCGCCCGGGGGAGCGAGGTACACGTGCTGGACGGCGACCCGGACCCGGTGACCGAGGTCTCCTGGTCGCCGGACGGGCGCTGGATCGCCTACACCTCGGCGCCCGGGGGCGGGGAGCACACCCGGGTCCTGGTGGTGCGTCCGGACGGCACCGGACGTCGGGTTCTCGCGGGTGCGGAGCCGGGAAGTTCGGCTCACCTCGGGTGCTGGACGCGCGACGGCACCGCCCTCGCCGTCACGGTCGCACAGCCCTCCCCGGCGGGCTCGGAGCACGCCGGACCGGGACACCTGCCGCCGGACGCGGAGGGGCCGCCGACGGCTGCCGGAGGGGCACCGGGCCCGGCGTGGTCCGAACGCTACGGCCCGGCCACCCTCCTCGATGGAGGAGAAGCGCAGCAACCGGCTCGGCGGTACCCCGAGCCGTCCGTGCTCGGAGCGGGCCGACCTCCGGGGAGCGGTGCGCCGGCGGCCGACCCCGCCCCGGCGCGCAGCGGCGCACTGGCCGCCTACCTGGTCGACCCGGACGGAGCCAACGCCCCGGTCCTGCTGTTCAGCGAGGAGGGAGCCGCCTCCCTGCGCGTGTGCGACCTGAGTGCGGACGGCCGCTTCGCGCTCGTCCGCCGCGGCCCGCGCGGCCGACGCGAGGCCCTCGTACTCGACGCCGCCTCGGGCCGCACCACCTTCGCGCTGCACGCGGCCGACGGCGACCCCTGGATCGGCCGGTTCTCCACCGACGCGCGGACGCTGTGGCTGCGCAGCGACGCGGCGCGGGAGTTCGCGGCCCTCCTGAGGGTGCGGCTGGACGAGGGGGGCGCGTCGCGGGGGCTGTCCGTCGCCGCCGAGCGGGAGGAGTCCGCGCTCGATCTGCTGAGCGTGCCCGACCACGGCCGGTGGGCCTTCCTCGCCTGGAACGCGCACGGCGCGACAGAGCTGGAAAGCGTGGGGCTGCCCCTCGGCCGTACGGACGGCGGCATCGCAGCGCGACACCATCCGGTCCTGCCCCACGAAGTGGTCACCCGCATCGCGCCCTTGGAGCGCGGCGGATCGTTCGCCGCGCTGTCGGGATCCCGGCGCAGGCCCGGCATCTGGGAACTGGACGAGGCCCTCCTCCCGGCGCGTACCGGCTGGACGGCGCGGGACGAGGACACGGTCCCGCCCGGGCGGCCGCCCGTACGCCCGGTAACCCTGCGCTGCGAGGCCAGGGACGGGCTCGTACTCGGCGGCTGGTACTACCGTGCGCCGGAGCAGGAACCGGGCCGGCCGGCGCCGTGCGTGATCCACCTCCACGGCGGACCGGAGGAGCAGGAGCGGCCCGTGTTCAGCCCGCTGTACCACGAGCTCCTCGGCAGGGGCCTGGACGTTTTCGCCCCCGACGTCCGCGGCTCGTCCGGCCGGGGCCGGTCCTTCGTGGACGCCGACCTCGGCGCGGGCCGGTTCGCGGCGATCGACGACGTCGCCGACTGCGCCGCACACGTGGTTTCGCTCGGGTACGCGGACCCCCTGAGGCTCGGGGTGATGGGCCGCTCGTACGGCGGCTACCTCACCATGGCCTCCCTCGTGTGGCATCCGCACCTCTTCCGCGCCGGTGTCGCGGTCTGCGGGATGTCGGACTTCGCCACCTTCTTCGCCGGTACGGAGCCGTGGATCGCGCAGTCCGCAGCCGTCAAGTACGGCCACCCCCAACACGACCGGGAACTGCTCCGCGCCCTGTCCCCGATGAGCCGCATCGATCAGCTGCGGGCCCCTGTCCTGGCCGTCCACGGTGAGCACGACACCAACGTGCCGCCGACAGAGTCGGATCAGTTCGTCCGGGCGGCACGCGCGCGCGGCGTGCCGGCGCGGCAGCTGACGTTGCACGACGAAGGCCACGAATTCCTGCGGGCGGACAACCGGCGGCTCTACCGGCGCGCTGCAGCGGACTGGCTGGAACGGCATCTCACCCCGGCCCCGTGACCAGACCCACCGAGAACGAAGCGCCATCCCATTGACATCCGGGAGTGCGGCCGCGGGGCTGCGCGGCCCGCCGGCCTTGGCAGCGTGTAGCGCCCGACCGCCGAACCGCCCTCGCCGCCCGGGTGTGGAGCGGCGGGTCCGGGCAGAAGCCCGGCATGCGTATCCTCAGCGAAGCGCACCCGGCGGGCGGCGGCCTGCGGGCCCACGCCGTATCCGCCCCGCGGCGGCAGCGGCCGCGGCGGCCGGCTCCGTCGCCGTCGACCCGGACAGTTCCTGGTACCGGCAGCTGCGCAAACCGGCCTGGCAGCCGCCGGGCTGGGCCTTCGGCGCGGTCTGGACCCCGCTGTACGCGGGGATCGCCTGGGCGGTCGGCCGTGACTGGAACGCGGCGCCGCCCGACCGTCGCGCCGCGCTGGCAGGCAGCGTGGCGGCCAATCCGGCTCTGAACGCCGGCTGGAACGGGCTGTTCTTCAAGGCCCGCAACCCCGCCGCGGGCCTGGCCGGCACCCTCGCACTGGAGCTCAGCAATGCCGAGCTGCTCCGGCGCGCCGCCCGTACGGACGGGGCGGCCGGAGCGGCACTGGTGCCGTACGCGGCCTGGTGCGGCTTCGCCACGGCCCTGAACGCCTCACTCGTACGCCGCGACCGCGCCCGCTGACGCTCCGGCAGCGGGTCGCTGACACCCGGCCACACGGCGGTTCATCGGCAGTCGGGTCCCCGGGCGCAATCCGGCCCGGAGATCCTGGACCATGGACCTGGCCGCGCCCACCGGTCAGGCCCTGGCGGTCGGCACGTGAGCTGGAGTTCGGCGAGGGCTCGGCCGTCAAGACGATCCGTCTTTCCTACGAGCGGGAAGGCGACGACCGCGGCGTACGCAAGGGCTCCCTGACGGCCAACGACATCACCCCGGCCAGGCCGGTCGCCCTCGGCATGGCGATCAACGGCAACGCCAACGGCAAGCCGGCAGGTGGCTCAACCTGCGCTGACGGACCCGCGTAGGCCGATTCGAGGGGCGCTCGTCCCTTCGGGCCCGCGGAGGACGCCGCCTCGCGGATCGAGCCCCTCCCGGGTGGCGATCCGTAGGCGGTCGCGACACCGTCGGCCGAGCCGGGTGCGGCCGACTTTCGTCGCCTCGCTCCGCCACCGGCCGCCGAAGCAGCGGGCGACGCAGATCTTGCGGGACCGGGCAGTTGCGTGCCGCCCTCGCCGACTCTTTCGCGCGGGGCTCAAGGTGCTGGTGGAGGCGCAAGCCGCAGCGGATACGACTCGTGCCTTCGGTTCGACGGCACCGGCCCGGGCTTCCAGACGCCGACAGCAGCTGAGGGGGGTCAGGGTCAGCGGCCCCAGCGCAGCGCTGCCGTCTGCACCGGCGCGTCCCACAGCCGCAACATTTCCTCATCGACCCGACACAGAGTCACCGAGCACCCCGCCATGTCCAACGAGGTGACGTAGTTCCCCACGAGGGTCCGGGCCACCGGGACGCCCCGAGCCGCCAGTACCCGGGTCACCTCCGCGTGGAAGCCGTACAGCTCCAGCAGTGGCGTTGCGCCCATCCCGTTCACCAGGGCCAGTACCGGCCCGTCGGCAGCCTGGGCCGTGTTCGCCATGTCGTCCAGCACGGAGTCCACCGCGACCTCCGCGATCTCCCCCGCCGGCATCATCGGCCGCCGCTCCCGGCCCGGCTCGCCGTGGATCCCGATGCCCAGCTCCAGCTCGCCGTCCGGCAGGTCGAAGGTGGGACTGCCCTTGGCAGGGGTGGTGCAGGCGCTCAGCGCCACGCCGAAGCTGCCCGAGGCTTCGTTGACCCGTCGGGCGACCGCGGCGACCTGCTCCAATGGCGCACCCTCCTCCGCTGCGGCCCCGGCGATCTTCTCAACGAAGAGCGTGGCCCCCGTGCCGCGACGCCCGGCGGTGTAGAGGCTGTCGGTCACGGCGACGTCGTCGTTGACCAGCACCCGCTCGACCCGGATGCCGTCCTCCTCGGCGAGCTCGGCGGCCATGTCGAAGTTCAGCACGTCCCCGGTGTAATTCTTGACGATGAACAGCACCCCCTGGCCGGAGTCCACGGCCTTGGCCGCCCGCACCATCTGGTCGGGCACGGGGGATGTGAACACCTCGCCCGGACAGGCGGCGGACAACATTCCGTATCCGACGAAGCCGGCGTGCAAGGGCTCGTGTCCGGAGCCGCCCCCGGAGACGAGACCGACCCGCCCGCCCTGCCGCGCGTCCCGCCGTAGGACGACCCGGGCGTCGGCGTCCACGTCCAGTTCCGGGTGGGCCGCGGCCAGCCCGCGGAGGGCGTCCGCGACCACGGTCTGCGGACTGTTGATCAACATCTTCATCGTGTGCCTCCCGGTCGGAGCAGCTGCGGGTGAGCAGCCCGGTGCGGCCACGAGTACCGAGCGCCGTGCGCCGGGCGGGCGCGTCAGCGAGGGCACGCCCTACGCACAGTGTGCTGCCACGCCGCGGACATCCGCGAGGGCTCGGGCGACCGGCTCGGAGAATGACCGAGGAGCCCTGTGCGGGCACCGGTCCCGGCGGACCGGACTGTCCTCGCCTTTCCCGTACGGGCGACCCGATCTACCCTGAAGCCGGGGGGCTCGGGGCAGGCGAAAGCCGGTCTTCGACCGGCGGGAAGCGGGCACCCATGAAGGAGCGTCTCAAAGCGTCGGGGCTGGTCGGTGAATTGTCAGCCGAATTCGCCGGCACCATGATCCTCATCCTCTTCGGCTGTGGTGTGGTGGCCCAGGTGGTCGCGGGCGGAGCCCTGACGGACCCTGCGGGCGGCCTCGGGAACCACGACAGCATCGCCTGGGCCTGGGGCCTCGGCGTCACCCTGGGTGTCTACGTCGCGGCAAGGCTCAGCGGCGCCCACCTCAACCCCGCTGTGACCGTCGCCCTGGCCGCCTTCAAGGGCTTTCCGTGGAGCAAGGTGGCCCCCTATGCGCTGGCCCAGCTGGCCGGAGCCTTCGTGGCGGCCCTGATCGTCCGCTGGAATTACACCGAAGCGCTGGCCAAGGCCGACCCCGGTCACACCATCAAGACACAAATCGTCTTCTCCACGCTCCCGGCCAACGGAAACACGAACCTGCCGGTGACCGAGTGGGGGGCGCTGCGCGACCAGATCATCGGCACCGCGATCCTGCTGCTGCTGATCTTCGCGGTCACGGACCTGCTGGGCACGCCGCCCGGCGCCAACCTGGCACCGTTCATCGTCGGCCTGATCGTCGTGGCGATCGGCATGGCGTGGGGTACCAACGCCGGGTACGCGATCAATCCGGCCCGTGACCTCGGCCCCCGTCTGGCCAGCTTCCTCACCGGGTACGGAGGTGCATGGAGGGATCAGTACGGCAACTTCTACTTCTGGGTGCCGATCATCGGCCCCTTCATCGGCGGTCTGCTGGGTGCTGGAATCTACAAGCTGTTCATCGGCAGGTTCCTGCCGACCGCAGAACCGGAGCCTCCCGGACGCGTACCGGCACCGGAAGAGACGAGCTGACCGGGTCCGCTGCGGGACGGGCAGCGGCACGTCCCGTCCCGTCGCGTCCCGTTCCGTACGACAGCCCCCACACGGCATCCCAAGAGGAGGCGGCACCCCATGGCTGACTTCGTCGGCGCAGTGGACCAGGGAACCACGAGCACCCGTTTCATGATTTTCGACCACGCCGGCAACGAGGTGGCGCGGCACCAGCTGGAGCACAACCAGATCCTCCCGCGCTCGGGGTGGGTCGAACACGACCCGGTGGAGATCTGGGAACGCACCAACTCGGTCATCCAGAACGCCCTCCGGCACGGAAACCTCGACGCCTCGGACCTGGCGGCCGTCGGCATCACCAACCAGCGCGAGACGACCGTCGTCTGGGACCCCCGCACGGGCCGCCCCTACTACAACGCCATCGTCTGGCAGGACACCCGTACCGACTCCATCGCCGCCGCACTGGAACGCGGCGGCCAGGGCGAGGTCATCCGCCGAAAGGCGGGGCTGCCACCGGCCACCTACTTCTCCGGCGGAAAGATCCAATGGATCCTGGAGAACGTCGACGGCGTGCGGCAGGCCGCCGAGCAGGGCCACGCCCTCTTCGGAAACACCGACTGCTGGGTGCTGTGGAACCTCACCGGCGGGCCGGACGGTGGCGTCCACGCCACCGACGTCACCAACGCCAGCCGCACCATGCTCATGGACCTGGAGACCCTCGACTGGGACGACGAGCTTCTCGGATTCTTCGACATCCCCCGCTCCATGCTGCCCACCATCAACCCGTCCTCCCACCCTGAGGCGTACGGACAGACCCGCACCTCCAGGCCGCTACGCGAGGCCATCCCCATCACCGGTGTCCTCGGTGACCAGCAGGCGGCCACCGTCGGGCAAGTCTGCTACGCGCCCGGCGAGGCGAAGAACACGTACGGGACCGGCAACTTCCTGGTGCTCAACACCGGCACGGAACTGGTCCGCTCGCAACACGGCCTCCTGACCACCGTGGCGTACCAGTTCGGCGACAGCCCCGCGATCTACGCACTCGAAGGATCCATCGCGGTCACCGGCTCCGCCGTGCAGTGGCTGCGCGATCAGCTGAAGATCATCGGCGACGCCGCCGAGAGCGAGCGTCTGGCGCGCACCGTCGAGGACAGCGGCGGCATCTACTTCGTCCCCGCCTTCTCCGGCCTGTTCGCCCCGTACTGGCGCTCCGACGCCCGCGGCGCGATCGTCGGCCTGGCCCGCTACCACGACAACGGACACCTGGCGCGGGCCACCCTGGAAGCCATCTGCTATCAGACCCGCGACGTGGTGGAAGCCATGGAGCAAGACTCCGGCGTCCACCTCGACGTACTCAAGGTCGACGGCGGAGTCACCGCCAACGACCTCTGCATGCAGACCCAGGCCGACGTCCTCGGCGTACCGGTCAGCCGCCCCGTGGTCGCCGAGACGACCGCGCTCGGCGCCGCCTACGCGGCCGGGCTCGCCACCGGATTCTGGCGGGACACGGACGAACTGCGCACCCACTGGCAGGAGTCCAAGCGCTGGCAGCCCGAGTGGTCGGAGGAACGGCGCACGGAGGGCTACGAGGGCTGGAAGCGCGCGGTGGAGCGCACGCTCGACTGGGCCAAGGTCGAATAGGTTCCGGCCGCGGGCCCGCAGCACCGAGGAGGAGACCATGGTCGATCCGGTAGCCCTCTCAGCCCGGGCCCGCACCCAGGCCCTCGCCGCGATGGGACGGGGCGAACTCGACGTCCTCGTCGTCGGGGGCGGAGTCGTCGGCAGCGGGGCCGCCCTGGACGCCGCCACCCGAGGCCTGAGCGTCGGGCTCGTCGAAGCCCGCGACTGGGCCTCGGGTACGTCCAGCCGCTCCAGCAAACTCATCCACGGGGGCCTGCGCTACCTGGAGATGCTCGACTTCCGCCTGGTCGCCGAAGCGCTCAAGGAACGCGGCCTCCTGCTCCGGTACCTCGCCCCCCACCTGGTGCATCCGGTGCCGTTCCTCTACCCCCTGCAACACCGCGTCACCGAACGCCCTTACGTCGGCTGCGGGGTCCTGCTCTACGACGCGATGGCGCGGGCCTCCGGTACCTCCGGTGGTCTGCCCCACCACCGCCACATGAGCAGGCGTCGGGCCCTGCGCGAGGCACCCGCCCTACGCTCCGACGCCCTGGTGGGCGCCATCCAGTACTGGGACGCCCAGGTCGACGACGCCCGGCACACGCTCTTCCTCGCCCGTACGGCAGCTTCGTACGGGGCGCTGACCGCCAACCGCACCAGCGTCAGCGGCTTCCTGCGGCAGGGCGAGCGGGTGGTCGGGGCCGTCATCACCGACCTGGAGAGCGGCGACGAAACGCAGGTGCGGGCCAAGCAGGTCATCAATGCGACCGGGGTGTGGACGGACGACACCCAGGCCATGGCCGGCACCCGCGGCCAGTTCCACGTCCGCGCCTCCAAGGGCGTCCACCTGCTCGTCCCCCGTGACCGGATCAACTCCCGCACCGGGCTGATCCTGCGCACCGAGAAGAGCGTGTTGTTCGTCATTCCCTGGGGCCGGCACTGGATCATCGGGACCACCGACACCGACTGGACACTCGACAAAGCCCACCCTGCCCTCAGCTCCAAGGACGTCACCTACCTGCTGGAACACGTCAACAGCGTGCTGACCACCCCCCTGGCCCCCGAAGACGTCGAGGGTGTCTACGCCGGCCTACGCCCCTTGCTGTCCGGCGAGGCGGCGGAGACCAGCAGGCTGTCCCGGGAGCACCTCGTCGCCCATCCCGTACCCGGACTCGTCGTGGTGGCGGGCGGCAAGTACACCACGTACCGGGTGATGGCCAAGGACGCGGTCGACGAGGCCGTCCGAGGCCTGGACGAGAAGGTTCCCCACTGCGTCACACACCGCGTTCCGCTGCTGGGCGCCGACGGCTACCTGGCGCTGTGGAACTCGCGGCAGCGGCTCGCCGAGCGCTCCGGGCTCCATGTCGCCCGCATCGAACACCTCCTGAACCGCTACGGCTCCCTGGCGCCCGAAGTGCTCGCCCTGGTGGCTGCCGACCCCGCGCTCGGCGAGGCACTGCCGAGCTCCGACGACTACCTGAGGGTCGAGGCCGTGTACGCGGTGACCCACGAGGGAGCCCGCCATCTGGAGGACGTCCTCGCCCGGCGCACCCGGATCTCCATCGAGTCCTGGGACCGCGGGGTGGACGCGGCGCCGACCGTGGCCCAACTGATGGCGCCCCACCTGGGATGGGACCAGGCGCACCAGGACCGCGAGGTCGACCACTACCTCAAGCGCGTCGCCGCCGAGCGCGAGGCCCAGCAGCAGCCGGACGACCTGACCGCCGACGCGGTGCGGCTCGGCGCCCCCGACATCATCCCGGTGAACTGAACGCCTGCCGGGGGCCCGGCGTCAGCGGGACCACGTGCCGATGCCGGCCCGGGCGAGAACACCATCTCCTGGCGCGACCCGAAGAAGGCCACAGAGCACCTGGTTCTGGGAAGAAACAACAGGCGAAAACGACCTCTGAGACGGCATGGTCCCTTTGCTTGCGTCGCCTTTCGTCACGACGGGGCGGTGTCCGTCGTTGGGCACTGGTGACTCCTCCCACAAGCAGCGGCGACAACGTCAGGCTTCTGAGGCCGGCGGCTGCCGCACAGTCCTGCCATCTGTGCCCGGACGACGACCAGGCCCTCGCCGACCCGAGGCTCACCGTCACCTTCCGGCCCGGCTTCGGGCCGCCACGCCTGGTGACCCTGTGCTCGCTCTGCTACTTAGGCAGACCCAGCCGAAGGCAAACCGAGCTCGGCCCCGTCGATCTTGCCTGGAGGGTGCTGGAACGCGATGTCACCCACCTGCTCGCCGCGCACGGGCAGGGACACTGGATCCCGTCGGACGGGGAACTGGGCTTCGCCGCCGGTCTGGCGCGGATGCCGTGGACGGAGGAGTCGATGCGCGCGGCTGTGCGCGAGGTGGACAACCTCGTCTACGCCGGGCGCCTGCTCCGGGCCCTGGACAACAACGCAATCGTCGTCCTGCGCCACACAGCCGCCGACGATCTCGCACTGCACTCGCTCTGCCGCCTGATCGACGCCCTTGCCGTGGAGGCGGAACGGCCTTCGGACGGCCGGGGCTGACGCGGCATCCCGTCAGTCAGCCTGAATCCGTACACCGGCCCGCTCACGAGTCGACCCGGACGCACCCTTCGCCTCCGCACTCCTGCTGTGGTCGGCCCGGCACGGCGTCGTCTCCCTACGGCTCCACAAAACTGAGTGGGACTGGGGAATGACCCCACAGGAGGCGAATCGCCGATTGGTCCACGTATTGGCGACCAAGAGGACCAAGACCACCGATGCGGACAGCCCACCGGCCCCTAGGAAGCAACCTGTCACCGCGTGGATCGCTGCGCCTATGACTTCGCGGATCGGGCCCCGCGTCATGGGTGACGCCATTCGCGCTGTGCGTCCTCGACGACGTCCGGGCCCCAGCGAGAGCGCAGCCCCTGGCATCTGCCGATGAGGCCAAGTGGAGCGCTCGGTCACGGCAGCTACTCCGCTGGCGACGCGGTTATAAGCCCGCATTTGTCGCACGTCCTTTTCTCGTTGAGGGTGGTCTTTGCCCGGCCCAAGGGACAGCGAGTTGAAACGAACTTCCGTCTGAATCTTCCGCCCGTAGTAGTGCTGATGACTCTGGCGGGTGTGTGTTCACTGGCGCTCTGTGTCGAGAACTGTGGTGCGCAGGATTTCGGCGACGCGGGTGGCGGGTTCGTCGAGCGGGGCGGGGAGGTGGGCGAGGAGCAGGCGGCGTTGTTCCTGTGGGCCGCCGCGTACGGGGAGGATGCGGACTCCGGGGGGTGCGGCAGCGGTGAGGGTGGCGGGTGCGGTGGTGATGCCGCAGCCGGCGGCCACGAGGTGGAGTTTGGCGAGCCAGTCGCGTGCGGTGTGGGCGATGTCGGGTTTCTCGTCGAGGCCGGGCCACACGCCCATGAGGCGGTCCTCTTCGGAGGCCGGGCCGGTGATCCAGCGTTGGCCCCGCAGCTCGGTGACGTCGATGAACTCGCCCCGGGCGAGGGGATGGCCGGCGGGGACGGCGATGTGCAGGCTGCGCTCGCTGAGGGTGTGCAGAGTCAGCGCTGGTGTTTCGGTGTCCGGCGGAGCCGAGCAGGGCGAGGTCGATGCTGCCGGCCCGCAGTGCCCGGACCAGGGCGGGGGTGCTGCCCTCGCGGGTCGTCAGGGTGATGGCGGGGTCGGTGGTGCGCAGTGCGGCGAGGGCCCGTGGGACCAGGGCGGCGCCGGCGCTGGGAAACCATCCCAGCCGTACGGTGCCGGCCTGGGCGGGCAGTCCGGCGAGCTGGCGGGCGGTGGCGTCGATGCCGTCGATGACGGTGGTGGCCCGGCGCAGGACGAGGTGTCCGGCGGAAGTGAGACGTACGCCGTCCCGGCGCCGTTCGAGGAGCAGGGTGCCTGAGGCTCGTTCCAGGGAGGCGATCTGGCGGGAGACCGCTGACTGGGTGTAGCCGAGCTGGTGGGCGGCGGCGGTGAGGGTGCCCCGCTCGGCCACGGCCCGGAAGACCCGCAGGGCGGTGAGGGTGACGTCCGTGAAGTCCATGACTTCTACGCATACCAGGCGTTCCAAACTTTCGTTGGCCTCATGCCTGGTATGTCCCTGGCGTGGATGCATGAACACTCCACGGATCGCGCTGGTGACCGGCGCCAATCAGGGTCTCGGCCGTGCACTTGTCGAGGGGCTGGCCGCCCGGATGCGCCCGGAGGATCTGGTCCTGTTGACCGGCCGCAACGATCGTCGGGTCGCCGAGGCGGCCGCCGAGGTCGCACGGGCCCCGGCCACGCGGAGCCGGGTGGAGGGCCGGGTCCTGGACGTCACCGACGTCGATGCCGTTGACGCCCTGGCTGCCGGGCTTCGCCGCAGCGTGGGCGGGGTGGACATCGTGATCTCGAATGCGGTGGCCCGGCTCCTGCCCGACCGGTCCCAGTCCGAGCAGGCCGACGAGTTCATCGATGTCGCCAACGGCGGCACCCACGCGGTTCTGCGCTCCTTCGCGCCGGTGCTGCGGCCGGGTGGCCGGCTGATCGTCGTCGCGAGCACGCTGGGCGCCCTGGGCCATCTGGATCCGCGGCTGCACCCGCGGTTCGACGGTGCGACGCTCGACCAGGTCGAGTACGCGGTCGAGTCCTGGCGCAGCGCGGTCCGCTCCAGGACGGCGGAGGAGGCGGGCTGGCCTCGCTGGCTGAACGTGCCGTCCAAGGTGGCGCAGGTCGCGGCCGTGCGGGCGGTGGCCGCCGAGCGCCGCGAGCGTGACCTCGCCGAGGGGACGCTGGTCGCCGCGGTCTGCCCCGGCATGGTCGACACGGCCACCTCCCGGCCCTGGTTCGGGGACTACAGCCAGGCCCAGAGCCCGGCCGAGGCAGCCCGCGCCGTGCTCGACCTCGTGCTCAGCGAGGGAGTCGACCCGGCGCTGTACGGCGAGCTCGTCCGGTTCGGGAAGGCCCTGCCGTGGCACGGCGGGACACCCCCACCGAGCAGGACCAGCTGCTCACCCCGTGAACGGGGTTCGCCCTGATCCCGCCTCCCGTCGAATGCAGCTCACAACAAGGAGTTCACCATGACTGCCATCAAGTCCCCGTTCGGCTTTGCCAGTTCCGCGGCCGAGGTCGCCGCGGGCATCGATCTGACGGGCCGGCGCGTGGTTGTCACCGGCGGGTCGTCCGGCATCGGTGTGGCATCGGCGCGCGCTCTGGCCGGCACCGGCGCCGAGGTCACCTTGGCCGTACGCGACACCGAGGCGGGCGAGCGTGTCGCCAAGGACATCGCCACGACCACCGGGAACCGACACGTGCATGTGGCCCCTCTCGATCTCACCGATCCGGCGTCGGTGGCCGCGTTCGCGGCGGCCTGGCAGGGCCCGCTGCACGTGCTGGTGAACAACGCCGGGGTGATGGCCTGCCCCGAGCAGTACACCGAGCAGGGCTGGGAGATGCAGTTCGCCACCAACCACCTCGGCCACTTCGCCCTGGCAGGCGGCCTTCACCAGGCGCTGGCCGCCGACGGCTCGGCCCGGATCGTGGTGGTCTCCTCCACCGGGCACCAGTCCTCGCCGGTCGTCTTCGACGACGTCAACTTCGCCTTCCGCGCCTACGACCCCTGGCTTGCCTACGGCCAGTCCAAGACCGCCAATGTGCTGTTCGCCGTCGAGGCCACCCGTCGGTGGGCCGCCGACGGCATCACCGCCAACGCCCTGATGCCCGGCGCCGTCTACACCAACCTCCAGCGCCACACCGGCGGCCGGGGCAGCGGAAAGGTCCCCGCCGAGCTGATCAAGACCGTCGAGCAGGGCGCGGCCACCTCCGTGCTGCTGGCCACCTCGCCCCTGCTGGAGGGCATCGGTGGACGCTACTTCGTCGACTGCAACGAGACCGAGACCGTCGAGCGCCGCACCGGAACCCTGCACGGGGTCGCCCGCTACGCCCTTGACCCCGACAACGCCGAGCGCCTGTGGACCCTGTCGGAGAACCTTCTCGCCGCCGGCCGGTGACTCCGTGAGGCGTCAGTAGTACTCGCCCATCAGTTCAACGGACCACTGGGGCTGCGTGGTCTCTCCGCGGGGGCCGAACTCGCGGAGGTAGGGCTTGATGTCGAGCACCGGCGAGTCCGAAGAGTGCGTCTTCGCCGAAGCGGGCGGAGTCGAGGCGGATCACGGCGGGAACCTCGCCCCAGTTGTCGTCCGAGAGGTCATTGCGCGGGCTCACCACGTGTCCGACGGGTTGCAGGGTCACCGCGTCGGGCTGGTCGTGGCTGGTCGGGTTCATTGCAGCCTCCTTCGAGCGGGGCTGGCGGGGCGGGCGGTGTCGGTCAAGGGTGTCAGGCGCTGTGCGGCCGCCGGGTCGTGTGGACGAGGTCGGCCGTGGCGTCCCACAGAGCACGCTGGATCCCTTCTCCGCGCCCGATCTCCGGGCACTGCAGGGGCTCGGCGGTCTTGGCGGCGAAGTAACCGCCGTTGGCGTCGGCGAACGCGGGGTCGGTTGCGAGTTTCACGATGATGTCGGCCCCATGCTGGGGGTTGCCGATGTTCAGTGCGGTAAGTGCTTTCTCCAGGGCTCCGGCGAGGGGGAGTTCGCGCCCCAGGCCGGTGGTGTTGAAGCCGGGGCAGCAGCAGGTGACCGTGACGTCCGTGCCATGCAGTTGGCGGGCGAGTTCCTGGGTGAACATGATGTCCATCAGTTTGGACCGGCCGTAGCGGGGGCTGGAGCCGCGGCGCGTGAAGTCCGCGGTGTCGGTCAGGTCGTTCAGCGGGTCGATGGTGCCGGCCTGCTTCGAGGCCCGGGAGGCGACGGTGACGATCCGGGTGGGAGTGGATGCGATGAGCCTGTCGCGCAGGGCGTCGGTGAGTACCCAGGGTGCGAGGTAGTTCACCGCGGTCATCTCCGCGTATCCCTCGGTGGTGACCCGCTGGGAGAAGGCATGCAGGCCCGCGTTGTTGATCAGTACGTCGATCCGCGGGTACTGCGCGGCGATCTTCTCGCCCGCGGCGCGGATCTCGGAGAGCAGCGACAGATCGGCTTGGAAGACGTCGACCGGGGTGCCCGGCGCGACCTGCTCGATCTCCTGCCACAGTGCATCGGCCTTGGGCCGGCTGCGGGCGACGATGCCGAGGCGGGCACCGCGGCGGGCCAGGTCGAGCGCGGCGAGCCGGCCCATGCCGTTCGTCGCACCGGTCATGACGATGACGGGCTGCGTATCCATGGGTCCTCCTTCGCGGGTTTATATTGAGGTACCTCACCAACGTAACATTCGATGAGGTACCTCACCAATCAGTCCGGAGGAGCGATGACCGCGAGTGCCCGGAAGGCGACCCCTGAAGAGGTCGGACTGCGCTACCTGGCGCTCGGGTACCACCTGCGCAAGGTGGTCGACGAAGGAATGACGGCCGGCGGCCTCTCCTTGGCTCGAACGAAGGTTTTGCAGGCACTCGACCGCCTGGGAGCCGTACGGCAGTCGACGCTGGCCCAGGAGCTCGGGCAGGCTCCCCGGTCGGTCACCCAGTCCGTCGAGGCTCTGGACCGGGCGGGGCTGGTCGAGCGGGCGGCGGATCCGGATGACGGGCGCTCCAAGCTGGTGCGTCTCACCCCAAAGGGCGCCGAGGCGCTGGCAGCGGGTACGGCAGCGGGGGAGAAGGTGCTGCGGGAGGTCTTCGGGACCATGCGGCGCGAACAGCTGGCGGACCTGGACGAGCTCCTCGACACCCTCAAGGCGGGCCTACCGGGAGCCGCAAGAGATCTTTAACCGTCGGGTCAGCCGCACGCGTCCGCGCCCTCCCGCTGCGACCGAAGCCACACGGCAACTGCCCTGTCGGCTCCGGAGTCGACAGGGCACTGCTCATTGAGGCAACTGCAGGCCGCGCGCGGAAGCGTTTCGGAGACGCTGCGACCCTGCCCGCTGCACTCGCTCCGCACCCGTGGGCCGGCGTGAGCCGGCGGGCAAGGCCCCGGAGGAGGTGCACAGGACGCGATCGTGAGACGAAGCTCCCCTGTCCTCGGATGAGACAGCCCGAGAACGCCCAGGTCATCAATTCGGAATAGGGCATTCCAAATTGGAACCTACAGCTCGGTCCACTCCGAGGTCTTCTTCGAGAACACCGTCGCCGCCTCCGCGCTCTACAGCGAGCTGGTGTCAGCCGAGGTCTGCGCGACCCTCGGCCTGGCGACCGAGCCGCGTACCGTCAGCGCCGGGCGCCGGCCGGTGATGGAACTCGCGGGGATCCCGCACGAGCTGATCGCCTGGACCGCCCGGCGCGGTGAGCAGATCGAAGCGTGCCGCGAGGACCTGGAGCGGGAGTACGTCACCGCCGTCGACGACAACGGCGAGCCGAAGTTCCTACCCGTGGTCTCGGAGCGCGCCCGTACGAAGCTCAACCAGATGGCGGGGAGGAAGACCTGCCCGCCCAAGCGGAAGACCCAGCCGCTCGCGCAGCTGCGCGTGTGGTGGAAGACGAACGCCATCCTCAACTCCGGCGTGAAGGCCAGCATCATCGACTCCCTCCTCGAGCACGCCCGCGCCGCGGCTATGGCGATCCGGGCCCGCATCGCCCAGGTCGTCGACGTCGCCCTGGCGGCCCTCGACGTCACCGCGATCGTGTTCGTCATGACGCGACGGATGGTTCCACCGCCGGCACCTGCTCGCCGGAAGCCCGCCGTCACCTCGCCCTCGTCCTCCGCGGCCGCCGCCGCGATCCCGGCCTGGACGACCAGGTCGTGGACGCAGCTCTCGCCGCGCACTGCGTGGACATCAGCGAACCCAAGACCGTGCGCGGCCTCATGTCGGACTAGCGCCTCTACACCGCCCGCTGGGCCCTGACCGACCCGCTGCCCACCCGCTGGCGCCAGCCCACGGCCGCACCCGACCCGGACCAGCCGGCCCCCCGGCCGGACCCGGCAACCCTGACGCGCCCCCGCTGCCGCTGGAGGCGGGGGAGTGGGACATCCCCCGCGTCCCGCTGCGCTACGACCGCGCGGTCATCGCCTCCACCATGCTCGCCGCCCAGCTGCGCACCGCCCGCCGTACGGGTCGCGTCATGTACGACGTCACCACCCACCAGCAGGCCGCGATGCCCGAGCAGCTCCTCGTCCCGTTCCCAGCAGCCGATCCCGATGCCGAGTTGGCCCGCCTGGACGACAAGGCGGTACTCGACCTGACGGCCGTGCGGGCCCTGAAGAAGTCACGCACCGACGTCGAAGCCCTGGAGTTCACCGACGAGCAGCTGCGCCACCTCCAACTTGTGCTCGTCCTGGTGGATCGTGGAGACGGTCACCGTCCCCAGCGGACTTTTGATGTAGTCGCGGTGCTGGTCGATGTCAGGCCACGTGATCTGCCGCAGCCGCCGGTCGGCGAGTTCGGGAAACCAACTCTTGATCAGCTTGGCTCAGTCGGCCTCCCGCATCGGCGGCCCGCCCGGCGTGATCCCGGATGCCTCCGCCGGCTCCAGGCACTTCCTGATCGTCTTGCGGCCCACCCCCAGACGCGGCCGGCTCACTCTTGGAACGGCCCGCGTACCAGTGGACGTAGATCTCGGTGATGTCGACCACGACGAACGTTCTCCTTGCCATCCGGGCTGACCATCGGCCTTCCAAACCACAGGCCCAGGGCCGCCCACGCGCCTCCGCGATGACCAGGTCCCTCGATCTCGAACTCCATCCTATCCATGGCCAATTAGGAGAAGTCGGGATGAGGATTCAAATGAATCCCAAACCACCCGAGATGGGGAAAAACGTGAACGCTCACACCCCGGGTTCGAAGACCGCCTGGACGCCTGCGGTCTCGTGTGACCAGGGACCGTGCGGCACTTGGTGGCAGCTGCGTTCTCTACGACGACACCCGCATCCTGTGCGCTCCGAGCGGCAGCGGATCCATGGCAAGCGGGGACGATCTCCGCATCGAAGGAAACCTCGCTCTGCGGAGCGCGGCCCATCCTGCACCCCTTCCGCTGACGCCACCTGGTACGAAAACACCGGCGCCCCCGACAGGAAGCCGGCCGACGGAACCTCGGACGACTGGCTGGCCCTGACCACCAGCGGCCGCTGCACGTAGCCCCAGCGTCCGTAACTCGGCTGTCGGCGCTCTCGCGGAACCCGTGCTTGCGAGTGGCCGCCATCGCCGTTACAACGGCCCACCAGGACGCCGGGGCCGGGGCCGGCCGCTGCAGTGCGGGTCGCCACCCGGCGACGGGGACGGCGGCCCGCACCGCTGGGGCTCACTCCTCGCCGGTGCCCGGGCTCCAGACGGCCGGCCCGCCGCCACGCCACTCGATGAGCAGCGCATCGTCGAGGTGGACGTCGTCGAGATCCAGGCCGGCGCGCTGCAGGAATTCGAGTAGGTCGCCGGGGCCCAGAGCGCGGCCGAGGATCTCGGCGTCGCAGTGCACACGGCGCCCGACTTGGGTGTCCGGCGGGTAGACGATCACGCGCAGGTCAGGGCGCATCCCTCCACCCTGCCGCTCCCCGCTTACTCCAGCTTTCCGAGGGCAGCGTCGGGCCGGCGGCGCGGGCAGGCGGGTACTCCCTCGGCCACCGCCCGGCGCACCGCCTCGCTGCTCAGGGCGTGCAGCGCTTCCGTGTGTCCCAGCACGCCGCGCTGGTGGGTTTTGGCCTGGTCCAGGACGGTCTCGTCCTCCCACCGCTGGGGGTAGAGCGCAGGCAGGTCCGCGGCCGGGGCGAGGGCGTTCAGGAGAGGTTCAGGTCGCGGCTGGCAGGGGCGGCCGTCGTGATTCCTTGCGCAACCGGGACCACTGAGGCGGCGGTGGAGCGTGGTCCTGCTACCTGGGGCTATAAGCCGTCGGCGGGACGTGCCCGACGGGTTCGAGGCGAAGAAGGCGAATGGCGAGCCGGCCGGCAGATAGCCGAGGCCGTCGGTCACCGTGTCGCGACGCACAAGGGAGGTCGGCTTCCGGGACGCTGAAGGACAAGACCACCACCGCGTCGTCGCATGCATCGAACCGGGGTCCTTCGTATTCCGTGTGAGGGGAAAGCAAAGGCACACCCGGACGCGATTACTTCACCGCCTCATGCAATGAGATGCGCCGGCAAAACAGCTGAACCCGCTCGTTCCCCACACGGCGTCCCGCTCCAAGCGAGTGCGGCGTCGATGCACCGACCAGGAGTAATGGACATTGGAAAAGTCAGAAGCGCTGACCGGCCTGGACGTCGTCGGCACCGGAAGGTACGTCATGAAGAAGCTCCCGGAGGTCACGCTGGCTTTCTGGATCATGAAGATCGCCGCCACGACTCTCGGTGAAACAGCTGGGGACCTCTTCGCTCAGACCCTCGGACTGGGCTACTTCCTCACCACGATCGCGCTGTTCCTGATCTTCGTGGTCACGCTGGTGGTCCAGCTCGGCTCCAAGCGGTACAACCCCTTCTTCTACTGGACCGTCATCCTGTCCACCAGCATGGCCGGCACCACGATGTCCGACTTCATGAACCGTGACGCGAGCGCAAAGTACCTCTCCAACGGGTCCACTTCGCTGGGCTGGGGCCCGCAGGGCCTGGGATTGGGCTACCCGGTCGGTGCGGGGATCCTCATCTCGATCCTGGTCGCGATCTTCGTCGTCTGGAAGTTCACCGGCATGACGTTCGTCATCCGCGACATCACCACGCTTCGCGGTGAGGCCCTCTTCTGGTCGGCGATCCTCGTCTCCAACACACTCGGAACCTCCATGGGCGATTTCCTGTCCGACAGCTCCGGGCTCGGCTACCTGGGCGGCGCGCTCCTCGTCTCCGCACTGCTTGGCGTACTTCTCGTCCTCGTGCCGGTGCCCGTGGTGCCGAACGTCCTGCTGTTCTGGATCGCCTTCGTACTCACCCGCCCACTCGGGGCCACCGCGGGCGACTTCCTCACCAAGCCGATCGCCAAGGGCGGCTTGGACCTCGGCACGATGGGCTCGTCCGCCGTGCTACTCGCGGTCCTCATCGGGCTCATGGGCTACGCCCACATTCAGGAGCGCAGGAACTCCGTCCCGCGCGGTGAGGGCGTGGCCCGGAACTCCTGAAGCCGGGTCGGGAAGCGGCATGGCGGCGTCGGCCGCGAGATCTGCAACCCGGCGGCGGGGTGCGCTGCGTGGAACTGGCAGCGGTCCGTCGGGCGGAGGTCAAGAACGGGTCGCCACCGCACTGACCACCAGAGGCTGGACTGTCCAACGCTGCGGCCAGGGCACCTACCCCGCCCCGATCCGCGGCCCTGGCCCGCACCGACTCCGCACTGCGCCGGTTCCCCGACCTGATCGCCGCCCGCGGAACCGAGCTCGTCACCATCGCGCCACGGACCGCCTCCCCAGCACCCGCACCGACCGCTACGCCATCAGCACCGCGACCCTCAACGCCGGCCAAGCGGCGGAACGGGGGGAGAACGCCGTGGTCTGCCAGATCATCGAAAGCGTCCCCGCGGGATCCTGACCCGCGCCCTGACACACGGGCCCGGGGGTGCTGAGTGGCTGCCGATGCGGCTTGGCCTAGCATGGCGCGCATGTCGCGACGCCTGCCCCTGTCGCTCCGGACGTGGTCCGGAGTGCTGCTGGTGTGCGCGCTCTTCGCCTGTCTGACGGGGCTGGCACGCCCCGCGATGGCGATGCCGGGGCTGATGGGGATGTCCCCGCACGTCGCGATGAGCGGGCATCTCGCGGTTCCGGCCGTCGCTGAGTCGCCGGACCACGGTCCGAGCTGCCCGATGGCCCAGGAACAGTGCGTGGCGCCGAAGGGCATCGTCGCCCAGGACGGCCCGGCCGTTCCCGTGCTCGCCACTGTGTCGCACGCGACTGGCTGCTCGCCCGAACTCCTGATGACGCAGCCCAACGCCCCGCCGCCAGCGGCGGCCCGTCCCGATCTGCACCGGTTGTGCGTGTCACGGACGTGACGTCCGGCCCCCCGTGAGGCAAACGCCTCCCGGGACGCCGTGTCTTCTCACGTCCGCCTCGGCACGCCCGGATCTTCCGTGTGCGCGTGCCGTCGTCGCAGAACAGGAGTAACGACGCATGCCGTCGTCCATCGCTTTGCTGATCACCGGTGCCAGCACCGGCCTGCTCGCCGGTGGCGCCTCGTGCGCAGCCGTACAGGGGGGCCTGCTGGCAGGCGCAGTGACCCGGCGCCGCACCCCCACCCCCGCCTCGAAACCGGCCGTCAAGCCGAACGCCTCCCAGCCGGAAGTCGCTACGCCGCCGGCGCCGGTCGGAGCCTTCCTCGCCGGGAAGCTCGCCTCCCACACCGTGCTCGGCGCACTGCTGGGCATCTTCGGCAACGCCCTGCAGCCCAGCCCCCGCACCCAGGCGGTGCTGTTGCTCGCGGCCGGGGTGTTCATGGTGCTGTTCGCCCTGGACCTGTTCGGGGTCAAGGCCGTGGGGCGGCTGCTGCCCAGGCCCCCGGCATCGTTCGGCCGTCTGATGCGGCGCAGCACGAAGACCGACACGGTCGCCACCCCCGCCCTGGTCGGCTTCGCCACCGTCCTTGTGCCGTGCGGTGTGACGCTCTCGATGGCGCTGCTCGCCATCACCTCCGGATCGGCGGTGTCCGGGGCCGCGGTCATGGCCGGGTTCGTCGTGGGCACCGCGCCGCTGTTCGCTCTGCTCGGCTACCTGTTCCGGCGCAGCAGCCAGGCACTCTCGGGCGAGCTGGCCGGACTCACCGGTGTCGTGGTGCTGGCCGTCGCCGCCTGGACCATGCTCTCCGCGCTGCAGGCAGGCGGCTGGGTCTCCTTCGACTCACCGAGCCGGCAGGCCACGGCGAGCGGCCCGTTCATCGTCGAAGGCGGCGACGGCAGTGGTTCCGGGGGCAGCGGCGACTCGCATGAGCCGCCCGAGACCCCCGTACGTACGGACGCATCCGGGCGACAGATCATCACGCTGACCGTGACGGACTTCTACGCCCCCACCCAGTTCACCGCGAAGGCCGGCGTGCCCACCACGCTCGTGCTGCACGGCAAGGACTCGGGCGGCTGCGCCAGGGCGTTCACCATCCCCGAACTCGGGGTGCAGGAGATCGTCAAACGCGACGGTGACGCCGACGTCGACCTGGGCACCCGTAAGCCGGGAACCCTCCGTTTCACATGCGCCATGGGCATGCAGACCGGCGCCATCGAGTTCAAGAAGGACCTGTAATGAAGCTTTTCGGCCGCAAGAACAAGACCGATACCGACATCGGCTCTCAGGTCGAGCTCTTCATCGAAGGCATGCACTGCGCCAGCTGCGGCCTACTCATTGACGACGAGTTGGAGGGCCTCCCCGGAGTCCGCTCGGCCAACACGGACACACGGAGCGGACGCAGCATCGTCCGCCTGGATGAGGGCGCGCACGTCGACGGCGCGACTCTCCTCGCCGCGGTGGAAGGGGTGGGCGACTACACGGCCCGGCTCGCCGACTGACAACGCGCAGCCTTCTACACCTGAGCACCTTCAGAGTCGACGACTTGCGGTGAATGAGCCGCAGCCGCTGCGCGAAGGCGCTCCGCACCCAGCTCAGTGTTGGGTGCGGAGCCTTCGTGCGTTCGCGTGTCCGGGTGCGCGGTAGCGTCCGCTGTGAACATCGATTCGGTGAACCTGATGGGCCGGGCCTGGTCCGGGGTGCCGGCGGCCCGCCGCATGGCTGCCCTTGCCCGCGCTGCAAGGCCCGCCGGCCACCGGCTTGCCATGCTGTCCAACGGCTTTGGCATGGACCCGTTCAACCCGTACGAGCACGTCGGCATCTGGGACCTGTTTGACGTGCACGTCGTCTCCGAGCTGGTCGGCATGGCCAAACCCGATCCGGCGATCTATCGGCTGACCCTGGACCGTGCGGCCTTCTGGGAGTCGACCGGCTCGCAGAAGGCCTGCGTAGCATCAGCGCAGACGGAGGCGGCGCAGCGCCATCACGGTGCCGTCGGGGTGCAAGGAGACGGGGCCGCGCCACTTTGCGTCCCAGGGGTCGGCGGGCCAGGAGGAGCGGAGTGCATGCGCCTCGTGGCGGTACTGCTCGACCCTGCCTTCTCGTAGGTGCTCGAAGAGGTCCTCGGCGAGGCCGGAGAAAGCCTCGACCCGGATCCCGTTGAGGCGGAAGACGTGATCGGTGCCCACGAAGTTCCTGCCGTGGATGGTGTGGGTGACGTCTTGAACGATGCCGGTGCCAGCGTGGGTGAAGGTCTCGAAGTGCCGCTTGCCCTGGCGCTTGGTGAGGTAGCGCGCTGTCGGTTCACCGCCGCCGGCGAACGCCATCAGACCGGCGGCATCAGCCTGGGCGAGAACGCGGCCGAACCAGCCGTGCTCCTCCGGCTGGAGGTGGTATCCGGGCAGGACGACCGGCTTCTCTTCCGGCTCGATGGGCACGTGGATGCCGGGGACGATGGCGCGGTCCTCGACCGGAGGGTCGAGGGTCACCGTCGCTGGCAGCTGCAGGGTGCCGTCGCCGGGGGCCTGGAGCAGGTAGACGGTGATGTTCTCGCTCTTCTTGGGGAGCGTCGTACCGAAGACCAGGGACGGAGTCTCGTTGTACGGGCCGATGTGGATGCCCTCCACGTCGGCGGAGGCGGTGGCGAGCTGCTTGTGGACCTGGGACACGTTGCCGTGGGTGCCCTTGCAGGTGACCGGGATGACCCGGGACGGCTCACCGGGTTTCCAGACCTCCAGGAGGAAGTTCGGTCGCCTTGGGGCGCTGCTGCGCCCGGCCTCCTTGCCGGTCAGCTCCCAGCCGGCCCGCATGGCTATCTCGGCGTCGATGACGGAGACCGAGTGATCCGGATACTGCGCGGAGAGCACGTGCTGGGCGAGCGCGAGGGCGAAGCCGATGCTCAGCTCGCCCGACTGGGTGGCAGCGTAGTGGCGCCGCGGGTTGCGGCCCTCTGATGAAAGGGCCATGTAATGGCCGTCGTTACCGGTCAGGGCCTGGCAGTACTTCAGGCTTGCCCAGTGCTCGGCGAGGCCTCGTCCGGCGCCTTGCCGGGCGAGGACGTTGGCCCGGCCCAGGGTGTGGAGGACGTCCCAAGGGGTGAGCTGGAGCGACAGGCCGAGCGGTTTCAGGGGTAAGGGGCGGAGTTCCGGTTTGCGGCGCAGGGGTGCCTGGTTCTTCTCCTGCTTGGCCTTGTCGTCCGCGGCAGCCGCTTTCGCGACGCTGCCCGCCAGTTCCGTTGTCGACTGGACGGATACGTGCCACGGTTGCGCGAGATCCCTCAGTACGTCTGTTTCCTTCAAGCTGTTTCCCCCTACGGCTCGTACGGGTGTTACAGGCCAACGTCGCAAGCTACGTGGGGGAGTAGGGGGGTATGAAGGGCGTACGCGCGCACCCCGCCCGAGGCGGAGGCCACCCAATCAGGCCTTGGCCGGCTCCAGTTCAGCTTCTGTGCGGTTCCCGTCGCTGAGCGCGGCGAGGTAACGCTCGGCGTCGAGGGCCGCGGCGCAGCTGGTGCCAGCTGCGGTGATGGCCTGGCGGTACGTGTGGTCGACCACGTCGCCGGCGGCGAAGACGCCTGGGACGTTCGTACGGGTCGACGGCGAGGCGGTCTGGATGTAGCCCTCGTCGTCCAGGTCGAGCTGTCCGGTGAACAGCTCGGGCGCGGGTCGTGCCCGATCGCGATGAACAGGCCGGTGACGTCCAGGTCGCGGAGCTTGCCGGTGAAGGTGTCACGCAGGACGACACCGGACAGCATGCCGTCCGCTTCCTTGAGCTCGGCGATCTTGCTGTCGAAGGCGAAGGAGATCTTGTCGTCGGTGAAGGCCCGGTTCTGCATGACCTTGGAGGTGCGCAGGGTGGAGCGTCGGTGGACGACGGTCACGGACATCGCGAAGCGGGTGAGAAGGTGGCTTCCTCCAAGGCGGTGTCGCCGCCGCCGACCACGACGATGTCACGGTCGCGGAAGAAGAACCCGTCACAGGTGGCACACCATGACACCCGCGGCCGGACAGTTCCTCTTCCTTGGGCAGGCGGAGCTTGCGGTAGCCGGAGCCGGTGGCGTCCTGGCGGACTGGCAGCTGCACCTGGGTGGGGGAGAATCGGCCTCCGTTTGACATGTTTCGAACGGATGGCAGTGTGGTATCTGGGGTCAATGTTGGGAGGCTCGGCATGGCATCCGGTTGGGCACGATGTTCCGCAGCGCGGCAGCTTCCGCTCAGGCTCACGGTCGGCACGTTCTTCCTGCACTCCGGGCTCTCGAAACGCGGTGCGGACGAGGCCACCGCCGAGAGGCTGCAGCAGTTCGCCGCCACGACCTACCCGTTCCTGGGCAAGTGCGACGCCCAGAAGTTCGTCCGGCTGCTCTCCGCCGGGGAGCTCGCCATTGCCACCACGTTGCTCCTGCCGGTCGTCCCTGCCGCTGTCGCCGGGGTTGCTCTGACCGCATTCTCCGTCGGCACCGTCGGGCTGTACCTGCGTACGCCGGGGATGCGGCAGGAAGGCAGCCTGCGCCCGACCGAGCAGGGAATCGTGCTGGCCAAGGATGTCTGGATGCTGGGCATCGGCATCGCCCTCATCGCCGAGGGCCTGAACGAACACCGGTGACGCGCCACGAGCACGTCGGCCCCCACGGCTGCCGTACGCGCTCCGTGACCGTCATTGGCTCCGTTTTGGGCGAGGGGTAAGTCAAGGGGCGCACATGGCCATGACTAAATGGTTCTTCGAGCCCGGTCATACCGCTGCGGAGTTCCGCGCCAGGCACATGATGGTGACCTACGTGCGGGGGCAGCTCAAGAACGTGCAGGGCCTTCTGGAGGTCGATCCCGACGAGCCGGAGAAGGCGCGCGTCGAGGCGACGGTCGACGCGACCCAGGTGTACACCGGTCAGCCCCAGCGTGACGCCCACCTCCGCAGCGGTGATTTCTTCGACGTCGAGCACCACCCGACCTGGACGTTCACCGGGTCGCGCATTCACCAGGTGAGCGGAACCGAGTTCGAGGTGACCGGAGATCTCACGGTACGTGGCGTGACGCGCCCCGTAACCTTCGACGTCACTTATTTGGGACAGTGGGATACCCCTTGGTGGGAGGAGGGGCGGGATCTCGGGCCCAGGCGCCGCGCCGGATTCACTGCCACGACTCGTATCAATCGGCATGACTTCGGTGTGAGTTGGAACGATGTGGTCGACCGCGGCGGAGTGGTCGTCAGCCCCATGGTCGATGTCATGGTTGACGTCGAGGCTGTCCTCGAGCCCAGCGAAACGGCCGACTGAGCACGACCGGCTCGGGCGGCGAGCCGAACGGCTCGATAGCGGGCGGCTATCGCTGAAGCCGGCAGCAGGTCTTGGACGACAGTGCGTGAAGAGGCTCGGCTGGTTGTTCAAGCGGACGAATTGTCTGTGGCGGCTGGTCGCCGAGGCGGGCAGCCCGGGTGCCGACGGATTCGGCAGTGAGAGGAGCGCAGCAGTGTCTACCGCGTCTTCTGAGACCGTTGGGAGCCGCCGGGTCGCGGTCGTAACCGGCGGCGCCGGTGCGATCGGCGGTGCGATCGCCGCGCGGCTTGCGGTCGATCACACGGTGGTCGTGCTCGACCGCACGGGCGATGTCCCGGTCGATCTGGGTGATCCGGCCGATGTGCGCCGGGCTGCGCAACTGGTGCTGGATCGATACGGCAGGTGCGATGTTCTGGTCCACTCGGCCGCCATGGTCGCCTTCGGACCGTTCGAGGACTTCGAACTCGACCTGTGGCGTCAGCTCCAGGCAGTGAATGTGGAGTCGGCGCTGCTGCTCACCCAGGCGTTCGCGCCGGGGATGCGTGAGCGGGGCTTCGGCAGGGTGGTCTTCATCGTGTCCAACACGTTCTGGCGTCCCCCGGGCGCGCACATGCTCGCGTACGTGGCGTCCAAAGGGGCGTTGATTGGTATGACCCACGCCCTCGCCGTCGGGCTCGGCGGCGACGGGATCGCCGTCACGGCTGTGGCCCCGGGGCTGACTCGCACTTCGGCTACCGGCGTCGTGCCGGTGGAGGAGTTCGAGGAGGTCGCGGCGCGCCAGGCGCTGTCCCGGCCGCTCACCCCCGACGACACCGCGGCTGTGGTGGCGATGCTCGTCGGCGAGGACGCCGCCGCGCTGACGGGCCAGGTACTCACGGTCGACGGCGGTCTGGTGATGCGTTAGGGACGGGCGGGGTCTGGGAATCCCGACAGGGGACTCCCGTGAGTGGATCACGTAGCGCCGGCCCCGACGGCTACGTGGAAGGTCTCGGGGTCGGGTTATCGGTGCTGGTCTCGTCGTCCGTGGACAGCAGCCAACCGAGCTCCTCGGCGCATCGCCGGGCGCTCCCCACAAGACGTGCGACGGCGGCGGACCGGGTGCGCGCGGACCACAGGATCGACCACTCCACGCGGATCTCCGGCTGGACGATGCGGCGCGCGGCGTAGCCGCGGTCGGCCGCGGCGGTGTGGTACGCGAACGAGGCGGGCGGCAGACCGACCTCCCGGTTCGCCCGATCGGCACCGAGTTCGGCAAGGCCGCCGGGCGGCCGGTGACCCGGGAGGAGTCCCGCGCCGTGGTGCGTCGCCTCTACGACGGTGTGATCACCACGGGGAAGCCCGAGGACGTCGACGTGGTCGGCGAGGAGTACCTGCAGAACTCGGGCTGGACACCCGACGGCCGCGACGCGTTCGCCAGCGCGTTGGCGATCAGCCGCGGGGCGATGCCCGACGGGCGGGCCCTGCAGACGCACATGGTCGCCGAGAACAACCGGCTCGCCTCCCGGAGCGTGTGGGACGGCACCATCGCCGGGAGCGGGCGGGCCGCCGACTTCACCACGCTCGACTTCTTCCGCATCGAGGACGGGCTGATCGTCGAGCACTGGGAGTCGGTCGACTGGGTGCGGGCGTATCAGGCATTCGGGCTGCTGTCCGACGACCTCCAGGACGCCTGAGACATCTGAGGCATCTGGGACGTCTAGGCTTGAACTGATTCCACGTCAACGGAGAGGAAGGCCGGAGATGACCACCGCCATCGTGGGCGTCGGCAACATCGGAGCCGTGCTCGCCCGGCATCTGGTGGCCGGGGGTGAGAGAGTCGTCCTGGCGGGAAAGGGCGCCGCGCGAGCCGCGGAGATCGCGGACGAGCTCGGTCCCCTCGCCCGCGCTGCCTCTGTGCAGGACGCGATCACCGATGCGGACACGGTCGTGTTCGCCGTCTGGCTGGACGCCATGAGGGAGCTGATCCCGCAGGTTGCGCCTCTGCTCGAGGACAAGGTCGTGATCGACCCCTCGAACCCGATCGCCTTCGACGAGAATGGCCAGATCGTGCGGTCGCTGCCCGAAGGGGAGTCGGCCGGGTCGGTGGCTGCCGGCCTGCTGCCCAAGAACGCCCACTACGTCAAGGCGTTCGGAACTCTCGCCGCGGAGGTGCTCGCCGCGAGCGCGAACCGCACGCCGCGACGGGCGGCGCTGTTCTACGCCACCGACGACGAGAGCGCCGAGGCGACGACCGAGCGGTTGATCCGCACGGCCGGGTTCGACCCCGTCAAGGCCGGCGGCCTGGCCGATGCCGGACGCATCGAGGCGCCCGGCGGTGACCTGGATCAGTACGGCTCCGGTGGCGAGGTCGTCGACCTCGCCCAGGCGACCGCCGCCGTGCATGACGCCGGCCACTGAGTTCCACACGTAGAGGAGGAAGGCAGTGTGTTCCTCGGAAGCAACTGGCCCGGCAGCGACCGAGAACACTGCTCCCCGGTCGTTGGGCCGTCAGGGTCTCGGCCGTGCCGGTGAGGTGTCATCACTGGTTTCGGGTGATCTCGTCGGATTACGCTGGCGGCCCGCCTTGAGGAGAATGGGGCATGGCTGATGGGCCGGGCAGAGTCGGGCTGATCGATCGGCATGACCTGGTCGCCGCCTTGGACCGTTCCGCACGTCGGCGAGTGACGGTCATCTCGGCGCCGGCGGGAAGCGGCAAGACGTCCCCGCTGCGGGCATGGGCCGATCGTCCGGGTCAGGAGCGACCCATCGCGTTCGTCACGATTCGGGCCGGCCAGCAGGACGCCCAGCTGTTCTGGCTCGACGTGGTCGGCGCGATCCGCACTGCTCTGGACAAGTCGGCGCAACCGCCGCACGCGACGCCCGGCTTCGACGGCAGCGCCATGGTGGACCGGGTCCTGTCGGAGCTCGCCGGTACCGACGACCCCATCACGCTGGTCCTCGACGACCTCCACGAGCTCGACTCGTCGGAAGCCGTCGAACAGCTCACCTCGCTTCTGACCCGCCTTCCCCGTCACGCGCACGTGGTCCTCGCCACCCGCCGAGATCTTCCCCTACGACTGCACAGGCTGCGCCTCACGGGCGATCTGGCCGAGATCCGCGGCCCGCAGCTGCGCTTTGCCGAGGCCGAGACCCGCGCGTTGCTGGCCGCGTCAGGCCTGGAGCTGCCTGATCACCTCGTTGCGACGCTGCAGCAGCGGACCGAAGGCTGGGCCGCAGGGCTGCGGCTCGCGGCGCTCTCCCTTGCGGGCCACCCCGACCCCGAGCATTTCGTCGCCGCATTCTCCGGAACCGACCGCACGGTGGCCGAGTACCTGATGGCGGAGATGCTGGAGCGTCAGCCCAAGAACGTCCAGCGACTGCTTCTGCGCACCTCTGTGCTGGACCGAGTCAATGGCGAGCTCGCGGACCTGCTCACCGGTTCGACCGGGTCGGAGCGGACCCTTCTGGAGCTGGAGGACGCGAACGCGTTCGTCATGTCGCTCGACGCGGACCGCACCTGGTTCCGCTACCACCACCTGTTCGGCGGGCTCCTCCAGCTGGAACTTCGCCGGACACAGCCCGAGGAGGGTCGTCTTCTGTCACGTTGCTGCCGGGCAGGGGCCGGACGTCGGTGACGCGCGGTGTGCCTCCGGTGAGGGTGCCGGTCTTGTCCAGGGCGACCGCGTCGACCTGTCCCAGGCGTTCCATGACGACGGCGGAGTGCACCAGCTCGCGGTGGAGAGGATCGGGGGCGGTGTCGTGACTGTGGCTCCAGCCCCCGGACACCTCGGCCGCGCCCGCCAGGTGCGGGTGGTCGCGGGTTCCTCGCCCCAGACTGCGCGTGTCCGAGTACGCGCTCGGCGCGGCTAACCTCGGCACCCGCTGGGGTGTCGGCACACTCCACCTGGCCGCACGACTGCCCGGGGCGAACTCATACCCCTCTACCCCGACGCCGGACACGAAGGGATCGTCCAGTACCACGACGAATTCGTCTCACGGGCGCTCGAGTTCCTCGACTCGTAGCCAGGCGTGGTGCGCCTCGTCCGGGACAGGGGTTCGGCCTGGAAAGGCGACCCGCCTACGCTATCCGCCGATCGGTGCCCGCACGCCACCAGCCTGCCTACTGAGGGAGCCTGTCCGTGTATCCCCTCGGGAAGTGGCCGGCTGTCGGAGGGTCCTGGTCCAGGGGGAAGAGGGGCGCTGTGCCGGTCATCTCCAGTAGGCGCTGGAGCTGGTGGTTGGGGGCTGCGAGGCGGATGACGGTGTCGGTGTCCTGTGCTGTGCGTCGCGCGGTGAGGAGTGCGTTGAGTGCCGAGGAGTCGCAGAAGGTGAGGCGGCTGCAGTCGACCACCACGGGCTTGGCCGGTGAGGCGTGGGCGAGGGCTTCGCTGAGGGCGAGCCGCAGAGAGGGTGCTGTTTCGATGTCGATCTCGCCCGTGGGGCGGACCGCGACCGCGTGGGCCAGGACGTGCACGGCGATGTCGTTGCCGCCGACCTCCAGGTGGGGCTGTTCGACCATGGTGGATCACTCCTTGGGTCTACGGGCGTGGCCCCCGGCATGTGTTGGCCGGTCGGTGGTTCGGGGTGCGGGTCACGTGCTGCGCTGGTCGTGGGTGTCCTGGCGGAGCTGGTCGGTGTGCCGGGTCAGGGCGTCGATGCGTTCGGCGAGCTCGGCGTCCTCGGGCCGCAGATGAGGCCGGGTGTCGGCCAGGGGGCGGACGAGGCGGGCGGCGTCGTTGTCGGCGAGGGCCAGGTTCAGATCGCCGACGGCGCTCTCGGCGCCGGCGGGCAGACCGGTGAGGGAGGTGACCTGGCCGGCGAGGCGTCGCAGGCCGGCCGCGTTGTCACGGGCCCATGCGGTCACGGTGCGGTCGGCGGCGCGCGTGTCGCGGGTGGCCTGGACGCGCTGCTCGCCGGTGCTTCCGGCGTTGCCGGGGCGCAGCCGCAGGTAGCGGCGTTCGGCGGCCTGGCGGCTGGCGACCCCGAGGGGCCCTGCGAGGTCGGCCCAGCTGGCGCCCTGGCCGCGGGCGGTTTCGATCAGACCGCTCTCCCAGCCGGCGAGCTGCTCACGGACCTCGCGGAGCATCAGCAGAGCGACCAGAGCCGGGTGCGGGCCGGAGTGCGGCGCCATCGCCGTATCGGCCGTCGTCGTTCTCGCGAAGGGCTGCTGCGCGTTCTTAACGGCCTGGTTGATGGTCTCCAGGGCTGCGGCGGCGGCCAGGAAGGGGACTGGTGCGGTCGGCTCGGTGGCCTCGTTCATGACGCTCTCCGTCGGATTGTCATCCTCCAGATGACTCCTTGCTTGTCATCGTTTCGATGACATGTTACAACGGGAGCACGTTGAAGCGCATTGGCAGTTTCTGCCTGAACCAACTGGAGGTGTTTCGCGATGTTGATGCGCACTGACCCGTTCCGCGAGATGGACCGGATCGTCCAGCATCTGTCGGGTACGTCGGGCACGTGGTCGAAGCCGTCCGTGATGCCGATGGACGCCTACCGCCAAGGCGACGCGTACGTGATCGCCTTCGACCTCCCCGGCGTGAGCACCGAGGCGATCGACATCGACGTCGAGCGGAACATGCTGACCGTGAAGGCCGAGCGCCGGCCCGCGGAGAAGTCCGACGGCGTGCAGATGGAGCTCTCCGAGCGGCCCCTCGGTGTCTTCTCCCGCCAGGTCATGCTGGCCGACACCCTCGACACCGAGCACATCGAAGCCGACTACGACGCGGGTGTCCTGACCCTGCGGATCCCGATCGCCGAGCGCGCCAAGCCGCGGAAGATCAGCATCGGCGGCGAGTCCGGCCGCAAGCAGATCTCCGGCTGACCAGCCCCGCCCCCAGCGGCGGAGGGCGGGGACCCGATTCCCCCTCCGGCACCCCGCCCTCCGCACCCCCTTCGCCCCCTCACCCCTCCACGCCACGGAGGTGACGTGATGACGATGCGCAGGGAAGCCTTCCCGGCCCACGTCCAGGAACGCGGCTAGTACCCGACCCCGGCGGAAGCCGAACGGGCGGCCCGCGTCGTCCTGGCCCTGCTGGGCGCACACCTGGCCGGCACCGTGCGGGCCGAGCTCGCCGCCCGGCTCCCCGAGACGTACGCCCTGATCCTCCTCAACCCGCTGCAGGCCGCAGAACCGCTCTCACCCGAGCGTTTCGTCCGCGCGACCGCAGCACCCGTTCCCCGCCCCCTACGACGACCGCCTCGCCGCCGCACGCCATGTCGCGGACCACATCGAGGACTACGGCGGCCGCGCGGACTGGCTCGCCGTCGCGGGGGACAGCGCGGGGGGCAACCTGGCCGCCGCCGTCGCGCTCACCTTCCGCGACGAAGAGCGGCTGCTCGCGGCCCAGCTCCTCGCCTACCCCTGCCTCGACTTCACTGGTGACCACCCTTCCCGCACGCAGAACGCCACCGGTTACCTCCTGCGGACCCAGGACGTCCTGGACTCCCAACACCTCTACGCGGGTGACGACCCCGCCGTACGCGGCTCCTCCCATGTGTCCCCGCTGCGCGCCGACCGCTTCACCGGCCTTGCCCCCACCGTCATCGGCACCGCCCAGTACGACCCGCTGCGCGACGAGGACAACGCCTACGCCGAAGCGCTCGGGAACGCCGGAGTGAGCGTCTTCGCCCGCACCTACGAAGGGCTCGTCCACACCTTCCTCAACCTCTTCCCGGTCTCCCCGGCGGCGGACGCCGCCGTCACCGAGCTCTACGCGCAGCTCAAGAAGCGGCTCGACCGACCCAGGGCCCAGCCGTCCCGGTGATCAGGGAGGTCACGGCCGCGATGGGCGGCCAGGACCACTGGCCGGCGCGCACCAGGAGCGAGGTGCGGCGGGTGCCGGCCAGGGGGTCGAGGGGCCGGAAGGCGACATCGATGCGGTCTCTCTCGATGCCCGACTCGGCGAGCAGGGCTACGCCGAGGCCGGCCCCGACGAGGCTGTTCACCAGGTGCAGGCTGTCCATGCGATGCGCGATGCGCGGCGCGAAACCGGCGATCGCGCACACCCGCTGGACGAGCTCGTCGTCATCGGTGCCCCGTGAATTGGCGATCCAGCCCGCTGCGGCGAAGTCCCGCAGTTCGCTCAGCGCGACGGGCCGCCCGGCGTCCGCGTGACGGGCGGGGACCGCGAGGAAGAGCGGCTGCTCGTCGAACTGCCGGGCGCTGAGCTCCTGTGGGACCGTGCGCGGCACCAGACTGTAGTGGTAGACCACGCCGAGGTCGATGCTGCCCGAGCGCACGAGGCCGATGGTGTGCTCCGGCTCGTGCTCGTACGTCTCGACCTCGATCCGCGGATACTCCGCACGCAGCCGCGCGAGCATGGGCAGCACCACCGGTTCGACCGCGGTGAAGAAGCTCGCGAGCCGCACACGGCCCGCCGGTTCGGCCCCGCCGCTCAGCTCGGCCCGCGCCTCCTCGACAGCGGCGAGGATGCCGACCGCGTGCTCGGCCAGACGCTCGCCCGCCGGTGTCAGCCGGACCCGCCGTCCGACCGGCCTCAGCAGCTGTGCACCGACCTCGGTCTCCAGGACGGCCAGGTGCTTGGAGACGGCCGAGGTCCCGTATCCCGTGGCCGTGGCGACCGCGGCCATGGTGCCGAGGCGGCCCAGTTCGACGAGCAGCCGGAGCCGGCCGAGATCCGGAAGGGGGCGCATGTCCTGGGGTGCCATCCGGCAATCATCCACTAATAGAGGCCATTGGAGCCACTATTAGCCCGTGGACAGAACCGGACGGCGGCCGCTCCAATGACGGGATGAACGCCACTGCCGCCCCCGTAGCACCCCACGAGGCTGCCGCCACCCTCCACGGCCCGGTGCGGTCCGCCGACCGGCCGCGCCGCCTGCCCGGAACGGTGCTCCTCCTCATCGCCATGACGGTGCTGCACACCGGCGGTGCACTGGCGACCGAGCTGTTCGAGTCCCTCGGTCCGGCCGGGACGACCTGGCTGCGTCTGTCCTTCGCGGCCGTGTTCCTGCTCGCCTTCACCGGACGGTCCCTTTGGCGAGTGGTACGAGCGGCCTCCCGTGCCGACCTGCTCGGCGTCGTGGCCCTGGGCGCGGTCAGCGCCGGCATGATGCTGCTCTTCTCGGAATCCGCCGCCCGGCTTCCCCTGGGTACGGCGACAGCGCTGGAGTTCCTCGGACCACTCGCCGTGGCCGTCGCCGGGTCCCGGCGCCCCAGGGAACTGGCGTGGCTGGCGCTGGCCGGATCAGGCGTCCTGCTCCTCACCTCGCCCTGGACCGGTGTCACCGATCTCGCCGGAGTCCTCTTCGGGCTGGGGTCGGCCGCATGCTGGGCGTCGTACGTCATAGGCACCGCGCACGTCGGCAGCAAGTTCTCGGCGCAGCACGGGCTGGCCCTCTCCCTTGCGGTCGCGGCGGTCGTCGCCGCGCCGTTCGGGGCGCGGGAGGCTGTCGCGAACCTCAGCTGGGAGGTGGCCGCCGCTGCGGCAGGTATCGCCGTGCTGATGCCGCTGGTGCCCTTCCTGTTGGAGATGAAAGCCCTCCAGCGCATGACCAAGACCACCTACGGCACCCTGGCCGGCCTCGAACCCGCCGTAAGCCTGCTGGCCGGCGTGATCCTCATTGCCCAGACCCCGACCCTCGTGCAGACGGCCGGCACCGCACTCGTGGTCACGGCAGGGATCGGAGCGGCACGCCGGGAAACAGGTCGTTAAGGGGTTCTACAGAGTTCCCCAGGGCTCTACTGCCGTGCCAATGGTTCAAGCATTGACGAGCGCCCAGGACGGTGCGCACGGTCTTGGGCAGGGGCGCGTACAGGGTGGGCGCGGCCAGCGGGAGGAGGCCGAAGCGGAGGGCGGTGGAGGCGACGGTCAGATTCCGTCCGTCACCGATGTCGGACTTCGCCAGGGTACGCATGGCTCTGGCGGCCAACGTCGACCTTGGAGACGTAGGCGCTCGTAGGGACTACCTGTACTTCGCCGGACCTGTTTCCGATGACCCATCATGTCGAGTGCGTCGCGATCCTTGAACCGATCGCAAAGGGCCTCTGACCTGCGGGTTAGGGCAGTGTGCATTATGGGCGTTGTGTGCGTCGTGTGCGTTGTGGGCGATATCTTGACGCTCGTGACGCACGTTTGACGCACGCCGTCGGCGATGTCTGACGCGCCGTCAGGCGTGGAAGGGTGCGTCCCGCAGCAGATTGTGATCTTGCTGTGGGAGGCGCCCTTTCCGGTAGTGGGCGACTGAGACGGTCGGTGTCAGACCCGCGCTCCATCTTCTCTCTCCGAATACGCTCTGTGACAATTCGAGGGGGCTCGCGACTAGTAGCCGGGACCGTAAGGGTTCCATCCGTGCAGGAACGGCTGCAGGTCGCTGGCGCGAGGTTCGGGAATGTCGGGCAGCCGGAGCGTCCCGTTGAGCGGGTTCAGGCGCTCCACGTGGTCGGCGGCCCGAGCGATCCATGCCTCGGCTCCGTCCCTCTCCGGTCCAGTCGCCAAGGCCTGTGCGTGGAGGCGGAGAGCGTCGACGTACTCGGCCAGGCCCGCTGCACGGCGCCATGCTCGTTCCTGCGCTTCGAGATGCTGGACTCGGGCTGCCTCGGCGAATTCGATCTTTGCCCGTTGCATCGCGGCTTCCCACTTCAGCCGCTTCTCCCGTGCTGCCTCCAGGTCTGCCAGTCGTTTGCGTTCGGCGGCCTCGCCTCGAAGTCCCACTTCCTGCACGATTTCGGCGAGCTGGTCCTCAAGGGGGCGTGAGGTCGTATCGGCCCACTCACCGGTCCTGTGTCGCAGCCCGCCACTGACACAGATTCTCAAGCGTTCGGCGGGGGAGGTGTCGTACCGGGGAATCCTGACCCAGGGGTTCTTCTCCGCGTCCGCGATTTCCTTCTTCGTGGGGATGTGTTCGGTGCGGTCCTGTTCCTGCAGGATGAGGAAATCGCATCGCTGACCCTGGGCTGTGATGGTGAAGTGGGGCGGGCCGCTTCGCCGGCGGTGTGGTGCGGGGGCGCTCTCAGCCGTGCCGAACGCGCTGGCATACCCCAGCTTCTGCGTCGCGGTGAGCCGTGCCGGTACGGGGACGGGTGGCAGTACGGCCAGGCGCCAGGCGGGGGTGTCGACGAGCCGGATTTCGTATCCGTCGTGGCACCAGTCTGCGTGCAGTTCCTTGGTCGCAGGGATCTTTCCGGACCGGCGTGCTGCGGCAACCCGGATCGGCCATTTCTCGGTCTCCCGACCGCTGGCTTCGCGTTTGACGATGCGGCCGCCGGCGTCGACGAGCTCTTCCAAGAGCTGCTCCGTGACGGTCCTGGCCTTCGTCCGTGGAAGGGAGCTGGTTCGCTGCACCGGCACGGGCACGGCTGCCTTGACGCCGGGTTTCTCGTTCTTGGCCACGTCGGGTGACTGGATTCCAGCCTGCGGCGCGGGAGTGGTTTCTTTGCTGCGAGGTTGTTCGGGCGGATGGGATCCGTGGTCCAGGTATTCCTCGCCGGCCTTGGTGAGGGCGACGGACCATTGCCCCTGTCGCTTGAAGACTTTGACCAGTCCGCGGCTGTGCAGGGCTTGGCAGCTGAGTTTGTGCCCGGTTCCTTCCCACACGCCGTCAGGGCAGCCTCGGCCGACCCATTGCAGCATCTGCTGCTGCCGTTCGTTGAGCTGTCGTGACACCCGAACTCCCCACCGTGCGAATACCTCACGGGCATGCTCTCAGCCGCACTCCGCCTGGCGCGGTTGGAAGAGGATGGAGGTTGGCTGGCGGCGATGAAGATTCGGACAGATGTAGGCATGGCCGCTTGTGGTGGCTAGGCTCGCAGTCGTTCGTTGGTGGCTGCCGTGGACGCTTGCTGGTCGGCCTGGGAGCACATCGACCATGCGATGGTCTTCGACGCTGGTCAAGACGGTGGAGTAGGTCTGGCCACGACGGGTCGCGAAGTCGTCCACGCCCAGCACACGCGGAGTACTGAACTGCGGATCAGGCAGTGCCATGACCCTGCGTAACAAGGTCATCCGTCCCGCGCCGAAGCCCAGCTGGGCAGCCAGCCGAGCGCCGGCCCGCCCGGCCAGTGCGAGCCCCACTCGCTCCAGGGCGCGGTTGAGCCTCTTGGTGAACCGCGCGTGCGGGGCGGCCAGCTGGGAGAACGGCTCGGCAAACGTCGGGCGCGGGCAGTCCGGTGACGCGCAGATGAATCGCCGGACCGTCAGCCGGATCACAAAGCCCTGCTCAGCCAGCGGAAGGTCCTTCAGCCTGCGCATGTATCGGTCGTGGACTCGGTGCGAGAAGCAGCCGCAGTCCGGACATGCCGCCCCGGACCCGCGGCCTCTCGCCACCACCTCGACCATGCCGAACGCGGCCGTCACCGCCTCGACATCCACATCGTCGATCCCGTCGAACACCAGCGAGTCCCAGAACCGTGCATCGGTCCGCATGACCAGCACCATCACCGTCCACAGCCGGCCACAGCATCGACCAGCAGGAACCTGAGGGAGCGTCACATCCGACTGTCAGACGACAAGGCGCACGCGGTTTCACGCGATCCCGTCTACGCGCAATCGAACAACGAGGTAACGCTCGGCGACGACTCCCCAAGATCTGTGCCAGAACCCGTAACTCACGTACAAAGCCAGCCCTACTGGGCTGTGCGGGTGGTCATGTCCATTGCAGAAACGATCAAGCTCCGGGTGGTCCCTCTTCGCGCCGGACGGGTGTGGAACGTTGCCGGGGCAAGGTCACAACGCGACCGCGACACTCAGGAGGTGTTCGGGCAGATGGTCACCGCACCAGTGCTCTGGAACAACGGCAAGGCGTACCTGTTCGACGGCGGAAGCTACTACCGCTACGACGTCGCCAACGACAAGGTCGACCCCGGCTATCCTCAGCGGATCTCCGGCCACTGGCCGGGCGTCTTTACATCCCGTGTCGACGCCGGCGTGGTGTGGAACAACGGCAAGGCGTTCTTCTTCCGCGGTACCGAGTACGTGCGGTACGACATGGCGACCGACAAGGTCGATGCCGGCTACCCGAAGCCGATCGCCGGGAACTGGCCCGGCCTGTTCCCGGACCACATCGACGCTGCCGTGGTGTGGAACAACGGCAAGGCGTTCTTCTTCCGCGGCTCCGAGTACATGCGGTACGACATCGCGGCGGACAAGGTCGATGCCGGCTACCCGAAGCCGATCGCCGGGAACTGGCCCGGCCTGTGGGCCTCGGACCTCGACGGCGGCGTGGTGTGGAACAACGGCAAGGCGTTCTTCTTCCGCGGCTCCGAGTACATGCGGTACGACATCGCGGCGGACAAGGTCGATGCCGGCTACCCGA
>NZ_JBIVXF010000005.1:427625-553627 GCF_044769045.1 Streptomyces sp. NPDC090741 | reverse complement strand
GGGGGGGGGGGGGGGGGGGGGGGGGGGGGGGGGGGGGGGGGGGGGGGGGGGGGGGGGGGGGGGGGGGGGGGGGGGGGGGGGGGGGGGGGGGGGGGCGGGGGGGGGGGGGGGGGGGGGGCCGGGCCCCCCCCACCACCCTGGGTGCACTGTTCCTGCCGGGTCAGGCGATCGAGAAGGTGACGACCGTCTGGTAGGTGTCGGCGAACATGAACGGCGGGAGCTGGATCATCCCGGCGCCGCCGACGGCGAACTCACCACCGGTCAGCTCGTCCCCGCCGGCCGCCTGCGAGGCCACCTTCATCGGGGTCTCGGAGATCGCGCCGGGCGTGCCCGCGGTGCAGGTGCTCGGGCTGTCCGGGTTGGTCACGGTGCAGGACGGCTGGATGCCGATCTGCGCCTTCGCCATCGAGTGGCCGGTCGCCTGGTTCAGGAAGGGCGTGCGGGTCGCCGTCACGTCCCAGCCGAGGGTGCCGCCGCGGAAGTCCTGGACGGTCGCGGCGTTGAACACGCCGACCACCGACTGGGCCTTGCCGTTGATGGTGACCGAGGGGAAGGCGACGGCCGGCTGGCCGTCCTTCGGGCCGAGCGCCAGCGGGCCGGGGAGGACCTCGATGTCGACCGGGTTCTTCACGCCCGCCTGGTCCTCCAGGTACACGAACGACTTGTACGGGGTGACCGAGCCGTCGATCTTGATGGCGTCGGCCTTCTTGGTGACCGTGATGTTGCAGGTGGCGGCGCCGCTCGCGTCCGCCGTGCCGGTGCCGGTGTCACCGGTCGCCGCGCCCGCGAGGAGGGCGGAGCAGGTGACCGGGCCGGCCGGGAAGTTGGCGCCGCCCACGACGACGGCCGTGCCGGCCTTGCCGCTGTTGGGCGTCAGCTTGGTGGTGACCGGGTCCTTGGGCAGGGCCTCGACGGCGACCGAGCCGAGAGTGGCGCTCGGGCGGGGCGCCGGGGTGCAGGTCGTGGTGAAGACGGAACCGCTGAGGTCAGCGTCGGTGACCGCCAGGTCGAGCTTGACGTCGACCGCGGTGCCCTCAGTGCCGTCCGGGATCTTGATGGTTCCGGAGAAGGACTTCGGGTCGAGCGGGGTGCCGGCGACGACGCTGACGGTCTCGGGCGGGCTGGTGACGACCTGGGTGGTCGTGCCCACCTTGAGGGTGATCTTGGTGGTGTTCACCGTCGTGACGGAGAAGCCGGGGATCAGCGGGCTCGCACCCGGGTCGATCGTGATCGGTACGACGTCTCCGGCCTTGGCCGTGTCGGGCACGGTGATCGTGTAGTTCTGGTTGCCCGAACCGTCAGGCTGCGGTGCCGGGGCGTCGCAGTTCTCGAAGACGGGGGTGGTCACGGTCGCCGCCTGGGCGGTGCCGGTCAGGCCCACCACGCCGCCCGTCAGCGCGAGGGACAGGGCGCCCGCCCCGGCCAGAATTCTTCGTCGGAACGTTGTACTCACTGGGTCGCGACTCCTTCGTCAGACGAACCCCTCCCCCCACCCGCTGTGTGGGGGAGGCCGAGCCGGTGCGGTGGCCGACATTGACGCGTCGCGGTGATGAGAAGTCAATGACTTGCTTTCGCCCGAAGCACACAGAAATTGATGTCCCATCAGGCCGGGTCGTCAGGGGTGCGGGGCGGGTGGGATGGGTGGGGTGCGGGCGGGCGGCTGACCCGGGCGTCGAGCTGGGGTCTGAGCTGGCGTTTGAGCTGGGGTTTGAGCTGGGGTTTGAGCTGGAGGGTGAGCTGAGTGTTGACCCGGGCGCAGGGGATGTTTCGGATCACGCCGGTCAAGCCCGCCGGTCGGGTCCGCGGGCTTGACCGGCGTGATCCGAAAGAGGCGGTCTAGCCCGTGGCCGGCGGGTGGTTCAGGAGCAGGTTGGCCGTGCCGGCCGGGACCCCGGTGAGCCGGTCCCGTACGGCGTCCCGCAGCAGCACGGCGGAGACCTCGGCGGGGGTCTTCGCCGTACCGCCCGCCGCGATGCCCTCGGCCAGGATCAGCGCGGCGACGCCCGCCGCGTGCGGGGCCGCCATGGAGGTGCCGGAGGCGCGGGCGAGGGTGGTGGCCGAGCCCTTCCAGGCCGAGGTGACGGACACGCCCGGCGCGACGAGGTCCACGCAGCTGCCGTAACTGGAGAACGGCGCCCACTGGTCGGCGGCGTCGGCCGCGCCGATCGTGAGCGCCGAGGGGGCGGCGGCGGGGGAGCCGGTGCAGGCATCGTCCCCGGAGTTGCCGGCGGCGACGGTGAAGGTGATCCCGGCGGCGACCGCCCGCGCCACCGCCGCGTCGAGGGCGTAGCTGCGGGTGCCGCCCATGCTCATGTTGGCGACGGCGGGGGTTCCGGGGGCCTTGGCGGCGTCCTTCACCATCCACTCCAGGCCGCCCAGGATGGAGGTCAGGGACGCGGACCCCTTGCAGTTGGCGACCTTGACGCCGACGAGGGAGACCCCCTTCGCCACCCCGTACGTCGCCCCGCCCAGGGTCCCGGCGACGTGCGTGCCGTGGCCGTTGCAGTCGCTGGAGGTCTCCAGGAACACCCCGTTGTAGCCGGTCCGGGCCCGGCCCCCGAACTCCTGGTGGCTCTTGTAGATCCCGGTGTCCACGACGTACGCGGTGACGCCCTGCGCGGTGGTGGCGTACGTGTACGAGCCGTCGAGCGGAAGCGCGGGCTGGTCGATCCGGTCCAGGGACCAGGGCGCCGGGCTCTGCGCGTCGCTGATCCGGAACTCGGCGTCCGGCTCCACCGAGGCCACCCGGGGGTCGGCGGCCAGGGCCTTGGCGCGGGTGGCGGTGGTCCGGACGGCGAAGCCGCTGAGGACGGTGTCGTAGACGTCCCCGACCTGGTCGCCGGAGCCCGTGACCTCGGCGGCCAGGGCCCGGGTCGGGGCGCGGGAGGTGGTGTCCTTGAGGACGACGACGTACGGGGCGGTCGCGGTCGTGGTCGCGGTGTCGGCGGCGGGTGCGGGTGCGGGTGCGGCGTGCGGCGGCAGGGCGGTGGCCGCCGCCAGCAGGGCGGCGGCGGCCGGGAGCAGCGCGGTGAATGCGGTCATGCGCCCGATGCTCGGCGAGCCGCGCCCCGCCCGCGCGGAGGGTGCGCCGACTGGCCCCACGACACGCCGCCGAACGGGGCCCCTGCGTGATCCTGCGTGATCCTGCGTGATCCGGAAGACAGGCGTCAGCCGGAGAGGGGCCAGCCGCGCATGGCGAAGACGCCCTCGTCGCGGGAGCCGGCGGAGGCGTAGGTGGCCAGGGCGGCCTCGTTGTCGGTGTCGACCCCCACCCACATGCCGTAGCAGCCGCGCGCCTTGGCCTCGCCGGCGAGGGCCTCGGTCAGGGCGCGGCCGATGCCGCGCCGCCGGTAGCCCTCGTCGACGGAGAGCTCGTACAGGCACATCTCCGTGCCCTTGTCGGGGTGGCTCATCTCGATTCCGGAGACCATGCCGGCGGGGATGTCGTCCACGTAGGCGATGAGCATCAGGTGTCCCGGCGCGGAGAGGAAGCGCTCGGACCAGTCGAGTCGGGCGGGGCCGTCGAAGAGCCCCTCCGCGGCCTGGAGTTCGGCGACGGTACGGGCGGGGCGGATGTCCATGGCGGTCACCATAGGGCCGCGCGGCGAGCGGCGACCTTGTTTTCGCCCCGGCGTGGCGAGCGCCGCCGGGGGCCTTGCGTCAGGTGCGCAGAGCCAGGGCCGCCGCGTACGCCGGGGGGGCCGGGAGGTCCGTGAGGTGCCAGCCGGGGACCTGGGAAGGTGTGGGGCCCGAGCCGACGTAGGGCTCGGCCAGGCCCAGGGCCAGGCCGGTGCCCGTGCCCTTGAAGTAGGCCTCCTTGCGCGACCACAGGCGGGCCAGCGCCCCCGGCCGTTGCTCCGCGGGCAGCGCGGAGAGCTCCGCCGTCTCCGCCGGATGCAGGGCGGTCAGCACGTCCTGCACCGCCGCCGCGCTCGGGACCGCCTCCACGTCCACGCCGACCGGCACCGCCGCGAACGCGAGGTACGCCAGGTCGTCGCTGTGCGAGAGCGAGAACTGCACCGCGCCTCCCGCCACCGCCGGCCGTCCGTGCGGGCCGTCGCAGCACGGGCAGTCCTCCCGGACCAGGACGACGTCCTGCGGGGCCAGCCCGAGGTAGCCGCCGAGCAGCACCCGCAGCCCCACGTGGGAGGCGAGGTACCGGTGCCGGTCCCCGGCCCGCAGCAGCCGCCCGGCCCGCTCCCGCTCGCCTGCGTCCAGGATCGGCAGCGCGTCTTCGATCCGGTGGCCGCCGACCACGCCGAGCGTGGTGTCCAGGGACCACACCGCCACGGCCGTCCCCGCCGGGGACGCGCCGATCCGCGGGACGTCCTCGCCGAGTCGGTTCACGTACGTACTCACCGGACGAGCGTAGACGAGCGCCGATCTGGGGCCGGCGGGTGCCCGGCCATGAGCCGCCGCACACCTCCTAGCCGCGGGCGTGGGCCGTGGCCGGGGGGTTGTCCTGCGGCTGAGAACCCGGCGACGGGGTGCCGTCGGTCCAGGCGTAGACGCGCTTGCCGCGCACCGCCACCTGGTACTGGTGGACGTCCCGGCATTCGGGCCGCTCCTCGGCCCGAATGCCGTTCGGCCACCACTTGGCGTTCAGCCGCCGCCCGCCCAGGTCCTTCGGCGTGCCCTCCGTGCACTGCGGGCCGTCCAGCGGGGTCGCTCCGAGCGTGAAGCGGATCAGCCTCGCCTCGCCGGTGGTGCGCACCCGTATGCGTATGTCGGTGGCGTCCTTGGGCACCCAGGACGGCAGCGTGAAGGCCGCGTTGCCGCGGGTGGGCGCGTCGGCGGCGGTCGCGAAGTGCTTGCTCTTCTCTTCGAAGACCCGGTCGTTGATGGAGTCGGTCAGCGGGTTGGGCGGGAGGTTGGGCAGCGCCAGGGCGGCGGTGGCGACGACGCCCACGGTGGCGGCGGCGATGACGAGGGGACGGCGGTTCATGTGATCCAGTCTCGGCCGTCCCACCCCCTCGCGCGTCCCTCCGGAGGACGAACCCCTTCTCTGCCGGAAGTCTGATACCGCGTGATACCTGAGAGCTGCACACTCCGGCAACTGGCCCCGAAGGCACCTTCCTTGTCCGCCGCCGAACCCGACACCCGCACCCTGCGAGCGCCGTTATAGCGGCGTTAAGCGGCGCCGATAGGACGTGCCCCGAGGGTGGGACCCGACGCCGTACCGGGGGTACCTCCGGGCGGCCCCCCCACCCCGTCCTGGAGGATTGCCATGCGCCGTCGTCTCGCTCCTCTCCTCGCATCGGCCGCATCGGCCGCCGCGGCCGGTGTGCTCGTCGTCGCCACCCCCGCGTCGGCGGTCCCGGCCGACAAGCCGCAGGTCCTGAGCAGTTGGACGCAGACCAGTGCCGCCAGCTACAACGCCTGGGCCGCCGCGCGCGGCGACCAGGGCAAGTGGGGCACGTACGGGTTCGACTGGTCGACCGACTACTGCTCCTCCTCGCCCGACAACCCCTTCGGTTTCCCCTTCCAGACGTCCTGCGCCCGCCACGACTTCGGCTACCGCAACTACAAGGCCGCAGGTGTATTTCCGGCCAACAAGGCGAGGCTGGACGACGGCCTTTACGCCGACCTCAAGCGCGTGTGCTCGGCGTACTCGGGTGTGAAGAAGGGCTCCTGCGACAGCACCGCGTGGACCTACTACCAGGCCGTCAAGGCCTTCGGCGTCTCCCCGCAGGACGCTCCCGCCGCCTGAGCCCACTCATGATCAACCCAGGCGCCCCTTGATCTCCGGTCCCGCCCGAACCCCCCTCGGGCGGGACCGGCCGGGTTTCGCGCTCCCTCGCGCGCCCCCTTCTCGCGTTCACACGTTCTCCGTTTCTGCTTCACCGATCCGTGTGCCCCAGAGCCCTACGTCCCATGGATTGTCATGGCCGCGGCCATGGGTGGGTGGCCGCTTTCCGGCCACGTACGGCCTGTGGGGAAGGGGGGGCGGTCCGGTGTCTCGACCACGTTTTCTGTTCGTGTCATGGGTGGACGTCGCGCGACGTCGGGCACCTGTACCGGTGCAGGGGAGAGGCTCCGGCGACAGCACCGGCGGCGGTTCCCGCGGCAGCGCCGCTTCCGATGGTTCTCCCGATGCCGTGACCTGGAGGCTCGTCGGCGCCAACAACCACGAACTCGGCCGCAGTCCGCACGTGCACGGCAGCCTCACGGCCTGCTGCGCCGCCGTCGAACAGCTCCAGGGGCACATCGAGCAGGCTTCCCCGCTCGTCGTGATGTCCTCCGGAACCGGCGCCTGGACCTGGCAGCTCGCCCTCGACGAGCACTGCGTCGCCGTCGCCGTCCGCACCTTCCGCCACCAGCGCGAGTGCCGCCACAGCCTCCAGCTGTTCCTGTCGGCCACCGCCGAGGCGCAGGTCGCCTCGCGCGTCACCTACACGCGGCGGCTGCGCGGCCTGTGCCTGTCCGGCGCTGGGGACGCACCGGGGCTCGCCGTCCGCGGAGGCGGCCTCCTGTGATCACCCGCAGCGCCCGGAGCACCACCGTCGTGGCCGACGCGGCAGGCCTCGCCGCCGCGTCCGCGGCCGTCGCCGCCCTCGCGGTGGCGGCCCTGCCCACGGCGGCCCAGGCCGCCCCGACGGGGACGGCGCAGGTCGACCCGGCCACCGGCACGGACACCACCAGCATCGACCTGACCGCCTCGGCGGCCTGCCAGGCGCCCTCCACCAACATCCTGGTGAAGGTGACCGGCAAGGGGTTCCCGGCCGATGGCAAGAACGTGGTCGGCAACTCGCCCATCTCCACGAACGGGCAGGCCCCGTCGGGCGGGATCGTGGTTCCGCTGACGATGACCATGCGCGACTATGCGAACGAGGCGGGCTTCAGCACGCTGGAGGGGCGCTAGACCTGACCGTGGTGTGCCGCAAGGCCTTCGGCACCGAGACGTACGGGGACTTCACCGGCTCGCTCTGGTTCACCTCGAACACCGCGTACCGGGCGACGGACCCGACGAAGCCGAACCCCACGCCGACCCCGACGCCCACGCCGACCCCGACGCCCACGCCGACTCCCACCCCGACGCCCACGCCCACCCCGAACCCGCCCCCGGCCCCGACCCCGGCCCCGACCCCGACCCCCACCCCGAGCGCGACGCCCAGCCCGACCCCCTCGGACTCGACCTCACCGAGCCCGTCGGGCTCGACCTCCGCGTCCCCCTCGCCCAGCGGCAGCCCGACGGGCGGCACTTCGGGCACGGGCGGTGACAGCGTCGGCGTCTCCACCAACGTCTCGGGGCGGCGCCGCCTCCGGCTCCGGCGGCAAGGGCGGCCTCGCCAACACCGGCGCCGACGCCGCCACCGTCGGCTTGCTCGGCGCCGGCCTGGTCGCCGCCGGCGGCCTCGCGGTGTGGTGGGCCCGCCGTCGCGGCCTGCTGACCTTCCCGGGCAACTGACCGGCGGAGCACAGAATATGACCGTCACCTCCGCCCCGCCGGCGGACGTGCAGCCCGACCCCGACCCCGCGCCCGTCCCCGCCGCCGCCGCAGCCCTGGAGCGGGGCGAGACCCTCACCGTCACGACCGGCCAGGGGGAGCACGAGTACCGGGTGCTGGGCGTCCGCCGCGCCGGCGACCCGAAGCCCGCCAAGCCGGCCGCGGGTGCGGGCCGGCTGACCTTGATGACCGCGAGCGGGACCCCGTACATGCCCGGCGGTGTCCTCCAGGTCGACGCCGAACTCGTCTCGCCCCCGCAGCAGTCCGGCGGGCGCATGCCGGGGCGGCTCGCCGCCGCCGAGGCGCCGATGGCGGGTCAGGCCTCGGCCTGGCTGCCGCTGGTGCTGTGGGGGCAGGCGCTGCTGCTCGCCGCCGCCGCCGCCGCACTGGCCTGGGCCCGGGTCCGCTGGGGCCGCGGTCACACCTGGCTGGTCGGGTCCCCGTACTGGCCGCCCTCGGTCTCGCCGCCGCCGACCAGGCCGCTCTCCTCCTGCCCAACCTCCTGTGAACGAGGCCCTGATGTCCCAGACCATCGAACTCCCCGCCGTGTCCGCGACCGCGGGATCCTCCTCCCTCGACGCCCGGGACATCTCGGCCTGGTTCGGCGGCCGCAAGGTTCTGGGCCGGGTCTCGCTGGCGATGCCCGGCGGTCGGGTGACGGCGCTGATCGGCCCCTCGGGCTGCGGCAAGTCCACGTTCCTGCGCATCCTGAACCGGATGCACGAGCTGATCCCGGGCGCCGAACTGGCCGGGGAGGTGCTGCTGGACGGCGAGGACATCTACGCCCGCGGCCGCCGCCTCACCGATGCCCGCCGCCGGATCGGCATGGTCTTCCAGAAGCCGAACCCGTTCCCGGCGATGTCGGTGTACGACAACGTCACGGCGGGCCTGAAGCTGACGGGAATCCGTGCGAGCGGCAGGATGAAGGACGACCTGGTGGAGGAATACCTGACCAAGGCCGGGCTGTGGAAGGAGGTCCGCGACCGCCTCCGCCAGCCGGGCGGAGCGGAGCCCTCTCGGGCGGTCAGCAGCAGCGTCTGTGCATCGCCCGCTCCCTGGCGGTGCGCCCGCAGATCCTGCTGATGGACGAGCCCTGCTCGGCGCTGGACCCCACCTCCACGCGCCGCATCGAGGAGACGATCCGGGAGCTGGCCGAGGAGGTCACCATCGTGATTGTCACGCACAACATGCAGCAGGCGGCCCGTGTCTCGGACCAGTGCGCCTTCTTCCTCGCGGAACAGGGCACCCCGGGCCACATCGTCGAACACGGCCCGACGGAGGCGATGTTCTCCACCCCGGCGGATCCCCGCACGTCGGACTACGTCCAGGGCCGTTTCGGCTGAGCCGCCACCCGCGCGACCCGCAGGTCGACGAGGTAGTGCTCGTGGACGGTCCCCTCGGGGAACAGCGCTCGCAGCCGCTCCCTCTCCCCGTCCAGGAACTCATCGGTCCCGGGGCGTCCGATCAGGAAGAGGGAGTGCGTCGCCAACTTGGCGAGATGGGCGTCGATCGTGATCCGGCGGGACCAGCGCAACAGCCGGGTGGTGAACTCCAAACCGTTCTGCGACCGGGGATGTTCGTTGACGTACCAACCGGGACCGAATCCCTCCTCGATCCGCGCCTGCTGTCCGGCGATCCACTCGACGCCGACGTCGGGGTCGTTCGACCAGACGGCCAGCGCCCCGCCGGGGCGCAGCACGCGCAGGGCTTCCGGCCCGGACCGGGCCGGATCGGTCCAGTGCCAGGACTGCGCGTACGTAAGCAGGTCAAGGGAGCCCGGAGCAAAGGGGAGCCGATCCCCCTCACCCCGTACGAGCGGAACGCGCGGGTGACGCCGCCGGAACTCCGCGGCCATCGCGGCCCCCGGCTCGACCCCGACGACCCGTGCCCCGCGGGCGTGCAGCAACCCGGTGGCGATCCCGGTCCCCGCCCCCACATCGGCAACCCGGGCCCCGGCCAGCGCCACCCCGGAGAGCTCCTCCAAGGCATCCGGCAGCGCGTCGGGATACGAGGGCCGGTAGTCCCCGTACCGCCCGGCCGCCACCCCGAACGACCGCGCCCGCTCACCAGATCCACTCGTCACCCACCCACCCTCCCGCACCCTCCCCCTCCCACACCAGGGCACACGGGGGCGATGGCCGGTCTCGCCCCCTTCCGAAAGGCCTCGGAGGGCGCGAGATCCGCGGTGTGCGGCAGCGCTGCCCGCGTCCTGCCGGGGTGCCGCCGGCCAGCAGAAAGGCCCCCACGGAGGAGGGCCTGAGGTGGAGAAGTGGAGAGTGCCCCCGGCAGGACTCGAACCTGCGGCCAAGTGCTTAGAAGGCACCTGCTCTATCCACTGAGCTACGGGGGCCGGAAGGTGGCCGTGGTGGCCTGGAGCCCCGGGGTGGGGGTGGGACTCTCGTCCGGACCGGGTCAAGGATAGGGCTCCGGCCGCCTTGTCCTGGTTGCTTCACCCGCGTGCCACGATGTGGAGGTTCGGTGAAGCGGTCCCGATAATCGCAGGCGGGTGCGATTCTCGCACCGCTTTTGCGCCGCGGCGCCCCTGGTGTTGTGCACTCGTTATGCCTGAGTCCCACTCGTCCGGTGTGCCCGAAAGGTCCCACTGAACTCGCGATCGGCGCGCAGAGGGCGTATAAGCTTCAAAAATGGTCCCAAATTGGGCATTCTTCGCATGTGGTGACCTTGGATGTTCGGCCTCAGCTGCTCGATGCCCTGTCCGCCCTGCGCGACCGGGTCGCGTCCGTGCGTCTGCCGCTGCCCCTGCCCGGCGCCCCGCGCGCCCGCCAGACCAGAGCCGAGCTGCTCGCGCAGCTCGACGACTACCTCGTACCCCGGCTGAAGGCGCCCGAGGCGCCGCTGCTCGCCGTCGTCGGCGGGTCCACCGGGGCCGGTAAGTCCACTCTCGTCAACTCCCTCGTGGGACGCCAAGTGAGTGAGGCCGGCGTCCTGCGGCCCACCACCCGCATCCCCGTACTCGTCTGCCATCCGGATGACCATCACTGGTTCGCCGGCATGCGGGTGCTCCCCGATCTGATGCGGGTCTGGGCCCCGCCCGGCGAGGACGACCCCCTCCCCGGACCCCACCGCGGCTCCCCCCGCGGATCCCGGAACTCCGCCGCCACCCGCGAACTGCGCATCGAGACCGTCGCCGGCCTCCCGCGCGGGCTCGCCATCCTCGACGCCCCCGACATCGACTCCCTCGTGGTCGAGAACCGGACGCTCGCCGCGCAGCTCATCTGCGCCGCCGACATCTGGGTCATGGTCACCACCGCCTCGCGGTACGCCGACGCCGTCCCCTGGCACCTGCTGCGCACCGCCAAGCAGTACAAGGCCACCCTGAGCATCGTCCTCGACCGGGTCCCGCACCAGGTGCTCGCCGAGGTCTCGCGCCAGTACGGGGCCCTGCTCACCCGGGCCGGGCTGGGCGACGTACCGCGCTTCACGGTGCCCGAGCTGCCCGAGTCGGCCGGCGGGGGCGGGCTGCTGCCCGCCAGCGCCGTCGCCCCGCTCTTCGCGTGGCTCGCCCACCACGTGCAGGACCCCGCCGCCCGCCAGTACGCCGTCGGGCGGACCGCGCTCGGCGCGCTGGACTCCCTCGGGCGGCGCATGCCGGAGCTGGCATCCGCCGTCGCCGCCCAGCACGCCGCCGCCGTACGGCTGACCTCGGCCGTCGAGGACGCGTACAAGAGGGAGGGCAAGCGGGTCCGGGGCCGCCTCGACCAGGGCGCCGTACTGGCCGGGGACGCGCTGACGCGGTGGCGCGGCTACCCCCTCGACACGAGCGCCGACGAACTGCTCGACTCGCTCGCCGAGTCGCTCGCCGCGCTGCTCCAGTGCGCCGTGGCCGCCGCCGACGAGCGGATCGCCCAGGCCTGGCGGCGCGAGCCGGCCGCCGGGGCGGTGCAGCTGCCCGCGCCCGACCGGGAGGCGGCGGAACGTATCGGCATGGCCGTACGGCGCTGGCGGCGCGTACTGGAGGAACTCGCCGAGGAAGAGGTCGCCCGGCTCGACAAGCAGCCCGCACCCGACCCGGACGGGGTCGCCGCCCTCCTCGTCGCGGCCCTCCTCGGCGGCAAACGGGCCCGGCCCGCCGGGGAGAAGCTCGCCGAGCGGATCGGCGTACAGGCCGCCGTACGACTGCGCGACCGGGGCGGCGAACTGGTCGCCGAACACCTGGAGCAGGTGCTGCGCGCCGAACGGGACCGCCGGCTGGCCCCGCTGGAGGCGCTCGAAGTGACGCCGGAACCGCAGGCCGAGCTGATCGCCGCGCTGTCCCTACTGCAGAAGGAGAGGTGACGCGGTGACCGCCTTGACCGACCGCGACCGCACCGAAGACCGCTGGGACGACGGATTCATCGCACGTTCGCGCCGACCGGGCGCGGGCGCCGGCGTTGGCGTCGACGTCGAGGACCGCGGCGAGGGGGACGACGGAGGCGACGGGAGCGACGACGCGCTCATCCGCGCCGTCTCCGGCGCCGGAAACGACGGCGGCAAGGCGCCCTCGCCGCCGCTCAGCCCCGAAGGACAGGCACTGCGCACCCGCCTCGAAGCGCTGCGCCAGCTGGTCGGGCTCTCACGGACCCGGCTCGACGGCAAGACCCTCGCCGAGGCCGGCCGGGTGCTCGACGAGGCGGCGGCGCGGCGCGGGCTGTCGCCGCAGCACACGGTCGTCGCGATCGCCGGAGCCACCGGAAGCGGCAAGTCCACGCTCTTCAATTCACTCGCCGGAGTGCAGATTTCCGAGACGGGGCTACGCAGGCCGACGACCGCCGCGCCCATCGCGTGCAGCTGGTCCGACGGCGCCGCCGGGCTGCTCGACCGCCTGGAGATCCCGGGCCGGCTGCGCCGCCGGCCGCGCGAGACCTCCGAGGCCGGGGCGCTGCGCGGGATGGTCCTGGTGGACCTCCCGGACCTGGACTCCGCGGTCGGCGCCCACCGCGACCACGTGGACCGGGTGCTCGCCCTGGTCGACGCGGTGGTGTGGGTGGTCGACCCGGAGAAGTACGCCGACGCCGTGCTGCACGAGCGGTACCTGCGGCCGCTGGCCGGGCACGCCGAGGTGACGTTCGTCGTGCTGAACCAGGTGGACCGGCTGCCCGGCGAGTCGGCCGACCTCGTACTGGACGACCTGCGGCGGCTGCTCGACGACGACGGCATCGCGCTCGGCGAGCACGACGAGCCCGGCGCCACCGTCCTCGGGCTGTCCGCGCTGACCGGCGAGGGCGTCGGGGAACTCCGCGATCTCCTCGCACAATTCACCCAGGAGAAGGGCGCCGCGACCCGCAGGATCTCCGCCGATGTCGACCGGGCCGCCGGGCGCCTGCGCCCGCTGTACGTGGCCGACGGCCATCCGTCGCCGGAGATCGGGGAGGCGGCGCGCGCCGAGTTCGAGGACCGGCTCGCGGAGGCGGTCGGGGCGTACGCGGCCGGGCTCGCCGCCGAACGGGCCTGGCGGCGCAATGCCGGGAAGGCCTGCGGCACGCCGTGGCTGCGGCTGTGGCGGTGGTACGAGGGCCGGCGCGCCCCGCGCACGCTGGCCGGGCTGGCCGGCCTCGCGGTGATCGGCGGCAGCCGGGGCCAGGTGGGCGCGGAGGCGCCGGCCGAGGAGGAGGTGACCGCGCGCCAGCGGGTGGAGCAGGCCGTACGGGCGGTGGCCGACGCGGCGGCCGACGGGCTGCCCGACGCCTGGGAGCAGGCGGTACGGGAGACCGCGGTGCGCGGAGCCGAGCAGCTCCCGGAGGCGCTGGACGAGATCGCGGTGACGCTGGGGTCGGCGGTCACGGTGCCCAGCGCCAGGCCGCCGCGGCCGACGTGGTGGCCGGCGGCGGTGCTGGCGCAGGCGGCGATGACGCTGCTGCAGATCTACGGCGGCCTGTGGCTGGTCGGGCAGATCGTCGGGGTCCTTCAGCCGCGTCTGATGCCGCCGGTGCTGCTGATGGTGGCGGGCATCGTCGGCGGGCCGCTGGTGGAGTGGGCCTGCTCGATCGCCGCCCGGGGCCCGGCGAGGCGGTACGGGCAGGACGCGGAGCGGCGGCTGCGGCAGGCTGCGGCCGGCTGCGGGCGGGCCCGGGTGCTGGAGCCGGTGGCGGCGGAGCTGCTGCGCTACCGGGAGGTGCGCGAGCAGTACGCGACCGTGGCCGCAGGGGGGACGAAGTTGTCCACAACCCGCGAGTAATCCACAGGCCGGAGCGGGATTCGGGGGGTCGCGCCAGCATGGGTCGTACCTCGTGCGGATGGTCCGTGCGGGTACGGATGTGGGGGAGGGCCGCCGGGATGAACGACACCCTGGTGACGCTGGTCGGTTATGTGGCCACGCAGATCGACTACAAGGAGACGGTGACCGGGCCGTCGGCGCGGTTCCGGTTCGCCGTGACGCCGCGGTACTTCGACCGGCGCAAGGACGTGTGGGCGGACGGGCCGACCAGCTTCTACACGGTGTGGGCGCGGCGCGCGCTCGCGGTGAACCTGGCCGGTTCCGTCGCGGTGGGAGAGCCGCTGGTGGTGCACGGGCGGCTGCGGGTTCGGGACGATCCGCCCGACGGGGAGGGCAACCGGTGGTTCTCCGCGGATATCGACGCGACCGCCATCGGGCACGACCTGAACCGGGGGACGGCGGCATTCCGCCGGGTCGTCAAGGCGGACCCGCCACTGATGGTCACTCAGAAGGCGGCGGTGGTCTGAGTGTTCGAGGCGGTTAGGATTCCCCGGTACTCACGGGCACCTGGGTCATTGGCCCGAAGGGGAAGACTGTGTCGATTGCCGTTCCCGCATCCTCCGCTCCTGATTCCGCTCCTTCTTCGCTTGGTTCTTCCGCTACTCCTTCCGATACGCCTTGCGTTAGGCCTTCCGTCGCTTCCGCACCACCTGCCGCTGCCGTTACGCCTGCCGCGCCTGTGGCGGGGGCGGCTTCCGTACGGGGCTCTGCGCGGCGGCCGTTGGCGGCGGCGCTGCTGGCCGCGGCATTGGCCGCAGCCCCGGGCGCGCGGGCGGCCGCCGACTCCGGGACGCCCGCGCCCCGGACACCGGAGGGCGCGAGCGCCGTGCTGGACGGGCTGAAGACGTACGGGCAGGCGGTCCTGCACGCCAAGGACGGGTCGGTCCGGCAGATTCCGGCCGGGCTGTACGAGATGCGGGTCGACGGCGGCGGGATGCTCCAGACCTACGGGGTCGGAGTGGCGGGCAACGCCCAGCCGCAGGCCCGGTACGCGGAAAGCGGGTGGAGCGGCAGCCTGCTCGCCGGGAACGGGGAGGCGGGCCGGATCCGCTGGGTCCTGGAGCACTCGTATCCGCAGCTGAACGATCTCGCCGGACTGGCGAAGGCGGCCGGGGCCGGGGCCCTGACCGCGGAGAGCGCGGCGGCCGGGACGCAGGTCGCGATCTGGCGGCTGGCGGACGGGGCGCAGGTGGAGGCCGCCGACCCGGCGGCGGAGAAGCTGGCCGACTACCTCCAGCGCTCGGCGGGAAAGCTGCCGGAGCCGCCGGCCTCGCTGGGACTGGATCCCGGGAGCGTGTCGGGGCCGGTGGGCACCCGCCTCGGGCCGGTCACCGTGCGGACGGGCGCGCACAGCGTGACGGTCACCCCGGACGCGGCGGCCGTGGCGATGGGGGTGCGGGTGGTGGACGCCGAGGGGCGACCGGTCAGCACCGCGGCGAACGGGAGCCGGCTGTACTTCGAGGTGCCCGCCGGCACCCCGGACGGCTCGGCGTCGGTCACCGTCCAGGGCTCCACGAAGGTGCCGGTCGGGCGGGTCTTCACCGGTGAGGTGCCGAGCCAGACCCAGATCGTGGCCGGCTCCAGCGAGTCAGCCCTGGCGGCCACGGCGAGCGCGGTCTGGCCGCAGCCGGCGGTCGTCGCGCAGACCGGCACCACGGGCGACGGGCCGGCCGTCACGCAGGCCTCGGCCTCGGCGGCGGCCGCAGCCGCCGCGGCTTCGTCGGAGTCCAGCCCGGACGAGGAGCGCCTGGCCACCAGCGGCAGCTCGGCCGCGACCCCGATCATCGCCTCGCTGGCGGTGGGCCTGGTGGTCCTGGGCGGGCTGGTGGTCCTGCTCCTCCGCAAGCGCCCGCTCGACGAGGAGGACGAGGCGTAGGGGCGTCCGCATCCCCTTGGGGACGGGGCCCATGGGGAGCGGCATGTCGGCCATGAGCTCGCTCGGCGGTCCGCGCTGATTCCGAAGCGGAGGCATGGGTAGACCACGGAGATGGCTGATCAGGAATTGACCTGGCGGGGCGCCGCCGCACGGTGGGACCGGGCGCTGTTCGACGGGGTCGCCCGTCGGCACTGGCCGGCGGCCGACCGGGTGCTGCCGAGGCTGGGGCGGGCCGCCAACCACGGGGTGCTGTGGGGCGGGGCCGCCGCGGCGATCGCGGTTCTCGGCTCGACCCGGGCCCGTAGGGCGGCGCTGTGCGGAGCCGCGTCGCTGGCGCTGGCCTCGGCGACCGTGAACACCGTCGGCAAATGGTCCGTACGCAGGCCCCGGCCGCTGCTGGAGGGGGTGCCCGAGGTGCGGCGGCTCGTGACGCAGCCGTCGACCACCTCGTTCCCGTCCGGTCACTCGGCGTCCGCGTTCGCGTTCACCACCGGCCTGGCGCTGGGAGCCCCGGGCTGGGGGACGGTACTGGCCCCGGTGGCGGCGTCGGTGGCGTTCTCCCGCGTGTACACGGGGGTCCACTACCCGTCCGACGTGGCTGCCGGGGCGGCGCTGGGCGTGGCCGCGGGCCTCGTCGTACGCCGCCTCGCACGCGGCGTGGAGGAAGCGCGGGTCGTTCCCGGCGACGAGCGGACGGCCACCGAGGCGCCCGCGCTGCCGGACGGGGCCGGGCTCACCGTCGTGGTCAACACCGGGTCCGGCACGGCCGCCGCCGCGGGGCTCGACGTACTGCGCGCCCGGCTGCCCAAGGCCGAGGTGGCGGAGTGCGAGGGCCCGGAGCTGCCCGCGCAGCTGGCGGCGGCGGCCGCCCGGTCCACCGTGCTCGGGGTGTGCGGCGGCGACGGCACGGTCAACGCGGCCGCCACCGCCGCGCTGCGGGCCGGGGTGCCGCTGGCCGTGTTCCCCGGCGGCACGCTCAACCACTTCGCGCTGGACCTCGGCCTGGGCGGAGCCGAGGACACCTGCCGCGCCGTCGCCGCCGGCAGCGCGGTCCGGGTCAGCGCGGGCCGCTTCACCCCCGGCCCGGACCCCGAGGACGGCAGCTCCGGGTACTTCCTGAACACCTTCAGCATCGGCGCCTACCCCGAGCTGCTGCGCCACCGCCTGCACTGGGCGCCGCGGATCGGCGGCGGCCCCGCCGCGCTGCTGGCCGCGTGGAGGGTCCTGCGCGCGGAGCGCCCCGTACGGCTCCGGCTGGCCGGGCGGCCCCGGAGCGTCTGGCTCCTCTTCGCCGGCAACGGCACCTACCACGGCACCGGACCGACCCCCCGTCGCCGCGACAGCCTCGGCGAGGGCCTGCTGGACGTCCGTCTCGTCCACGGCGGCGGCCGCCCCGGCCCGCGCCTGCTCGCCGCCGCGTTCACGGGTCCGCTGAGCCGTTCCCCCGTCCACACGGCCACCCGCCTGCGCAGTCTCCGCATCGGCGACATCCCGCCAGGCACCCCGCTCGCGTACGACGGCGAATACACCCCCGCCCCGCCCGCCCTCGTCCTCGACACCCTCCCGGACGCCCTGACGGTCTACCGCCCCCGTTGACCTACGCCCCCGACGGCACGACCTAGGGTCGGGCAGCATGACGACCTACGTGCTGGACGGCGGCCGGATCGGAACGCTGGACGACTTCTGGACGCTGATGGGCGAAGCCGTCAACGGCCCCGGGGGCTACTTCGGCCGGAATCTCGACAGCTTCGTCGACTGCCTCCGGGGCGGCTTCGGGACCCCTGACGACGCTGGCTTCGTGATCGAGTGGCGGGACCACGACCTGTCCCGCCGGGCCCTTGGCCACCCGGAGACCGCCCGCCACCTGGAGGGCGTGCTGGCGCGCTGCCATCCCACGAACCGGGCCCGAGTCGCCGAGGAGCTCGCGCAGGCGCGCAGAGGCCAGGGCCCGACCCTGTTCGGCATCCTCACGGAGATCATCGAGAACCGGGCCCCGGGCACCCTCCGCCTGCGCTGACGCGGTCACACCGCCAGGGGTGTCCTGTGGATCAGGCCGGTCGCGTGGCCGACGGTGACCCGGCCGTCACGGAGCCCTGGCGGGAGCCGCCCGAAGGCCCCTCGGGAACCGTCCGGCCGTGCGGGGGCTGAGCTACCCATTCGCCCGTAGGTGTGGACGACTGGCAAGATGGGGTGTTTCTGGCGAAAGTGGAGCCCCCAAGGGCCCCTGACCTGCGGCGGAACCGCTAATCAGGGGCCGTCGCGGGGCCGTGGGCCGTCTGTGGGCCGTCAGGCCGCCTCAGGGGCGCTCCGGGGGCCGCCGAAGACTGCGGACACGGCCGCGCGCGTCCGCTGCTCGCTGCTCGGCATCAGGTGCGTGTAGATCCGCAGCGTGAAGCCGGGATCCGAGTGACCGAGGTACACGCTCAGCGCCTTGATGCTCTCGCCGCTGTCCAGGAGCACCGACGCGTAGAAGTGCCTCAGGGCGTGCATGCCGTCATCCGGAGCGGCAGCGTACCGCTCGCCCCGCTCCCGGGGCGGGATGACGCCGGCGGACGACAGGGCGGCCTTCCAGACGCGGTCGTCGAAGTAGCTGCGCCAGATCGCATGACCCACAGCGCTCGTGAAGACGAGCTGACGGGCCACCAGCGGCCCTTCAGGAGTCTTCCAAGGCAACTTCACCTCGACCGGAGGGAAGCGCTTCATATGGGCGCTCAGGGCCGCAGCAGTCACCGGGCTCAAGGGCACGTCGCGGAGCTTGCCCCGCTTCGGCGGCGCGAACACGAGCTTTCCGCCCACGCGCTTGACCTGCTGCCGGACGTAGAGCCACCCGTTCGCGGTGTCGATGTTCTCCCGATCCAGACCGAAGATCTCGCCCTGCCGAAGGCCGCAGCCGCCCCCCACGTCCACCATCGCCGTGAAGCGGTCGGGCAGGCCGGCGCGGACTGCCAACACGCGCTTCTCGGACCAAGGCTGAACCAGTCGCGGGGCAGGCTCCGGCGCTTTGACGGACTGGGCGTGACAAGGGTTGGCCCTGATCACCCCATCGTCCTTGGCCGCGTTGAAGAGAGACGACACCGAGTCGTAGATGGCGCGTCGGTACGTCGCGTTGGGAAGTGTCGCCGTAAGGGCGCTCAACCAGGTGCGCACGTGCTCCGGCTTGAACGACCCCATCGGGCGGGTGCCCAGGTGGGGAACGGCGTGCAGGCGGATCCGCCTCTTCACCGCCTCTTGGCTCACCACGTCGGTCGTCAGGCCGCCAAGCCACTTCTCGGCGTACTCGCGGAACGTGATGCGCCCGGCCTTCGGGTCGAAGAACTGCCCGGAGTCCATGTCGGCCTTGATCCGGGTGAGCCACTTCTCGGCGCGACCCTTCTCGCGGTCCGGGAAGCTCTGTGACTGCTCGGTCCCGTCGGGGCCGACGTACCGGGCGCGGTAGCGAAGCCCGGTGCCGTGGCGCTCGCTCTTCACCCGGCGGGACTTCCCGTCGGGCCCGATCTCGGTCTTGTACCAGCGGTCTTGGATGTGGCCTGCCACGTGAGGGCCCTTCTGGGGAAGTGCTGAGGGCGGGCCCAAGTGGGCCCGCCCTCAGCGGTGGTGTAATTGGTCAGGCGGCTTGGCTGATGTCCAAGCGCTTCTGCTCGGCGATCCAGTCGTAGAGGTCTGCGGGGTCGTAGCGGGTGTGCTTGCCGACGCGGAATCCGGGCGGGCCGGTCCGCTTCTTGCGCCACTGGTAGAGGGTCTCCACGGGGACGTCGAGGAGTCCGGAGACGTCCTCGGGGGTGAGATAGCGATCGGGGAGTCCGCCGCGCAGGATGGCGCGGGGGTCGCTTGGGGCGGGCATTGCTCCTCCGGCGGGATCGGGTGGGGCCCGTATGTGTCCGAGGTGCGGATTTCTGCGTCACCGCGTTGTCTGTGTCATTCACCGGTCTGACCTGCGGTTTTAGGCGACGCGGGAGGGCGGTCGTGCGTCACCGGCCTGCGTCACCGTCACCGCTGTGACGCGGCTTGGTGACGTGGGCGACGCTCAATGACGCAGCCGTGGGCCGTCTGCGTCACCGGTGTCGTCGCAGGTCAGTGCGCGTTTTGGGTGCGCCGGTGACTCGGGTGACGCAGCGTCTCTCTTCTTAGGAAAAGAGAAGGGTGATTTCTGTTGGTTGTGCGGTGCGCCTTCGAGCGTGAATGGGGAGCCGCTGCGCGGCACGACCCTTGCAGCGGCGGCAAGCCGCCGGAACAGCAAGAGGAGCACGCCTCGCCCGGTGGCGGGTGCTCCTCTTGTCTGTACCAGGACCGGTCGCGGTGGCGCCGGTTAGAACGCGGCCTGCTGCTGGGCGGGCGTCGCGGCTGCCGGGCGGGCGATCTCGATGTAGCGGGCGGTCTTGGTGCGGCCCCAGTCGACGAGCACGCCGCGGGCGGCCAGGGTGGGCTGCAGCCGCTTGAGACGGTCGGAGAAGACCTTCCCCGTCGTAGGCCAGCCCTTGGGCAGAGCGCGGAAGTCGTCGCCGGTGTAGAGCTGGGTGAGGGCATGTAGCCACTCGGTGGAGGTCATCTGGACCTCGGCACCGGGGTCGAGGGTGGCGGCGTGCTTGAGGACGGTCTGGGCGAGGAGGTCGCCCTCGATGACGTCGTCGTTGAGGTCGTCGAGGCTGGCCCGGTACGCGGCCAGCGCCCCCAGCCCCGTGGCGGCGTCGAACTGGGCGCACAGGTGAGCGAAGTCCGCCATGCGCAAGTCGCTGGGGATGTCCGACTCGGTGGCCCGCACCTTCACCGTGAGATCCAGGAGCGAGCCGAGGATGACGGGCAGCTCATGGGCGAACTCCGTCCACAGCTCCGCCTCGGTCCGCCGCACCCGGGGCCGTTCCAGCCGCAGGGGCAGGAGGCGTTCGGCAAGGTCGGGGCGGACCACGCCCACGTCGATGCCGGTGAGGAGCAGGGGTCGGCGGTACCGGGAGCGGACCACGTCCCCGTCGGTGAACAGCGCCCGCTTGATGCTCTCAGCACCGGTCACGATGCAGCACATCAGGTCGGACAGATCCGGCGGCAGGTGCGAGAGGTTGTCCAGGGCCGTGACCCACCCGGCGGCCACGGCCGTGATCAGGTTCTCCTCATCCTTCGGCGCCCGGCGCAGGTCACCGCTCATGCCCTCGATGATCCGCACCAGCATCCGCCCGCCGGTGGACTTGCCGGCGCCCTGGGGGCCGGTGAGGAACGGCGCGGGGACGGGCACGGACGGCTCCAGGCAGCCGATCAGCCACGCCACGGCGAGGCACTCGCTCTCGGCGTTGGCGAAGTTGCACAGCCGCAGCAGCGCATCGAGGCCCTTACCGTCGGTGTCCTTCTCGGGAAGCGGGAGTTCGCCAGTGAGCTGGGTGCGCCGCCAGGACACCTCGCGGGGGTCGGGGGTGAGGATGTCCCAGCCGGTGGGGTGGATGCGGACGGACTGGCCGTCGTCGCGGCCGAGGTCGAGCCAGGTGGCGCCGTCGTAGCCGGGGGCTACGCGGATGTAGGTGGGCTGTACGTCCTGGTGGAGTGCGAGTGCTTCGATCAAGTCCAATGCCTCCTTGAGTGCGCTGCCGTTGAATACGCCGTGTCCGTCGTTGAAGAGACCGACCATGAGTTCCTGGCGGTGGCTGCCGGTCGTGCCCTGGGAGCGGATCGGGCGGGCCACGGGGTGGCCGTTGCGCTGGGCGTAGACGGTGCCGTCGCCGGTACGGAAGTACCGGAAATGGTCCTGCGCGTACTCGGTGATGACTTTGCGGGCAGGGTTCTTCTCGTCCTCGGGCATCGCTACATCCCCAGCGTCGTGCGGGCGTTGGACCAGGCGGTCTCGCAGTGCCGCAGGGACTCGCCCTTCTCCTGCGCGGCCGTGAACAGCCGGTCGATGTGGGCCTGCGTGAGGCAGCCGCACCGGCCGTGCGCGGACAGCACCGCGAGGAACAGCCGATACACGGCCCGGTGGATCCCGTCAGACGCGACCTTGATGCGCTGCTCAGCCATGGCGATGCCCCGCTCCAGGTAGGCGGGCGAGCGATGCGGACACTGCCCGCCCGTAGCCGCCGGGGCCACGGTGGCGGGGCAGGGTGCCGGCCGCACCGGGGTCGGCTGCTTCACGGCGAGCGTGCGCACGGCGTCCGGCAGCGCGGTCATGGTGCCGGTGCCAGGGCCGCGCCACTGGGTGTAGGCCAGCGTGGACTTGATGTCGACGCCCTTGCGGACCCCGTTGACCGAGCGCATGGCGCCCCGATAGATCCAGTGCTCTCCGCGCGTCGTGGCGACGGTCTTCGTGGCGGGGAGGGTCTGGCGGGCCCAAGCGACCGCCTCGGAGTCGTCGAGGTCGAGAACGGTGAGCCCGGCGCCGCCGGGGTGGTAGGCGACGGCCGCAGCCTGCCGCCAGGTGCCCGCCCACGCCGGGGAGGTGAGGACGTCTCGGTCGGTGGTGGCGGCGCCCCAGCCGTGGCACGGTGCCGGGCAGGCGCAGGGCCCGGCGGCGAGCATGTGCGGCCGGTCGCCGCACGCGGAGCGGGTGCAGGCTCGGCAGTTCCCGAACGGCTGCTTCCCCTGCCGCAGGGGCAGCACGGGCAGGCCGTGTTCGGCGAGCGAGAGCGCGGTGCGTAGGTGTCCAGGTAAGGCTGCCCGGCGAAGGTCTCGCGGGATGTCGGTGGGGTGGGTCATGCTGGTCTCTCCAGTTCTTGAGCGTGCTGGATGAAAGCGGCCCCAGTCATTGGCGTGAGGGGGCCGCTTTCGGTTTTCTAGAACGGGGGTTCGTCGCTCCACGGGTCGGGGTTGGGGCTGGTGCGGGGCCACTGCGGGGTGCGCGGGAGGGGGAGAAGGGTCCAGCGGCGGGTTTCGTCCCAGCAATGGCAGGGCTCCCACTCGGTGCCGGCGTACTCGCCGGTCTCGTAGTCGCCGTAGTCGTGGTTGTGGCCGCCTTCGCCCCGGCAGTCGGGGCAGGCGGGGTCGGGGGTGTCGGTCAGGACCAGGGCCGGACGCGGCCAGGTGCTGCGGCGGATGCGCGGTCGCACGATGCTCCTCGTGACGAAGCAGAATCCCTGCCACTGGTTGGACAGGGAGGTTTGGTCATCCCCTGACGGAAGGGCTGTGGAGGGGGCTTCGGGGGTCTGACCTGCGGCGCCTCCCTGCCTCCCTGGCAGATCATTTGTGCAGGTCAGTGCCAGGTAGGTGGGTCAGGGAGGGGGTCAGGGAGTTCTCCCTGCCTCCCTGACCATGCGGGGGTTGCCTCCCTCTACTCAGCAGCGGAAGCGGAACCGTCCTCGGGGCGGGAGGCGAGGACGCGGGCGACGCGGTCCCGGCCGATGACCATGCGGCCATCGGACTTGTACGCCTCGGCGCCGGTGTTCTCCAGCACGCGCTTGAGGTCGATGAACGACCACGACCCGTACGCCTTGCCGTTGAGAGCGGCGAGCCGCTTCAGGACGTCGTGGGTGGGCAGTCGGGCCTCGGTGCCGAGCACGGTGAGGATGTCCGCGAGCGGGTCCGACGCGTCCGCGTCCGGGATGCCGTGGGCGGTGACAACGCCGGCCCGCAGGGCCTTGGCCCGGTCGGCCACCGCTGCGGCGGTGTCGGTGTCGATGTAGTGCGTCCGCACCGTGATGGAGGCCTGTCCGGCCGGGATGGTGATGCCGTCCGAGGCAACAACCACGGTCCCCTTGTCCAGCCCCTGACGGAGCAGGTGCGGCGCGGCGCCGCCGTCGACGGCTTTGTCCCCGAGGGCCATGCGTGCTTGGGACTCGGTACCGAGGGCGAGGGAGACGCGGGTGTGGGCGCCTTCCCGGACGAGCTTGGGCAGGTTCTGGTCGGTCGGGTCCTGCGTGCCCTCCCACAGCAGCACATCCACAGCCCGCCCCTGGTTGTGAATCTTCCGCGCCGCCATGAAGTACCGGGACGTGGCCTTCGATCCGCCGTAGGGGCGCTTGTCGTCGCCGACTGCCGGGCACATGAACGCGACCTGCGCCTCATCCACGACCAGCACCAGCGGCGGGAACACCGTCCCGGGCGGGGACTGGATCCGCCGTTCCATCTCCGCGACCCCGGCCTCCAGCATCTCCGTCGCGTCGATGACGTGACCGTCAGTCGGCCCCTGGATCAGGGTGGTGGCAAGGCCGTCGAACATGGCCCAGTCGCCCACGCCCTTGAGGTCGGCGATCCGGAACTCGACCGTCTTGTCCAGAGCCAGCCACAGGGCCAGCGCGCGCAGGGCTGCGGTCTTGCCCTGGTTGGACAGACCCGTGATCAGCAGCATCCGCTGATACAGGCTGATCAGTGCCCCGTCGCCGCGCAGGTCCTGACCCCAGGGCGCCTTACCGGTGCGGTAGTTCGCGGTCAGGGTGTCGTCGGTCTCCAGCGGGGACGGGCCGATCGGCTCATCCAGGGCGCCGGAGTCGGCGATCCACAGCCGCACCGTCCGGGCTGCCGTCGGGAGGGTGATGAACACTTCGTGTTCGTGCCGGGCGAGGTTCTCGGCGAGCTTGCGGCGCCGCCCTTGGACCTCGGCGGTGGAGACGCCGGAGGGGAGGGTGACGTCGACTTCCACGCCGCATCCGGCGATCCGGATCGGGCCGAGCATCGCCGCACCGACGTCCCCCATGTCCTTGATCGCGTTGCGGAGCGGGGCGATACCGAGGTCACGCAATGCGGTGACCACGATCGAGGGCGTGATCGGGGCACCAGCCGTGTCGCGCTCTGCGGCGGGCATCGCCCACGCGGGGGCCGTCTGCTTCTGCCGGCCGACCTGCCACAGCGCCAGTAACGCCAGCCACGGTCCGACCGTGACGGCCGGACCCCACACGACGGTGGCGACGTAGACGGTCCAGCGGATCGCCTCGATCACCGCGCCGATCGGGCCGATCACCCAGGTGATGTCCTTGTTCGCTATGGCCAGCACGACCCCGAGCAGGAGCAGCCCGCCGACGGTGAGGCCCGCGCCGTAGAGGGCGCTCATGGCCATGTCCTTGGGGGCTTTGATCAGGTCCATGCGGCGGTGGTGGCGGGCGGCCCGGTAGCGGGTGAGGCGGTCTTCCCATTCCTTGGCCTCCTCGAAGTTCCCCGCGGCTTCGGCGGCACGGATCATCCGCTCGTACCGGGAGGCGGTCCGCCCGTCCCACGTCCGCTTGGCCACAATCCGCGTGCCACCGGCCACGTACATGCCGTGCCGGGCCACCAGCCGCGCCGCCGTACGGGTCCGCTCGTCGGTGACGGCCCTGCGCAGACCACGTACGGTCCGCTTCCACACCCGCACCGGACGCACCTTCACCGGTGCGGCGGATGCCGGGGTGGTGGGGGTGTCGCCGGGGAGGGTGTAGGTGCCGGTTGCGGGGTCTTTGAAGAGAGGGACGACGTTGTCGGTCATGCTGGAAACTCCTGCTCTCGCTGACAAGCGGGTGGGTAGGGCCCGGGGCGGCCGGCGTTCTTTGGCGAGAGGACGGCCGCCCCGGGACACAACTACTTGCGGTACTTGGTCTGCGTGTTCGTCTTCGCGGCGGCCTTGCGAGCGGCCTTCTCGGCGGCCGCCTGATCGGCGATCTCGCGGGCTTCGCGTTCGCGGGCGCCGTCGATGACCCGCTCGACCTTGCGTTCCAGGTCGCCGAGGTGGACGTTCTCTCCGGCGATGCCGCGCTTGGCCATCCGGGCCGTGTACCAGCCGATCTGCGCGACCTCACGAGCGGTGAACTTCGGGTCCTTCGCCATGGCGTGCAGCTCCATTCCGGAGACCGGGCTGTCCGGCTCCCCTCACCACCCGGCACGCGGCCGGGTGGATCGGGCAGCCGTCAGACAGGCCGCAGCTGTTCGGGGCGGTAGGCGGGCCAGCCGGTGAGGGCGTCCATGAATCCGCTGCTCAGGCCGTCCACGAGAAGGGATCCGTCGGTCTGGACGAACACGACCTTGCCGGTCTTGCCCTTGGTCCACCGGTTGTTGCCTTCGTCGACCACGACCACGTGATCGCCCACGTTGAAGCTCATGCCGGACTCCTTTCGTCAGCGGGAGAAGCCGGAGAGGTTCCAACGGGGGTGCTTACGGGCCATGTGGGCCTTGCGGTCCTGCTCGGCCTTGTCGGGGCTGTTACGGAGGGGGCCGAGGACTCCGCAGTCACACTTGAACTTCCACGCGGAGTAGTGCTTCGACGTTGTCACGTAGGACGCCACGGTGAACTCCTTGTCAGGTGGAACAGGCTGGGTGGGGACGGGTCAGCCGCGCTTGCGGCGGGCCTTGCGCACGTTCTTCACGGCCTGCGTGCCCTGCGGGCTGCCGACCGACTTCACGACGGTGTGGACGCCCCAGCCGAGGACCAGGGCGAGGAACGCCAGGAACGCGATGTTCGCGGCGATGGCGGTCAGGGCGCCGACGAGCAGCGGGCCGAAGTACACGCCAGCCGCGACCGCGCCGGCGCCGACCCCGGAGCCGAGCGCGATGCGCTGGACGGTCTTGTCGGGCGGGGCCTGGTGGATGTGCTGATGGACGACCTGCGGGCCGGCGTACGGGGCGGGCAGGCTGTCGGAGTAGACGTGGGTCCCGTCCGGGAGCTGTACGACGCCGGGCGGGCGGACGGGTTCGGGCAGGTGGTTCACGGTCATCTCCCGTCAGGAGGCTTCGGGGTAGGCGCAGGGGACACACATGCCGAGCGAGGTCGGGATGACGTATCCGGCGTCGGTCCGGCAGGTGGGGCAGGTGCGGCGGGCCGTGTTCGCCCGGTCCAGGGCTGCCTGTTTGGCCGGGGTCATCGGACGGACCGGCTTGGCTCGGTCGACGCGGTAGAGGAACGCGGTCAGCGGTCCGCGCCGGTAGCGGGGGCGCAGTATCTGTCCGGCGATGTCCTGGCCACCGGGCCGCAGGCCCAGGGACCGTAACTGGCGGCGGGTGGCCAGTCCTTCCGGGGCCAGGCGCCACGGGAAGGTGGGTATCCCGTACTGGGTGCCGGCCGGATCGAGGCACGGGGTCATGAGGCCACCGCCTCAGCCGCAGCAGTCGCGGCCCGCTCGCCCTTCAAGGTGTCCCGCAGGATGCGAGCCTTGGCCGGGGACGTACGCAGGGCCTTGCGGATCCGCTCACCGGTCAGATCCTCGACCGGCCACGCCTCGGTGATGCTGCGCGCCTCAGCCAACAGCTCCTCCGGGGTGCGGACCGGTCGGACCGATCGAGCCGACTCCGGTACCCGACCGGTCGCCCGGCGCAGACGCGGCGCTTCAGCCGCAACGGCCACCGGCACGCGAACCTCAATCGGGTCGGCCACCTCGACCACATCGACCGGCGCGGGGACCGGTGCCGGGGGCGGGGTGGGCTCTTCGATCTGGGGTTCGCCCTGCTCAGCCATCGACCGATTTACATCGATCTGCGCCGATTCATCCTGGATCGGTTCGATCGGGGGTCGGTGGTGCAGGACTTTGGCTACGAGGTCGGAGCCGAAGTAGATCGAGCCGACCGGCAACGACGTGGCGAGCAGGACCAGGGCCCAGTTCGCCGGGTTCCAGTCGGCCAGTCGACCCCAGTCGACCGAACCGCCATGCAGCTCCGGCACCAGTCCGTGGACGTAGTTCAGGGCGAGGGAGGCGATCGTGTACGCCGCGAGGACCCGCAGCGCGAACCGGCGGGCCTCACCCGACAGCACGAGCGCGGCCACCAGGGCGAGGGCCATGAGGCCGTCGACCACGAACGGGTACAGCGTCGCGGCCGTAGCGTCCGCGCCGATCGCGGTGGCGATGTCCCGCAGCGCGTTCCAGGAGACCCGGAACGCCATGCCGACCACGGTCACCAAGGCCAGCACCAGCAGGATCTTTCCCGACCGGTTCACCGGTCGCCCTGCTCGTCGTCGAGGTCGCCGGCCACCCAGATCCACGACGGCCCCCACCAGTCGTCCTCGTAGTCGCTCAGTAGGCCAACCGGAGGGGGAGGAAGCGGCGGGGCGGGGCGGAAGAGGCTGGCCAGGCGGCGAAGGATGCCCCTCACGCTCCGACCTCCGGGTGAGAGGAGGTGGTGACCTTGGCGGCCAGGTCCCGGCGGGCGGCGAGCAGGCGCCGGCGGGCCCGGCGGATCCGCCGCTCGTCCAGCTCCGAGACCGGCCGGTCCAGCAGGGCGATCCGTACGTCGAGCAACTCGACCTCGGCCGAGATGACCGGCATCTCAGCCTCGATCGCGTTCAGCTCCGCGTCCGACGGCTCCAGACCGTCCGACCACGGGGTAACACGCTTCTGAAGTGCAACGATGGATTCCACGGGTCTTGCTCCTTCGAGAGAGGAACGGGACCCAACAGCAGCCCCCGGCGTCCTACCGCCGGGGGCTGCACTGCGTTGGGGTGAAGCAGGGGGGGCGAACTCCGGCTCCCCTCAACCCCGCCCGTACGACGCCGAAGCGCCGGACAGGCGGAGGAGGCAACCGGCCGCAGCCTGGCAAGACTGCGAAGGGTTGATCACATGCGTTTGTGTCTCGTTTCGGGAGCGCGCTCCCGTTGGTAGGCAGAGACTCGCCGTCCGGCTGACAAGGGTTGCCGGCGCCCTCGGCCCGTCCCCGGGCCTCTTTGCCCGTGAGCAGCATCGATTCACGACACGGCTCCCCCGTTCAGCCTGACTTACTTGGCTAGCCCGGTGGGCACGAGAACAACATAGCCAGCCTGGCTAGTCACGTCAACATCTGGCTATCCAAGCTGCCCAAATAGCCAGGTTGGCCGTAGCATCGGGCCATGACCTTTGCGCTTGAACCCCTGGACCCGGACGACGACCGGCCGCCGTACGAACAGGTGGCGCGCAGCCTGGGGGCCGCGATCAGAACGAGGAAGCTCGCCCCCGGGGAGAAGCTGCCGTCACACAAGATGCTGACGGATCACTACGGCTTCGCTCGGGCCACGATTCAGCGGGCGCTCCGGGATCTGGAGGACGAAGGGCTTGTCGTGTCCCGGAAGGGGAGCGGCGTGTTCGTTCGTAACCGCACGGAGCGGCCGGCGGGTCTCCGACCGTACGTCGAGCAGGCGTTCGCGAGCAGGAACGTCACGATCGATTTCGCGGGGTTCTCCAGCGAGACCCTGCATGGCGCGCTGCAAGAGCCGCTGGACAAGATCCGCATCGGGCGACTCACTCCGGCCAGCATCCGCATCCGCATCCTCGTGCCGGACATGGACGTGCCGCAGGCTGCCCCGGTCCGACGCGAGGACTGCGCGGACGACGCCCGGCTGCGCAGCCGGATGCACGACATCATGGTCGGCTACACCCGCAGCATCTCGGACGCGATAAGCGAGCTGAGCCACCTTGGGCTGGTGCAGGAGAGCAGCGTCAGTGTCCGCGTCCACAGCGGTACGCAGTTCTTCAAGCTGTACGTGATCAACAATGAGGACGCGTTCTTCGGGTACTACCCGATCCGGCCGAACAAGGTCGTGGCACAGGGCGAGGTCATCGACATCTTCGACCTCGTCGGCAAGGACACGATCTTGTTCCACCACTCGATGAACGACGGTGACTCGTCCAGTGGCGCGCAGCAGGTCGAACAGGCGCGCATGTGGTTCGACAGCATCTGGGAAACGATCGCGAGGGATGCAGATGCCCAGGTCCTCTGAGGTTCTGGCGGACGTCGTCGGGACGTCAGGCGGGGTGCTCTTCGACTTCGACGGGCCCATCTGCGACGTCTTCCGTGGGATGCCTGCTCCGGCGGTCGCTGCCGATCTGGCCGAGATCATTGCGAGCCGTGCACCGGCACTCGCGAGCCGTGCACGCGCGACAGACGACCCGATGGAGATCCACCGACTTTCGCAGGAGGGTGGCGCGGCTCTGCTGGCTGAAGTAGAGGCGGCGCTGACCGCCGCCGAGGTCGCTGCGGTCAAGGTTGCCGGGCCCCCGGTTACGGGCGCCGTGCAGGCGCTGGCGGCGGCCAAGGAATCGAACCGGCGGGTCGCCGTTGTGAGCAACAACTCGGCCGAGTGCGTACGTGAGTACCTCGCGATCCACGGCATCGGAGGAACGGTCGATGCCGTGGTCGGGCGCCCGGTCCTTCGGCCCGATCTCATGAAGCCCGATCCGTACCCGTTGCTCACCGCCGCCGAGACCTTGGGTATCGAGCCTGCCGCCCTGGTGCTCATCGGCGACTCGACCACGGACGTCGAGGCAGCCCGGGCCGCAGGCGTCCGAAGCATCGGCTTCGCGAACAAGCCTCGGAAGCAGTCCACCCTTGCCGATGCCGGCGCGGACGTCGTCGTGGTCGGCATGGATGCCGTTGCGGACGTGCTCGCTTCGGCGGGCGTCGTGCAGCGGCGGGCATAGCCCCCACCTGCGCAAAGGTGGGCTGTGCAGTCCGAAGCTGGGCCGTCCCTGGGCCGTCAGAGGTGACCCTGGGACGGCCGCCGACAGCCAATGACGACCAGGATCGCGTGGGGCCTCTGAAGCTGGACCCCAGGTCAGGGCCCCCGGACCATACGCGTTTCCCCCGGGGTATGGACGCCTGGCAAGATGGGGTGTATCTGCCCACCATCGATCTGCCGGACGGTTTCTCTTGGCTGAGTTCATCTACACCATGCGCAAGACGCGCAAGGCGCACGGCGACAAGGTGATTCTTGATGACGTCTCCTTGAACTTCCTGCCCGGCGCGAAGATCGGTGTGGTCGGCCCCAACGGCGCCGGTAAGTCCACCGTTCTGAAGATCATGGCGGGCCTGGAGCAGCCGTCCAACGGCGACGCCTTCCTGTCGCCCGGCTACACCGTCGGCATCCTCATGCAGGAGCCCAAGCTCGACGAGTCCAAGACGGTCCTGGAGAACGTCCAGGACGGCGCCGCCGACACCATGAAGAAGCTCAAGCGCTTCAACGAGGTCGCCGAGCTGATGGGCGTCGAGTACACCGACGCCCTCATGGACGAGATGGGCAAGCTCCAGGAGGACCTCGACCACTCCAACGCCTGGGACCTGGACGCCCAGCTGGAGCAGGCCATGGACGCGCTGGGCTGCCCGCCCGGCGACTGGCCGGTCACCAACCTCTCCGGTGGCGAGAAGCGCCGCGTGGCGCTGTGCAAGCTGCTGATCGAGGCCCCGGACCTGCTCCTCCTCGACGAGCCCACCAACCACCTCGACGCCGAGTCGGTGAACTGGCTGGAGCAGCACCTCTCGAAGTACGCGGGCTGCGTCATCGCCGTCACCCACGACCGGTACTTCCTGAACAACGTCGCCGAGTGGATCCTCGAACTCGACCGCGGCCGGGCGATCGCGTACGAGGGCAACTACTCCACCTACCTGGAGAAGAAGCAGGCGCGCCTCAAGGTCGAGGGCCGCAAGGACGAGAAGCGCCAGAAGCGCCTCAAGGAAGAGCTGGAGTGGGTCCGCTCCAACGCCAAGGGCCGCCAGACCAAGTCCAAGGCCCGTCTCGCCCGCTACGAGGAGATGGCGGCCGAGGCGGACAAGATGCGCAAGCTGGACTTCGAGGAGATCCAGATCCCGCCGGGCCCGCGTCTGGGCTCGATCGTGGTCGAGGTCAACAACCTCTCCAAGGCGTTCGGCGACAAGGTCCTCATCGACGACCTGTCCTTCACGCTGCCGCGCAACGGCATCGTCGGCATCATCGGCCCGAACGGCGCCGGCAAGACCACGCTCTTCAAGATGATCCAGGGCCTGGAGGCGCCGGACGCCGGCTCCGTCAAGGTCGGCGAGACCGTCAAGATCAGCTACGTCGACCAGTCCCGCGCCAACATCGACCCCAAGAAGACCCTCTGGGCGGTCGTGTCGGACGAGCTGGACTACATCAACGTCGGCCAGGTCGAGATGCCGTCGCGCGCCTACGTCAGCGCCTTCGGCTTCAAGGGCCCCGACCAGCAGAAGCCGGCCGGCGTCCTGTCCGGTGGTGAGCGCAACCGCCTCAACCTGGCGCTGACGCTCAAGGAGGGCGGCAACCTGCTGCTCCTCGACGAGCCCACCAACGACCTCGACGTCGAGACCCTGTCCTCGCTCGAGAACGCGCTCCTGGAATTCCCGGGCGCGGCCGTGGTCATCTCCCACGACCGCTGGTTCCTCGACCGAGTCGCCACGCACATCCTGGCGTACGAGGGCGAGTCCAAGTGGTACTGGTTCGAAGGCAACTTCGAGTCCTACGAGAAGAACAAGATCGAGCGTCTCGGCGCGGACGCGGCCCGTCCGCACCGTGCCACCTACAAGAAGCTCACGCGAGGCTGAGGCCGGAACCATGGCCAGACACCACTACCGGTGCCCCCTGCGCTGGGCGGACATGGATGCCTTCGGGCACGTCAACAACGTCGTCTTCCTCCGCTATCTGGAGGAGGCGCGGATCGACTTCATGTTCCGCCTCGCGCCGGGGGAGGGCAGCGAGTCGTTCACGGGCGGCTCCGTCGTGGCCCGCCACGAGATCGACTACAAGCTGCCCCTCGTCCACCGTCACGAGCCCGTCCTCATCGAGTCCTGGGTGACCCGGATAGGCGCCGCGTCCCTGACCATCCGCTACGAGGTCAAGGACGAGGCGACCGAGGACGCACCCGAGACGGTGTACGTGCGCGCCGAGACGGTGGTCGTGCCGTACAACCTCGCCGAGGGGCGGCCCCGCCGCATCACGGCGGAGGAGAGGCACTTCCTCGAGGAGTACCTCGACGAGCCGGCCCGGCCGGCCGGCAAGGCCAAGGCCGCCGAAGGGCGCCTGGCGGCATGACCGAGCAGTTGCGCTTCGCCGACTCCGGGGAGGCGGCGGACCTCGCCGCCTTCCTGGGCCGGCTGGTGCACTACGACCGCGCCGCCGCGGTCCGCCTGCAGGCGCAGGCGGGCGGCGGCGCGCTCGCCGTTTTCGGACGGCCGGCCTCCTTCGAGGTGCTGGCCATCCGCACGGTGCGCCTCTCCGTACCCGTCTCCCGCCCGCTGGACGTGACGGTGTCCGCCGGCGAGCTGCTGGAATCCGTGGACGAGGCCGCCGCGAGCACCACCGTCCCCGCGCCGGTCACCGGCCCGCCGTGGACCGGGGTGCTCCCGCCCCGCGGCGGCTGGCGGCAGCTGCCCGGGCTGCCCGGCCCCGAGGCGATACGGGCCGCCGTGAGCGCCTCCGTCGCCGAGTTCCGGGCCCGTGACGAGGCCCTGCCCCCGCAGCACCGGACCCGGTCCGAGCGGGACCGCATCGGCCGCGAGATCTGGTCCAGGACGCTGGACGACACCGAGCTCCCGCTGCGCGCCGTGCACGCCGCGCAGTCCCTGGGCTTCCTGCGGCCGGTCCGGTCGGCCGTGGCGAGCGGCGGCGGCGCTCCCGGCGCCGTCCCCGACCCGGTGGCCCTGCTCGCCTCCGGCGGCTGGCTCCGGCTGCGCACCCCGTACGGTTCGATCGCGATGCGCCGCCCCGGCGGCGTCGGGGGCCTGGGCGCCCTCCAGGTCCGGCCGGTCTAGCCTCGTACGGGCTACCCCGCGGTGTTGATCATCGAGGCGGCGGCGTACGTCAGGTACCGCCACAGCTGCGCCTCCAGCTCCGGCGCCAGGCCCAGCTCGTCCACCGCCACGCGCATGTGCCCCAGCCACGCGTCGTGCGCCGCCGCGTCCACCTGGAACGGGGCGTGCCGCATCCGCAGGCGGGGGTGGCCGCGGTTCTCGCTGTACGTGTTCGGGCCGCCCCAGTACTGCATCAGGAACAGGGCGAACCGCTCCTCGGCCGGGCCGAGGTCCTCCTCCGGGTACATGGGGCGCAGCAGCGGGTCCTGCGCGACCCCCTGGTAGAAGCGCCGCACCAGACGGCGGAACGTCTCCTCGCCGCCCACCTGCTCGTAGAACGTCTGCTCCTGAACCGTGCCCCGCGGAATCTCATTCACCCGACCATCGTCTCAGACGCCCGGACGGAGGACGGAGGTCTTAGGACCACCGTTCGCCTCCCGGGCCCGGTCGCAGGACAGTGGAGCCATGGGTGCACACGCCGCTCACTCCGCACGTCCCGCACGCTCCCCGCAGGCCCCGCACGCCGAGGCGCGGGACCTGCGGGACACCGCCCACGCCGCGCAGGTGCGGGAGCTGACCGCCGCCGGGGTGCTGGAGGACCCCGCCTGGCGGGCGGCCTTCGCGGCGGTGCCCCGGCACGTCTTCGTCCCGTACTTCTTCACCGGCCGCGGGGCCGGCTACGAGCGGCTCTGGGGCGAGGACCCGGACCCGGCCCACCGGGCCCGCTGGCTGCGCGGGGTCTACACGGACGCCCCGCTCGCCACCCGGCTGCGCGACGGCGAGCTGGTCTCGTCCAGCAGCCAGCCGTCCCTGATGGCGAAGATGCTGGAGTCGCTGGACGTCCGCGACGGGGACGACGTGCTGGAGATCGGCACCGGCACCGGCTACACCGCCGCGCTGCTCAGCCACCGGCTCGGCGAGGAGCACGTCACCACGATCGACCTGGACGAGGAGATCACCGAGTCCGCCCGGGCGCACCTGGCCCTGCTCGGCCTCCGGCCGACCGTGGTCACCGGGGACGGGGCGCGCGGCTGCCCCTCCCGGGCCCCCTTCGACCGGATCCTGGTGACCTGCACGCTGCCGCTGATCCCGTACGCCTGGCTCGGCCAGTGCCGGCCCGGTGCGCGGATCCTGGCCCCCCTGTCGACCGGGCTGATCGCGCTGACGGTCCGGGACGCCGACTTCGCGGAGGGCCGCTTCCAGCACACCTCGGCGTACTTCGTCCCGCTGCGCGGGGCCACGGCCTCGCCGAGCGCGCCCGGGATGCCGTACGGGCTCCCGTACGAGCTGGTGGAGAACGAGCGGTTCCAGTTCATGCTCGTACTGACGGCGGGCGCGCTGCACCCGCGCGAGGCCCTGGACCTGTGGCGCGGCGAGGGCCGGCCGGGCCGCGAGCGGTTCGGGGTGACGGTCAGCGCGGAGGGGCAGTGGTCCTGGCTCGACGACCCCCAGGGCCCGTACGTATGGCCTCTGGGGGAGTGAGGCGTATGACCTCCGGCTAACCCCGGCGGATGGTGATCGTGGTCCAGGCGCCCACGTGGACCCGGTCGCCGTCGGTGAGGGGCACCGGGACGTAGGGCTGGATCGGTTCCTCACCGCCGTTGATGGTGGTGCCGTTGGTGGAGTTCTGGTCCACGACGGCCCAGCTGAGGTCGGGCTGCTGGACGAGCACCGCGTGCTGGTGGGAGACGCCCGGGTCCTCCGGGGGCACCGACAGGTCGATGTCCGGGGACTCGCCCGTGGAGGCGCGGCGGCGGCCGATGGTGATCTGGCCGGCAGAGAGCGGAAGATGCTGCTCCGGGGAGTACGCGGGCAGGTTGAGCCCGGCCGCCTCGGGGCCGCTGCGTTGCATCATCGCCATGAAGTACGAGCGGTCGGGGCCGATCGTCGCGCTCCACGCGCCGGTGCTCTGGGGCCGGAACGGCTGCTGGGGCTGGTGCTGCTGCTGTTGTTGCTGCTGGGCTTGCGGCGCCTGCTGGTACTCGTGCGGCTGCTGCTGGTACTCCGGCTGCTGGTACTCCCGGAGCGGCGGCGGGGGCTGCTGCGGGTACTGCGGCTGCTGCGGCTGCTGATGGCCCTGCGACGGCGGCGGCAGCAGCCAGTCGTCCTCGCGCTGCAGCGGCTCGGCCGGCCGGTTGACCCGGGACGGCCGGGAGCCCTGGTACTCGAAGTGGTCCTGGGAGAACGGCGCCGAAGCGGGCACCTGCGGCGCGGGAGGCGGGGGCGGAGGCGGCGGGGTGGCCCCGGCGCCGTTCCCGCCTGCGGCTCCCGCATCCGTGCCCGGCGGCGTGAGCGGCGTGTACGAGGTCGCCGAGCGCGTCAGGAAGTTGTACCGGCACTCCTCGCAGAACGGGGCCATGGCCTCGCGCGGGGTCCGGCACTGCGGGCAGAGCTCCGCCTGGGCGGTCGGCTCACCGGCGGTGGGAGGGTAGCCGTAGCCGTAGGAGGGCGCCGCGGGCGCGCCCGTGGCGGCAGCCATGCGGTGGCCGCAGACCTCGCACCAGTCGTCGGAGGCGGACTGGTGCCCGTTCGGGCAGGTCGGCATGGCGGCTCTTCCCCCTTCAGCCTGCGTCATCGCGTCAGGTCTTCTCAGGTCTCTCAGGTGGTCTCAGGACTTCTTCACACGGACGGTCTGGATCGAACGCGTTTCGAGGGTCATCTCGTCGGCATCCGCGACCTTCGCCTTCAGCCGCACAGTACCCGCCGCCGCATCGACGACATCCACCACCTTCGCGAGCAGTTTGGCCGTGTCCGCGTTTCCGGAGGCACTGGCCAGTTGCACGGCACGGCCGAGCTTGGCCGTGGCGCCGTCGACATCGCCCAGTTTGCGCGCTTCCAGGCCCTGTTGGATAGCCTGCGCGAGCTCTGCCTGCCCCGTGTAGTGGGCGACCTGCGGATTGATGGCGGTGGAAGCGGCCAGATCGTCCGTCCACACCGCCCGTACGAGTCCCTGCGCGAGCGTGGCGGGCGGCTCGCCCGGCGCGCCGGGGAGCAGGAGCGTGGCCCGGGCGGCCAGCATCTCCTGCCCGACGGACGCGGCCGGGACCCGGACGCACACGTGGTACTCGCGGGACTCGTCGCCCCAGGACCCGGTCGGGTAGTCGCCGGCGCGCGGACCCGCCTCGGAGCGGCGGTCGCTGAGGTCCTGGACGGTGGGCGCGACCTGCTTGACGTACTGGATCTCCACGCCGACCGGGGTCCACAGGCGCAGCGCGACGTCCGCGACCTCCTTGCCCATGACGTTCTCCATCATGAGCGTGAAGTCCTCGGTGAGGTGCGCCGGATCGGCCACGATGTCGGCCGAGCCGAGCAGCGCGCCGGCGATGCCGGTGACCTCTTTGACCTCCCAGTCGGTCCCCACCCCGCGGGCGTCGCAGGTGAAGCGGCCCGCGCAGGCCTCCAGGGTGGCGCGGAGCACGGCCGGTTCCTCGTGCTCGTTGCGGCCGTCGGTGAGCAGGATGCCGTGCCGGATGGCGGCGGGGGACTGGCGCAGCAGGCCGTCGGCGAGGCGCAGCCAGGTGCCGATGGCGGTGCCGCCGCCGGCGCTCAGGCCGCGCAGGGCCTCCTTGGCCTGGGCGCGGGTGGCCGGGTCGGCGAAGGCGAGGCGGCCCTGGCCGGGGTAGACCTCCTTGGCCACGTGCGTGCCGGCTATGACGGCGAACGCGGTGCCGTCGCGCAGGGTGTCGATCGCGGCGGCGGTGGCCTCGCGGGCGCCGCGCATCTTGTCCGGCGGGTACTCCATGGACCCCGAGCAGTCCACCATGATCACGACGGCGGCCGAGCCGTGGGCGGCCGCCGCGCGGGTGGCCGTGGCGCCTCCGGTGGACGTGACCGTGACGATGGCGTGGACGTCCCGCCCGCCCTCCGGGAGGAACTCGTTCTGGTACACCTCCACGCTGAAGCGCGGGGCGCTCGGCTTGGCGAAGTTCGCCATCGGCTGGACTCCTAGGAGAGGACGGGGATGTGGGCGGGTGGATCAGGCCTGAGGGCGTGCTTCCGGTTCCACTTGCCCTTCCGTTTCCGTTTCCGCTCGCGCAACTGCTGCCGCCGCGGTGGCCGTTGCCGCTCCCGGGCCGGCCGGTGCGGCGAACGGGACGACGGCCACGGTGACGTTGTCGTGGCCGCCCCCGTCGAGGGCGTGCCCCACCAGGACCTGCGCGCTGTGCAGGGGGCGGGCGGCGGCGTCCGCGGGCAGCACCTGGGCCATGTCCTGCGCGGACTCGGCGTAGTTCCACAGGCCGTCGGTGCAGACGACCACCACGCCCGCGTGGTCCGGCTTGAACGTGGCGGTGTGCGGCTCCAGGTCGTACGCGTCGGCCCCGAGCCAGCCCGTGATGGCGTGGGCGCGGACATCGGCGTAGGCCTCGGCCTCGCCCATCAGCCCGGCCGCGACCATCTGGGCCGCCCAGGAGTCGTCCTCGGTGAGGCGGCGCGGCAGCGCGTCCCGGTCGTCCGGGACCCAGTACGCGCGGCTGTCGCCGACCCAGCCGACGGTCAGCAGCTCGCCGCTGACGACGGCGCCGACCAGGGTGCAGGCGGGGGCGTTCTGGGCGCCCGGGACCTCCGGGGCCAGGGCGTTCACGGCGGCGGCCGCGGCCAGGATGGCGTCGTGCATGGCCTCCTGGGGGTGGGCGCCGCGCGGGAGGGCGTCGAGCAGGGCCTCGTTGGCGGCCCCGGCCGCGGCGGCCGATGCCTCGTCGGGGCGGCTGGCGGAGGAGACGCCGTCGCAGACGATGGCCACGGTGGCGGCCGATCCGTCGGGCAGGGCCGTGGCCGCGACCGCGAACGAGTCCTCGTTGCGGTGGTGGCGCAACCCCCGGTCGCTGACGGCGGCGACGCTGCCGAGCTCCTCCTCCAGGTGGTCCCGTTCGCGGGGCTGGGCGTGCCCGCAGTGCTCGCAGTACCCGTCGGTGTCGACCCGCCCGGCCCGGCAGGCCACGCAGGTCTTCCCGCCGTCGCCGCCCGCGGGAGCGGTCCCCTGCGGGGTGTCGGAGGCGTACGGGTCCTCGTGCCCGGGGCCGGCGCCGCCGTAGGGGGCTTCGGGCGCGCCCCAGGGGGTCCCTTCGGGCGGGGTGGGGGTGCTGCCGGGCCGGTCGTGCCGGATCTCGCCGGCGCCGGGCGCCGGGTCGGGCGCGCTGCCGTACGCCGGGTCGGGCGCGCCGTACGAGGAGCCCTGCGGCGGTACGGGAGCCGCCGCGGCGACGGGGGCGGGGGCGGCGGCCGGCTCCGCCGGGGCGGACCACCCGGCGGTCTCCCCGGCCAGCGTCGGGGCCGCGCCGGCGGCGACACTGCCCCACCCGGGCGCGGGCTCCGCGAGGGCGTAGCCCCCCGTCGGGCCGGTCGGCGCGGCCGGGAGCGTCGGGATCGGGAGCGTCGGCTCGTCCCGGGACACGGGCGGGGGCGCGGCGGACACGGGAGAGCCGCAGACGCCGCAGAAACGGTCACCCGCCTCAAGGGGCTCCGCGCAGCTGGGGCAGCCAGACGGCCGATGCATCGACATCACTCACACCCACGTCCGGGGACGGAAACGGTTTGCCCGCTCCACCAGTTCGATCCTGTCCTCGCCCCGCTGCGCCAGCCGCGCGAGCACGCGGTACGAGCGCTCCAGGCCGAAGCGCAGGCCCCGCTCGTCCAGTTGACTGCCGAGCAGCGAGGTCCGACCGGGGTCGGAACCCCGGCCACCCGACAGTACCCAGTCCAGGGCCGAGCCCAGAACCTCGGTCGACAGCCGTTCGTGCCGCACCGCGTCCAGGCCGAACCGCTCCAGGGCCTCCACCTGCGCGGCAGCCGCCGTCAGATCCGGAAGCAGAGCCTCCTCGGGAGACCGGTCGCGCAGGCGTGCCCGTACCGCCGCCACCCGTGCGGCGGTGTAGTGGATCGAGGCCTCGGGCACGGACTCCAGCGTGCGCACCGCCCCCGACCGGTCGCCCGCGGCGAGCCGGACGCGGGCCAGCCCGAAGGCGGCGCTCACGAACCCCGGGTCGGTGCTCCACACCAGCCGGTAGTACTCGGCGGCGTTGTCCAGCTGCCCCAGGATCTCCGCGCACAGGCCCAGCGCCAGCTTCGGCGCGGGCTCGCCCGGGAAGGCGTCGTAGATGGCGTCGAAGGACAGGGCCGCCATCTCGTCCTCGCCGGCGGCCAGCGAGGCGATCCCGCGCGCCCACACCACCCGCCAGTCATCCGGATGCCGGCCTTCCAGATCGGCCAGGGCGGCTCCGGCCGCGGCGAGCTCGCCGAGCTCCAGACGGGCCCGCAGCTCGCGCAGCCGCAGCTCGGCCGAGTCGGCGGGCGCCGAGCGCAGGGCGCCCAGCAGGTCGCCCGGCGCGGTGGCCAGGAGTCCGGCCAAGAAGCCTGCGTTGGGGTCGCCCGAGTCCACCAGCGGCACCGGCAGGGCCAGCGCCATGGCCCGGGCCTCCAGCGCGGCCAGTTCGGTGGCGCGCACGCCCGGCGCGGGCACGGGCGCCGCCACCGGGGCCGCATGCCGGCCGGCCTGCTCCGGGGCCCGGCGCGCCGCCGGGACGGCTGCGGCCGGCCCGCCGACCCGGTGCGTCGCGGTCGTCCCGAGCGGCGCCGAGAGGGCCGCCGCCCCCGGGGCCACCGCCGCACCCGAGCCCGAGCCCGAGCCCGAAGCCGGAACCGAACCCGGAGCCGGCAGGATCGCCGACAGCCCGGGCCGACGCCGTAGCCGACGGCCGCCCGCCGCGGGCCCCGGCACCGCCCGCGCCCCCAGCCGGGACACCTCGGCCCCGGCCACGTCGGCGAACAGCCGGGTGTCCGGAACCCGCAGCTCCGGCCCGAAGAGCGTGGAGAGCTGCGGGCGCGGCCGGCCCGTCTGCAGCGCGACGACCTCCCGCAGCACGCCCGTCAGCTGGTCCGCCATCTCCTGCGCGGACGAGAACCGCCGGCCCGGATCCGGATCCGTCGCCCGTACCAGCAGCCGGTAGAAGGACTCGTACCGCCCGAACACCTCGATGTGCTCCGGGTCCGGCAGCGAGTCCACGAACACGTTCGTGTAGCCCTGGAAGTCGAAGGTCAGGACGGCCAGCGTCCGCGCCACCGTGTACAGGTCGGAGGCGACCGAGGGACCGAGCTCGGCCACCTCCGGCGCCTGGTATCCCACCGTGCCGTAGATGGCCGACTCCTCGTCGTCCATCCGGCGCACCGCGCCCATGTCGATCAGCTTCAGCTGGTCCTGCTGCTGGATCGCGTTGTCGACCTTGAAGTCGCAGTACAGAAGGTTTCTGCTGTGCAGGTGCCCGAGCGCCTCCAGCGCCTCGATCCCGTACGCGCAGGCCTGCTCCACCGGCAGCGGATCGCGCCGGCCGTCGGGCCGCCGCCGCTCGTTCGCTATCTCCTTCAGCGATTTGCCGCCGACGTACTCCATGACGATGTACCCGTCCAGCGAACCCGTCCGCTGGTCCAGGTGCTCCACGAAGTTGTAGATCCGCACGATGTTGGAGTGCTCGATCTCCGCGAGGAAGCGCCGCTCAGAGATCGCCGCGGCCATCGCGTCCTGGTCCCCGGTGTCCAGCAGGCCCTTGAGCACCACCCACCGGTCCGAGACGGCCCGGTCCACCGCCAGGTACACCCAGCCGAGGCCGCCGTGTGCCAGGCAGCCCGCCACCTCGTACTGGCCGTGGACGACCTCCCCCGCGCGCAGCTTGGGCACGAAGGAGTACGGGTGCCCGCACTTGGTGCAGAAACCCTCGGTCCGGCCCGCCCGGTCGCCGCGGGAGCGGCCCACCGGAGCCCCGCAGTCCGAGCGGGAGCAGAACCGCTTGCGCTCGGGCACCTCCGGGTTCTCCAGCACCGCCGCCGAGGGATCCGGACGCGGCACCTCCGGGATGTTGACCAGCCCGGCGCCCAGCCGGCCGCGCCCCGACGGCCCGGAGGCCGAGCCCGAACTGCGCACCGACACCGAGCGGCTGGACGCGGCGCCCGGCAGGGAGCGGGAGAGCCGGCCCGACACCGAGCGGCGCGAGGACGAGGAGCGCGAGGACCGTGAGGAGCGTGCCGAGGCCGACGTCGACCCCGAGCGGCCGGACCGGGCCGAGCCGTGTGACCCCTGAGACTCCTGCGACCCGTGCGCGTCGGGGTACCGGGCCGCGCTCGTCATCCCCGTCGGCGGCGAGACCAGCTCCTCCGCGCCCGCCGCGACGGCGCCGATCGGCGCCAGACCGCAGGTGTCGCAGTACAGCTCGCCGTCGCCCATGTCCTCGTACGACCCCGGGCAGCCGGGGCGAACGCACGCGGTTGCGACCAGACTCATGCGTCCTCCTCCTTCCCCGGCCCCTCGGGCCGGTATTGCGGCTGCGGCGGTGCCAGTGACTCGGCCGTCGCCTGCTGGTAGCGCAGCACGGCCTGCTCGGCGGCCCGCAGATCGCAGGGCGCGCTCCACAGCATCCGCCGGGCCGTGTCGTACCGCTCGATCAGGAGCGGGTCCTCCGCCATGCCGTGCCGGGCCACCTTCGCCTTGTACGCGTCCAGTCGCCCGCGCAGTTCCGCTCGTACCGCCAAGGGCGCCGTCACCGCAGTCAACGATTCGCGGGCCCGGCGCAGTTCCTCCTCGGCCCGCTCTTCCAGCGATTCCAGCAGCGGCGAGAGCCGGTGCCACCGGGCCTGGCGGCGGTACTCGGCCGCCGCCGCCAGCTGCTCCTGGAGCGCCGTCGGCGGCCCGCTCACCACGGGCACCTCCGACGCCGCGATCTTCGCCAGCACCTCGCCGCGCGCCGTCCGCGCCTCCGCCAGGGTCCGGTCGGCCCGCGAGAGCACGTCCCGCAGGCTGATCAGCCGCTGCTCGGCGTCCTGCCGTACGGCCAGGACCGCCTCGATCTCCCGCCGTACGTCCTCCAGCGCGACCGCGGCCCGGTCGTACCGGGTGGTGTCCGGACGGCCGCCGCCGGGCGCGGAACTCCCCGCCACCGGCTGCCAGAACGCCAGCGGGTCCGCGATCACCTGTTCCCGCAGCCCGGTCAGCTCGGCGGTGATCGCCTCCAGGTCGTCGCCCGAGGGGTGTTCACCCGGACGGACCCCCACCGAGTGGGCCAGCGAGCGCGTACGGTGCAGCTCCGCCGCGAGCAGGTCGATGCGCGCGGGCAGCGCCGACCACACCGAGTCGGCTGCCACCACCACGTCCAGCGAGCTCGCGTACAGCTCGTTCATCCGCGACACCAGCTCGGCGAGCGAGAGCCGCTCCGCCAGCGCCACGCCTTCCGCCCCGGCCCCGGCGATCAGCACCCCGGGCCCGCGCAGCCGCTCGGTCAGCTCGATCAGTTCCTCGCGGCCGGGCCAGCGGCGCCGCTCGCGGATCGCCCGGGCGGCGCCCAACGCCCCGCTGTAGGCGTCGAAGTACGTCCACAGCCGGGTGATGGAGACGTCGGCCGCCGCCCACCGCTCCTTGGTGACGCCGGTCAGCCCGGCCCCTTCCAGCAGCCGGCGCCCGGCGTGGTCCTGGAGGGCGAGCAGCGAGGTCTCGACGGCCTCGTGTTCCGCGCCGAGCCGGGCCAGGGCGCGGTCGACGTCGTCCCGGTCCATCACTGCCGACTGCGCCTCCACCAGCCCCGCCTCCGCTTCCCCGACATCGGGCTCCGACTCTGCCACCTGTCTCAGCCGTCCCGGTACTTCGGCGCGGGCGGTCCGGCCACACCGGGCAGAACGGGCTTGAGGTGCGTCACGTACGCCTGCATCCAGGGGCTGCCGTCACCGCCGGCGCGGTAGTTCTCCAGCACCTTGTTGACCCGGCGCACCAGGTCGGAGGCGTCCTTGTTCATGGCCACCCCGTAGAACTCCCTGGTGAACGGGGAGCCGACGAGGCGCACCGACGGGTCCTGCGCGGCCTGGCCGGCCGCGAGCGCGTTGTCCGTGATGATGCCGTCCACCTCGCCCAGCTGGAGCCGGACCAGGCAGTCGAGCTGGTTGGGCACGCTGACCGGCACCGAGCCGTACGGCTGGGCCTTGAGCGCCGCCTCGGCCGTGGAGCCGGCCGCGGTGCAGATCCGGCGGTCCTTCAGCGAGGCGTCGTACCCGGTGATCGGCGAGCCCTTGGGGGCCAGGACCTGCTGCCCGGCCTCGAAGTACGCCGTCGAGAAGGCGACGTCCTCCAGCCGCTTGCAGTTGATCGTCATGGTCCGTACGACGATGTCGACGCGGCCGTCCTGGAGCGCGGGGACGCGCTGGCTGGTGGGGATGGCCCGGTAGATGACCGCGTTCTCGTCGCCCAGGATGTCCTTCGCGATGGCCTTGACCAAGGCGATGTCGAACCCGTCGAGGCGGCCGTCGACCGGGTTGCGGTAGCCCCACTTGAAGCTGTTCTGGTCCACGCCCGCGACGAGTTTGCCCGCCTTGCGGATCCGCTCGATGGTCGGCCCGTCCACGCCGTTCGGGCGCAGGCTGGCCTCGGGGTCCTGGCAGGTGTCGGTGAGCGCCCAGGGGGCCGGGGCGGCCGCCATCGAGGCGGGTTCGCGGACCAGGGCGGGGTGGCCGCTCTCCGGGGCCGCCTGGGCCAGCGGCAGCAGGACGGCCGCGGCCGTCACCGCGCAGGCGGCGGCCATCGCGCTCACCCCGCCCCAGCCGCGCAGCCGTGCCGCCACGCGCCGCGGCCCGGAGGCGCGGGGCACCGGGCCGGGCATCCCGGCCGCACCGGGTGCTCCGCCGTCGTGGCCCTCGTCGTGGCCCTCGTCGTGGGACTTCACGCGTATCCGCATCGCTGTCACCTGTACTCCGAAAGCCGGCGCCCGATGCCGAGCAGTGCCGCCGCCGCGCCGATGACCGCCAGGGCGGCCGAACCCGTCACCAAACCGCCCAGCGCACCGAGCCCGCCCCGGGCCGCCCGGGTGAACTCCTTCTGCTCATGGGCCACTGCCTGCTCCAGGGACGCGTCCACGGTGTCGAACGAGGCCCCGCTGCTGTCCTTGTGGTCCTTGTCCCCGATGACCTGGGGCAGAGCGGCCTGGTAGTCGCCGCGCAAGTCGGTCTCCCGGGCCGCCGCGTGCCGCTGCTTCCACTGCTTGACGCCGTCCTCGGCGCGGGCCACCGGCTCCCGCCCGCTGCTGTCTTCGGCCAGCTTCCGCGCCGTCGCCAGACCCGCGTCCAGCTCCTTCATCTCGGCCGTGAAGTCCACGTCGTACTTGTCGGACTTGTTGTCCGCGGCCAGTACGGCGCCCCGTGCGATCAGGGTCAGGTTCTCACTGGCGCGCGCCTGGAGGGAGGCGATCCGCGCGTCGTTGAGCACCTTCAGCGACTCCTGCCCGTCCGATCTTGCCTCGGCCAGCTCCGACCGGGCGACCGTGTGCCCCACGGCCAGCCACAGCAGCACCACCAGAGAAGCGGCCGTGGCCGCCACGAGGCCGTGGTTGAAGACCCGGTTCGTGCGGCGGTAGTTGCGGCGCTGCGCCCACGCCAGCGCGGCGAGCGCGAGCAGGCCCGCGCCGATCGAGGCCAGCGGCAGCGAGCGGGCGTCGTCGTAGTCCGTGTAGAGCCGGCCCGTCTCCGCCTCGTACAGCCGCTGCGCGGCGGGCAGCAGCTGGGTGCTCATCTGCTCGTTGGCGTACCGCAGATAGGCGCCGCCCAGCGGCAGGCCCTGCTTGTTCGTGGCGCGGGCCTGCTCGATCAGGCCCGTGTAACGGGGCAGCTGCTCGCTCAGCAGCGCGATCTGCTTGCGCGAGTCCTCGTCCGCCCCGGTGTTGGCGGCCGCGTTCACCAGCAGCTTCGAGGCGTTGGCGATGTCCTTCTCGTACCGCTCGCGGACCTCGCGCGGCTCGTCGCCGCCGGCCAGGAAACCGCTGGAGGAAGCCGTGTCGGCATCCGCGAGGGAGCGGTAGATGCTCGCCGCGTCCGCGCTCAGCGGCTGGCTGCGGCCCACCACGTCGTCCGCGGCGCCGACCCGGGAGGAGATCTGCCAGACGCTCACCATGCCGAACAGCAGCACCAGGGCGGCCAGGACCGCCCCGATGATCCGCAGCCGGCCGGGCTCGGTCGTGGCGGCCGCGCGCAGCCGCTCCACGCCCTCGGCCCAGGCCGTACCCGGCCGGGGAGGCGCCTCCGGCGGACCTCCGGGGGGACCCTGGGGCGGCACGGCGACAGCGCCCCCGGGCGCGGGCGCGCGTGATGTGATGGCCACCGTGACCTCCCCCTCGGTCCTGCCTGCTCCGCAGCAGTATGGCCGTAGTGGCGGTCAACCACAGCACCCGGTGCTGGATCTTGGCGATCCCCCCGGTGTGCGCCGACCCCACCCCTTCACCGTGAATACGTCTCCAGGGCCGCCACGGTTCCAGACGCGTGGCCTTCCGGGGCGGGTTCACCCGAAATGGGCACGGAGTTTTCCGTGGGCCTCGGGCAGGGCCCCGAGCGCGTCCAGCCCCAGCAGTCCCGCACCCAGTACGGGCGGGGCCGAGACCACCGACACCCGGGCACGCGGTGCCCGCCGGGCCAGCCCGGCCGCGATCCGCCGGTCCAGCTGCTCGTGGCCGGCGGTGAGGACACCGCCGCCGAGCAGCACCGGAGCCTCCTCCTCCAGCAGGTCCAGCCGGGCCAGCGCCACCGCAGCCAGCACCACCACCTCGTCCGCCTGCCGCTCCACGATCGCCGAGGCCACCGCATCGCCCGCCGCGGCCACCGAGAACAGCACCGGCACCAGCTCGTGGGTCCGCCCGTGCGCCAGCGTCCCCAGGTGCAGCGCCTCGATCAGCTCGGCCATCGAAGCGAGCCCGAAGTGCCCCGGCAGCGCCGCCGCCAGCTCCGTCGGGCCGCCACGCCCGTCCTGCGCCCGCGCCGCCCACCACAGGGCCTCCGCGGCCAGGCCGCCCCCGCCGCCCCAGTCCCCGGAGATCTGCCCGAGGGCCGGGAAACGGGCCGTGCGCCCGTCGGGCCGCATCCCCACGCAGTTGATGCCGGCCCCGCACACCACCGCCACACCCCGCGGCGGCTCGCCCCCGGAGAGACCGGCGCGCAGGATCGCGAAGGTGTCGTTGAACACCCGGGTGGCCGAGCCCCAGCCGCGCGCGCCGATCGCGTCCGCGAGCCGGCGCTCCTCCACCGGGAGGTCGGCATTGGCCAGACACGCCGAGACCTGCTCGGCGTACGGCGCACCGGGCGCGGGCAGGGGCAGCGCGGCCGCCTCGGCGGCCTCCGCGACCGCCTGCGCCAGTACGTCCACCGCCTCCTCGACACCGGTGCGCTGCGGCTGGAAGCCGCCGGAGCGCCCGGTGCCGAGGACCGTGCCGTCCGCGGCGATCAGGGCCGCGTCCGTCTTGCTGTTGCCCGCGTCGATGGCCAGGACGGCGGGCCGGGCGGGAGGGGCGGACCGGGGGGTGGGGGCCGACGGGGGGGTGGGGGCGGTAGGGGTCACGCCCATGCCAGGTGCTCCTTGTTGTGCGCGAGGAGACGATCGGTCAGCCCCTGCGCGAGGTCGAACTGGCCGACCAGCGGGTGCGCCAGCAGCGCTTTGAAGACCCGCTCGCGACCACCCCGTACGGCCGCGTCCAGCGCCAGGTCCTCGTACGCCGTGACGTGCGCGACCAGTCCGGCGTACAGCGGGTCCAGCCGGGGCACGGCCAGCGGCACCGGGCCGGACCGGTCCACCCGGGCCTGCACCTCGATCACCGCGTCGTCCGGGAGGAACGGCAGGGTGCCGTTGTTGAGCGTGTTGACCACCTGCACGGCGGCCGGGCCCGGCCCGCCGTCGCCCAGCAGCGCCGCCGCCAGATCCACGGCCGCCTCCGAGTAGAAGGCCCCGCCCCGCTCGGCCAGCAGCTCGGGCTTCTCGTCCAGCGCCGGATCGGCGTACAGGGCGAGCAGCTCCCGCTCCATCGCGGCGACCTCGGCGGCCCGCGCGGGCTTGCCGCCCAGCTCGCGCACCACGGCGTCGTGCGCGTAGAAGTACCGCAGGTAGTACGAGGGCACGACGCCCAGGCGGTCCAGCACCGTGCGCGGCAGCCGCAGGTCCTCGGCGACGGCCGCGCCGTGCTCGGCGAGCAGCCCGGGCAGCAGGTCCTCGCCGCCGGGGCCGCCCTTGCGCACCCCCAGCTCCCAGGTGAGGTGGTTGAGGCCCACGTGGTCCAGGTGGATGTCGGCCGGGGCCAGGTCCAGCAGCGCCGCGAACTTCCGCTGGAAGCCGATGGCCACGTTGCACAGTCCGACGGCCTTGTGCCCGGCCCGCAACAGGGCGCGGGTGACGATCCCGACCGGGTTGGTGAAGTCGATGATCCAGGCGTCCGGGCTGGCCCGCCGGACCCGCTCGGCGATGTCCAGCACCACCGGCACCGTCCGCAGCGCCTTGGCGAGCCCGCCGGCGCCGGTGGTCTCCTGCCCCACGCAGCCGCACTCCAGCGGCCAGGTCTCGTCCTGGAGCCGGGCCGCCTGCCCGCCGATGCGCAGCTGGAGCAGGACCGCGTCGGCGCCCTCGACGCCCGCGTCGAGATCGGCGGTGGTGGTGACCCGCCCCGGGTGCCCCTGCCTGGCGAAGATCCGCCGGGCCAGCGCGCCGATCAGCTCCAGCCGCTCGGTGGCGGGGTCGATCAGCACCAGCTCGCTGATCGGCAGGGTGTCGCGCAGCCGCGCGAAGCCGTCGATCAACTCGGGCGTGTAGGTGGAACCGCCGCCCACCACTGCGAGTTTCATGGTCACTAGCCTTTCACTCCCGTCAGGGTGACGCCCTCGACGAACGCCTTCTGGGCGAAGAAGAAGAGGACGATCACCGGCGCCATGACCAGCACGGTCGCGGCCATGGTGAGGTTCCAGTTGGTGTGGTGCGCCCCCTTGAAGGACTCCAGTCCGTAACTGAGGGTCCAGGCGGCGGGGTTGTCCGAGGCGTAGATCTGCGGGCCGAAGTAGTCGTTCCAGGCGGAGAAGAACTGGAACAGCGCGACCGCGGCGATCCCCGGCCTGGCCATCGGCAGGACGACGCGCAGCAGGGTGCGGACCTCGCCGCAGCCGTCGACCTTGGCCGCGTCCAGGTACTCGTCGGGGATGGTCAGCAGGAACTGGCGGAGCAGGAAGATCGAGAACGCGTCGCCGAACGCCATCGGGATGATCAGCGGCCACAGGGTGCCGGACAGGTCCAGCTGCTTGGCCCAGAACAGGTACATCGGGATGACCACCACCTGCGGCGGCAGCATCATCATGGCGATCACCAGCAGCAGTGACAGCCGCCGCCCGCGGAAGCGGAACTTGGCGAGCGCGTACGCCACGGGCACCGAGGAGACCACGGTCAGCAGTGTGCCCAGCCCCGCGTACAGCAGGGTGTTGCGCCACCAGGTCAGGAAGCCCGGGGTGTTCCACACCTTGGCGTAGTTGCCCCATTCCCAGGTGTCGGGCACCAGGTCGCGGGTCAGCGCCTGCTGGTCGCTCATCAGGGAGGTCAGGAAGAGGAAGACGAACGGGAGGACGAAGAACAGGGCGGCGGCGACGCCGAGGGCGTGGACACCGATCCAGTGCAGGAGGGCCTTGCGGCCGGCGCCGCCGCCGCTGCGGCGCGGTCCGGTCGTCCGTGAGGCCGCCCCGGACGTCCTCGCGGCTCGGGGCGCCTTCGTGTCGGTCAGTTGGGCCATCTCAGTCACCTGCTCCGATCAGCCCGCCACGGCGGCGCATCAGGAGTGCGGTGAAGGCCATGGAGAGGGCGAAGAGGACCAGCGCGACGACACACGCGGTGCCGTAGTCGAAGCGCTGGAAGCCGACGTTGTAGACGACCTGGGGGAGGGTCAGCGTGGACTTGTCGGGGTAGCCCGGCTCGAACTGCTGGCCCGAGCCGCCGATGACACCCGCGGCTACCTTCCCCGCCACCAGGGGCTGCGTGTAGTACTGCATGGCCTGGATGACCCCGGTGACCACCGCGAACAGGATGATCGGCGAGATGTTCGGCAGGGTGATGTGCCGGAACCGTGCCCAGGCGCCGGCCCCGTCCAGCTCGGCGGCCTCGTACTGCTCCTTCGGTACGTCGAGCAGCGCGGCCATGAAGATGACCATCAGGTCGCCGACCCCCCACACCGCCAGGACGGTGAGCGCGGGCTTGGACCAGTCGGCGTCGGTGAACCAGCCGGGGGCGGGCAGGCCGACCGCCTCCAGCAGGGTGTTGACCGGGCCGGTGCCGGGGTTGAGCAGGAAGACGAAGGCCAGGGTCGCGGCCACCGGCGGGGCCAGGTAGGGCAGGTAGAACAAGGTCCGGAAGACCCCCGGCGCCGTCTTGATCCTGGTGATGAGCAGGCCGACGCCGAGGCCGAAGACGACCCGGCAGGCGACCATCACCACGACCAGCCACAGGGTGTTGCGCATGGCCGGCCAGAACAGCGGATAGTCCGTGAAGACGTACGTCCAGTTGTCGAGGCCGTTGAAGACGGGCGGGCGGAAGCCGTCGTACTTCGTGAAGGAGAAGTACACGGTGGAGACGAGCGGGTACGCGAAGAAGACGGCGAACCCGATCAGCCAGGGCGACATGAAGGCCGCGGTCCGCAGGGCGGACCGCCGGCGCTTCGCCCGCAGCGGGGGTGCGAGGGGGCCGGTGCCGGCGCTGGTCATCGGGGGCTACTTCGCCTTCGCGATGTCCGTGTCGATCTGCTGCCCGGTCTTGGCGAGACCGGCCGGGATGTCGGCGACGTCGCCCTTCTCGACCGCGTACGCGAGGTCCTGGAAGGTCAGCTGGTAGGTGCCGCCGTCGGCCTGGGCCGGGGTGGTGTTCGACTTCGGGTGCCGGGCGATGTCGATGAAGGTCTTGAACTCCGGGGTGACCTGGAGGTTCGGGGACTCCAGGGCCGCCAGGGTGGAGGGCACGTTGTGGATGGCGTTGGCGAACGCCACGACCGCCTCGGTGTCGGTGGTCATGTACTTCACCAGCTCCCAGGAGGCGTTCTGCTTCTTGCTGCCCGCGGCGATGCCCATGATCGTGCCGGAGAGGTAGCCCTTGCCGTAGTCGGCGACCTGGTCGTCCGGCACCGGCAGCGGCGCGGTGCCGATCTCGAAGGTGACCCCGGCCTCCTTGGCCATCGCGGCCCGCCACTCGCCGTCGATCTGCATCGCGACCTGGCCCTTGTGGAAGGGGTGCTCGGCGCTCCACTCGTCGCCGAAGGTGCTGCGGAACTTCTCCAGCTTCTCGTAGCCGCCGAGCTTGGCCACCAGGTCCTTCTGCGCCGTCAGCATGCTCGCGAACGCCGGGTCCTTGGCCAGGCTGGACTTGCCGTCGGCGTCGAAGTACTTCGGGCTCCACTGCGCGGCCAGGCGCACGGGGGTGGTCTCGTAGCCGTGGTAGGTCGGCATGATGCCGAGCTGGTCGTACGAGTCCCCGCTGGGCTTGGTCAGCTTCTGCGCGACCTCGGCGAACTGGCTCCACGTCTTCGGCGGCTCGGTGATGCCCGCGGCCTTGAAGGCGTCCTTGTTGTAGACGAGGCCGTAGGCGTCGTTCAGCAGCGGCAGGGTGCACTGGTTGCCGTTGAACTGGGTGTACTCCAGCAGGGTCTTGGGGAAGACCTTCGCCTTGTCCATGCCGGACTTCTGGAGGAAGGGGTTCAGATCGGCGAAGGCGCCGGAGTTGCAGAACTTGCCGACGCTGTCGGTGGTGAAGGAGGAGACCACGTCGGGGGCCTTGTCCCCGCCCGCGCGCAGCGCCTGGTTGATCTTGTCGTCGGTCATGTTGCCCGTGACCTTGACCTTGATGTTCGGGTGCGCCTTCTCGAACCGCGCGATGTTCTCCTCGATCGCCTTGGCCTCGCTCGGCGCGGACCAGCCGTGCCAGAAGTTGAGCGTGACCTCCTTGTTCGGATCGTCGGAGGCCGCGGTGCCGCTCTGGCCCGTACACGCGGTGGCGAGGACGGACAGCGCGGCGACGGCGGTGGCCGCGGCGGTCAGACGGCGGGTTCTGGGCATGGCGGGGCTCGCTCTCTGCGGGAGGAACTTCCGGGACGGGGCCAGGGGATGCGACGAGGAGTGGGGTGCCGGGGGTGGTGCCGAGGGTGGTGCCGGGGGTACTGGTCCTGCGGGGTGGGGCGGTCAGCGGCGCGAGGTGTCGAAGACCTCGTCGCGGGTGGCGGCGAGGGCGCTCTCCAGCGCGCCGCGCAGTACGGGCCGGTCGCGTACGGTGCCGGACACCAGGCGCGGCCGGGAGGGGGCGAGGTCGGCGAGCTCGGCCTCGACGAGCTCGCGCAGCACGTCCCCGCCGGCGGCGGTCACCGCGCCGGACAGGACCACGATCTCCGGGTCCAGTACGGCGACCAGCGAGGCGATGCCGGTGGCCAGGGCGGTGGCGTACTGCCGGAGCAGCAGCAGGTTCGCCCCCTCCGGGTGTCCGGCGGCCTGCGCCAGCAGCGCGACCGCGGTGGCGACCGGTGTGGCGACCGGCGGGGCGACCGGTGTGGAGACCGGCGTGGAGACCGGTGTGACCGCCGGTCCGGCGCCGGGTCCTGCGGGCTGCGCGGCGGCGGCCCGGGGCGGTTCTCCGATGCCCAGCGCGGCCGCCATCCCGGGCACCGCCTGTACGCCGGCCAGCTCCTGGTAGCCACCGGAGTTGACCTGGGTGACCTGCCTGACCAGGGGATGGCCCGGCACGGGCAGGAACCCGACCTCCCCGGCGCCGCCGGTCCACCCGCGGTGCAGCCGGCCGCCGAGCACCAGGGCGGCGCCGAGGCCCTCCTCGTTCCACAGCAGGACGAAGTCCCCGTGGCCGCGGGCCGCGCCGAGCCGCTGCTCGGCGACAGCGGCCAGGTTCACGTCGTTCTCGTACTCGACCGGCATCGGCAGGGCCGCCGCCAGCTCCTCCAGCAGGGTGGGGGAGTGCCAGCCGGGCAGGTGGTCGGCGTAGCGCAGCGCCCCGGTCCGCGGGTCGAAGGACCCCGGGGTGGCGATGACGACCCGGTGGATGTCGGAGCGCTGGAGCCCGGCGTCCTTGACGGCTCCGCCGAGGGCCAGGGTGACCCGGTCGACGGCCCCGGTGCCCTCGGCGTACGGGAGCTCGTGGCTGCCGATCACCTCGCCGGTGAGGTCGGCGACGGCCGCGACGATGCCGCCCGGGGTGACGTCCAGTCCGGCGACGTGGGCGGCGCGCGGGTTGACCCCGTACAGCTGGGCGTTGGGGCCGGGGCGGCCGCCGGTGGTGCCGGAGGCCACGACCAGCCCGGCGGCTTCGAGGCGGGCCAGCAGCTGGGAGGCGGTGGGCTTGGAGAGCCCGGTGAGCCGGCCGATCCGGGTGCGGGACAGGGGTCCGTGCTCCAGCAGCAGGTCCAGCGCGGCACGGTCGTTCATGACGCGCAGCAGGCTGGGGGTACCCGGGGTGGTGCCGGTCATGGGCGCTCTCCGCTCACCTGGCCGTGGCCCTGGCGGGGCCGTGGCCTTCAGAAACTGTTAGGTAAGTTTCCTATCGGTGTTTGAGCTGTGTCAATGCCGCTGCCCCCGCAGAAATGAACCTGCGGGGGCAGCGGGGACAGCTGGGTGGTGCGGGAGAGGGGAGAGGGGAAAGAGGGGAGGGGCTACTTGGTGATCCGCGGGGCGCCGGCGGCCGGCAGCGGGATCGGGGTGGTGGCCAGGGACTGCGGGGAGGCCGGGTTGGCGAGCGCCGACGGCGCGGCCACGCCGGCCGACGGGTCGGCCGGGGCCGCGTCCTCCCCGTCCTCCGCGGCCGGCAGACCGCCGATGATCCGGATGCCGGCCTCGTCGAAGGCCTCCTTGATCCGCCAGCGCAGCTCGCGCTCCACGGCGAACTGCTGGCCCGGCATCGTCTTCGCCGACACCTTCACCGTCATGGAGGCCAGCAGCACCTGGTCCAGGCCCAGCACCTCCACCGGGCCCCACAGGCGCTCGTCCCACGGGGACTCCTTGGCCAGGCCCTCCGCGACGTGCTTGACCACCTCGCGGATGCGGGTGAGGCTCTCCGACGGCTTGACCTGGACGTCCACGCCCGCCGTCGCCCAGCCCTGGCTGAGGTTGCCGATCCGTTTGATCTCGCCGTTGCGGACGTACCAGATCTCGCCGTTGTCACCGCGCAGCTTGGTGACGCGCAGGCCGACCTCGACGACCTCGCCGGAGGCCACCCCCGCGTCGATCTTGTCGCCGACGCCGTACTGGTCCTCAAGGATCATGAACACGCCGGACAGGAAGTCCGTCACCAGGTTCCGCGCGCCGAAACCGATCGCCACACCGGCCACACCGGCACTCGCGAGCAGCGGGCCCAGGTTGATGCCGAGCGCGCCGAGCACCATCAGCCCTGCCGTGCCGAGGATCAGGAACGAAGCCACCGAACGCAGGACCGAGCCGATCGCCTCCGAGCGCTGCCGTCGGCGCTCCGCGTTGACGAGGAGCCCGCCGAGCGCCATGCCCTCGACGGCCTCGGCACCCCGGTTCATGCGCATTATGAGCTTGGTCAGCGACTTGCGGACCAGCGAGCGGAACGCGGCCGCGATCACCAGGATCAGCAGGATCTTCAGGCCGAGGTACAGCCATCCGGCCCAGTTCTCCTCGATGAAACTGGCGGCGTTCGTGACGCTCTCGTGGGCCTCCTTGACGGAAGCGGCCGGGTCCGGGGTGTCGGCTGCCAGGGGCAGCAGAGCGGCAGGCCAGGGCACGACGGGAACCTCCAGGTATAGCGGTCTGCCCGCGGAAAGGGGTGTGCGGGACAGACCATCCACACTAACGGGGCATTCGGGTGACCCCGTTGCCGTGTTCGAGGGAGAGACCGGGTTCACCTGGGGATGAACCGGGTGTGGTTGAAAACACCTCGGACCCGTTACGGGCGCGTGGTGGCGCTTCGACCAGCCGTAAGGGGAGACTGGAGAGCAGATCGTCCCGGCGCGAGCCACGCGCCGCCGGCGTACAAGGAGGCAGTCCGTGCCGCACGTCCTGGTCCTCAATGCGTCGTACGAGCCGCTCGGCGTCGTACCGCTCCGCCGCGCGCTCGTCCTCGTCCTGGAGAACAAAGCTGTCTCCCTGGAGGAATCCGGCGCCTTTCTGCACAGCGCGACGAGAGTCGTCCCCGCGCCCAGCGTGGTCCGGCTCAAGCGCTTCGTGCGGGTCCCCTACCGGGGGCCCGTTCCACTCACCCGCCGCGCGCTGTTCGCCCGCGACGGCGGGCGCTGCATGTACTGCGGCGGGGTCGCGACCAGCGTCGACCACGTGATCCCGCGCAGCCGGGGAGGGCAGCACGTGTGGGACAACGTGGTCGCCGCATGCCGGCGGTGCAACCACGTCAAGGCGGACCGGCACCTGCTGGAGCTGGGCTGGCGCCTGCGCCACCAGCCGGCTCCGCCGTCTGGTCTGGCCTGGCGCATCATCGGCACGGGCCACCGGGATCCCCGTTGGATGCCGTACCTGGAACCGTACGGCGCGGAAGCGGCCCTGGACCGCATCGGCGCGGCGGCGTCGTAGCAGCGGCGCCGTAGAGGACGGAGCCGCCCCCGGACCCCGGGTCCGGGGGCGGTCCCCCGGCGGGTGCGGGCTGCCGCCGTGCGGTGCCGTCTCCCCGTCCCGCCCAGCCCCGTCCTGCCCCGCCCCCCGAAGCCGGCGCGTGCGCCCGTCCGCCTGCCCAGAACCCCCGTGCCTGCCGGTCTGCGCCGCCGCGGGGGTTCTGACCTGGATGCGCCAGGAATGCGGTGCTGTCCACGGGGTATGGCTGCGATGTTCCCCAGCGGTGTTCCATGGCCCCTGACCCACCCTCACACCGCGTACGGACAAAGGAGCAACCGCCCGTGAACACCGCACCCGGCACCCGTCACACCCCTCTGCTCGCCCACCTGCCCGCGCAGGCCGGGCCCGCCGAGGGGCCCCTCACCAGCGAGCCCCCGCTCGCCGGTTCCGCGCACGCGCCGCTGACCAGCGAGCCCCCGCTCGCCGAAGAGGCCCCGCTGACGAGCGAACCGACCACGCCCGCCGCGGCCGCTGCCGCCGGCGACTAGACACAGGGACACAGGTACTCACATGGACGACCTCGCCCGGCTCGCGGCGCTGCACGGCGTCGCCACCACCTACCAGCCCGCCGAGGACGTCACCGTCCGGGTCCCGGAGGCCACCGTCGCCGCCGTGCTGCGGCAGCTGGGCGTGGACTGCGACACCCCGGAAGCCGTACGACGGCACCTGGCCGAAGCCGAGCGCGAGGCCGCGCACCGGCTGTTGCCGCCCGTGCTGGTGTGGTGGGCCGGGTCGGAGCCGCCCGCCGAGCTGGCCGCGCTCCCTCCCGGTACGCGGATCCGCCTGGAGGGTGACGAGTTCGAGGGCGCCGGGGCCGAGGGCCGCGGGCCGAGCGCGGAGCCCGCCGGCGACTCGGGCGGGGTGTCGGGCCGGGAGGCCGGGCGAGTGCCGCCGTTCGGGGTGCACCGGCTCGTCGCCGAGACTCCGGACGGGCGTACCGGGGATGCCACGCTGATCGTGGCTCCGGAGCGGGCGCCCGGTGGGGGCGGCCGGGTGCACGGGGTGCTCGTGCAGCTGTACTCCCTGCTCTCCGAGCGGTCCTGGGGCATGGGGGACCTCGGCGATCTCGCCGCGCTGGCCCGGTGGGCCGGCCGGGCCCACGGGGTCGGGTTCGTCCAGGTCAACCCGCTGCACGCCGCCGTGCCCGGGAAGCCGACCGACCCCTCCCCGTACCGGCCCTCCTCGCGCCGCTTCCCCGACCCCGTCCACCTGCGGATCGAGGACGTCCCCGAGTACGCCGACTGCCCCGATCGGGAGGCCCTCGGCGAACTCGCCGGCCAGGGCGCCGAGCTGCGCCGCGAGGTGACCGAGAAGGGGGCGCTGATCGACCGCGACGCCGTCTGGGAGCTGAAGCGCCGGGCCCTCGAACTGCTCTACGCCGCCCCGCGCACCCCTGAACGCGAGGCCGACTACCGACGCTTCTGCGCCGAGCAGGGTGCGGCGCTCGACCGGCACGCCGCCTGGTGCGCGGGCCGCGATTGCGGAGGCGGGGCCGACTTCCACCGCTGGCTGGTCTGGCTGACGGACACCCAGCTCGCCGCCGCCCAGCAGGCCGCCCGCGAGGCCGGGATGCCGGTCGGCATCGTCCACGACCTCGCCGTCGGGGTGCACCCGCACGGCTCGGACACCCTCGGTCCGCCCCTCTACGCGAAGGGCGTCTCCGTCGGCGCCCCGCCCGACGCCTTCAACGCGCGCGGCCAGGACTGGGGGCTGCCGCCGTGGCGGCCCGACCGGCTCGCGGCCACCGGGTACGCGCCGTTCCGGGCCCTGCTGCGCGGGGTGTTCCGCTACGCCGGCGCCCTGCGCATCGACCACGTGATGGGCCTGTTCCGGCTCTGGTGGATCCCGGAGGGCGCCCCGCCCGCCGACGGTACGTACGTCTCGTACGACGGCGAGGCGATGCTCGCGATCCTGGTACTGGAGGCCCACCGGGCCGGGGCCCCGGTCATCGGCGAGGACCTCGGGACGGTGGAGCCCCGCGTCCGCAAGGCGCTGGCCCGGCGCGGGGTGCTCGGCACCTCGGTCCTCTGGTTCGAACGCGACTGGGCGGGCGACGGGCAGCCGCTCGCCCCCGAGGCCTGGCGCGCCGACTGCCTGGCCACCGCCACCACCCACGACCTGCCGCCCACCGCCGCCAAACTGGCCGGCGGCCACGTGGAACTGCGCGACCGGCTCGGCCTGCTGACCCGCCCGGTGGAGGAGGAGCGGGCCCAGGACGCCGCCGACACCGCCCAGTGGCTGGACGTACTGGAGGGGCTCGGCCTGGACACCAAGGGCGAGGAGGCCGCCGTACGGGCCCTGTACGGCTTCCTGCTGCGCACCCCCGCCCGGATGGTGGGCGTGTGGCTGCCCGACGCGGTGGGGGACCGGCGGCCGCAGAACCTGCCCGGGACCTGGGACCAGTACCCCAATTGGCGGCTGCCGCTCGCGGACTCGGCGGGACGGCCGCTGACCCTGGAGGCGCTGGCCGCCTCGCCCCGGGCGAACGCCCTGCTGAGCGCGGTGCGGGAGGGGGCGGGTGCCCGTACGGCACCCCCGGGCGCGCGCCGCGTTTAGGTGTTCGCTACGTTTGCACCGTGGACAAGAAGAACGCTCTGCGCGCCGGCGCCGTCACGGCCGGATCGACGCTGATGATGCTGCTCATGACGTCTCCCGCGCTCGCGGTGACCCGCGACGACGGCGACGACCCGGGCCAGGGCCTGAGCATTGCCCAGACCCTCGGCCTGTACGTGGCCACGCCGATCGTGCTGTTCCTGATCATCGCGGGCCTGGTGATGGTCCTCGACAAGTCGGACAAGCCGCAGCCCACCAACTGAACAGACTGACCGACTGACCCGACCGGGTCGGTCCCTCTCAGGCTTCCGGGGCGCCGGGGGTCCGCAGGCCGATGCCTTCTCGGCTTCGGTGCGGACCCTCGGCGCCCCGTTGTGCGTTCCCGGGGCCGCCGTGGCCCCTAGGGAGTGTCGTCAAAGTAGCGTCGGCCGCCCGGAAGGGCGGTGGTCGGCGGGGTCTGGTGCGTGCGATCGCAAGGCGGAGGAGGGAATCGACGCGGTGGGGGCACCTCCCAGCGGTAGCTGGGGGACGTCGGTGACCGACGACAACGCGGCGAGCGTGCGTGCCAGACCCCGCCGACCAGACGGGACTTTGACGACACGACCTAGGGGGTGTCTTACGGATCAGGCCTGGACCCCGGCCATCAACTTGCGGAGCAGGCCCGTCAGGGCGGCGACCTCCTCGTCGCCGAGCCCCGCGAGCGCGGCGCGCTGCACCTCCAGCCCGGCGGCGACGGCCTCGTCGACGAGCGCGCGCCCGCGGTCGGTGATCGTCACCTGGAGCCCCCGCCGGTCGTGCGGATCGGGCTTGCGGCCGAGCAGGCCGGCCTTCTCCAGCTTGTCCAGGCGCCCGGTCATACCGCCCGTCGTGAGCATGAGCGTGGCCGACAGCTGGCGCGGCGAGAGCGTGTACGGGTCGCCGGAGCGACGCAGCGTCGCGACGACGTCGAACTCGCCGCGCGAGATCCCGTACGGGGCGTAGGCCCGCTCCACCGCGTCCCCCATCGCCCGGGCGATCCGGTAGATGCGGCCGAAGACGGCCATGGGGGCGGTGTCCAGCTCCGGTCGCACTCCATGCCACTGGTTGATGATCGCGTCGACGGCGTCCGCGGGGACAGCTTCCCTGTCGACGGCGTCCTTGTTGGCCTCGGTCATGAAGCGCAGTATCCGGCCTTCCTCCGATCGTTCGCAAGAAAGTAGCTTGCCAGAAAGTAGCTTAGAGGTAAGCTACTTTCCTGTAAGCAGCCTACTGGGGGAGCCACCTGCCGTGAAGCGTCTCGCCACCGTCGCCCTGACCGCCCTCGCCCCGATCTCCTGGGGCTCGACCTACGCCGTCGCCACCGAACTGCTCCCGCCCGACCGGCCCCTGTTCACCGGGGTCATGCGGGCCCTGCCCGCCGGACTCCTGCTCACGGCGCTGGCCCGCAGAATCCCGAGCGGCGCGTGGTGGTGGAAGTCCGCCGTCCTCGGCACGCTCAACATCGGCGCCTTCTTCCCACTGCTGTTCCTCTCCGCGTACCGGCTGCCCGGCGGGGTGGCGGCCGTCCTCGGCTCCGCCGGGCCGCTGTTCGTCGTCGGACTCGCCGCCCTCGTCCTGGGGGAGCGGGCGCGCCTGAGGACCGTACTCGCCGCCGTCGCGGGGGCGTTCGGCGTGAGCATGGTCGTCCTGACCGCCGCGGCCCGGCTGGACCTCGTCGGCATCATCGCCGGTGTGGTCTCCTCCGCCTCCATGGCCGCGGGCACGGTCATGACCAAGCGCTGGGGGCGTCCGGAGGGTGTCGGTCCGCTGGCCCTGACCGGCTGGCAGCTCACCGCGGGCGGGCTGGTCATCATCCCCGTCGCGGCCCTGGTCGAGGGGGCCCCGCCCGCGCTCGACGGCAATGCCTTCCTCGGGTACGGCTACATGATGCTGATCAACACCGGTATCGCGTACTGGCTCTGGTTCCGCGGGATCGGCCGGCTCACCGCCACCTCGGTCACCCTCCTCGGCCCGCTCTCGCCGCTCACCGCGGCGGTCATCGGCTGGGCGGCCCTCGGCCAGGCCCTGTCGCCCGTACAGCTGCTGGGCATGGCGATCGCCTTCGGGGCCACGGTCGCGGGCCAGCTGTTCGCCGCCGGGACGAAGGCCGGACCGTTCAGTTCTACTGAACAGAATGATCGGAACATTTCGATGGACCTGACGGATGGCCCGGTGCGACGGTAGAGCCACTTCAAGCGAGACCAGATCAGACCAGCACCCGAGGGGGAGACACACCGTGGCCGTCATGGACAGGGTCCGTACCGGTACGCAGCACCAGCCCGAGGCCGGGCCCGGCGGCCGGGCGGCGACGGGGTCCGCCCGAATCGGCCTCCTCCTCGCCCTGGTCGCGACGGTCGTCTGGTCCGGCAGCTTCGTCGCCACCCGGGGGATGGCCGACACCGTCCCGCCCGTCCAGGCGGTGTTCTGGCGCTGGATCATCGCCGCCCTCGCCGTCGCCCCCTTCGCGGCCCGCCAGGCCTGGCGGCAGCGGGCGCTGATCCGCCGCCACCTCGGGTTCATCGCCCTCGCCTCGCTGTTCGGCGTCGCCCTGTACAACACGCTCGTGCACCAGGCCGGACTGACCACCTCCGCCTCCAACATGGGCATGATCATGGCCGCCTCGCCGGTCGTCATGGCGCTGTACGCCCGCCTCGGCGGCGAACGGCTCGGCGTCCGGCGGACCCTCGGGCTGCTGCTCGCAGCGTTCGGGGTGCTGCTGCTCGTCGGGGACGGCTCGCTCGGCTTCGACTTCGGGGCCGGCGACCTGTGGATGCTCGCCGCCGCCCTGTCGTTCGCCACGTACAGCGCGCTGCTCAAGCGCAAGCCCGCCGAGCTCGGCGGACCGGCCTTCCTGATCACCACCTTCGTGCTCGGCGCGCTGATGCTGGCCCCCGCGTACGCCGTGTCCGTCACCGTCCAGGGCGGCTTCGAGCTCACCGCGGGCACCGGCGGCATGCTGCTCTACGTCGGCGTCATGTCCTCCGCGGTCGCCTTCTTCGCCTGGAACAAGGCCATCTCGCTCATCGGCGCCGCCCGGGCGGGAGTCGTCTACTACCTCCAGCCGGTCTGCGTCGCCGGCCTCGGCCTCCTGCTCCTGGGCGAGCGGACGGGCCCGGCGGAGCTGCTCTGCATGGCGCTGATCCTCGGCGGCGTGAGCCTGGGGGCCCGCCGGTAGGTTCGGTCCCATGACCGAGTGGGACATCAAGAAGCTGCGGATCCTGCGGACCCTGGCCGACCGGGGGACCGTGACCGCGACGGCCGAGGCGCTGCACATGACGCCCTCGGCCGTTTCGCAGCAGCTGACCAATCTCGCACGGCAGTTGGGGGTGCCGCTGCTGGAGGCACAGGGGCGCCGGGTCCGGCTCACGGACGCGGCGCACCTCGTACTGAGGCACGCGGAGGCGGTGTTCGCGCAGCTGGAGCGGGCGGACGCCGAGCTGGCCGGGTACCTGTCCGGGGACGCGGGGGAGGTCCGGATCGGGGCCTTCTCCACGGCCGTGCCCGTGCTGGTGGTCCCGGCGGTGGCGGCGCTGCGCCGCAGCCACCCGGGGGTGGAGGTACGGGTGCGGGAGACCGAGGCGGCGCAGTCGTACGAGCTGCTGGCGGCCGGCGCCGTCGACCTGGCCCTCTCGCTGGCGGCGCACGCCCCGACCGCCCGGGACCCGCGGTTCACCCGCATCACGCTGCTGGAGGACCCCCTCGACGTGGCACTGCCGCCGGACCACCGGCTGGCGGCGGCCCCGGCCCTGCGGCTGGCGGACCTGTCCGGCGATCCGTGGATCTACGGAGGCAGCGGCCCCTGGCAGGAGATCGCCCGCAACGCCTGCGAGGCGGCCGGCTTCGTCCCGGAACAGGCGCACTCGGCATCCGGCTGGACCGCGATCCTGGCCATGGTCGAGGCCGGGATGGGCGTGGCCCTGGTCCCCCGCATGGTGTCGAGCCGCGCCTCGGGAGTGGCGGTGCGGGTCCTGGCCCGCGACCGCCCCACCCGCCACGTCCTGGCGGCCACCCGCCGCGGCGGCGAGGGCGCACCGGCCGTGTCCAGGGTCCTGGCCGCCCTGCGCGCCGTGGCCGCGCAGCGCACCCCGTGACCGCCACCGCACATCGGACCCCGTGACCGAACGCCGGTGCCCCGGCCCCGCGGGAGCGGGGACCGGGGCACCGGACGGTCGGGCTGCGGGGCGGCTCAGGAAGCCGACGCCGCGTCCGCGGACTGGGCCTTCAGGGCGCGGTCCACGCCCGAGCGGGACTCCGAGACCAGGCGGCGCAGGGCCGCGTTCGGCTCCGCCGAGGCCAGCCAGGCGTCCGTCGCCGCCAGGGTCTCCGGGGAGACCTGGAGCGACGGGTACAGGCCCACCGCGATCTGCTGGGCGATCTCGTGGCTGCGGTTCTCCCAGATCCCCTTGATCACCGCGAAGAACTTCTCGGTGTACGGGGCCAGCAGCTCGCGCTGGTCGGTCTGGACGAAGCCGCCGATCACCGCGTCCTGCACCGCGTTGGGCAGGTCGGCGGACTCCACCAGCGAGGCCCACGCCTCGGCCTTGGCCTCCGCCGTCGGGCGCGCGGCCCGCGCCGTGGCCGCGTGGCGCTCGCCCGCCGCCGTACGGTCGCGCTCCAGCTCCGCCGCGATGGCCGGCTCGTCCAGGACACCCGTCGCGACGAGGCGCTCCAGGAACGCCCACCGCAGCTCGGTGTCCACGACCAGGCCCTCGATCTCCGCCGCACCGTCCAGCAGCGCGGACAGGTACGTCAGCTGCCCCTCGGTGCGGGCCGTCGCCGCGAACGCGCGCGCCCACGCCAGCTGGTGGTCGCTGCCCGGCTCGGCGCCGCGCAGGTGCTCCAGCGCGGCCTCGGTCCAGACCGCCAGGCCCTGCTCACGCCACGCCGGGTCGGCGTACAGGTCGACGGCCAGCTTCACCTGCCGGTGCAGCGACTGGACGACGCCGATGTCCGACTCCTTGCCGATGCCCGACAGGACCAGGGCGAGGTAGTCGCGCGTCGCCAGCTCGCCGTCGCGGGTCATGTCCCAGGCCGAGGCCCAGCACAGCGCCCGCGGCAGCGACTCGGTGAAGTCGCCGAGGTGCGCGGTGACGTTCTCCAGCGAGACCTCGTCCAGGCGGACCTTGGCGTACGACAGGTCGTCGTCGTTCAGCAGCACGACGGCCGGCCGGGCCCGGCCGACCAGCTCCGGAACCTCGGTCAGCCCGCCGTCGATGTCCAGCTCGATGCGGTCCGTACGGACGAGCTTGCCGCCGTCCAGGTCGTACAGGCCGATCGCGATGCGGTGCGGACGCAGCGTCGGCTCGCCCTTCGCACCCGCGGGCAGTGCCGGAGCCTCCTGGCTGACCGTGAACGCGGTGATGGTGCCGTCCGCCGCCGTCTCGATGCGGGGGCGCAGGACGTTGATGCCGGCCGTCTCCAGCCACGCCTTCGACCAGGCGGTCAGATCGCGGCCCGAGGTGTTCTCCAGGGCGCCCAGCAGGTCGGACAGGCGCGTGTTCCCGAACGCGTGCGCCTTGAAGTACGCCTGCACGCCCTGGAAGAAGGCGTCCGTGCCCACGTAGGCGACGAGCTGCTTGAGCACCGAGGCGCCCTTGGCGTAGGTGATGCCGTCGAAGTTGACCAGGACGTCGTCCAGGTCACGGATGTCGGCCATGATCGGGTGCGTGGACGGCAGCTGGTCCTGCCGGTACGCCCAGGTCTTCATCGAGTTGGCGAAGGTCGTCCACGCCTGCGGCCACTTCGTGCCCTCGGCGGAGGCCTGGCAGGCGACGGAGGTGTACGTCGCGAACGACTCGTTCAGCCACAGGTCGTTCCACCACTCCATGGTGACCAGGTCGCCGAACCACATGTGCGCGAGCTCGTGCAGGATCGTCTCGGCGCGGCCCTCGTACGCCGCGTCCGTCACCTTCGAGCGGAAGACGTACTGGTCGCGGATGGTGACCGCGCCCGCGTTCTCCATCGCGCCCGCGTTGAACTCGGGGACGAAGAGCTGGTCGTACTTGGCGAACGGGTAGTCGTACGCGAACTTCTCCTGGAACCAGTCGAAGCCCTGGCGCGTGACGTCGAAGATCGCGTCGGCGTCCAGGAACTCGGCGAGCGACGGCCGGCAGTAGATGCCGAGCGGCACCGACTGGCCGCCGGGGCCCTCGTACGAGCTGTGCACCGAGTGGTACGGGCCGGCGATCAGGGCCGTGATGTACGTCGAGATGCGCGGCGTCGGCTCGAAGCGCCAGACGTTGTCCTTGACGTCCGCGGCATCCGGCGTGGGGGAGTTCGAGATGACCGTCCAGCCCTCGGGGGCCTTCACGGTGAACTGGAACGTCGCCTTCAGGTCGGGCTGCTCGAAGCTGGCGAACACGCGGCGCGCGTCCGGCACCTCGAACTGGGTGTACAGGTAGGCCTGCTGGTCGACCGGGTCGACGAAGCGGTGCAGGCCCTCGCCCGTGTTGGTGTAGGCGCAGTCCGCGACGACGCGGAGCTCGTTGGCGCCGGCCGCGAGGTGCGTCAGCGCGATGCGCGAGTCCCGGAAGACCTCGGCCACGTCCAGCGACTTGCCGTTCAGGACGACCTCGTGCACGGCCGGGGCGACCAGGTCGATGAAGGTCTCGGCGCCGGCCTCGGCCGACTGGAACCGCACGGTGGTCACGGACGAGTACATGCCGCCCTCCTGCGCACCGCTGAGATCGACTTCGACCTCGTACGAGTCGACGGTGAGCAGCTTCGCCCGCTGCTGAGCCTCTTCACGGGTGAGATTCGTGCCAGGCACGCGGTCATCTCCTTTGATGGTGACGTTGCCGGGCCATCCTTCCACGTGGGGCCGACCAGGCGCCCGTGAGTAATCCACGGGCGAACACAGAGCGGTGGCGGCCCGGGTAGCAGTCTCGGTAGCATCGCGGGTATGAAGATCAGTGTGAGCCTGCCGCAGGAGGATGTCACCTTCGTCGATCAGTACGCCGCCGAGACCGAGGCCGAATCCAGATCCGCTGTCATACAGGCTGCGATCCAGCTGTTGCGCGAGTCCGCCCTGGAGAAGGAGTACCTCGCCGCCTGGGACGAGTGGTACGAGAGCGAGGACGCGGCACTGTGGGACCGCACGGCGGGGGACGGGATTGTCGATGAGGCGCGGTGACCTCTACCTGGTCGACCTGGAGCCGGCCGTCGGCAGCGAGGCGAACAAGACACGGCCTGCAGTTCTGGTGACGAACGACGCCGCCAATCGGATGGCGGACCGTGCCGGCCGTGGTGTCCTGGCCGTGGTGCCGGTGACTTCGAACATTACGCACGTCCGTTCGTTCCAGGTCTACCTGTCCGCTGCGGAATGCGGTCTGGACCGGGACTCGAAGGCCCACTGCGAGCAGATCCGCGCGCTGGATCTCTCCCGATTCGGGCAGCGGATCGGCGCAGTGCCCGCGCAGGCACTCAAGGAGATCGACCGGGCGCTGCGCCAGCAGTTGGCGCTCTAGGCACGCCAGAGGGGCGGCACCGACACAGGTGCCGCCCCTCGGTCGCATGCGGGATCAGCCGCGGAGCTCCTCCGCGACCAGCTCGGCGATCTGCACCGCGTTCAGGGCCGCGCCCTTGCGGAGGTTGTCGTTCGAGAGGAACAGCGCGAGGCCGTTCTCGGCCGTCTCGTCGAGGCGGATACGGCCCACGTACGAGGCGTCCTTGCCCGCCGCCTGCAGGGGGGTCGGGATCTCCGAGAGCTCGACGCCCGGAGCGTCCTTCAGCAGCTCGTACGCGCGCTCCACGCTGATCGGGTTCGCGAAGCGGGCGTTGACCTGGAGGGAGTGGCCGGAGAAGACCGGCACGCGCACGCAGGTGCCGGAGACCTTGAGCTCCGGGATCTCCAGGATCTTGCGGGACTCGTTGCGGAGCTTCTGCTCCTCGTCGGTCTCGAAGGAGCCGTCGTCGACGAGGTTGCCCGCGAGCGGGACCACGTTGTACGCGATCGGGCGCTTGTAGACGGCGGGCTCGGGGAAGTCCACCGCGCCGCCGTCGAAGGTCAGCTGGTCGGCGGTCTCGGAGACCGCGCAGGCCTGGCCCTTGAGCTCGGCCACACCGGCCAGGCCCGAGCCGGAGACGGCCTGGTAGGTGGTGGCGACCATCGCCGTCAGGCCGGCCTCGTCGTGCAGCGGGCGCAGCACCGGCATCGCGGCCATGGTGGTGCAGTTCGGGTTGGCGATGATGCCCTTGGGGCGGTTCTTGATCGCGTGCGGGTTGACCTCGGAGACGACGAGCGGCACGTCGGGGTCGCGGCGCCAGGCGGAGGAGTTGTCGATCACGACCGCGCCCTGGGAGGCGACCTTCTCGGCGAGGGCCTTGGAGGTCGAGCCGCCCGCGGAGAACAGGACGATGTCCAGGCCGGAGTAGTCGGCCGTGGAGGCGTCCTCGATGGTGATCTCCCGGCCCTCCCATTCGAGGGTCGAGCCCGCGGAACGGGCCGAGGCGAACAGCCGCAGCTCGTCCACCGGGAACTTGCGCTCGGCGAGGATGCCGCGCATGACTCCGCCGACCTGTCCGGTGGCTCCGACGATTCCGACCCTCACGGTGACTCCTTATTGGTGCGTACGACGCGGGCGCGTGAAGCCATCATGCGTTCGACCCCACGAGGCTTGTCCAATCCATTGTCCGAGGAACGGACGGTGTCCCGAATGTGAACCCTCGTGACACGTTCGTGGCGGCTGTGTTGCACCCCCGCCCAGAGCCCGTTTTGCCAGGTGGAGGCCGGTTACCGTCCGGTCTGTCGCGTCCGATCGACGGACGGGCATTCCGCATATCGAACTCGGGGAGAACCACCGTGCGCGCCATCCGCCACCGCCGCCGGTCCATACCGGCCCTCGCCGCCCTCGCGGCCGCCGCCGTCGCCGCACCCGTCCTGCTGACCTCCACCCCGGCGGCCGCCCACCCGCGCGAGGGCAGGCTGGCCAAGGAACTGGTCGAGGAGGTCACCGCCCGCGGGGCCTACCGCCACCTGGCGAGGTTCCAGCAGATCGCCGACGCCAACGGCGGCAACCGCGCCGCGGGCACCCCGGGCCACGCGGCTTCCGCCGCCTACGTCCACGACACCCTGAAGAAGGCCGGGTACGACGTCTCCTACCAGGACTTCGACATCTACGAGGCGCACACGAAGACGGAGAAGACCACGGTCCTCGCCGGCGTCGACGGCGCGCCGCGCGAGCTGGCCACCGCCGCCTTCACCTTCACCAAGTCCACCCCGGCCGGCGGCCTCGTCGCCCCGCTCGCCCTCGCCCGGGTCGACGAAACCCCCGGCTGCACGGCCGACGACTACGCGAGCGGCACGTTCACCGGGAAGATCGCCCTGGTCAAGCGTGGCTCCTGCACCTTCGTGGAGAAGCAGAGGGCCGCCGCCGCGGCCGGCGCCCTCGGTGTGATCGTCTACAACCACAGCGGCACCACCCCGGTCCGGGGCGGGTTCTCCTCGCCCGCCGAGGGGATCATCCCGAGCGCCGGGCTGACCCTCGCCGACGGCGAGGCGCTGGCCGCGGCCGCCGCCGGGGGCGAGGTGACCGTACGCCTGGACCTGGACCAGGAGCACGTGAAGAAGACCACCCGCAACGTGGTCGCCGAGACCAGGGGCGGCCGCTCCGAGCGCGTCGTCACCGTCGGCTCGCACCTGGACTCGGTCCCCGAGGGCCCGGGCATCAACGACAACGGCTCCGGCTCGGCCGGCCTGCTGGAGGTGGCGCTCAAGCTCGCGGACGAGGGGGCCAACAAGAAGGGCAAGGGTCCCGCGAACAAGGTCCGCTTCGCCTGGTGGTCGGCCGAGGAACTCGGCCTGCTGGGCTCCGAGCACTACGTGGCGCAGCTGTCGGACAAGCAGAAGAAGGACATCGCGCTCTACCTGAACTTCGACATGATCGCCTCGCCGAACCCGGTGCAGTTCGTCTACGACGGCGACGACTCGGACAAGACCGGCGAAGGCGCCGGTCCGGCCGGCTCGGCGCAGATCGAGGCGCTCATCAACGGCTTCCTCGACAAGAAGCACAAGCCGCACGAGGGCAGCGACTTCGACGGCCGCTCGGACTACGGCCCGTTCATCGCGAACGGCATCCCGGCCGGCGGTACGTTCACCGGCGCCGAGGGCATCAAGACCGCCGAGCAGGCCAAGCGGTACGGCGGCACGGCGGGGGCACCGTACGACCCGAACTACCACGGGGCGGGCGACACCCTGAAGAACCTGGACCTGAAGGCCTTCGACACCAACCTGGACGTCATCGCCCACGCGGTCGGCACGTACGCCCAGGACCTGAGCTCGCTGGGCAAGTAGCCGGCGGGCGGTCCCGCGGGGGAACGGCGAAGGGGCGGGCGCCCGATCCGGGCGCCCGCCCCTCCGTCATGCGATCAGCCGGTCACCCGTTACGGGAGGACCTTCTCGATCTGGACGCTGCCGGTGCCGGCGGCGGTGCCGCGGGCGTTGAGCAGCTTGACCTCGCCGAAGAACTGACGGCCCTCGGGGGCCGGAGCGGCGGCGAGGACGTTCGCCGTGACGGACGCCGAGGCGCCGTTGGCGAGGTTCACCGCGGCGGCCTCGTCGACCTGGACGGCGCCCAGGGCGGACGAGAAGTACACGTCGCGGTAGTCGTACGTGGTGGACCCGGACGGAACGGCGTAGCCGTCCACCTGGATGGTGTAGGTACCGGCGGCCGGGTTGAGCAGGGTCACGGCCTCGTCGGAGTCGCCGTCGGCGGAGGAGCCGACCTTCACGCCGTCCTTGAGGACGGTGAGGTCGAGGTCGGCACCGGTGTCGGAGACACCGCCGATGGCCACGTCCAGGCGGGAGACGCCCTCACCGATGGTGACGGTGCTCGTCTGGCTCTCGCCGTTCGCGATGGTCGGCTTGGCGACCTTCGCGGAGCCGAGCGGGCCGCCCTGGAGCTTGCCGCCGCTGATCGCCGCGGCGTCGTTCTTGACGGTCCACTGGACCGGGGCCGGGGTGCCCTGCTTCACCTCGGGCAGGACCTTGACCGCCGGGTCGAAGGCCGCGCCCAGGACGCTGACGTCCAGCTTGAACGGGTTGTCGAGCAGCGGCGACGTACGGCGCGACTCGACCTCGATCTCCCAGACGCCCGGCTGCGGGTTCGCGTACGAGCGCAGGTCGGGGCGGCAGGCGTTCGCCGGGTTGTCGTAGTTCGGGTAGCACTGGGTGGTCGCGCTGTCCTCGACGCCCACACCGTACGGGTGGATCGAGATGAAGCGCGTCTGGCTGCCCGGCTTGAGACCGCCGAGGGCGACCTCAAGGGACTTCGCGCCCTGCGGGACGGTCACGAAGTACGACTTGTGGCTGTTGCGCTGCACCGAGGAGGTGTCCGACATCGTGAACGACGGCTTCGCCAGCGCGGTGGAGGCGACGACCGTGGTCAGGATCTGCTTGTCGATGCCCTCGGTGGTCTCGTCGTCCAGCTGCAGGATGCCGCTGTGCACGCCGGCCGTCTTGGGCTTGGCCTCGACCTTGATGGTGACCGGCTTGTTCAGCGGCAGCGTGACGTAGTCGTAGTCGCCGATGACCTTGAACGTGCCGTCGTTGTTGCGCCAGCTCAGGTTGTGCCGGGTGCCGTACTTGACGCCCGTGGTGCGGGTGACGACGACGTCGTAGACCTTCTTCTGGCCGACCTTGAGGCCGCCCTCGCGGTCGTAGAGGCCGGTGCCGAAGCCCGGGGTCTTCAGGAACTGGTCGAGCGCGGTGTCGACCGGAGCCTTGACGGTGAACTCGTTGGCCTTGGCGTCGCGCTGGAGGGACTCCCACGCGTCGACGATGTTGATGAGGCCCGCGCCCTGGGCGTGCGCCGGGACGTCGTCGATCTTCTTCGCGGTGCTGGTGAGCGCCACGCGCAGGCTCGCCGGGGTGACCGTCATGTGCTGCTGCTTGGCGGCCGAGAGCAGCAGGGCGCTGGCGCCCGTGGCCTGCGGCGAGGACATCGAGGTGCCCTGCAGCATCGAGTAGCCGGCCGGCAGGTTGTAGCCGGCCTCCTTCACCGGGGAGCCGGGCAGCCAGGTCTGCGTGGTGTTGATGGCAGCGCCGGGGGCGGTGATGGTCGGCGTGAAGCCGCCGTCCTCACGCGGACCGCGCGAGGAGAACGGGAACATGTCGTACTTCTTGGTCACGCCGGAGCCGTAGTTCGCGGCCCAGGTCTCCTTGGAGACCGCGGCACCCACGGAGATGACCTTGTCCGCGAGACCGGGGTCGCCGATGGTGTTGACACCGGGGCCCTCGTTGCCCGCCGAGATGACGAGCTGGACACCGTAGGTGTCGATGAGGTTCTTGTAGAGCTCGGAGCGGGCGTTGTTGCCGTCGTTCAGCGCCGGCAGGCCGCCGATGGACATGTTGACGATGTCCACACCGCGGTTGACGACGAGGTCGATCATGCCCTCGGTCAGCGCGACGTTGGTGCAGCCGCCGGACCAGGAGCAGGCGCGCGAGGAGACGATCTTCGCGCCGGGCGCCTCGCCGTTCATCTTGCCGCCGAAGAGGCTGTTGGCGGCGGTGATGCCGGCGACGTGCGTGCCGTGCTCGGACTCGATGACGCCGATGTTGACGAAGTCGGCCTTCTTGCCGACCCAGTCCCCGCCCAGCGGGTCCATCGGGACGTCCTTGCGGATCTGGATCACGAACGGGATCCGCTCGGCGACGTCGGTCGCCGGGTTGTCCGTGCCGAAGTAGCCGATCTGGTAGCCGTCCTTGTACGGCTTCATCGGCTCGTTGTTCGTGAAGTCGCCGTCCTGGTCGGTGTCGACGCGGACGGTGCCGGCGGCGGCGTCGTAGAGCATGCCGAACCGGTCGGTGGTGTCCCCGTCCCGGTTGACGTCGCCCTTCGCGTCACCGGTGGCGGTGATCGACTCGCTGAACCGGCTCCACTGGTACGAGCCCTCCGGAGCCTTCCAGCTCTGGCCGCCCGCGGAGAAGGTGCCGCCCGCGGCCGTCACCGGGGTGATCTGCGCGCGCCAGGTGGCGTCGTTGTCGGTGATCGGGTCGGTCGCGGTGACCCAGTCGACGATCTTGCGCTCACCGGTGGTGGTCTTCTGGAGCGCCGGGTGGCCGAGGTCGACGCCCGAGTCCAGGATGCCGATGGTCACGCCGCGGCCGTCGGCCTGGGGGTTCTTGGCGACGAAGTCCACCGCGCCCGTCTCGAAGGACGGGTTGTACGGGTTCTTCGCGGGGGTGTTCTTGTCCGGCCCCGGGTAGGTCTCGGAGGCGGTCTTCCCCACCGTCCCCGAATCCTTGCCCGCGTCGGGACGCGGGTCCGAGAGCTGGATCTCGTGCTTGAGGTCCAGGGCGTGCACCGAGGACAGCTTCGCGGCCGCCTTCAGCGCGGCTTCGGCCTTGGCGGTCGGCAGCGTGGCCCGCACATAGCCGAGCTTGTCGTTCGTCTGCCCGACCGAGGCGCCCTGGACCGCACCGAGCTGGTCGGCGACCTGCTTGGTCTGGCCGGGGGCGGTGGCCACCATGACGGTGACGGTCGCGTCACCCTTGGCCTTGGCCTGCTGGAGCAGCTCGGCGTCCGCCGAGCCGATCTTCTCGTCGGCGGACTTGACGGCCGGGTTCGTGCCCGGGGTGCCGGCGGGGCCGTTCGCCGCGAACACGGGCATCGCGCCCGCGGTCGCCAGCGCGGCGACCAGGCCGGCCGCGGCCGCGACGCGCGCGACGCGTCTGGCCCCGGATATGGAGCTGGGGGATTCGAGGGTCATCAGCATCCCTGGATAAGTGAAAGATACGGTCCGGATTTCGGTGCCGGATGACCGGTCAGCTTTGCGCAACCGACCGCTCTTTGGGGAGGCTTGTCATTGACCGAGACCTGACATGGCGGACTCTCGCCAGGTCGGGTCATATGCCATCGAGGCCGTACCGGGGCGTACTCACACGAATCACAGGGGTTGAAGAGTTGCTTTGTCGACTTCCCGACCTCGTCGCGAGGGTGAGGCGGTGTGCGGTCTCAGATCGGGTGTGACAACTTCGGGCGTCTCAGCGCACGCGCGTGCGCGCGTGATGCTCCGTCAGACGGGCGTACGGGACCGGCCGGCGTCGGCCGGCTCCCTCACCTGGGCAGGACGACCAGGTATGCGGCCGGTTCGCGGTCGGCGGACGCCGTCAGCGCGGTCCGGACCACCGCGGCCTGCTGCTCGGGCCAGTCGCGCAGCTTGCGCGGGGTGATGTGCAGGACGGTCACCCCGAGCCGCTCCAGGGTCTCCCGCTTGCGGACGGCCTCCGAGAACTGCTCGTCCTCGCCCTGCCGGGGCGCGCGGGTGTCGATCTCCACGGCGACGGCCTGGTCGGGCCAGTACGCGTCGACCCCGCCGAGGTGCGGGCCGCCGGGCAGGCGCAGGTCCACGTTCCAGACCGGCTCGGGGAGCTCGTGGCCCCGTACGAGCTGGTACAGCCGGTCCTCGGCGATGGCCCGGCCCTCCGCGAGCAGGGACTCGACGGCGTCCACGACGTGGGAGCGATTCAGCAGTCGGGCCACCGTCAACTCCCGTACGACGGCCGCTGGTTCGCAGTGCCCGCCGCGGACGGCCTCGCTGAGCAGGCGGCGTACGGTGCCGGCGTCGGAGAGCTGGGAGACCGCGTCGGCCAGCGCCCGGGCCACGGGGGCGACGGGCAGCCCGGTCACCTGCTGCGGGCGGGGCGGGGTGTGCGTCCGCACGATCCGGACGGTGCCGACGGAGCGGAGCCGGCGGGTGTGGGGCACCAGCACGTCGATCTGCGTGAGGGCGAGCAGCGCGGGCGCGGAGGCGAACCGGTACAGCGCGAGGGCCGCGAGCCCGGTGACCATGGCCTCGCCGCTGCGGCGGCCCGCGTACAGCAGGGCGGCGTGCAGGCGCTCCTCGCTGGTCGCGGCGCCGGGGTGGAGGAGGAACACCCCCGGCAGGATCTCCTGCCAGGGCCGCTCGGCGGCTTCGGAGGCGCTGACGCCGTGCTCGCGGAGCTGGGCGAGGCTCATGATGCGGGGGCGGCTGCCGGTGAGGTGGGCGAGGGGGAGGGGTGCGTCGTGGTTCATGCGGCGGAGATTCCCACCCGCCCCGGCCCTGCTAACCCCTGTTACGCACCCGTCGACAAAACCGGACAAGACCGCACTAAAGTACGGCCGTTCGAAAGCCGATAGCGCCGTTCGCATCCCTCGGCCGGGCCGGTCCGCCAAGGCGGCCCGGCCCGGCCGACGCGTTCGCTAGACCGCGGCCGAACCCGCGGCCGAACCCGCGGCCGAACCCGCGGCGGAGGCCGCGTCGCAGGCCTGCGCCCGCAGCGCCCGCGCCAGGTCGTCACGGGCCTCCAGCACCAGGCGGCGCAGCGCCGGAGCGGCATCGGCGTGCGCGGCGAGCCAGGCGTCCGTGGCGGCCAGCGTCGGCTCCGAGTCCTCCAGCGAGGGGTACATCCCCTTCACCACGTGCATGCCGATCTGGATCGACCGGTCCGCCCAGATCCGCTCGATCACCTCGAAGTAGCGCCCCGCGTAGGGCGCCAGCAGGGCCCGCTGCGAAGGCTGCTGCATGCCCGCGATCGTCGCCTCCACCAGCGCGTTCGACAGGGCGTCGGACTCGACGACCGCCGCCCACGCCTGGTCCTTGACCGCCTCGGACGGCCGCGCCGCGAGGCACCGCACCTGGTGCCGCTTGCCCGACGCCGTGTCGTCGCGCGCCAGTTCCGCCGTCAGCACGGCCTCGTCCACCGCGCCGTGCGCGGCCAGCGGCAGCAGGAAGTCCCACCGCAGCTCCTGGTCCACGTCCAGCCCGTCGATCCGCGCCGAACCCTCCAGCAGCCCCAGCAGCAGCTGGAAGTCGCCCTCCGTCGCCGCGCCCGCCGCGAAGAAGCGGGCCCAGGTCAGCTGGTGCTCCGAGCCCGGCTCCGCCAGCCGCAGCTCCTGCAGCGCGACCGCCGACAGCACCCGGCCGCCCTGTTCGCGCCAGCCGGCCGCCGCGTAGTGCGTGACCGCGGCCAGCACCTGCGAGTGCAGCATCTGGAGCACGCCGACGTCGCTCTCGCGGCCGGCGTGGGCCAGCACCATCGAGATGAAGTCGCGCGCCGGCATCAGCCCGTCACGCGTCAGGTTCCACAGCGCCGACCAGCACAGCGCCCGCGCCAGCGGGTCCGCCACGCTCCCGAGCCGCTGGCGCAGCGTCGCCAGCGAGCCCTCGTCGAAGCGCATCTTGCAGTACGTGAGGTCGTCGTCGTTGACCAGTACCAGGTCGGGCCGCTCCTGCCCGGCCAGCTTCGCCACGACCGTCGAGGCGCCGGCCACGTCCGCCTCGGCCTGCGCGTAACGGACCAGCGCGCCGTCCTCCAGCCGGTACAGGCCGACCGCCACCCGGTGGGGGCGCAGCTCGTCGCCCTCCTGGACCACCGACAGCTCGGTCACCCGGCCGCCCGCGTCGTACGTCACCACCGGCGTCAGCACGTTCACGCCGGCCGTCTGGAGCCAGGCCCGCGACCACTCGGCCATGTCCCGCCCGGAGACCTCGCCGAGCACCGACAGCAGATTGTCCAGCGTGGTGTTCCCGTACGCGTTGGCCTTGAAGTAGCGCCGCGCGCCCTCCAGGAACGCGTCCCGGCCCACGTACGCGACGAGCTGCTTGAGCACCGCCGCGCCCTTGGCGTACGTGATGCCGTCGAAGTTGAGCTTCGCGTCCTCCAGGTCACGGATGTCGGCCGTGATCGGGTGCGTGGAGGGGAGCTGGTCGGCCCGGTACGCCCACGCCTTGCGGTTGTTGGCGAAGGTCACCCACGCCTGGTCGAAGCGGGTCGCCTCCACCTGCGAGAAGGAGCCCATGAAGTCCGCGAAGGACTCCTTCAGCCACAGGTCGTCCCACCACTTCATGGTGACGAGGTCGCCGAACCACATGTGGGCCATCTCGTGCAGGATCGTGTTGCAGCGGCGCTCGTAGGCGGCCCGCGTCACCTTGCCGCGGAAGATGTACTCCTCGCGGAAGGTCACCATCCCCGGGTTCTCCATCGCGCCCAGGTTGTACTCGGGCACGAAGGCCTGGTCGTACTTCCCGAAGGGGTACGGGTAGTCGAAGTGCTCGTGGAAGAAGTCGAAGCCCTGCTTGGTGACGAGGAAGACGTCGTCCGCGTCGAAGTGCTTCGCCAGCCCCTTGCGGCACATCGCGCCCAGCGGGATCGTCAGGTCCCCGCGCGTGTAGGTGTCCGTCACGTAGTGGTACGGGCCCGCCACCACGCACGTGATGTACGTGGAGATCGGCGCGGTCTCGGCGAAGCGCCGGGTCTGGCCCTCGCGGGACTCCTCGGCGCCGTTGCTCCAGACGTGCCAGCCCTCCGGCGCGGTCACCTCGAAGCGGTACGGGGCCTTCAGGTCGGGCTGCTCGAAGTTCGCGTACACGCGGCGGGCGTCGGCCGGCTCGTACTGCGTGTAGAGGTAGACCTCGCCGTCCTCCGGGTCGACGAAGCGGTGCATTCCCTCGCCCGTCCGGCTGTACGCGCAGTTCGCGTCCACCACCAGGACGTTCTCGGCGGCCAGATCGGCCAGCGCGATCCGCGCCCCGTCGAAGACGGCGGCCGGGTCCAGCTCCCGCCCGTTGAGGGTGACGGAGTTCACCGACGGGGCGACGAGGTCGGCGAAGGTGGCCGAGCCGGGGGCCGCGGCCCGGAAGCGGATCGTGGTCACCGAGCGGAAGGTCCGGGGACCGTCGGCCGGTTCGGCCTCGTCCACGGCGGACCTCAGGTCGAGGACCACCTCGTACCCGTCGACGGACAGCAGCTCGGCCCGCTCGCGGGCCTCGTCACGGGACAGATTCTCTCCGGGCACGTGCACTCCTTCGTGCGTGATCGCGATACCTGACGGAATCCTCGCACGGGGGAATGCGGGCGGGCCCGGCCTGGTTGGCGAGGGGGAATCACGACCAGTGATGCACACGCGACTCTAGGAGAGACATGGCCGACACCCAGGTGCGCGAGAAGACCCCGGTCGACTTCTGGTTCGACCCGCTCTGCCCCTGGGCCTGGATGACGTCCCGCTGGATGCTGGAGGTCGAGAAGGTCCGCGACGTCGAGGTGCGCTGGCACGTGATGAGCCTCGCCGTCCTCAACGAGAACAAGCTCGACGAGCTGCCCGAGCGCTACCGCGAGCTGCTCGGCCCCAAGGGCTGGGCGCCGGTCCGCGTCGTCATCGCGGCCCAGCAGAAGCACGGTGAGGAGATCACCGGCAAGCTCTACACCGCGCTCGGCACCCGGATCCACAACGAGGACAAGGGCGCGACCCGCGAGGTCATCGCCGAGGCGCTGGAGGAGGTCGGCCTGCCGGCCGAGCTGCTCGCCTACGCCGACTCCGACGAGTACGACCAGGTGCTGCGCGACTCCCACAACGACGGCATCGAGCGCGTCGGCCAGGAGGTCGGCACCCCGGTGATCTCCGTGCCCGGCGCCGAGGGCGACGAGGTGGCCTTCTTCGGTCCGGTCGTCACCCCGACCCCGCGCGGCGAGTCCGCCGCCCGGCTGTGGGACGGCACCCTGCTGGTCGCCTCCACCCCCGGCTTCTACGAGATCAAGCGCACCCGCACCAAGGGCCCGTCCTTCGAGTAGGCCTGCTGTCGAACACACGGAAGACCCCCGCAAGTCACGTCCTTGCGGGGGTCTTCCGTTGAACACCCCCACACGCGAAGGCTGAGAAGACGATCACGAGGCTGGGGGCACCTCCCGGCCGAAGGCTGGGGGAGGGCTCGGTGGAGCTGTGATCAGCCCTTGACGGGGATCAGCAGCGGGGTGTTGGCCTTGGCGTCGGCGTAGCGCCCGGCCACGTCCTGCCAGTTGACGACGTTCCACATGGCCTCGATGAAGTCCACCTTCTGGTTCTTGTACTGCAGGTAGAAGGCGTGCTCCCAGGCGTCGAAGACCAGGATCGGAACCGAGGCCTGGCCGACGTTGCCCTGGTGGTCGTAGACCTGCTCGACGATCAGACGGCCGCTGATCGGCTCGTACGCGAGCACGCCCCATCCGGAGCCTTGCGTCGCGGAGGACGCGAAGGTCAGCTGCTTCTTGAACTTCGCGAAGGAGCCGAAGGACTCGGCGATCGCGTCCGCGAGCTCTCCGACGCCGTCCGCGGCGGTGGGCTCGCCGCCGCCCTCGCCGGTCTTCGGGCTGGCCATGTTGTGCCAGTAGATGCTGTGCAGGATGTGGCCGGAGAGGTGGAAGGCCAGGCTCTTCTCCAGGCCGTTGAGCGCGCCCCAGTTCTCCTTGTCGCGCGCCTCCGCCAGCTGTTCCAGCGTGGTGTTGGCGCCGGCGACGTAGGCCGCGTGGTGCTTGTCGTGGTGCAGCTCGATGATCTGCGGGTTGATCACCGGCTCCAGCGCCGCGTAGTCGTACGGAAGCTCAGGAAGCGTGTAGATGGCCATGCGTGTTATCCGGTCCCCTCAGCGTGCCAACTGCTTATTGCAATCAATGCGCAACTGCACGCTAGCAGCATCTATTCCAGTGATCACGTAAGGGTCACCCCTGTAAAACGCGGGTGGGCCCCGTGCGAACGCACGGGGCCCACCGGGGACGGGGCATGTCTCAGCGGGCGGTCGCCGCCCGGCGCTGCATCACGTAGCCGGTCGCCGCCAGGGCGGCGGTGAGGCCGCCGGTGAAGACCACCTGGACCCGGGTGTCCTGGTCCAGAACCATCAGGACCAGGACCCCGGCCACACCGGCCAGCGCCACCCAGGTCAGGTACGGGAAGCCCCACATCTTCACGACCAGCTTGTCCGGAGCCTCCCGCTCCAGCCGGCGCCGGAGCGCGAACTGCGAGACGGCGATGAACCCCCAGACGACGAGGATGACCCCGCCGACCATGTTCAGCAGCCAGGCGAACAGGGTGTCCGGGTACCAGTACGACAGCAGCACGGTGACGAAGCCGAACCCGCAGGAGGCGAGCACCGCGCGGCGCGGCACCCGGCCGCTGACCTTGCCCAGCGCCTTCGGACCCTGGCCGCGGGAGACGAGCGAGTAGGCCATGCGCGAGGAACCGTAGATGTTGGCGTTCATCGCCGACAGCAGGGCGATCAGGATGACCGCGTTCATGATCTCGCCGGCGGCCGGGATCCCCAGGTGGTCCAGGGCGGCCGCGTACGGGCCGTCCTCGGTCACCGCCGGGTCGTTCCACGGCAGCAGAGTGACGATGACCAGCATGGAGCCGACGTAGACGATCGCGATCCGCCACATGGTGGTCTTCACGGCCCGGGCCACGCCCTTGACGGGGTTCTCCGACTCGGCGGCCGCGATGGTCACCGTCTCCAGGCCGCCGTACGCGACGACCGAGGCGAGCAGTCCGACCAGCAGGCCGTCCATGCCGTTGGGCAGGAACCCGCCGTCGTGCAGCAGGTTGGCGGTGCCGGGGGAGGAGGTGCCGGGCAGCAGGCCCAGGACGGCCAGCACGCCCAGACCCAGGAAGAGCGCGATCGCACCGATCTTGAGGGCGGCGAACCAGAACTCGAACTCGCCGAAGTTGGAGACGGCGGCCAGGTTGGAGCCGCAGAACAGCGCCATGAAGGCCAGCACCCACATCCAGGACGGGGTGCCGGGGAACCAGCCGGTCATGATGTGCGCCGCGCCGATCGCCTCGATGGCCACGCCCACGCACAGCAGGGTCCAGAACATCCAGCCGGCCGTGAACCCGGCCCACGGGCCGATCGCCCGGTCCGCGTGCACGGAGAACGAGCCGGAGGCGGGGTTCGCGGCGGACATCTCGCCGAGCATCCGCATCACGAACATCACGAGCAGACCGGACACGGCGTACGCGATCACGATCGAGGGACCCGCGGCGGCGATGCCGGCGCCGGAGCCCACGAAGAGGCCGGCGCCGATGACCCCGCCGAGGGCGATCATCGAAAGGTGGCGCTGCTTGAGGCCGTTGCCGAGGGGGGATCCGCCGTCGGCCGGCGCTGCCGTGCCGTGCTGCTGTTCGGGGGGTGTGATGGTGCTCTGACTCATGGGGTCATAGTGCCCACTGTCCGATTATCGAACATTCTCTGTCCAATATCCGGACAGCGGGCCGGTTCGTGCAGGCGTCAGACAGCCCGGCGCGCCCTGAGCTCGCGCACCCACGCCACCACGAGGACCGCCGCGGCCGCACCCGAGGACCACAGCAGCTGCGGCCGGGCCGAGTCGTCGAACAGCATCAGCACCAGCACCGCCGCCATGCCGAGCAGCGCCACCCATGTCAGGTACGGGAAGCACCACATCCGCAGCGTCAGGCGCTCCGGCATCTCCCGCTCCAGTATCCGCCGCAGCTTCAGCTCCGAGACCGCGATCAGCGCCCACACGAACAGCAGCACCGCGCCGACCGCGTTGAGCATGTAGAGGAAGACCGTGTCCGGCCACAGCAGGTTCAGCACCACCGACACGAACCCGAAGGTCACCGAGGCGAACACGGCCCGCCGCGGCACCCCGCCGCCCGACACCTTCAGCAGCGCCTTGGGCGCATCGCCGCGCTCGGCCAGCGAGAACACCATGCGCGAGGAGCCGTACAGGTTGGCGTTGAGCGCCGACAGCAGCGCCACGAACACCACGATGTTCATGATCTGGCCGGCCCCCGGGATCCCGATGGAGTCCAGGACGGCGACGTACGGACTCTGCCCCGGCTCCAGCGAGTGCCACGGCAGCAGGGTCACGATGACCACCATCGAGCCGACGTAGAAGAAGAGGATGCGCCACACGGCGCTGCGCACCGCGCGGGCCACGGACTTGGCCGGGTCGTCGGACTCGGCGGCCGCGATGGTGACGACCTCCAGGCCGCCGAAGGCGAAGATGACCGCGAGCATGCCGGCGACCACCCCGCCGAAGCCCTCGGGGAAGAACCCGCCCTGGCCGGTCAGGTTGGCCATGCCGATGGGATCCGTGTCGGGCAGCAGGCCGAAGATCGCGAGGGTGCCGAGGATCAGGAAGAGGACGATCGCGCCGACCTTGAGGGCCGCGAACCAGAACTCGAACTCGCCGAAGTTCTTCACGGCGGCCAGGTTGCTCACGGTGAAGACCACCATGAAGATCAGCACCCAGACCCACTGGTCGACCGAGGGGAGCCAGCTGTTCGCGATCTTCGCCGCGCCGGTGGCCTCCACCGCCAGCACCACGACCAGCAGGAACCAGTAGAGCCAGCCCGCCGAGAACCCGGCCCAGCGCCCCAGCGCCTTCTCCGCGTACACGGAGAACGAGCCGGAGGCGGGCATCGCCGCCGACATCTCGCCGAGCGCGCGCATCACCAGCATGGCGAGGGCGCCCGCGAGCAGGTACGAGCAGATGATCGCGGGGCCGGCGATGCCGATGCCGGCGCCGGAGCCGACGAACAGCCCGGCGCCGATCACGCCGCCGAGGCCCAGCATGGTCAGGTGGCGCTGCTTGAGGCTGTGGCTGAGGGGTTCCACGGGAAACTCGGGCCCGCCGAGAGGGTTGGGCCTGGTCGGTCCTGTGGGAGGGGTGGTGGGCAAGCGGTCGCGCATGAGTGGATGCTCGTACTCTCGTGCTCGGCAGCGGCGGTGGGGGCTCCGCATTCGGATTGGCGGGACCCTACAGTCTCACCGGACGGCGCCCATCCGCGCAAAACGGACGTGGTGTCTGAATCTGGCTCGTGACGCGGATCACTCCACCTCAGGTGTGAACCCGCCTCTTTGTGCACTCCCCACCAAACCGGTGAGCAGGGCTTTGTCCCGGCCGGAGGTGGGGCGGCGCCCGGCCGCGCACTAGCGTCGGTGATCGTCCCGTCACCCTCACCCCGCGGAGCCTCCGATGAGCACTGCTTCCGTCTCCTTCCGCCCCGGCGCCGTCCTGGCCGACCTGCTGCCCGCGAGCCGCGTCCGCGACATCGCGCTCGTCGCCGGCGGAGCCGCGCTCACCGGCCTCGCCGCGCAGATCGCCGTGCCCGTCCCCGGCTCCCCGGTCCCGGTCACCGGCCAGACCTTCGCGGCCCTGCTGGTCGGTACCGCGTTCGGCGCCCGCCGCGGCTTCCTCTCGCTCGCCCTGTACGCCCTCGTCGGCATGGCGGGCGTGCCGTGGTTCGCGGGCGGCACCTCCGGCGCGGGCGGTGCCTCGTTCGGCTACGTGCTCGGCATGCTCCTCGCCGCCACCGTCGTGGGCGCGCTGGCCCGCCGCGGCGCCGACCGCTCGGTCCTCCGTACGGCGGGCGCGATGGCGCTGGGCTCGGCCCTGATCTACGCCGTGGGCGTGCCGTACCTGGCGCTGTCCACCGGGATGTCCTTCGGCGCGGCCGTCGCGGCGGGGCTGACCCCGTTCCTGATCGGCGACGCGCTCAAGGCCGCGCTGGCGATGGGCCTGCTGCCCGCCACGTGGAAGCTGGTCGGCCGCAAGTAGCCGACCGGCCGCAGCGCAAACACGGCAGCCCCGGACCACACCTGGTGGTCCGGGGCTGCCGTGCAACCGCATACGTGCCTAGACGCGCTCGGCGGCCTTGCGGCGCACGTCGCGCACCACGCCGATGACCAGCACGACGGCGGCGACCAGCAGCGACAGCATGACCGTCTCGCGGTTGTCCTTGTCGTAGACCATGTAGCCCAGGACGAAGGTGATCATCGCGGCGGTGGCCCACGTCAGGTACGGGAAGAGCCACATCTTGACCGTCAGCTTGTCCGGCGCCTCGCGCACCAGGATCTTGCGCATCCGCAGCTGCGTCAGGCAGATCACCAGCCACACGAAGAGCGCGATCGCACCCGAGGAGTTCAGCAGGAAGCTGAAGACGGTGTCCGGAGAGGTGTAGTTGAAGTAGACGGCGGCGAAGCCGAAGACCACGGAGCCCAGGATGGCGGCCGTGGGCACGCCCCTCTTGTTGACCTTGGCGAAGATCTTGGGCGCGTCACCGCGCTCGCCCAGCGAGAACGCCATGCGGGAGGCCGTGTACATGCCCGAGTTCAGGCAGGACAGCACGGCGGTCAGGACGATCACGTTCATGATCTGGCCGGCGTGCGCGATGCCGATGGAGTCCAGGGCGGCGACGTACGAGCCCTTGTCGACGATCGACTTGTCGTTCCACGGCAGCAGGGTGAGGACGATGAAGATCGAGCCCAGGTAGAAGATGCCGATGCGCCAGATCACCGAGTTGGTGGCCTTGGTGACCGCGCGGCGCGGGTCCTCGGACTCGCCGGCGGCCAGGGTGACGATCTCGCTGCCCATGAAGGAGAAGACGACCATCAGCACACCGGTGAGGATGGAGCCCCAGCCGTTGGGCATGAACCCGCCGGCGTCGGTGAGGTGGGCGAAGCCCGCGCCCGGGTTGTCCGAACCCGGCAGCACGCCGAAGACGGCGAGCATGCCGACGATCACGAAGGCGCCGATGGCGACGACCTTGATGCCGGCGAACCAGAACTCGAACTCGCCGTAGGAGGAGACGGAGCCGAGGTTGGTGATCGTCAGGACCACCATCACGATCAGGGCCCAGCCCCACTGCGGGACGGCCGGGACCCAGCCCTCGAGGATCTTCGCACCGGCGGTCGCCTCCACGGCGAGCACGACGACCCAGAAGAACCAGTACAGCCAGCCGATGGAGAAGCCGGCCCAGCGGCCGAGCGCGCGGTCGGCGTACGCGGAGAAGGAGCCCGAGTTCGGGCTGGCGGCGGCCATCTCGCCGAGCATCCGCATCACGAAGACGACCAGCGCGCCGACGAGGAGGTACGAGATCAGGATGGCGGGGCCGGCCTTGGCGATACCGCCGCCGGAGCCGACGAACAGGCCGGCGCCAATGACGCCGCCAATGGCGATCATGGACAGGTGGCGGTTCTTGAGACCGGCCTTCAGACCGTCGGAGGGCTGACCGTCACCGTTGTTTCCGGTGGGGTTGCCTTCCTTCTGAAGGGTCGTCGTGGAGCTCATGGACGGATCCTTAGGTTCTCGGGTTGCGAGCCCCGGCATTCAAACCTGAGATGAACGCAGGGCGGAAGACCCCAATCCGGATCGTTGCTTAGGGACGAACGTCCAGGACCTTGGTCCCCCCTGTCCCATCTGCGCTCTTTGGGTTTACTTGAGCTTTAGAAGTGACTTACGCGACACCCTCTGCGGGCCTTCCGGCACGCTCGTGCCACACTCGTCCCATGCGCGTGTACCTCGGATCCGACCATGCCGGCTTTGAGCTCAAGAACCACCTGGTGGACTGGCTCAAGAACAACGGCCACGAGCCCGTCGACTGCGGGCCCCACATCTACGACGCGGTGGACGACTACCCGCCGTTCTGCCTGCGCGCCGCGGAGAAGACCGCCGCCGACGCCGACGGCCTCGGCATCGTCATCGGCGGCTCCGGCAACGGCGAGCAGATCGCCGCGAACAAGGTCAAGGGCGTCCGCGCCATCCTGGCCTGGAGCGTCGAGACCGCGAAGCTCGGCCGTGAGCACAACAACGCCAACGTGATCTCCGTCGGCGGCCGCATGCACACGCAGGACGAGGCCGTCGCCTTCATCGAGGCCTTCCTGGCGACCCCGTACTCCGGCGAGGAGCGCCACACCCGCCGCATCGACATGCTCTCCGCGTACGAGCAGACCGGCGAGCTCCCCCCGATCCCGGCCCACCACCCGCAGGGCTGATCTTCCGCTTCACCGTGCCGCCGAGGCCTCCGGCCCGGCGGCACGGCCGTTTCCAGAGGTAGGAGCAGTGCAGTGCCCGAGGGGCATACGATCCACCGCCTCGCCCAGGACCACACCGAGCGCTTCGCCGGGCAGCCGGTCCGGGTGAGCAGCCCGCAGGGCCGCTTCGCCGAGAGCGCCGCCCTGCTCGACGGGCGGGACCTGGAGAGTGCCGAGGCGCACGGCAAGCACCTGTTCCTGGAACTCGGCGATGCCTGGATCCACATCCACCTGGGCCTGTTCGGCAAGCTCGGCTTCGGCCCCGCCCCGGCGCCCCCGGCCACGGACACGGTCCGGCTGCGGCTGCTCAACCCGGAGCACTGGGCCGACCTGCGCGGCCCCACCGCCTGCGCACTGATCGGCGAAGCCGAGAAGAAGGCGATACACGAGCGGCTCGGCCCCGACCCGCTGCGCCCGGCCGACGATCCGGACCGCGCCTGGCAGCGGATCTCCCGCTCCCGCACCACCGTCGCCGCCCTGCTCATGGACCAGAAGGTGATCGCGGGCGTCGGCAACGTCTACCGCGCCGAGGTCCTCTTCCGGCACGGCATCGACCCGTACCGGCTCGGCAAGGACCTCGTGCGCGGCGAGTGGGACGCCATGTGGGCGGACCTGGCGGCGCTGATGCGCGAGGGCGTACGGAACAACCGGATCGACACCGTCCGCGACGAGCACCTGCCCGAGGCCATGGGCCGCCCGCCGCGCGTGGACGACCACGGCGGCGAGGTGTACGTCTACCGCAGGGCGAACATGCCCTGCCACATCTGCGGGACCGAGGTCCGCACCGCCGACCTGGCGGCGCGCAACCTCTTCTGGTGCCCCTCCTGTCAGACCCGGTGACGCCCTGGGGGGTCTCCCTAGAACCCGTGCGGGAGCCAGGGCGCCACATCGGCGCCGAAGGCCCGCGAGGCCGCAGCCAGGGCCCCCGGGCGCAGCTCGCGCACCCGGCCGGCCGCCGCCAGCGAGGTCAGGGTGATCCCGCCGAGGTACGCCGAGCCCAGCTCGCGTACCGACAGCTCCAGGTCCGCCGGCGCGTCCGAGCGGGTACAGGCGACCGGGCCCCCGGCCTCGGCCGTCAGGCGCCAGCGGCCCTCGTTCCACGGGCAGAACGCGTCCTCGACCTGCATGACCACGTCCAGCCCGGTCCCGTACGCCCGCGCTCGGAGCGCCGCGGGCAGGTCCACCAGCCGTACGTGCAGGGCGTCGCGCTGCCGGGCCTGGACCCGTCGGATGTCACTGACCAGGTGCAGTACCGGATCGTCCACGGGCCGCCCGTACGCCTGCACCCGCCAGGTCAGGTCGATGCCGAAGAAGTACCGCCACAGCGCCGCGTACGCCGCCGGCTCCAGCGCCTCCACCTGCAGGACGCTGACCTTGCCGGCCGAACCGCTCTGGTCCCAGTCGGGCTTGACCCGGTAGCGCGCGTACCCGACGACCTCGCCGTCCGGAGCCTCCGCGACCACGCACTTCAGCGGCGACGCGCCGTCCCGCATGGCCGGCGGGTCCAGCAGGCCCTGCCGCTCCCAGCCCGGCTGCCGGGCCGGCATCCCGGGGCGTCCCGCGACCAGCCCGGCGTACACCCGCTCGCAGTCGGCGAGCGCCTTCTCCGGGTCGACGAGCCGCAGCCGTACGTCGTCCGTCCCCGGCGGCACGGACAGCCGTACCCGCGTCGTGTCGATGTCCACGGCCATTGCGTACGTCGCGGTGCCGTAACCGAAACGCCCGTAGATCGCCGGATCCGAGGCCGTCAGCACGGCGATCGGTTCGCCACCCGCCCGGATGTCGTCCAATTGGCGGCGCATCATGGAGGTCAGCACCCCGCGCCGGCGGTGGGTGGGGGAGACGCCCACCGTCGTGACCCCGGCGGCCGGAACCAGCGCACCGCCCGGCACCGAGAGGCGGAAGGTGAACGCCCCGGCCGAGCCCACACAGGTCTCGCCGTCCCAGACCCCGAGCGAACGATCCGTCTCGGTCAGTGACTTGTAGAGTTTCCGCTCCGCGGGGGAGTCGGGCACGCCACCGAACGCCAGTTCCAGATGGTCATACCAGACATCCCACTCATTGGCTTGCAATACGCGCATCTCAAGAGCCATACGGCCATCCCTATCAAGGCATTCCGTCCCAGTCGAAGCCTTTTCGGCTGCCGATGGGCCCCAGGTCCGGGGGTCCCCCTGCGCGCGCACAGCCAGGATGGATAGGGTCCCGAAGCAATGGCCGGAGCACGCATGGAAACGCTCATGGCCCGGACGCGCATGCTGTCGCACCGGGCCCGCACCGCCCTGCGCAAATCCGCCGTCGACTACTTCCGCGGCGACGCCTCCGACTGGCTCGCCTTCGCCGGGCTGCTCCTGACCGTGCCCGCCATCGCCTGCGGCACGCTCATGCTGCCCGTCTGGTTCTCGCCCGCCGCCCTCGTCCTGCCGATCGTCGCGGGCGGCCTGCTGCTGCGCCCCGCGAGCCTGCTCGCGCTGTACGCGGCCTCCGCCGCCGCCCTCATCGTGGAGGCGCTGGTCCTCGGGCCGTACACCCAGGGCCCCGCCCGGGTCACCCCCGGCACCGTCCTGGTCGTGGCCGCCTGCGGATTCTTCGGACTGGTCATCGCACAGTTCCGCAGCCGCGTCGGCGTGCCCTGGCGGCGCGGCGGCACCATGCTCTTCGACCTGCGCGAACGCATCCGGGTCCAGAGCAAGCTGCCCGCCCTGCCGCGCGGCTGGCACCGCGAGATGGCCCTGCGCCCGGCCGGCGGCCAGTCCTTCTCCGGCGACTTCGTCGTCGCCGCCCGTACGAACGGCGGCCGGACCCTGGAGATCGTCCTGACCGACGTCTCCGGCAAGGGCATGGAGGCCGGCTCCCGCGCCCTGCTGCTGTCCGGTGCGTTCGGCGGCCTGCTCGGCGCCCTGCCCCCGCACGGCTTCCTGCCCGCCGCCAACGGCTACCTGCTCCGCCAGGACTGGGACGAGGGCTTCGCCACCTCCATCCACCTCGTCCTGGACCTGGAGACCGGCGACTACGAGCTCCTCTCCGCCGGCCACCTGCCCGCCCTCCAGCTCTCCGCGGGCACCGGCCGCTGGGAGGAGCGGTCCGGCGAGGGCCCGCTGCTCGGCGTGTACGACGGCGCCGAGTTCGAACCCGCCCGCGGCAACCTGCGCCGCGGCGACGTCCTCATGCTCTTCACGGACGGGCTGGTCGAGACCGCCGACCGCGACATCAGCGAGGGCATCGACCGCCTCACCGGCGAGGCCGACCGCTACGTCGCCGCCGGGTGGGAGGGCGCGGCCTGGCACCTGATCGAAAAGGTCGCCAAGGACGTCAACGACGACCGCGCCCTGCTGCTCATCCGCCGCTCGCCCTGACCTTCGTACGGGGGTTTTCCCCACCAACGATCCGCCTGGCTCCGCCATGTCCGCACCCGTCCCCCCGTCCGTAGCGTCGGGACCACGATCACCGACGGGTACGGAAGGCGGCACACCATGGGGCTCCGGCGGAGCAGGCGGCAGCGCGAGAGCGCGCAGGCGGCGTACGACGGTACGGCCGCCGTAGAGCTGCGCGGCGTGCGGCGCGAGTACGGGCGGGGGGCCGCCACCGTGCACGCGCTGCGCGGGATCGACCTCAGCCTGCCGCGCGGCAGCTACACCGCCGTGATGGGGCCCTCCGGCTCCGGCAAGTCCACCTTCCTCCAGTGCGCGGCCGGGCTGGACGTCCCCACCGCGGGCTCCGTCCGCCTCGGCGGCACCGAGATCACCGGCATGAACGAGAACGAGCTCACCGAACTGCGCCGCAGCCGCCTCGGCTTCGTCTTCCAGGCCTTCAACCTGCTGCCCTCCCTCACCGTGGAGCAGAACGTGCTGCTACCGATGCGGCTCGCCGGCGGGCGCCAGGACCGGGACCGGGCCGCCGACCTGCTCGCCCGCGTCGGCCTCGAAGGCAAGGGCCGCCGCCGCCCCGCCGAGCTCTCCGGCGGCCAGCAGCAGCGCGTCGCCATCGCGCGGGCACTGGTCACCCGGCCCGACGTCGTCTTCGCCGACGAACCCACCGGCGCCCTCGACACCACCACCGCCGCCGAGGTCCTCGGACTGCTCCGGTCCGCCGTGGACTCCCTCGGCGCCACCATCGTCATGGTCACCCACGACCCGGCCGCCGCGGCCGCCGCCGACCAGGTGCTCTTCCTCGCCGACGGCCTGATCGCCGACCGGCTGTCGCAGAGCTCCGCCGCGACCATCGCCGCCCGGATGACCGCCCTCACCGCCCGTGCCCCCGCCCCCGCCGCCGCGTACGCGGGAGCGGCCGCCTGATGCTGCTCCGTCCCAACGGCCTGGCCCGGGCGGCGGTGCGTTTCCGGCCCGCCGCCTTCGCCGGCACCTTCGTCGCCCTGCTCATGACCGTCGCCATCGTCTCCGCCTGCGGGATCCTGCTGGAGAGCGGAGCCCGGGCGGGCCTCCCGCCGACCCGGTACGCCCAAGCCCCCGTCGTCGTGGCCGCCGACCAGCAGATCCGCCGGCAGGTGGGCAGCGGCGAAGGCGCCTACGAGGAGGCGGTACGGGTCCCGGAGCGGGCCAGGGTCGACGCCGCCCTGCTGGAGCGCCTGGCCCCGCTCGGCCGGGCCGTCCCCGACGTGGTGTTCCCGGTACGGGGCGATGCGGGCTCCGCCGTGGAGGCCTCGGGCTGGGGCGCGTCGGCCTTCACGGGCGCGGCGCTCGCGGCCGGCCGGGCGCCGGGGGCTCCGGGGGAGGTCGTACTGGGCACGGGTACGGGGATCGAGGGCGATCGGGTGTCACTCGACACCCCGGTCGGGAAGCGCGAATTCCGGGTCGTGGGACAGGCCGGAGGCACCGGAGTCTGGTTCTCCGACGCCGAGGCCCGCGCCCTGTCCGGGCACCCCGGCGCACTCGACGCCGTCGTCCTGTTCGACGCCGACCCGGAGCGCGTCCGCGCCGCCGTCGACGGCCGCGCCCAGGTGCTGACCGGCGCCGCCCGCGCCGTGGACCCGCGGCTCGCGGGCGCCAAGGAACTGCTGACCGGCCTCGGTGGCTCCTTCGGCGGCACCGCCACCCTCGTCGCCGTCTTCACCGCCGCCGGCACGGTCGCGCTCTCCGTCGGGCAGCGCTCCCGCGAGTTCGCCCTGCTGCGCGCCGTCGGAGCCACCCCGCGGCAGATCCGCCGCATCGTCGCCACCGAAGCCCTGCTCGTCGCGCCCGCCGCGGGTGTGCTGGGCTGCGTACCCGGCATCGGCCTCGCCGCCTGGTGGTTCGGGCAGCTCCAGGCCAAGGGCGCGATCCCGGGCGGGGTCGAGCTCACCGTCTCCTGGATCCCGCTCGTCTCGGCCGCCGGCACCGGCCTCGTCACCGCCCTGCTCGCGGGCTGGGCCGCCGCCCGCCGGCCCGCCCGGATCCGGCCCGGCCAGGCGCTGGCCGCGGCCGCCGTGGAACGCCTCCGGCCGGGGTGGATCCGTACGCCGCTGGGCATCGCCGCCCTGGCCGGCGGGGTCGCCTGCGCGGGCCTGGCCGCCACCTCCGGCGGGGAGGACGCCGCCAACGCCGCGCTCGGCGTGGTCATGCTCTTCATGCTCGCCGTGGCCCTGCTCGGCCCACTGATCGCCCGCGCCTGCGCCGCCGTACTCGGCTTCCCGCTGCGCGCCGGCGGGGCGTCCGGCTCGCTCGCCGCCGCCAACTCCCGGGCCCACGCCCGCCGGCTCGCCTCCGCGATCACCCCGATCGTGCTCGCCATGGCCTTCTCCTCGACCCTGGTCTTCCTGCACACCAGTGAGGAACAGGCCGTCCGGCAGCAGCAGGAGGCCGGACTGCTCGCCGACCACGTGATCACCGACCCGCCCGCCGATCTCCGCGGGGGAGTCGCGGTCACCCGCACCTCCGTCCTCGCGATGTTCGGCACGGGCCCCGAGCAGCGGCTCCAGTCCGCCTCGGCACAGGGCGTAGCGGGCGACGTCACCACCGTCCAGGACCTGGGCGTACGCGAGGGCAGCCTCGCCGCTCTGCGCCCCGGCACGGTCGCCGTGGACCGCAGCCTCGCGCAGTCCGCGCGCCTCGGGGTCGGCGACCGCGTCGAACTCCGCCTCCCCGACGGGGTCCCGGCGAACCCCGAGATCGTGGCCGTCTACACCCGGGGTCTCGGCCTCGGCCAGGTCACCCTCCCGGCGGCCGACCTGACCGGCCACACCACCGCCGGGCGCGCCACCGAACTGCTGATCCGCGGACCGGTCCCGGCGGGCCCGGGGTCCGCGATGTCCACCTCGGAGTGGACCACCGCCCAGAACACGGACCGCGAGGTCAACGCCTGGGCCAACACCGTCATGGCGGCCGTCCTCGGCGGCTTCGCGGCCGTCGCCGCCGCCAACACCCTGGTGATGACCGTCCTCGACCGCCGCCGCGAGCTGCGGATGCTGCGCCTGGTCGGCTCGACCCGGCGCCAGGTGCTGCGGATGCTCCGCTGGGAGGCCCTCCTGATCGGCGGGGCGGGCGTCACCCTGGGCAGCGCGATCGCCCTGGCCACGCTGTTCCCCCTGACCAAGGCGGTCACGGGGGCGCCCCCGCACATCCCGCCGATGCTGTACGCCTCCTTCGCGGCGGCGGCCCTGACCCTGGGCCTGGCGGCCACCGCCCTCCCGGCCCGCTGGAGCCTCCGCCGGGGGACGTACTCGCTTTAGGGGGTGTCTAATCGAACCGGATGTGCCGGACACCGACGAGCGCGCGCCGCAGCCTTGCCCGGAGCGGGCCGTCGGTGTCCGGGGCGGCCCGCAGCCCGGTCATGGCCGCGATCCGGCCCGCCACCTGGGACACCGTGAGATGGTCGGTGATCAGGTGGTCGGCGAACTCCGGTCCGCGCAGTGCCTCCAGACATCCGTCGAGCCGGGCCACCGCGAAGCTCTCCCGCTTCAGCCCGCGCCCGAGCCCGCGCTCACTGAGCCGGCGCAGTACGGTCGCCCGCTCGGCCAGCAGCGCGAAGTGCCGTACGTCGTGCCCCGCTTCGCGCAGCCGCCCCACCGTCTCGGCGAAGTACCGCGGCTTCGTCACGGTCATCGGCACGAGGACGGGCCCCGCATGCCGCCGCGCGGCCAGCTCCAGCACCTCGAACACGCCCTGCCGCCACGCCGGCAGGTCCTGGAAGTCCCCGCGCAGCGCCGGCGGCATCATGCGGTGCAGCCCGAACCCGACGTGCTCCGGATCGCACACGACGCTGCCGGGCAGCCGCCGGTGCAGTGCGTACGCGGTCTGCGTCTTCCCGCCCCCGAAGGGCCCGTTGAGCCAGATGATCACCGGGCCGCCGCCTTCCAGGGGCTGATCCCGAGCTTCCCGGTGTTCCCGAGATCGACGGAATGGCGCAGCTCCAGCTCCACCCGGGGCGCACCGGCGCGCGGGGTCACGTCCAGCACCCACCCCTCGGCGGCGGGCACCGTGGAGTCGGTCACCAGGTTCCGCCACACCATGGCGACGGCGGCCGCCTGGCCGGGTTGGAGCTCCACCTTCTGCGGGACACCCTCCACGCCGGTCGGGGCGCTGGTGATCCCGTCCGCTCCGTGCACGACGGCCACCTCGACCGGTGCCCGCTTCCTGTCCAGCAACCGGATCTCCGGATAGCCGTCGAGTACGTAGGGCTGCGTCCCGCAGTTCACCAGCTGAATGTCGGCGACGCGCAGCCCCATGGCGGCGTCCCCGGCCCCTTCGAGCAGCCGTACCCCACCCTCAGGACACGCGGCAGCCTTCGCCGTGGGCGCGGAGGGGACCACGGAGGGCACGGGGGACCGCACCCCACTGGGCCCCGGCGCAGCAGCAGGCGCAGGCGGCACATCGCACCCCACCAGCACCCCCGCCACAACCGCCCCGACAGCAACCCCCACCACCCACCGAGTCATCCCCAGACCCTACGCCGCCCAACTCCCGCCCCACACCGCCCGGTACCCCCCACCCCGCACCGGCCGAATCCAGCCCCGCCGGCGTTCGAGGCGCGGGATCCGGGGCGGAGCCCCGAAAGCCCGGGCGCAGCCAGGGGGCGCTCGCGCAGCGGCGCCGCACCAGTACCCACCCGACTCCGGCCCACTCCAGCCCCGCCGGCGTTCGAGGCGCGGGATCCGGGGCGGAGCCCCAGGAGCCCCGGCGCAGCCGGACCGGGGCCGCTCGCGCAGCGGCGCAGCACCCACGGCATCCCGCGACCCCGGCCAATCACCCCCGATTGGCCGGTCCGCCGGGCCCGGCGGGTCCCTACCGTGCCCCCATGGACCACACGCTCGCCACCGGCCTCGCCCGCCTCCCCGAGCTCCTGGAGGCCACCCGCCGCGCCGCCGCCGACACCCTCGAAGCCCTGGACGCCCGTCCCGTCGTACCGCCCGCCGGGCCCCCTCGCGCGCCCGAGCCCCTCCCGACGCACGCCGCCGGGGCGGAATCGGCCCTCACCGCCTTCGCGGAGCGCTGGGCGCCCCGGCTGTCGGCCTCCGCCGGCCCCCGATACCTCGGCTTCGTCACCGGCGGCGCCACCCCCGCCGCCCTCGCGGGCGACTGGCTGACCGCCGTCCACGACCAGAACTCCAACTCCGCCATGGACGGCGCCGGCCAAGACCTCGAACGCGAGACCGTCACCTGGCTCCGCGACCTCTTCGGCCTCACCGACGCCCACACCGGAACCTTCGTCAGCGGCGCCACCATGTCCAACACCACCGGCCTCGCCATCGCCCGCGAGTGGCTCGGCGAACGCCTCGGCGTCTCCCCCTCCGAGGACGGCGCGGCAGCGCTCGGCCCGGTCCGCGTCCTGTCCGGTGCCCCGCACTCCTCCATCGCCAAGGCCCTCTCCGTCCTCGGCCTCGGCCGGAGCTCCCTCGTCCCCGTCCCCACCCTCCCCGGCCGTGAGGCCGTCGACCCCGCCGCCCTCGACCGGGCCCTCGCCGACACCCCCGGCCCGGCCGTCGTCGTCGCCAACGCCGGCACCGTCAACACCGTGGACTTCGACGACCTCCGCGCCATCGCCGCCCTCCGCGAACGCCACGCGTTCTGGCTCCACACCGACGCCGCCTTCGGCGCCTTCGCCGCGCTCTCCCCGGACCACGCCCACCTCGTCGACGGCCTCGACGCCTCCGACTCCGTCTGCGTCGACCTGCACAAGTGGCTGAACGTCCCCTACGACAGCGCCGTCCAGTTCACCCGCCGCCAAGACCTCCAGGCCCGCGTCTTCCAGAACGCCGCCGCCTACCTCGGCCCCCTCGGCGACCACCCCGACCTCGTCCACCTCACCCCCGAGAACTCGCACCGGCTGCGCGCCCTCGCCGCCTGGTTCACCCTCCGCGCGTACGGCCGAGAAGGGCACCGCGAGATCGTCGAGCGCGACATCGCCTGCGCCCGGGCCCTGGGCGCCGCGCTGGAGCAGGACCCGGCCTTCCGGCTCCTCGCCCCGGTCCGCCTGAACGTCGTCTGCTTCACCCTTGCCGACGACCCCACCCCGGCCCGCCTGGCGGCCCTGCGCGAGGCGGCGCAGGGGGAGGTCTTCGTCACCCCGACCGTCTACGCGGGAACCCCCGGCCTGCGCGCGGCGTTCTCCAACTGGCGTACGACGCAGGCGGATGTACGCCGGGCCGCGCAGGCCCTCCGTACGGCGGCGAAGGGGACGGTATGACGCAACGGCAGCAGCGACCGCTGACCCTGATGGAGGTCGAGGCACTGGCGCGCTCCGCGCACGAGGGCCAGACCGACAAGGCCGGCCGGCCGTACGCCGAGCACCTCGCGGCCGTCGCCGAGGGAGTGCGCGCCCGCGGCGGCAGCCCGGAGCAGCAGGCGGCGGCCTGGCTGCACGACGCCGTCGAGGACGATGCGCTCAGCCGGGAGTGGCTGGATGCCGCCGCCCTGCCCCGGTCGGTCAAGGACATGGTGCTGGCGGTCACCAAGCGCGCCGGCGAGCCGGTGGAGGAGTACGCGGCCCGGATCCTCGCCACCCCGGGCGCCCTCCTGGTCAAGGAGGCGGATCTGGCGCACAACGCGGACCCCGTGCGGCTCTCCGTACTGGACGGCCCCACCCGGGAACGGCTGTCCGCGAAGTACGCGTATGTCCGCTCCCTCCTCGGTCTCACCGCGCCATGACCCGGGCCCCACGTCCGAAATATGCCCGCCGCATGGCCGGTTGGCGGGAAAGCGCCGACGCTGATTCGCCTCGGGACGGATAGCCGGGGCCCGTTGGTGGGAGGATGGTCCATGTGGGGGTGCGCGTGGCCGTGTGCCCCAGGCCGACCAGGGGACGACCGAAGGTGTGATCAGTAGTGGCCATTTCGCTGTCAGTGGTGGTTCTGTTGGCGGTCATCCTGGTGGTGCTGATCCGCGGCAACCACATGAAGGCCGGCCCCGCGATCGTCGCGGTCCTCTTCGGCTTCTTCCTGGCGTCCAGCTCCATCGCACCGGACGTCAACCGCTTCCTCAACTCCCTCGCGGACACGATCGCGGGAATCAAGCTCTAGCCGGGACCGCTCAAGGAGTGCCGGGAGCCCGCCGGTACTCCAGGTCCGAGTTCACTTGGCTGCCCAGCGTCATGACGTTGAGGGTGGCCGAGTTCTCGTTGGCGATCGCCTTCTCCACCCGCGACACGAGCAGCGTGAACGCATCGCCCTCGGTCAGCCCGGCGTACGGGCCGACCCCGGTCTCGAAGTAGATCCGCTCGTGCCCCAGCAACTGCTCGGTCGACCGGTAGTTCTTCCACTGCTCCCGGTACCGGTACACGCTCTCGAGGGACACGGAAACGACCACGAGCAGGCTGAGCACGGTGGCGGTGACCCGGGCGAACGGCACGTCGAGGTTGACCAGCACGGGCACGAGCGCCCCGCCGACGACGGCCAGGGTCCGCATCCGTAAATGGACCGCCTTGCTCCGCACGGCCTTGCGGTCGTACCACTGCTGGTACTCCCTCAGTCGCGTCTCGACGTACTCTCGCGCCCCGCCCGCCCCGGACATGCGGGGAGTACACAACCTGCCCCCGCCGCAGTCAAGACCATCCGCGAGATGCCGCGGGACAAACCGGACGATACGATGTAAGCCGCGTATCGGAGCCGTGACGCCTCACCGGCCGCGCCATCAGCGCCCAAGGCAGGTTGAATGATGAACCGAACACGTCGTCTCGCAGTACTCACTCTCTTGGTGGCCCCCGCCCTCGCGCTGGGCCCCGCAGTGGCCGCACACGCCGCAGCCCCCGCAGCCGCGAAGTGCAACGTCGAGGTGGACTCGGCCGGCAAGTACCACGTGTGGGGCGAGGGCTTCCCCGCCGGCACGACGGTGACCTACTCCGGCTCCACCTCGGGCTCGGTCCCCATCGACAAGTCGGGAAGGTTCGACCTCGGCGGCCTGAGCGGGGCCAAGTACATAGTCAAGACGGCCGACGGAAAAACCACGGTCACCTGCGCCTCGGTCCACTACTGAGCCCGCCAGCTCGCAACGCCAAAGGGCCAGGCCGGAGGAAACATCCTCTGACCTGGCCCTTAGTGCTTCAGAGCGGGCGACGGGAATCGAACCCGCGTAGCTAGTTTGGAAGACTAGGGCTCTACCATTGAGCTACGCCCGCAACGCGTGCGCCGCAGGTCCGGGGGCCGCGGCACGGACAGCATCCTAGCGGGTCGGGCCGGGGGAGTGCACACCCCATTGGCGGGGCGCGGTGGGGCGTCCGGAAACGTTCGCTCAAAACCCCGCGCATCAGAGGGTCTCCGGCCATGTACCCTACGTGTCGCACCGACGGGGTGTGGCGCAGCTTGGTAGCGCGTCCGCTTTGGGAGCGGAAGGTCGTCGGTTCGAATCCGGCCACCCCGACCACCACCACCGCCATCACAAGATCGCGTTGTGGGCTGATTGCCGCTTGCGGTTACTATGCAAGCTGCGTGCCCGTGTGTCTGATGTACCGGGCCGAATCCGCCGAACCGCTGAATCGCAGCGGGGACGCAGACCCCAAGCAGTCAGCCACAAGGAGACCGAACCGTGAAGAGCGCCGTGGAGACCCTGAACCCGACTCGGGTTCGGCTCACTGTTGAGGTGCCCTTCGAGGAGCTCAAGGACAGCCTCGACGCGGCGTACAAGAAGATCAACCAGCAGGTCACGGTGAAGGGCTTCCGTAAGGGCAAGATCCCCGCCCGGGTCATCGACCAGCGCTTCGGTCGCGGTGCGGTGCTGGAGGAGGCCGTCAACGACGCCCTCCCGAAGTTCTACACCGAGGCGGTCAACGAGGCCGACCTGAACCCGCTGGGCCAGCCCGAGGTCGACATCACGGAGCTGAAGGACGGCGAGCTGCTGGCCTTCACCGCCGAGGTCGACGTCCGCCCCGAGATCGAGATCCCGGACTACTCCGGCATCGAGGTCGAGGTCGACGCGGTCGAGGTCTCCGACGAGGACATCGAGAAGTCGGTCGAGCAGCTGCGCGGCCGCTTCGCGTCCACGAACGACGTCGAGCGCGCCGCCGCCGAGGGTGACGTCGTCACCATCGACCTGGAGGCCAAGGTCGACGGCGAGGTGCTGCCCGACGGCGTCGCCTCCGACGTCGCGTACACCATCGGCTCGGGCGAGCTCCTCGAAGGCATCGACGAGGCCGTCAAGGGCCTGGAGGCCGGTGGCGAGGCCACCTTCACCTCCCAGCTGAAGGGCGGCTCCGCCGAGGGCAAGGACGCCGAGGTCACCGTCAAGGTCACCAAGGTCTCCGCCAAGGAGCTCCCGGAGCTGGACGACGAGTTCGCGCAGATGGCGAGCGAGTTCGACACCCTTGAGGACCTCAAGGCGGACAGCCGCAAGCGCCTCGAGAACATGAAGCAGTACGACCAGGCCACGCAGGCCCAGGAGCGCGTCCTGGAGAAGCTGCTGGAGCTCGTCGAGGTGCCGATCCCCGAGAAGCTGCTCGAGGACGAGGTCAACACCCGCAAGCACAACCTGGAGCACCACCAGCTCGGCCAGATGGGCCTCACCATCGAGAAGTACCTGGAGTTCCAGGGCAAGACGGTCGAGGAGTTCGACGCCGAGACCAAGGAGCAGGCGGTCAAGGGCATCAAGACCCAGTTCGTCCTGGACGCGCTGGTCAACAAGGAGAAGCTGGGCGTCGACCAGGAGGAGCTCACCGAGCACCTCATGCGCCGTGCGGCCTCCTCCGGCATGTCCCCCGACCAGTTCGCCCAGGCCGTCGTCGAGGGTGGCCAGGTGCCGATGCTCGTCGGCGAGGTCGCCCGCGGCAAGGCCCTCGCGGTCGTCGTCGAGGCCGCCAAGGTCGTCGACACCAACGGTGAGGTCGTGGACCTCTCCGACGACGAGGACGAGGTCGAGACGGCCGCCGAGACCGTCGAGGCCGCTGTCGAGGCCGCTGTCGAGGGTGACGCCGACGAGGCCAAGTAACACCCTGGGTGCCGCCCTGCGCGGCACCCGCTGAGCAGCATCGGGAAAGGCCCGTACACAGCCGTGTGCGGGCCTTTCCGCACCTCTTGGAGCACGTCTCGGAGCACCCGCGGACCTTGCGCTCCGAGCGAACAGTTCGGGAAGCGGGATGGCGTTGTCCGACCTGCGCGTTAGGGTCCATGAATACGAGGGCACGGGAGTACCTGGACGCCGGCGGCCACCGCCGCCCCAACCGGTCCGCGCCCCAGAACGAGACGCTGAGACGGCAAGTGGCCGTCGGAGACGAGCAGGTGGATACGTGACGAATCTGAAGCCTTACGCCGCGGGTGAGCCGTCCATCGGTGGCGGCCTCGGCGACCATGTCTACAACCGGCTGCTCGGCGAGCGCATCATCTTCCTCGGCCAGCAGGTCGACGACGACATCGCGAACAAGATCACGGCGCAGCTCCTCCTCCTGGCCGCGGAGCCGGAGAAGGACATCTACCTGTACATCAACAGCCCGGGCGGCTCGGTGACGGCGGGCATGGCGGTCTACGACACCATGCAGTACATCCCGAACGACGTCGTCACCATCGGCATGGGCATGGCGGCCTCGATGGGCCAGTTCCTGCTCACCGGCGGCGCCACGGGCAAGCGCTTCGCGCTCCCGAACACCGACATCCTGATGCACCAGGGTTCCGCCGGCATCGGTGGCACCGCCTCGGACATCAAGATCCAGGCCGAGTACCTGCTGCGCACGAAGCAGCGCATGGCCGAGATCACCGCGCACCACTCCGGCCAGACCGTGGAGGCGATCATCCGCGACGGCGACCGCGACCGCTGGTTCACCGCGGAGGAGGCCAAGGAGTACGGCCTCATCGACGAGATCATCTCCGCCGCGTCGCTGGTCCCGGGCGGCGGCGGCACCGGGGCCTGATCCCGGCCCCGGCGTACGGGACCTCGTACGAGGGCCCGTACGCCCGCCCGCACCCGGCAAGCCCCAGCCCGCAGAACGCCACCAGGATGGTGAACACCCAGATGCACATGAACAACCTCTCTCCCGCGAGCGGCCTCTACACCGGCGCGCCGGTGGACAACCGCTACGTCGTCCCGCGCTTCGTCGAGCGCACCTCGCAGGGCGTGCGCGAGTACGACCCGTACGCGAAGCTCTTCGAGGAGCGCGTGATCTTCCTCGGCGTGCAGATCGACGACGCCTCCGCCAATGACGTCATGGCGCAGCTGCTGTGCCTGGAGTCGATGGACCCGGACCGCGACATCTCGATCTACATCAACAGCCCCGGCGGCTCCTTCACCGCACTGACGGCCATCTACGACACGATGCAGTTCGTGAAGCCGGACATCCAGACGGTCTGCATGGGCCAGGCGGCCTCCGCCGCGGCCGTCCTGCTGGCCGCCGGCACCCCCGGCAAGCGCATGGCGCTGCCGAACGCCCGCGTGCTGATCCACCAGCCGTCCGGCGGCACCGGCCGCGAGCAGCTCTCCGACCTGGAGATCGCGGCCAGGGAGATCCTGCGCATGCGCGACCAGCTGGAGACCATGCTGGCCAAGCACTCGACCACGCCGATCGAGAAGATCCGCGAGGACATCGAGCGCGACAAGATCCTGACGGCCGAGGACGCGCTCGCGTACGGCCTGATCGACCAGATCGTCTCGACCCGCAAGAACTCCCACTGATCCTTGCCGCCAGTTGGCGTGGGCACGTCGTCACATTCGGCGATGTGAACCACGTCAAGGGGGCCCCGTACGGGGCCCCCGGCAAGGTACCGTCGGATATGAGGCACCAGGAGCGCTGAACCAAGCGTCTCCCAGGCGAAGGGGAAGCACCTCGTGGCACGCATCGGTGACGGCGGCGACCTGCTCAAGTGCTCGTTCTGCGGAAAGAGCCAGAAGCAGGTGAAGAAGCTCATCGCAGGACCCGGTGTGTACATCTGCGACGAGTGCATCGACCTCTGCAACGAGATCATCGAGGAGGAGCTCGCCGAGACCTCCGAGGTCCGGTGGGAGGAACTCCCCAAGCCTCGTGAGATCTACGAGTTCCTGGAGAGCTACGTCGTCGGCCAGGAGCCGGCGAAGAAGGCCCTCTCGGTGGCGGTGTACAACCACTACAAGCGCGTCCAGGCCGGCGAGAACGGCGGCGCGCAGGGCCGGGACGACGCGATCGAGCTCGCGAAGTCCAACATCCTGCTGCTGGGCCCGACGGGCTCCGGCAAGACGCTGCTGGCCCAGACGCTCGCGCGCATGCTCAACGTCCCGTTCGCCATCGCCGACGCTACGGCGCTGACGGAGGCCGGGTACGTGGGCGAGGACGTCGAGAACATCCTGCTCAAGCTGATCCAGGCGGCCGACTACGACGTCAAGAAGGCCGAGACCGGGATCATCTACATCGACGAGATCGACAAGGTCGCCCGCAAGAGCGAGAACCCGTCGATCACGCGCGACGTGAGCGGCGAGGGCGTGCAGCAGGCCCTGCTGAAGATCCTGGAGGGCACGACGGCGTCGGTCCCGCCGCAGGGCGGCCGCAAGCACCCGCACCAGGAGTTCATCCAGATCGACACGACGAACGTGCTGTTCATCGTGGGCGGTGCCTTCGCAGGCCTGGAGAAGATCATCGAGTCGCGGGCCGGCGCCAAGGGCATCGGCTTCGGGGCGACGATCCGCTCGAAGCGCGAGATCGAGGCGAGCGACCAGTTCCAGGAGGTCATGCCGGAGGACCTGGTGAAGTTCGGGATGATCCCGGAGTTCATCGGCCGTCTGCCCGTCATCACCTCGGTGCACAACCTGGACCGCGAGGCGCTGCTGCAGATCCTGGTGGAGCCGCGGAACGCGCTGGTGAAGCAGTACCAGCGGCTGTTCGAACTCGACGGCGTGGAGCTGGACTTCGAGCGCGAGGCGCTGGAGGCCATCGCGGACCAGGCGATCCTCCGCCAGACGGGCGCGCGCGGTCTGCGCGCCATCATGGAAGAGGTCCTGATGTCGGTGATGTACGAGGTCCCGTCCCGCAAGGACGTGGCCCGAGTGGTCATCAGCGCGGACGTCGTCCGCTCGAACGTGAACCCGACGCTGGTCCCCCGCATCGTCCCGAAGGACCAGGGCCCGCAGGAGAAGTCGGCGTAGCCGACACGACGTACAAGGAGGGGCGCCCCGGACATCCGGGGCGCCCCTCCTCGCCTTCAGGACTCTCTTGACCGATTATCGGACAAGCGGCCCGCGTGGCCTGGTGTGGCGGATGACTTCTTGATCGACTTTGCCTGACCAGCCTTAGTCAAGGGGAACGAGACATGAAGATGAAGAAGCGTGCAGTCGGCGTTATGGCCGCGACGTTCGCCGCAGCGGCCCTCCCGCTCATGGCGGCTACGCCTGCCTCGGCGGATCAGGGCGACTGCCAGTACTACCTGCACGAGCAAGGCTACAACGTCGGCCCGAAGATAGAGGCTGCCTGCAAGACCGGGTCCGAGTTTTCGGCCATCGCCTTTGGCAGCTGTTTGGGGCAGCTGCTGAACATCGGGGTTCGAGGCGATCACGCGCAGGAGGCGTGTGGCCTGGCGGGCTGAGAGTGGTATAGGTCGGCCCGGTGCGGGACGAGTGCCCGCACCGGCCGCCAGCCCGATCAGGCCTTGGTCCGTGAGGTGTTGTAGAGCTTGGCCGCCAGCTTGGAGACGTCCTCCAGGGTGCCCTGGCTGCCGCCGGTCAGGATTGTGGTTTGGTCCATGTGGTTGACCGCGGCCAGGGTGGAGTGGTCGCTCCAGGCACAGGTGGGGACCACGAGCGAGCTGGGCTCCCCGGGCTTGGTGGTCTTCGTGGTCGTCATCTTGACCTCGACGCACTTCATGACGGCGCCCTTGAACCCGTCCGGCGTGAACGCCTTGGGGGAGCCGACCTTTTCGTACTTCAGGCCCAGCTTGTCGGTCTCCGGGTTGGGCGCGCCGATCGTGCCGAAGTAGGCGTCGAGGGCCCGCTCCGGATCGTCGATCTGGCCCCAGAAGCCGCTCGCGGTCATCTGCTTGGCCTTGCCCTTGATACCGCTCAGGTACTGCTGGGTCGCCTGGTGGGCGTCCTTGATGCCGATGGCCTCGGCCTTGGTCTTCTGCTCGCCCGTCAGGGGCGCGTCGCCGTTCGCGGTGCCGACCGCCTGTTCGTTCTTCACGTAGCTGTCGACCGAGGCCGGGTAGGCCAGCTTGTAGCCCTTGGTGTCTGCGGCCACCGAGCCCGAGGCGCCGCCGCCCTTCGTGAAGTACCAGCCGCCGCCGGCGATGACCGCCACCGCTACGACCACGGCGATGATCACGCCGGCCTTGGACTTCTTCGGGGGCTGCTGCATCCCGTACGGCTGCTGCTGCGGGGGCATGCCCGGCTGCTGGTAGCCGTAGCCCGGCTGGGGCTGCTGGGGCTGCTGGGGGTAGCCCTGCGGGGGGACGCCCGGCGGCGGGGGCTGCTGCGGGTATCCGTAGCCGGGCTGCGGGGCGGGCTGCCCGTACGGACCCGGCTGCGGCGGCTGGCCTCCGTACGGTCCCGGCTGCTGCGGCGGCTGGGCCCCGTACGGTCCCGGCTGGTTGTAACTCATGCCCGCGTCCCCCTTCAGGAATCCTTATGCGTTTCAGACATCCTGGCGGAGGCAGAACTCCGGCAAGGCGCCGGGGCCCCTGATTACCGGTTTCATGACTGGACTGTTACGGCTCTAAACTGTGTCTCGTGACCGAGAACACGCAGACACCCAGCAGCCCCAACTCCGAACTGCCGACCGCGTATGCTCCGGCCGAGGTAGAGGGGAAGCTCTACGAGCGCTGGGTAGAGCGTGGGTACTTCACGGCGGATCCCGCGAGCGAGAAGCCCGCGTACACCATCGTCATCCCGCCGCCGAACGTCACCGGCTCCCTGCATCTGGGGCACGCCTTCCAGCACACGCTCATGGACGCCCTGACCCGCCGCAAGCGGATGCAGGGCTACGAGTCGCTGTGGCTGCCCGGCATGGACCACGCCGGCATCGCCACCCAGAACAAGGTCGAGCAGCAGCTCGCCGAGGAGGGCAAGTCCCGCCACGACCTGGGCCGCGAGGAGTTCGTCGAGCGCGTCTGGCAGTGGAAGGAAGAGTACGGCGGCAAGATCCTCGGCCAGATGCGCCGCCTCGGCGACGGCGTCGACTGGTCGCGCGAGCGCTTCACCATGGACGAGGGGCTTTCCCGCGCCGTCCAGACGATCTTCAAGAAGCTCTACGACGACGAGCTGATCTACCGCGCCGAGCGCATCATCAACTGGTGCCCCCGCTGCCTCACGGCCATCTCCGACATCGAGGTGGAGTACCAGGAGGACGCGGGCGAGCTCGTCTCGATCAAGTACGGCGAGGGCGAGGACACCCTCGTCGTCGCCACCACGCGCGCCGAGACGATGCTCGGTGACACGGCCATCGCCGTCCACCCGGACGACGAGCGCTACAAGCACCTCGTCGGCAAGCTCATCAAGCTGCCGCTCACCGACCGCTCCATCCCGGTGGTCGCGGACACGCACGTCGACCCCGAGTTCGGCACCGGTTGCGTCAAGGTGACGCCCGCCCACGACCCGAACGACTTCGCCATCGGGCAGCGCCACGGCCTGCCGAACATGACGATCATGGACGAGCGCGGCGTCATCACCGTCCACGGCCCCTTCCTCGGCCTGGACCGTTTCGAGGCCCGGTCCGCGGTCGTCGGGGCGCTGCGCGAGCAGGGCCGGATCGTCGCCGAGAAGCGCCCGTACCTGCACTCCGTCGGGCACTGCTCCCGCTGCTCCACCACCGTCGAGCCGCGCCTGTCGCTGCAGTGGTGGGTCAAGGTCGAGACCCTCGCCAAGGCCGCCGGTGACGCGGTCCGCGACGACCGGGTCACGATCCACCCGAAGGAGATGGAGAAGCGCTACTTCGACTGGGTCGACAACCTCAACGACTGGTGCATCTCGCGCCAGCTGTGGTGGGGCCACCGGATCCCGGTCTGGTACGGCCCGGACGGCGAGATCGTCTGCGTCGGCCCGGACGACGAGGCGCCCACCGGCGAGGGCTGGCACCAGGACACCGACGTCCTCGACACCTGGTTCTCCTCCGGCCTGTGGCCGTTCTCCACGCTCGGCTGGCCTGAGAAGACCCCGGACCTGGCGAAGTTCTACTCCACCGACGTCCTGGTCACCGGCCACGACATCATCTTCTTCTGGGTCGCCCGGATGATGATGTTCGGCCTGTACGCCATGGACGGCGAGGCGCCGTTCAAGACCATCGCGCTGACCGGCCTGGTCCGCGACGAGCGCGGCAAGAAGATGTCGAAGTCCTTCGGCAACGTCGTCGACCCGCTGGACTGGATGGACAAGTACGGCTCCGACGCCGTCCGCTTCACCCTGGCCAAGGGCGCCAACCCGGGCACCGACGTGCCGATCGGCGAGGACTGGGTCCAGGCCTCCAGCAAGTTCGCCAACAAGATCTGGAACGCCACGCGCTTCGCGCTGATGAACGGCGCCACGATCGAGGGCGACCTGCCCCCGGTCGAGCAGCTGTCGGCGACCGACCGCTGGATCCTGTCCCGCCTCAACAAGACGGTCGCGCAGGTCGACGCGTACTACGAGGACTTCCAGTTCTCGAAGCTCAGCGAGGCGCTCTACCACTTCGCGTGGGACGAGGTCTTCGACTGGTACGTCGAGCTGTCGAAGACGACGTTCTTCGCGGGCGGCGAGCAGGCCAAGGTCTCCGGCCGGGTGCTGGGCGAGGTCATCGACGTCATGCTGCGCCTGCTGCACCCGGTGGTCCCGTTCGTCACCGAGACCCTGTGGACCACGCTGACCGGGCGTGAGTCGCTGGTCATCGCCGAGTGGCCCAAGGACAGCGGCTTCCGCGACGAGGCCGCCGAGGCCGAGATCGAGAGCGTCCAGGCCGTCGTCACCGAGGTCCGCCGGTTCCGCAAGGAGCAGGGACTCCAGGACGGCCAGAAGGTCCCGGCCCGCCTGGACCTGACCGGTACGGCGCTCGCCGCGCACGAGGCGGCCGTGCGCCAGCTGCTCCGCCTCCAGCCGGAGGGCGAGGGCTTCACCGCCACCGCCACCCTGCCGGTCGCCGGCGCCACGGTCGCGCTCGACCTGTCGGGCACGATCGACGTGGCCGCCGAGCGCAAGCGCCTCTCCAAGGACCTCGCGGCCGCGGAGAAGGAGAAGCAGCAGGCCGAGGCGAAGCTCGGGAACGAGGCCTTCCTGGCCAAGGCCCCCGACAACGTCGTGGACAAGATCAAGGGCCGGCTGGCCAAGGCCGAGGCGGACATCGCCCGGATTCAGGCCCAACTGGACACGCTGCCCGCCGCGTAACACGTACAAACGGTGAACCACACGTACATACGGTGAACCATCGGCCCCCGGGCGCATCGCCCGGGGGCCGACGCGTAGGGTGACACCGGCCCCAAGGGTTGCGTGCAACCGGCAGGGGCGCAGGGGCAATTGCCGGCCTGCTGTCGACCGAGGGGGGTCTCGGAGTGTTGGGTCGTGACGTGCCAGGTCGCGAGGTGTTAAGCCGCGACCTGAAGCGCCGCAATCTCCTCCTGGGAGCGGCTGCCACCGTGGCCACGGGCGGCGCCCTCGCCGGAGTGGCGGCCTTCAGCACCTCGCGTGCGCCCGCCACCGGCCTCCAGAAGGACCTGGTGGCGCGGGATCCCAAGGCCTCCAAGGCGGCCAGGGCCGTGTACCGGCTACTGGCCGGGCTGGAGGCGGACGCCCGCGCCGGCCGGCGCCGCGGCACCCTCATGGGCCAGCACGCCGAGGTTCACAACGAGCGGTACAACCCGGAGTACGGCGACCACAGCGGTCCCAAACCTCCCGGCTACTACTACCGCAAGCCCCAGGACATCACCGGGAAGCTGCCGGCCTTCCTCGAACTGGACCTGGGCCCGGGCTACCAGCAGGAGAACTGGGGCGTGGGCGAGGCGCGGGACTACTCGCGCGCCGCCTGGCCCGCCCGCCGCGAGTTCTGGACCTACACGAACGACGTCGTCGACCTCGCCATGGGCGTCTGGCACGGGCTGCCCCGCAAGGACGACGGCTCGTACAACCCGACCGGCACCGAACGCCTCTGGAACGGCACCAAGACGGTCCTGCCGACCAATGGGGGAGCGCCCGCCGGCCTGGTCGGCATGTCGTTCCACCAGCCGTGGCCGGGCAGCCCCGTCAAGAGCTACGACCAGACGCTGCGCCGCAACGCGCCCTCCGCGAAGGACCCCGGCTGGATCGACCGGGTACTCTCCCCCGGCACCGCCGAGCACGCCGCGCTCCTGCTCGACCTGTCCTTCCTCGCGGACCACCTCGGCTATCTGGCCGCGTACGACGTCCCCGTACTGCTGCGCCCGTACCACGAGATGAACTCGCTCGGCGGGGAGCAGAGCTTCTGGTGGGCGGGGCTGAGGCCCCAGCAGTACACGGCCCTGTGGGAGTTGCTCTACCACTACCTGGTGGGCTCCCGCGGACTGCACAACCTGATCTTCGTCTGGGCCCCCACGGCCTGGGACGGCATCCACGGCAGCGATCCGTGGGACTTCTACCCCGGCGACGAGTACGTGGACGTCGTCGGAGTCGACGACTACAGCGGAACGCCGGACCAGCCCTTCGACAACGGTGCCTGGACGTCGACATGGCACCGCGGCCTCAAGGACTACGGAAAGCCGCGGATCCTCGCGGAGTCCTTCCACGTGCCGCTGGGCGCGGCGCAGCGCACGACGCTCGACCAGGCCCCCTGGGTGCTGTGGACCGTGTGGGGCGACGGGCTCACCGCGAAGAACCCCCCGGCGGACGTGCAGCAGACCTACAACGACCCCAAGACGATCACCGGCGGCCGTGAATCCGGCCCCGCGGGCGTGCAATGGCTCTCCTTGCACGACGGAACTTTCGAAGAGGAGTGAAGTTGAGCGCGCTTACGCCACGTGCCCACCGCGTGGCCGCCTTCGTGGCGATGGGATGGGCCGGGATCCTGCTCCTCTGGGCCCTGTACAACTGTTTCTGGCAGGTCGGCGTCGTCGACTTCCTGCAGGGCATCGTCTACTACGGCATAGGCGACGGCTCGGGAGCCGCCGAGACGTTCAACCTCAACTGGGGTGTCGTCTACGTGGCGGGCGGCCTTCTCGTGCTCCGCGGCAACACCCTCGGCCGGGGCATCATCATCGGCGGCGCCGCCATCGAGGGCTACAACCGGATGCGCAGCCTGACGGGCGCGCTGTTCGACGAGAAGCAGACCGACTACTTCACCTCGACCCTCCAGGGCGGGTTGAAGCTGGCGACCTTCGCCGTCGGAGTCCTCGTGACCGGTGCCCTCATCGTGCTGCTGCTGCGGGACTTCGCGGCGTACGAACCCTGGCAGCCGCCGGTGAACCCCTGGACCCAGCAGGCGCACGAGGCCCGGCAGGCGCACGAGCAGGCCCAGCGGGCGGCCGCCCAGCAGGCGCAGCCGCAGCCGCAGCCGTTTTCGCCGGCCCCTCAACCGCCGCAGCCGTCCCACGGGTTCGGGCCGCCGTCCTACCAGGCGCAGCCCGGGCCACAGTCCCAGGTGCCGCAGACGGGCTACGCCCAGCCACAGCCCCAGCAGCCTCAGCCCGGCTACGGGCCCGGCCCGTACGGCGGTCAGCCCGCCTGGCCCCAGCAGCCTCAGCAGCCCCAACAGTCGCCGCCACAACAGCAGTAGGAACCCCGAAGGACCCTTCCCATGACCCTGGCCCCCGTACAAGAGGTCGTGACGACATCCCGTCGCGATGCGAAAATGGTGCAGCGCCATGCCGACTGGAAGCCCAGCGTGCTGGCCTTCCTGCTGCCCTTCCTGGCCCTCGTCAGCTTCGGCCTGTGGGTGTTCGAGCCGAACCCGACGCCGCTGGGCTGGACGCTGTCGGTCATCTGGTCGCTGCCCGCCATCGGCGTCATGGTGGGCTTCCAGGGCGTCCTGCTGATCCGCCGCCGGCTGCGCAAGGCGCACGAGATGGTCCCGCCGGCGCCGGTGGAGGAGGACTTCCTCATCGTGCTCGTGCCGACCATCGGCCGCCACGACACGTACCCGGCCCTGGAGCGCTCGGTCCTCAGCTACGTGGAACACCTTCCCCCGTACTTCCCGCTCATGCGGGTCGACGTGCTCACGGAGGAGGGCTGCGAGGCGGCCGAGCGGATCGACGACCTGGCCGCGATGAACTCCCTGATCCGCGTGGTCACCGTGCCGAAGGTGTACGAGACGGCGAACGGGACGCGGTTCAAGGCCCGCGCGAACCACTACGCGCACGAGCTGCGGATCGACGAGGGCGAGACCCTCGACGACGTCTGGGTGCTGCACATGGACGACGACACCGGGGTCGGCCCCGACACCGCCGCGTCCATGGCCCAGTTCATCAACCGCCAGCGACGGGAGGGCGACGAGGGCAAGCACATGGCGCAGGGGATCCTCGCGTACCCGCGCGAGAACGCCGTGAACCGCTTCACCTGGCTCGCCGACGCGGTCCGCCCCGCCGACGACATAGCCCGGTTCCGCGCCTTCACCGGTCTCGGCACCCCCGTCGCCGGCGTGCACGGCGAACTGCTGCTGCTCCGCGCCTCCATCGAGGCGACGATCGGCTGGGACTTCGGCCCGAAGGCCATCGTCGAGGACGCCCAGCTGGCGCTGACGTTCTGCCGCAAGTACCCCGGCCGCAGCGACTGGTTCAACGGCCGCTGCTACGGCGCCTCCCCGGCCACCACCAGGGACTTCATCAAGCAGCGTGAGCGCTGGGCGTGGGGGCTGGTGGCCCTCTGCTTCAACCGCACGGTGCCGTTCCGGTACCGCTGGTTCCTGATGCTGTGCATGGTCAGCTGGGTCCTCGGCCCGCTCCAGCACGTCGCGACCGTGCTCCTCGTGGCCTGGTTCATCGGTGACTTCAACACCTCGCCCGTGACCCAGTCCGTCGTGATCATGTGGTCGCTCAGCTTCGCGTACGTCATCTGGACGTACTGGGAGGGGCTGCGGCTCAACGCCCTGGTCTCGGCGAACGGCAAGCGCCGCTGGTGGGAGCCGTTCGCCGTGCTCGGCCTCATCCCGCTGTTCTCCGTGCTGGAAGGACTCGGCGGCCTGCGCGGGCTGATCAAGTTCATCAAGCGCGAGGAGAACAAGTTCGTCGTCATCGCCAAGCCCGCATGAGAAACCGAGAGCCCCTCGTGAAGAACGAGAAGAACGAGAAGAACGAGAAGAACGAGAAGAACGACGAGAACCGGAAGGACCCGGCCGGGAAGACGAAGCGCTCCAAGGTCCCGCTGCTCGCGATCCTCCCGGTGACCGTGACCTCCCTGGTCCTCGGCCTGCCGTTCGTCCTCGGCGACCACCCGCTGCGCTGGAGGTCGGGCTCCGTCAAGCCGATCCTGGTCCTGCACGACTCCACCCCCTCGAAGGGCGGCGACGGCACCGTCCTCGCCGGCGGGGGAGGCGACGCGGCCGAGCCGGCCAAGCCCGCCGCGCCCGCGCTGAAGGTGGACAGGCCCTGGAAGACCGGCATGCCCGAGTGGGGCGTCCAAGTCTTCTGGGAGGACAAGAAGGAGCACAGCGACGCGTACGTCGAGAAGAAGGCACGGGAGCAGGCCGACTACCTCGTCGGACTGAAGGCCAACGCGGTCGCGGTCTCGTTCCCCTTCTACACGGAGGGCCGCACTTCGACGAAGCTCGCGGCGGGCCGCAGCACCCCGACGCCCGAGCACCTCGACACGGTTCTGCGCGTCTTCCACGAAGCGGGACTGCGCACCACCGTCCGCCCGACCCTGGACGAGGCGTCGCTCGTCCCGCCGGAGGGCTGGCGCGGCAACATCAAGCCGACCGACAAGGAGGCCTGGTTCGATTCGTACGAGGCCCTGCTCGGCCCGTACCTCGACGCGGCCCAGCGGCAGCAGGCGGCGACCTTCGTGATCGGCACGGAGCTGAACTCGATGGAGGGCCACCCGGGCTGGAAGGGCCTGATGGCGGCGGCCGAGAAGCGGTTCAAGGGCGAGGTGTCCTACGACGCGAACTGGGACAACTACGTGGGCGGCCACATCGACGTGCCCGTCAAGCGGCTCGGCGTCGACGCGTACTTCCCCGTCAAGGTCGCCGACGACGCACCCGTGGACCAGCTCGTCGACGGCTGGAACACCTGGCTGAACAAGAAGGCCAAGGGCCCGCTGCCGCGAATCGTGTTCGCCGAGGCGGGCATCAGCGCCATGGACGGCGCCTTCCACGCACCCGGCGACTTCTACACGAAGCGCAAGGTGAACCCCGCGGTGCAGGCCAACTGGTACAAGGCGGTCTGTCAGGTCGTCCAGGAGCGGAAGATGGCCGGCGTCTACTGGTGGTCGGTGTACTTCGACTCCGATCCCAAGGCCGCCCCCAAGGAGGAGGAGTCCCGGCTCAACTTCGCGGGACGCCCGGACACCGAGCGCGAGATCCGGTCCTGCTTCGGCTCGGACTACGCGGGCCCGGGCACTGATCCCGCGCCCTGACGGGCCACGTCCTGAGCGGCGCTCCGGATCGCGTTCGGGTATGTGTCCCGAGTTGTCCGGAGTGTCGCACATCACGTTTTCGGCCGGGTTGGCTGATCCGGTAGCCCTCGCCGAGCACGGATGATGGAAGGCATGTACGTCCCGCCCGTCGCCTCGGCGCTCCACCGGGCCGCGGCCGCCGGCCGCCGGCTCGCCGCGAGCTGGGCCGGGTCACCCCGGGCGCTTGACGTGCTCACCGCAGTCAGCTGCCTGGCGCTGATGGCGCTGGACCTGCCCGGTCTGGCCGCCGCGGACAACTCGCTCAGCGGTCCGATGGCCGCCGTCGTACTCGCCGCCGGGTGCTCCGGCCTGGTGGTGCGACGCCGGGCGCCCTGGGTCTCGTACCTCATCGCGCTGCTCTTCATCGGCTGGCTGCACGAGCTGACGCTGATCCAGTTCGCGCTCTACTCGGTCGGCCGCTACCGGGGGCGGCGGCCCGCCGTCCTGGCCACCCTGGGGTACATCGCCTTCGCGCTGATCGTCTTCTGCGTGCCGGGCTGGCCGGAACCGCACGCCCGGACGCTCAGCGCGTTCCTCGGCCTCGTCGTGCCGATCGGGGTGCTGGCCTCGGCCGTCGGCATCGCCGCCTACCGGCACGATCTGGTGCGCGAGCTGGCCGCCCGGCGCGCCGAGTCGGCCGTGCTCCAGGCCGTCCAGCAGGAGCGCAACTCGGTCGCCCGCGACGTCCACGACTTCGTCGGCCGCGAGCTGACCCTGCTGACGGTGCGCTCCGAGGTGCTGTCGACGCGGTCGCGGGAGACGGCGTACGCGAAGGACTTCGAGGAGCTCGCCGACACCGCGCGCCGGGCCCACCTGGTGCTCAACGAGATCATCGTGCAGCGCGGGGAGCGGGCCTCGACCCCGGGGGTGGACGGGCTGCCGGCCCTCGCGGAGGAGAGCGGACGGGCCGGTTCGCCCGTACGGCTGGCCCTGGATCCGCAGGTGCACGGGCTGTCGCCGCTGCGGCAGGCAGCGGTCTACCGGGTGGTGCAGGAATGCCTGACCAACGCGGCCAAGCACGCCTGCGGCGAGACCATCCACGTGTCCATCGAGGCGGACGGCCCGCAGCTGCGGATCGCGGTCCGCAACGGCCTGCCCGTCCGGACGCCGGTGCGGGCCCCCGTATCGGCGGGATCGGGCACGGCGAGCATGTCCGAGCGCGTGCGCAGCCTGGGCGGATCCCTGACGGCGACGCGCACGGAGGACTCGTACACGGTCGTGGCCACCCTCCCGCGGGGTTGACCGAGGTCCGGCCGGCCTCAGGCCTTCGCCGGGACCAGCAGGCTGTTCAGCGTGTCCAGGTCCTCCACGCATCTGCCCGAGCCCAGCGCCACGCAGTCCAGCGGGGCGTCGGCCACGAAGACCGGGATCCCCGTCGCGGAGGCCATCCGCAGGTCCAGCCCCGGCAGCAGGGCCCCGCCGCCGGTCAGCACGATGCCGTGCTCCATCACATCGCCCGACAGCTCGGGCGGGCACTCCTCCAGGGTGGTGCGCACCGCGGCGATGATCGCCTCGACCGGCTCGTCGAGGGCGGCCCGTACGTCCGTCGCCCCCAGCGAGAGCGTCTTCGGCATGCCGCCGACCCGCTCCCGCCCGCGCACCGTGAAGGTCCGGGTCTCCAGCTCCGGCCGGTCCGGCACCGGCCAGGCCGATCCGATGCCGACCTTGACGTCCTCGGCGGTGCGCTCCCCGATGAGCAGCCCGTGCTCCTTGCGCACGTAGTCCATGATCGCGCCGTCCAGCCGGTCCCCGCCGACCCGCAGCGACCGGGAGGTGACGATCCCGCCGAGCGAGATGACGGCGACCTCGGTGGTGCCGCCGCCGATGTCCACCACCATCGAGCCGCGCGGCTCGGCCACCGGAAGGCCCGCGCCGATCGCCGCCGCCATCGGCTCCTCGATCAGGTGGACGGCCTTTGCCCCGGCCCGCTTCGAGGCGTGGACGATGGCCTGCCGCTCGACGGGAGTCACCCCGGAGGGCACGCAGATCACCATCCGGGTGCGCGGCCGGCGCCCCGGCACGGCCTTGCGGACGAAGTGCCGGATCATTTCCTCGGCGGCCTCGTAGTCGCAGATGACCCCGTCCTTCAGGGGGCGGATCGCGGTGATGGAGCCGGGGGTGCGGCCGATGGTCTCCTTGGCCTCGGTCCCCACGGCCAGGGCCGTGGTGGTGCCCGCCTTCACGGCGACCACGGACGGCTCATTGAGGACGATGCCGTGCCCCCGGGCGTAGACCAGGGTGTTCGCGGTCCCCAGGTCGATCCCTATGTCGCGGCTGGAAGCGGACTTGTTGGTGCTGGCCTGCGGCATTTGTTCCCCTATCTCCTGCCCGCAAGGCTTGCATAACGATCCGGTCGCAACGGCCGCCGAACGTCCTGAAACGGCCGGGTCGAAAGTCCCCGGGCCCCCCGTCCGTAGACTGGGCCCGTGAGTGAGCAGCAGCCCGAGAGCAACGGACCCGACGACCGCGACGAGACCACGGAGGTCTTCGAACGGATCGTGGCCGAAGAGTCCGACCGCGACCCCGACCTGGCGGTGATCGAGGCCGGCAGCCGCACCCTGCGGGCCCAGGCCGGACCGCCCCAGGGGGACCCGGTACCGTCGAAGCCCCTCGACCCGGAGGTGGCGCGGGCACTGCAGGAGGTGGAGCAGGAGCTCTCCACCCGCTGGGGCGAGACCAAGCTGGAGCCGTCCGTCACGCGGATCGCCGCGCTGATGGACGTCCTGGGCGAACCGCAGAACGCGTACCCCTCCATCCACGTGACCGGCACCAACGGCAAGACCAGCACCGCCCGCATGATCGAGGCCCTGCTGAACGCCTTCGAGCTGCGCACCGGCCGCTACACCAGCCCGCACGTGCAGTCGGTCACCGAGCGGATCAGCCTCGACGGGGCCCCGATCAGCGCCGAGCGCTTCATCGAGACGTACTACGACATCAAGCCGTACGTGGAGATGGTCGACTCCTCCGAGGAGTTCCGGCTGTCCTTCTTCGAGGTGCTCACCGGCATGGCGTACGCGGCCTTCGCGGACGCCCCGGTCGACGCGGCCGTCGTCGAGGTCGGCATGGGCGGCACCTGGGACGCGACCAACGTGATCGACGGCGCGGTCGCGGTGGTCACCCCGATCAGCCTGGACCACACGGACCGGCTCGGCGCGACGCCCGGCGACATCGCCCAGGAGAAGGGCGGCGTCATCAAGCAGGACGCCACCGTGATCCTGGCGCAGCAGCCGGTGGACGCGGCGCAGGTGCTGCTGAAGAAGGCCGTCGAGGTCGACGCGACGGTGGCCCGCGAGGGCATGGAGTTCGGCGTCGTCTCGCGCGAGGTGGCGGTCGGCGGGCAGATGCTGACGCTGCGCGGCGTGGGCGGCGAGTACGACGGCATCTTCCTGCCGCTGTACGGAGCCCACATGGCGCACAACGCGGCGGTGGCGCTGGCGGCGGTCGAGGCCTTCTTCGGGGTCGGCGCGCAGCAGTCGCGGGAGCTGGACCTGGAGACCGTGCGCAGGGCCTTCGCCTCGGTGACCTCGCCGGGCCGGATGGAGGTCGTACGGCGCAGCCCGACGGTGGTCCTGGACGCGGCGCACAACCCGGCGGGCGCGTCGGTCACCGCGGAGGCGGTGACCGAGGCCTTCGGCTTCAGCCGGCTGATCGGGGTCATGGCCGCGAGCGAGGGCAAGGACGTCAAGGGGGTCCTGGAGGCCTTCGAGCCGATCTTCGCGGAGATCGTCGTCACGGAGAACTCCAGCCACCGGGCGCTGTCCGCGGACGCTCTGGCGGCCGTGGCGGTCGAGGTCTTCGGGCCGGACCGGGTACAGGTGGAGCCGCGGCTGGACGACGCCCTGGAGGCGGCGATCACCCTTGCGGAGGAAGAGGCCGAGTACGGAGGGGCCGGCGTCCTGGTGACCGGTTCCGTGATCACGGTGGGCGAGGCCCGCCTGCTGCTGAAGAGGGGCTGAGGGATGCGCACGCTGTGTGCTTCGACGCTGATCGGCGAGTTCTTCGTGATCGGTTTCGCGGGGCTGGTGGCCATGAAGAACCCGGATCTGACCCAGGCCACGGTGTGGACGGTCTGCGGGATCGCCATGCTGCTGTCGGTGCTGCTGTGCGGGATGCTGTCGCGTCCGGGCGCGGTCCAGATCGGCTGGGCGCTGCAGATCGGGCTGATCCTGAGCGGATTCGTCGTCCCGATGATGTTCTTCCTCGGCGCGGTGTTCGCGGGTCTGTGGTGGTGCTCGGTGCACTACGGCGCCAAGATCGACGCGGTCAAGGCCCGCTGGGCGGCCCAGAACGAGGCCCAGGCCTGAGGCCGCGCGGCCCCGGATGCCCCGGCCGCCCGGGGCCCGGGGCTCCGCGCAAGGGCCCCGCTGACTCCCTGTAGCCTCGTCGGACCGCACCCGTATGCCGCAAGGAGCCGCAACATGACCCAGCGCACGCTCGTCATCCTCAAGCCCGACGCCGTCCGTCGAGGCCTGATCGGCGAGATCATCGGCCGCATCGAGCGGAAGGCCGGCTGGACCGTTCCCGCACTGGAGCTGCGCACGCTGGACCAGGAGACCCTTGAGGCGCACTACGGCGAGCACAAGGGCAAGCCCTTCTACGAGCCCCTCATGGGCTTCATGGCGAGCGGCCCGGTCGTGGTCCTCGTGGCGGAAGGGGAACGTGTGATCGAGGGTGTCCGCCAGTTGGCCGGACCCACTGACCCGATCGCCGCGGCGCCCGGCTCCATCCGGGGGGATTTCGGCACCATCACCCGGGAGAACCTGATCCACGCCTCGGACTCCGAGGAGTCCGCCGAGCGCGAGCTGAAGCTGTTCTTCCCCACCCTCTGATGAGTCCTTCCTGACGCAACATCAGCCGAATAGCGCTCATGACCTGGGGCGACCGAAGTAATTTCGGTCGCCCTTCGGTATTACAGTGCGCGAGCGGGAACGCATGTGCAGGACACGTCGTCACCACTAGGGGCGGGTTTCCGTTCCGGCGGGATTGCCGGAGTCCCGTCGCGCGGTGTTCATACTTGCGGCACTACGATGGGGCCTCCACCCACACACCCACCTCGCCGACCTGACAGCAGCCGCTATCAACTGGAAGGCCAGACGCTCCTCATGGGGAACAAGGGGAACAACATGTCGTTCATCGGCCGTGACATGGCGATCGACCTCGGGACCGCCAACACGCTGGTGTACGTGAGGGGCCGGGGGATCGTCCTGAACGAGCCGTCCGTGGTCGCCATCAACACGAACACCGGCGGCATTCTGGCGGTCGGCTCCGAGGCGAAGAAGATGATCGGCCGGACGCCCGGCAACATCGTCGCCGTACGGCCCCTCAAGGACGGCGTGATCGCCGACTTCGAGATCACCGAGCGTATGCTCCGGTACTTCATCCTCAAGATCCACAAGCGCCGCTACCTGGCCCGTCCGCGCGTCGTGGTCTGCGTCCCCTCCGGTATCACCGGAGTGGAGCGCCGCGCCGTCATCGAGGCGTCCACGCAGGCCGGCGCCCGCCAGGTGCACATCATCGAGGAGCCCATGGCCGCCGCCATCGGCTCGGGCCTGCCCGTCCACGAGGCCACCGGCAACATGGTCGTGGACATCGGCGGCGGCACCACCGAGGTCGCCGTCATCTCCCTCGGCGGAATCGTCACGGCGCAGTCCATCCGGGTGGCCGGCGACGAGCTCGACAACGCGATCATCCAGCACATCAAGAAGGAGTACTCGCTCCTCCTCGGCGAGCGCACCGCCGAGCAGATCAAGATCACCATCGGGTCGGCGTACGACCTCGACAAGGACGAGCACACCGAGATCCGCGGCCGGGACCTGGTCTCCGGCCTCCCGAAGACGGTCGTGATCTCCGCCGCCGAGGTCCGCAAGGCCATCGAGGAGCCGGTCAACGCCATTGTCGACGCGGTCAAGACGACCCTCGACAAGTGCCCGCCCGAGCTCTCCGGCGACATCATGGACCGCGGCATCGTGCTCACCGGCGGCGGCGCCCTGCTGCGCGGGCTCGACGAGCGGCTGCGCCGCGAGACGGGCATGCCGATCCACATCGCCGAGGACCCGCTCGACTCCGTCGCCCTCGGCTCCGGCAAGTGCGTGGAGGAGTTCGAGGCGCTCCAGCAGGTTCTGGACGCCCAGCCCCGGCGCTGATACAGACCCCCCTCCGGGGGCCATGCGGAACACAAGGATCCGCCGTACGGGTGCTGCCGCGCCCGTGCGGCGGATCGTTGATATACAGACCAAGAAGTTTCCGACGAGGAAGGCACGGCCGCCGCACGTGAGGGACACACGAGAAAGCCGGCTGCTCCTGGTGCTCCTGATCGCCATCGCGTTCGCATTGATCACGGTGGACATCAGGGCAGGCGAGGAGTCTCCGGTCGACGGCGCCCGGCAGGCCGCCGCAGCGGTCTTCGGCCCGGTCGAGAAGAGCGTCGCGACCGCGGTCGACCCCGTCGCCAACGCCATAGGGGCCGTACGGGACTCCGGCGAACGCCACAACCGCATCGCCACGCTGGAGCGCGAGAACGCCGCCCTGAAGGCGAAGCTGGGCAGCGACGACCAGACCCGCAGCCGGATCCACGAGCTCGACGAGATGCTCAAGCGGGCCGGCGCCGGACAGTACGGCATCAAGGGCGCCGAGGTCATCGCCATAGGAGCGGCCCAGGGCTTCTCCTGGACCGTCACCATCGACGCAGGCAGCAAGGACGGTATCGAGCGGGACATGACCGTGCTCAACGGGGAGGGACTCGTCGGCCGGGTCGCCACCGTGGGCCCCGACACCGCCACGGTCGTCCTCGCCAACGACCCCGACTTCACCGTGGGCACCCGCCTGGAGAAGACCGGCGAGCTCGGCTTCGCCACCGGACAGGGCGACCGCGCCCTGTCCGTCCAGATGCTCAACGGCAAGGCCAAGGTCGGCCCCGGCGACCGGCTCGTCACCTTCGGCTCCCGCGGCAACAAGCCGTTCGTGCCCGGCGTCCCGATCGGCGAGGTCGTCAAGGTCGACCCCTCGCGCGGCGACCTGACCCGCACCATCTGGGTCCGCCCCTTCGTCGGCTTCTCGCGCCTGGACATCGTCGGCGTCGTCGTCATGCCGCCGCGCGAGGACCCGCGCGACGCCGTACTGCCCCCCAAGCCCGAGGTGAAGCCCACCCCGACGGTCACGGTCACGGTCACCCCGTCCCCGTCCGCCGGGGTGTCCGGCAAGCCGGCCGACGAGTAGGAGCTGACCGTCATGCGCTTCAACCGGATCCTGCTCTCGGCCACGCTCGTCGTGGTCGCCCTCGTCGTCCAGGTCTCCGTCCTGGGCCGGCTGCAACTGCCCGGCGCCGTACCCGACCTCGTCCTGCTCACCGTCGTCGCCCTCGCCCTCGTGTACGGGCACCTCAGCGGCGCGCTCATCGGCTTCGCCGCCGGACTCCTCGCCGACCTGGCCCCGCCCGCCGACCACGCCGCCGGGCGGTACGCGCTCGTGCTCTGCGTCATCGGGTACGCCGCCGGGCTGGCCCGCCCCGACTCCGGGCGGTTCCGCTCCGCCTGGGGCCCGATGCTGACCGTCGTCGCCACCGCGATCGGCTCCACCCTGCTCTACGCCGGGGTGGGCGCCCTCGTCGGCGACACGGCCGCCCGCCACGTCGGGCTCACCGGGCTGCTGTTCACCGCGACCCTCTACGACCTGCTGCTCGCCCCGTTCACCGTGCCGTTCATCATGGCGCTGGCCCGGCGCGCAGAGAACGACCCGATGGCCGTCGAGGCGAACGGCGGCCCGGCCAAGACCGCCGACGTGTCCTCCGGCTGGCTCGCCGGCGGCACCGGCCTGCGCATCGGCAGCCAGCGCGGCGGCCTGCGGCGCGGGCTCGCGCGCGGCCGCGCCAACAAGGCCGGCCGGATAAAGGGCGTCAAGGCGATCAAGAGTGTGAAGAGCGTCAAGAAGCTGTGAGGGAGGAGCTCCCGTGACCAACGCCCCCGAGACCGGCCGTACCTCCCGCGTGCGGATCAGACTCGTGATCATGCAGGTGCTCGTCCTCTCCTTCCTCCTCACCCTCGGCGGGCGCCTGTGGTACCTCCAGGTCCGCAACGGCGCCGAGTACTACCACGAGGCCAAGAGCAACCACGTCCAGCAGGTCGTACAGCCGGCCGTCCGCGGCTCGATCCTGGACGCCCGCGGGGTCCCGATCGCGGACAACGAGACCCGCCTGGTCGTCTCCGCCAGCCGCACGGCGCTGATGAAGATGAAGGACAAGGGCAAGGGCGTCCTGACCCGGCTCTCGGGCGTCCTGGACATGAAGCCGCAGGACGTCATGAACAAGGTCCGCATCTGCGACTCCCAGACCCCCAAGCCCTGCTGGAACGGCTCCCCCTACCAGCCGATCCCGGTCACCACCGAGGCCACCACCCAGCAGGCCCTGCAGATCCGCGAGCGCCCCGAGGAGTACCCCGGCATCACCGCCGAGCCCACCGCCGTACGCCGCTACCCCGCGCCCGGCGGCGCCAACACGGGCCAGGTGCTCGGCTACCTCTCCCCGGTCACCGACGACGAGATCCAGAAGGCCAAGAACACCAACTCGCCGCTGCTGCGCTCCGACCAGGTCGGCCGCTTCGGCCTGGAGCGCACGTACGACAGGACCCTGCGCGGCAAGTCCGGCGTCACCCGCTACGAGGTCGACAACCTCGGCCGGGTCATGGGCCAGGCCAAGAACGACCCGACGGTGGCCGGCGCCCACCTCGTGACCAGCATCGACGCCCGCGTCCAGGGCGTCGCCGAATTCGAGCTGAACGCGGCCATGGTCGAGGCCCGCAAGCAGATCGACCGCAACACCGGAGTCCCGTACAAGGCCGACGCCGGCGCCGTGGTCGTCCTGGAGTCGAAGACGGGCCGGGTCGTGGCCATGGCCTCCATGCCCACGTACGACCCGAACGTCTGGGTGGGCGGGATCTCCGGCAAGGACTACGCCAAGCTGACCGCCAAGGAGGCCAACGTCCCGCTGATGAACCGGGCGATCCAGGGCCAGGCCGCCCCGGGCTCCATCTTCAAGGTCATCCCGACCGCGGCCGCGGTCAACGCCGGATACGACTTCGACGGGGAGTACCCCTGCCCGAGCTCGTACGCCATCGGCGGCCAGGTCTTCAAGAACTTCGAGTCCCAGGGCCACGGCTCCATCACGCTGGGCCGGGCCCTCGAAGTCTCCTGCGACACCGTGTTCTACGCCCTCGGCCACCAGCAGTGGATCAAGGACGGCGGGCTCCACCCGAAGAAGCCCCCGGCCGAGATCTTCTACAAGACCGCCCACCAGTTCGGCCTCGGTGCCGAGACGAACGTGGACCTGCCGGGCGAGGAGAAGGGCCGGGTCCCCGACCGGGGGTGGAAGCAGAGGTTCTGGAAGGCCAACAAGGACATGTGGTGCAAGACCGGGAAGAAGGGCGGCACCTACGTCGAGCTGCTCTCGTACGAGAACTGCCTCGAAGGCAACCTCATGCGCGCCGGTGACGCCATCAACTACTCCATCGGACAGGGCGACACCCTGGTCACCCCGATCCAGATGGCGACCATCTACGCGGCCATCTCCAACGGCGGCACCATGTGGAACCCGACCATCGGCAAGGCGGTCATCAGCGCCGACGGCAAGCACGTCGAGCCGATCCCGCCGCAGTCCCACGGCAAGCTGCCCATGACCGAGACCACCCGCCGCAAGATCAACGCCGCCCTGGAGGGCGTCGCCACCCGCGGCACCGCCGCCTGGCGCTTCGGCGGCTGGCCGCAGAAGCAGATCCCCATGCACGCCAAGACCGGCACCGCCGAGGTCTACGGCAAGCAGACCACCTCGTGGTTCGCCACGTACACCGAGGACTTCACGATCGTGATGACGATCTCCCAGGGCGGTACCGGTTCGGGTGCCTCCGGCCCCGCCGTCCGCAACATCTACAACGCCATCTACGGTCTGACCATGGCCGGCAAGCAGGACACCGAAAAGGCCTTCCTGCTCAAGCCGGAGGCGAAGCTCCCCACCATCGGGCCCGACGGCTCCATCGACGCCCCCGACATCAAGCCGTACGTGCCCCCGTCCCCGGAGGAACTGGCGCCCCCCGCGCTCGCCGGTCCCCCCGCCCCGCCCGCCACGCGGCAGGACTGAGACCCCGATGCAGACCGCGAACAAGTTCTCCGTATCCCGGTACGCGCCCGAGCGCGGCGCGATGGCCAAGCTGACCTCGCGCGACTCGGTGCTGCGCCGGCTCGACTGGCCGATTCTCCTCTCGGCGCTCGCCCTGTCCTTCATCGGCGCCCTGCTGGTGTGGTCGGCGACCCGCAACCGCACCCAGCTCAACCAGGGCGACCCGTACTACTTCCTGGTCCGGCACGCCCTGAACACCGGCATCGGCCTCGTGCTGATGATCGGCACCGTCTGGCTCGGCCACCGCACCCTGCGCGGCGCCGTGCCGGTCCTGTACGGGCTCTCCCTGGTGCTGATCCTCGCCGTGCTCACCCCGCTCGGCGCCACCATCAACGGCGCCCACGCGTGGATCGTGATCGGCGGCGGGTTCTCGCTCCAGCCCTCGGAGTTCGTGAAGATCACGATCATCCTGGTCATGGCCATGCTGCTGGCCACCCGGGTGGACGCGGGCGACCTCGTCCACCCCGATCACCGCACCGTGGTCAAGGCGCTGTGCCTGGCCGCCGCGCCGATGGGCATCGTCATGCTGATGCCCGACCTCGGCTCCGTCATGGTCATGGTCGTCATCGTGCTCGGCGTCCTGCTCGCCTCCGGCGCCTCCAACCGCTGGGTGGTGGGGCTGATGGCCTCCGGCGCGGCCGGGGCCATCCTGATCTGGCAGCTCGGCGTGCTCGACGAGTACCAGATCAACCGCTTCGCGGCGTTCGCCAACCCCGAACTCGACCCCGCCGGCGTCGGCTACAACACCAACCAGGCGCGGATCGCGATCGGCTCCGGCGGACTGACCGGCTCCGGGCTCTTCAAGGGCTCGCAGACCACCGGCCAGTTCGTGCCCGAGCAGCAGACCGACTTCGTCTTCACGGTGGCGGGGGAGGAGCTGGGCTTCCTCGGCGCCGGGCTGATCCTGGTCCTGCTCGGCATCATCCTCTGGCGAGCCTGCATGATCGCCCGGGAGACCACCGAGCTGTACGGGACGATCGTGTGCGCCGGGATCATCGCCTGGTTCGCCTTCCAGGCCTTCGAGAACATCGGGATGACCCTCGGGATCATGCCGGTGGCGGGGCTCCCGCTGCCGTTCGTCTCCTACGGAGGCTCCTCCATGTTCGCGGTGTGGGTGGCGGTCGGACTGCTGCAATCGATCAGGGTGCAACGGCCGATGTCGGCCTAGCGGGGCCGATCTTCGGCCGGTTCCGCCGTCGATTCCCCCGTTCACCCTGCCGTGGTGATCCGTTCAGGACTAAGTTCGATGCATGGCGGACACGAAACGCGAGATCGAGCGCAAATTCGAGTTCACGACGAGCAAGGCCGCGCGCCGCGGAGTCCCGGACCTGACCGGCACGGCCGCGATCGCGGCCGTCGCCGACCAGGGCACCGTCGACCTCGACGCGGTCTATTACGACACCCCCGACCAGCGGCTCGCCGCAGACGGCCTCACCCTGCGGCGGCGCACCGGCGGCGCGGACGCCGGCTGGCACCTCAAACTGCCCGTCTCCCCGGGCGTGCGCGACGAGGTCACCGCCCCCCTCAGCGACACCGTCCCGCGCGCCCTCGCCGCCCTCGTCCGCTCCCGCGTCCGCGACCTCGCCCTGGAACCGCAGGTCCGGCTGGTCTCCTCACGCCGCTTGACCCACCTCCTCGACGCCGAGGGCGCCCTCCTCGCGGAGCTCTCCACCGACGCCGTCCGCGCCGAACGGGACGAGGCCGCCGCGGCCTGGACCGAGGTCGAGGTCGAACTCGCCGACGGCGTCGACCCCGCGCTCCTCGACGCCGTCGAGAAGAAGTTCCGCAAAGCCGGGCTCAAGGTCTCCGACGCCCCCTCCAAACTCGCCCGCGCCCTCACCGAGACGGGCACCGAGCCGCCGGCCCGGCCCGGGCCCGCCGCCGCCGAGGGCACCGCGGGCGCGCTGGTCCTCTCGTACCTGGGCGAACAGCGCGACGCGCTCGTCGCCCAGGACCCCGCCGTCCGGCGCGGCCTGCCCGACTCCGTCCACCAGATGCGGATCGCCTGCCGCCGGATGCGCAGCGCCTTCAAGACGTACCGCAAGGTCCTCGACCGCGCCGCCACCGACCCGCTCGGCGAGGAGCTCCGCTGGCTGGCCGCCGAGCTCGGTCTCGACCGGGACCAGGAAGTCCTCTTCGACCGCATCCAGACCCACGTCACCGAGCTCCCCCGCACCCTCGTGGTCGGGCCCGTCCGCGGCCGCCTGCGGACGTGGAACAACGCCCGCCGCTCGGCGACCCGGCGCCACGCGCTCGCCGCGCTCGACGCCAAGCGGTACGCGGCCCTGCTCGACGCCCTCGACGCGCTGCTGGCAGACCCGCCCCTGCTCCCCGGCGCGGCCAAGCCGGCCGCCCAGGCCCTGCCCAAGGCCGTCCTCAAGGACTACGAACGGCTCGCCACCCGGGTCGCCGGCGCCCTCGACCTGGATCCGGGCGAACCCCGCGACCTGGCCCTCCATGAGGCCCGCAAGGCCGCCAAACGCGCCCGCTACGCGGCGGAGGCGGCCACCCCCGAGCTCGGCAAACCGGCAAAACAGCTGGCCAAGGCCATGAAATCGGTCCAGAGCCTGCTCGGTGACCACCAGGACAGCGTCGTCGCCCGCGAGGCCCTGCGCGGCATCGGCGTCCAGGCGGCCGGAGCCGGGGAGTCCGCTTTCACCTGGGGAGTGCTCTACGCCCGTGAGGAAGCCCTGGCCGCACAGGGTGAGCGGGAGCTTCCGGACGTATGGGGGCAAGCCGCTTACCCCGCGCTCCGGGCGGAGCTCGGCTCCTAGGCGGCGATCATGGCGGCAGGAGGCGGCTGCGCCTCGGGTTACGCTTGAGAGTCGCCCCCTGCCAGCTTCACGAAAGTCGCGTGATGTCCGAGTCGGTCTTCCCACAGCTCGAAGCTCTGCTCCCGCATGTGCAGAAGCCCATCCAGTACGTCGGCGGTGAACTCAACTCCACCGTCAAGCCGTGGGATTCGTGTGACGTCCGCTGGGCGCTCATGTACCCGGACGCGTACGAGGTCGGGCTGCCCAACCAGGGCGTCATGATCCTCTACGAGGTGCTGAACGAGCGCGAGGGCGTGCTCGCGGAGCGCACCTACAGCGTGTGGCCGGACCTCGAAGAACTGATGCGCGAGCACAAGGTGCCGCAGTTCACCGTGGACAGCCACCGCCCCGTGGGCGCCTTCGACGTGTTCGGCCTGTCCTTCTCCACGGAGCTGGGCTACACGAACATGCTCACGGCGCTGGACCTGGCGGGCATCCCGCTGGAGGCCAGGAACCGTACGGTCGACCACCCCATCGTCCTCGCGGGCGGCCACGCGGCCTTCAACCCCGAGCCGATCGCGGAATTCATCGACTGCGCGGTCATCGGCGACGGCGAGCAGGCCGTCCTCGACATGACCGAGATCATCCGCACGTGGAAGGCCGAGGGCCGTCCGGGCGGGCGCGAAGAGGTCCTCTTCCGCCTGGCCAAGACCGGCCAGGTCTACGTGCCGGGCTTCTACGACGTCGACTACCTGCCCGACGGGCGCATCGCGCGCGTCGCGCCGAACAAGTCGGGCGTCCCGTACCGCGTGTCCAAGCACACGGTCATGGACCTCGACGAGTGGCCGTACCCGAAGCAGCCGCTGGTCCCGCTCGCCGAGACCGTCCACGAGCGGATGTCCGTCGAGATCTTCCGCGGCTGCACCCGCGGCTGCCGTTTCTGCCAGGCCGGCATGATCACGCGCCCCGTGCGGGAGCGAAGCATCACCGGCATCGGCGAGATGGTGGAGAAGGGCCTCAAGGCGACGGGCTTCGAGGAGGTCGGCCTCCTCTCGCTGTCCTCCGCGGACCACACCGAGATCGCCGAGATCGCCAAGGGCCTCGCGGACCGCTACACGGACGACAAGGTGGGCCTGTCCCTGCCGTCGACCCGCGTGGACGCGTTCAACGTGGACCTGGCGAACGAGCTGACCCGCAACGGGCGCCGCTCCGGTCTGACCTTCGCCCCCGAGGGCGGCTCCGAGCGCATGCGCAAGGTCATCAACAAGATGGTCTCGGAAGAGGACCTGATCCGGACGGTGGCCACCGCGTACGGCAACGGCTGGCGCCAGGTGAAGCTGTACTTCATGTGCGGCCTGCCGACCGAGACCGACGAGGACGTGCTCCAGATCGGCGACATGGCGGTCAACGTCATCGCCAAGGGCCGCGAGGTCTCCGGCCAGAACGACATCCGCTGCACGGTGTCGATCGGCGGATTCGTGCCGAAGCCGCACACCCCCTTCCAGTGGGCGCCGCAGCTGTCGGCCGAGGAGACGGACGCGCGCCTGACGAAGCTGCGCGACAAGATCCGCGGCGACAAGAAGTACGGCCGCTCGATCGGCTTCCGCTACCACGACGGCAAGCCGGGCATCGTCGAGGGCCTCCTCTCGCGCGGCGACCGCCGCATCGGCGACGTCATCCGCGCCGTGTACGAGTCGGGCGGCCGTTTCGACGGCTGGCGCGAGCACTTCTCGTACGACCGCTGGATGGAGGCCGCGGAGAAGACGCTGCCGGCCTACGGGGTGGATGTCGCCTGGTACACCACGCGCGAGCGCACGTACGAGGAGGTCCTGCCCTGGGACCACCTGGACTCCGGTCTCGACAAGGACTGGCTCTGGGAGGACTGGCAGGACGCCCTCGACGAGACCGAGGTCGACGACTGCCGCTGGACCCCGTGCTTCGACTGCGGCGTCTGCCCGCAGATGGACACCCACATCCAGATCGGCCCCACGGGCAAGAAGCTCCTCCCCCTGACGGTGGTGAAGTAACACACGCCCGACCTGACCCCCCGCCGCAACGGTCGGGGGGTTTTGGGTGTCCTCAGGGGTATGGAACTCGACAAGCGGCAACCCGCGGATGGTGGCGAGGGCTGCCTCGTGGGCGTCATCCGGGTGCCCGTCAAGATCGTGGCGCTGATCGTCGTACTGCCCGTACGGGTGGTTTGGGATCTGCTCGCCGCGTTCGGGCGGGCCGCTCAGCGGCATGTGCTGGGGCCCTTCTCCGTGTACGTCCTCCAGCCCGTGCTGCGCGGCATCGGCCGGGTGCTGACGGTGCTGCTCAAGCTGGTGTTCGTCTGGCCCTGGGTCGGGTTGTGGCGGTATCTGGTCCAGCCCGTGTACGCGTACCTCGTCGCTCCCCTCGGGCGGTTCCTGTACGCGTACCTCCTGCGTCCGCTCGGTGAGGCGCTGGCCTGGGCCGGGCGCGGGCTGGCGTGGGTCGGCGCGGTGGTCTACCAGTACGTGCTCACCCCGGTCGGGCGGGCACTGGCGTGGACCGGGGCCGTCGCCTACCGGTACGTGCTGCGGCCCGTCGGGCTGGGGCTGTGGCGGTACGTGCTCGTGCCGCTCGGGCAGGTGCTCGTCTGGGCCTGGCACGTCGCCGGGCGGATCGTGCGGGCCGTGTGGCGCGCAGTCCGGCTGGCCGGGTGGGTGCTCGTCGGATGGCCCGCGGCGCAGGTGTACCGGCACGTGCTGACACCTGTCGGACATGTCGTACGCGACGTGTGGCGCATCGTCCGCAGCACCGTCCGCGAGGTCCGGGCCGAGGTGCGAAGGGCGCTGTTCGGGGGGCCCGGCCGGGAACCGGCGAGGTCACAGGCGCGTACTCTGGGTAGTACGACAGCCGAGAGCAACCCGCCCGCCCCCGAGCGCTCCCTGCACAAGCAGGGATGAGCCGGAGGGCACGGCGTGGCCCGCCGGCTCACCAGACCTCAGGGCGACGCGCGAGCCGCGGAGCCCCGCACAAGGAGAAGAACCACTGGGCAAGCGACAGCCCGAAGGCCCGCCCCCCGCACCGGTGGTGCAGCGCATCCGACTGCGCTACACCAAGCGCGGCCGCCTCCGGTTCACCAGCCACCGAGACTTCCAGCGCGCGTTCGAGCGGGCCCTGCGCCGCGCCGAGGTGCCCATGGCGTACTCGGCCGGCTTCACCCCGCACCCCCGCGTGTCGTACGCGAACGCCGCGCCGACCGGCACCGGCAGCGAGGCCGAGTACCTGGAGATCGCCCTCGCGGAGCCCCGAGACCCGGAGAAGCTCCGCGAGCTGCTCGACGAGTCGATGCCGGCCGGGCTCGACATCACCGAGGCGGTCGAGGCCCGTACCTCCGGGCTCGCCGACCGGCTGACCGCTTCCGTGTGGGAGCTGCGACTGGAGGGCGTGGAGAGCGCCGACGCCCAGCGGGCGGTCGAGGCCTTCCTCGCCGCCGAGGCGGTGGAGGTGCAGCGCCGCACCAAGAACGGCATCCGCACCTTCGACACCCGGTCCGCCGTGGTCAGCCTCGAAGCGGTTCCCGCGCCGGCTGATAGGACGCCGGACAATGCCTGTGCGATACTGCGGCTGGTTGTTCGGCATCTGACACCTGCCGTTCGACCCGACGACGTCCTGTCCGGTCTCCAAGCTGTGGCCGACCTGGCGCCGCCGGTCCCCGCAGCGGTGACCAGGCTGGCGCAGGGGCTCTTCGACGAGGAGTCCGGCACGGTGACCGACCCGCTCGCGCCCGACCGCGAGGTTGTCACGGCCGCCCTACCCACGGCCGCCGTAGCAGCCGACGCGAAGGCGCCGGAAGGTCCCGCCGCGTAGGGAACGTCGTCGTCGCGCAGCCCTGGCACTCGGAGCCACCTGGGTCGGGCCGCGCACTGACCTGAAGACTTCCGCCAGGCCGTACGGACAAGACGTACGGAACCGGCGGCCATGGACTAGAGCTCCCGTGTGGCGACCGCGCCCCGGAGGCCGGGTCCGCGCTGATCGCGCGGAACCGTGCCGGACCGGAAGTCAGCCGCGGCGCCCGGGAGCGTGACGGGAGAACCGCCCGCATGCTCAACAACGAAACCAACAACACCACCGGTGGCGCCGACAGCGGCAGCCCGAGCGACAACCTGCCTCCGCGCAGGCGTCGCCGTGCCGCGTCGCGACCCGCCGGACCGCCCGGTGCGACGGCCGTCGCACCCGCAGCGGTGACCGAGGCCGAGGCCGCTCCGGCCGCCCCCGCCGCCGAGGAGGCCGCTCCGGCCGCCGCCCCGGCCCGTACCCGCCGCCGCGCGACCCGCGCCGTGGCCGCCCCTGAGACCCCGGCCGCCGCCGAGGCCGTCGTGGAGGCTGCTGCCCCTGCCGCTCCGGTTGCCGAGGAGCCGGCTGCTCCGGCGCCGCGTGCCCGCCGTCGTGCGACCCGCGCCGTGGCTGCTCCTGAGGCTCCGGCTGCCGCCGAGGCCGTCGTGGAGGCTGCTGCCCCCGCCGCTCCGGTTGCCGAGGAGCCGGCTGCTCCGGCGCCGCGTGCCCGTCGCCGGGCCACCCGCGCCGTGGCTGCTCCGGAGACCCCGGCCGCCGCCGAGGTCGTCGTGGAGGCTGCTGCTCCGGCCGCTCCGGCCGCTCCGGTTGCGGAGGAGCCGGCTGCTCCGGCGCCGCGTGCCCGTCGCCGGGCCACCCGCGCCGTGGCCGCCCCTGAGGCTCCGGCTGCCGCCGAGGTCGTCGTGGAGGCTGCTGCTCCGGCCGCTCCGGCCGCTCCGGTTGCGGAGGAGCCGGCTGCTCCGGCGCCGCGTGCCCGTCGCCGGG